>JAILQO010000008.1 GCA_024698925.1 Bacteroidaceae bacterium | reverse complement strand
GCGATTGATGTCTTTGTCCATAATGGATGTTTTCATTGTTATTGGTTACAAAGATACAAATTTCTCTTGAAACCAATGCAGAATATCACGACAATTAACACATTCTCTCACTAAATTATCGTTTTTCTCATCTTTTCGGCTCCGAACAATCCCTTTTTCTGCCCAACCTATGTTCATTGCCTCACGAACATAGGTTTCCACCCCTTATGAACATATCTGGAAAGTCCCACGAACATATGTTCATGAAAACACCGTTCTCCAACGGTCCATCCTCTTCAAGAAAATGAGGCTTTACCCATACTGTAGCCATACTCTAGCCTGCTTCTAGCCATACTCTAAGCATACTCTAAGCATACTCTAGGCATACTCTAGGCATACTCAAACAGTATGAGTAGAGTATGGATATAGCCTGCCATCTCCGACGCAATCGTCCGTCTGAACTATGGCTACGCTTTCACACATACACTTAATACACACGAAAGTTCGGTATTTGTAAATTTGATACACTTTTTCTAACTTTCAGCCGTAACATTTCGCTTTTTCCCCTATTATAAGGTAGAAAGTCGAACTTTTCACCCTTTATCCTCCTTCATGGGATCTTCTTGGAGTCTTCTTACCCTCTTCTTACCCTAACGAAAGACTCGGCTTGGCTTCTCGCGCTCGACCTTGGTCGCTTGGCTAGTCCAAGAAGGTCTCTCGAACCTCTCTCGAAGGTCTCGGCTTGTTCTCGGCCACCTCTATCCTCGGCCTAAGCTACGCCTTACGCTACGCCTTTGAACTGCGTTCTAACTTTTTCACGCTCGGAATAGCCCAAACGAGTTTGGCTCTCCGCTCGCTTACTCGCAACTTTGTCTACGCCTACGCTACGATATACCAACGACGGCCGAACGCCCTGCTCATTCCATTTGTCCGAGAGAATTGGAATTTTTCGAATAGCGTCGGACAAATGGACTTCACCACTCTCATCTATCTGCCTCAGGTGGTAGTTGATGGTGGTTTCATCAACAGCAAACAGCCAGTTCCTTCGAGCCCATCTTCTGCGTGAAGTATTCCTGAGCTACCTTCCAATTCAATTGATCGTTTGAATCGATTCACTGGATTTTAGCAGTCGAAGTAACTTAATCGGAACGTAATACTTTTTCAACCGCGAGTCGACTGTGCAGCAGTTTAGGAAACATCTGAGGAGAATGTGCACAGTTTCAGAAAGAAATTGACACAAGTGGGCACATAATCAGTAAATTCAGCTCACTAAATCAAGGGGGATAAAAAAGGTATAGGTTTTAGGGTAAGAAATGTGCACATTTCTTGGAAGAAATGTATAGGTTTTTGGGTATAAAATGTGCACATCTCTTGGTGCGATTACTTAAGGGACGACGAATGATGAATGACGAATGATGAATGACGAATGACGCGCTCGGCGCTTTGCGACGCTTGATACTTCAAGAATGATCCAAAAACGAAAGAACAAGAAAGAAGCAAAGAAAAAGAAAGGGTGGAGGATGCTATTCTCCTTTAGAAGAAAAAGAAAGCTACGCTTCCCAAAAAGAAGAGGTTCCCCCAAAAGGGGAGGTTCCCCAAAAGGAGAGATTCCCAGGATGAGCGTGAACCTAAATCCCCCACTTACGCAAAAACCTATTGCACGGTACGAGAAATCGCCGTACCTTTGCGCCGTCAAACCTTCCTTTTTTCACTTTGCAACTGGGTTGCAGAAAAAATGTCATACCTTTGCAGCCGAAAACGAGAACAAACAAGATTATATTATGGCACACAATCATCATCATCATCACGAGCATGAACACGAGCATGAGGTTCATTGCTGCGAACATCACCATGAGCATCATCATGGTCATGAGCATCATCATGGTCACGAGCATCATCACGGCCACGAGCATCATCATGAACATCATCATCATGAGCACGGGGGCCTGAAGGGTCAGATTATGCTGATTGCTGCTACGGCTATCCTGCTGGTGGCGGCTGTCATCATCGAACATACGTGGACGCTGCCGACGTGGCAGTTGCTGCTCATCTACTTGATCCCTTACCTGCTGGTGGGCCACGAGACGCTGAAGGAGGCGGCAGAGGGCATTGCACACGGCGACGCCTTCAACGAGCATTTCCTGATGGCGGTGGCTACGCTGGGCGCGCTGCTCATCGGCTTCATGCCTGGGGCCGAGACGGAGTTCCCGGAGGCGGTATTCGTCATGCTGTTCTTCCAGGTGGGTGAGCTCTTTGAAGGCTATGCCGAGGGCAAGAGCCGCGACAGCATCGCTCACCTGATGGATATCCGTCCGGATACGGCGAATGTAGAACGTGCGGGCGAGGTGCTGACGGTCAGTCCCGACGAGGTGCAGGTGGGCGAGATCATCATCGTGCGCCCTGGCGACAAGGTGCCTCTGGACGGCGTGATTGAGGAGGGCGCAACGAGCCTGAACACACAGGCGCTGACAGGTGAGAGCCTGCCGCGCGAGGCGGCGCAGGGCGACAGCGTCATCTCAGGATGCATCAACCTGAGCGGCGTTGTACGTGTACGCACCACCAAGAGCTTTGGCGAGAGCACGGTCTCGAAGATCATCGCGCTGGTGGAGAATGCGGGCGAGCATAAGTCGCAGAGCGAGGCGTTCATCACGCGCTTTGCACGTGTCTATACGCCGATAGTGGTGTTCGCTGCGCTGGCACTGGCGCTGGTACCACCCCTCGTGAGCGGCGACTTCCTGGCGACGTTGCCCACATGGCTGCATAGGGCGCTGATATTCCTGGTGGTGTCCTGCCCCTGCGCGCTGGTCATCAGCGTGCCTCTGACCTTCTTTGGCGGCATAGGCGGTGCCTCGCGTAGCGGTATTCTGGTGAAAGGCAGCAACTTCATGGACGTGCTGGCGAAGGTGCAGACGGTGGTGTTCGACAAGACGGGAACGCTCACGCACGGACAGTTCGCCGTGGAGGCTGTACACCCTGACCGCTACGATGCGCACCATCTGCTGCATCTGGCTGCACACGTGGAGCATTTCTCAACGCACCCCATCGGCGCAGCCCTGCGCGACGCGTATCCCAACGAGGCTACGGACGGCTGCACACTCAGCGATGTGGAGGAGATTGCAGGACACGGCGTGAAGGCGCGTGTAGGCGATGACGTTGTTTGCGTGGGTAACACGAAGATGATGGAGAGCCTGGGCGTACAATGGCGCAACTGCCACCACGTGGGGACTATCATCCATGTGGCCATCAATGGCGAATACGCGGGCCATATCGTCATCAACGACAAACTGAAAGAGGACAGCGCCGAGGCTATCGCTCGCCTGCGGCGACTGGGCGTGAAGCACACGGTGATGCTCACGGGCGACCGCAAGGAGGTGGCCGAGCATGTGGCAGAGCAACTGGCGCTGGAAGAGTGGCACGCGGAGCTGTTGCCGGCGGACAAGGTGGCACACGTAGAGCGACTCCTGGCAGCAAAAACGGCGGACGGACGGCTGGCCTTTGTGGGCGACGGCGTGAACGACGCTCCTGTGCTGGCACGTGCAGACGTGGGTATCGCAATGGGCGGTCTGGGATCTGACGCAGCCATCGAGGCGGCAGACGTGGTGCTGATGGATGATCAACCCTCGAAGATTGCTACCGCCATCAGCATCGCACGACGCACGATTGCGATAGCACGCCAGAACGTAGCCTTCGCGATTGGTGTGAAGGTGGCGGTACTGCTACTGGCCAGCGTGGGACTGGCAACGATGTGGATGGCTGTCTTTGCCGATGTAGGCGTGACGGTGCTGGCTGTCCTCAACGCGATGCGCGCCCTGCGCACGCAAGCATAATTAAAAGGTAAAAGAAAGCGTATGAAAGAGAAGAAATATACGGACCTGTTCATCGACTTTGATGACACCCTCTATGATACTTATGGCAACGCCTGCATCGCGCTGCGCGAGCTGTTTGAACTGCTGCGGCTGGAGTGCTATTTCCCTGATTCGGACGTGTTCTACACGGAGTACTGGAAGACGAATATCGACCTGTGGGGGCGCTATGCCAAGGGGGAGATCACGCGTGACTACCTGATCGTGGAGCGCTTTCGCAAGCCGCTGAGCTACGGGCAGGGGCTGGAGCCTACGGAGGCATACTGCCGCGAGGCGGGCGACCGCTTCCTGGATTTCTGCAGCAACAAACCCGGACTGGTGGAAGGGGCCAAAGAACTGGTGGACTACCTGATGGAACGCGGCTACAAGCTGCACATGTGTAGCAACGGCTTCCATGAGGTGCAGTACAAGAAGCTGCGGGCTTGCGGTCTGGACGGCTGCTTCAACACGGTCATCCTCAGCGAGGACGCCGGGCACAACAAGCCGTCACCCGAATACTTTGACTACGCCTTCCGCGTCTCTGGTGCACGACCCGAGACGACGCTGATGATTGGCGACAACTTCACGACAGACATTCTGGGTGCCAAGCAGGCTGGATTGGATACGGCCTATTACAATCGCTTCCCTGAGTTTCCGGCTCCAGAACCCGTGACATACGAGGTGACGAAGCTCAGACAACTCAAGGAAGTACTATAGAAAAGAGAAAAACTTGAAAGCTAAGGTCAGATGAGGGCGATGCCGGCAGCGCGACATTCGGCACGCATCGCGTCGGGCCAGATGCTGGCCTGGGTCTCGCCGATATGAGCTTTGTGCAGCAGAATCATGCACAGACGGCTCTGGCCGAGACCGCCACCGATACTGAGGGGCAGTTCGCCACTCAGCAGACGCTGGTGGAAGAAGAGCTGCTTGCGCTCCTCCTTGCCCTGTAGCGCCAACTGGCGGTTCAGGGCTTCAACATCTACACGGATACCCATCGAGGAGAGCTCGATGCTACGGTTCAGCAGCGGATACCACACGAGGAGGTCGCCGTTGAGGCCTTCGAAGCCGTCCTCGTTGGGTGTGGACCAGTCATCGTAGTCCGGAGCACGGTTGTCGTGGACCTCGCCGTCGCCCAGTTTACCACCGATACCGATGATGAACACGGCGCCATGTTCCTTACAGATGGCGTGCTCGCGCTCCTTCGGCGTGAGGGTGGGGTAGAGGCGGCGCAGTTCCTCGCTATGGATGAAGAACACCTCCTCGGGGAGGAAGGGATGCAACTGGGGATACATCTCACCCAGATAGTACTCTGTGCGGAGAATAGCACCCCAGATACGATCTACGGTCTTGCGCAGGAAGGACAGGTTGCGATCCTCGCGCACCATCGTGCGCTCCCAGTCCCATTGGTCCACATAGATACTATGGATATTGTCCAGTTCCTCGTCAGCACGCACGGCATTCATGTCGGTGACAATGCCGTAGCCGTTGGGAACGTGGTATTCTGCCAGGGTGTTGCGCTTCCACTTGGCCAGCGAGTGTACAATCTCGGCCGTTGCGTCGCCCATGCATTTGATGGGGAACGTAACAGGGCGCTCCACGCCGTTGAGGTCGTCATTGAGGCCAAGACCCTTGAGCACGAACAATGGCGCCGTCACGCGACGAAGACGCAACTCGGACGACAAGTCGCGCAGGAAGCAGTCTTTTATCTTCTTGATAGCCAGCTCCGTTTGTTGTAAATCGAGGGCTGGCGTATAGCCTTCTGGCTTGATGAGCTTACTCATGGTTTACGCTTCTGTTTGTCATTTTGCGCGGCAAAGGTAAGTCTTTTCTTTCAAATGTCAAACAAAAAGGCTTAATAAATTTACAAAATGAAATTTTTGTTGATAATTGTTGCATACAATAGGGACTTACCTCATGGATGTCCGATAGCCGCTTGGTAAAAACCATTGATGGCGGGCATACATCAAGTAAGTCCCTACTGATGAATACGCGATTACTTCAAGACGCCCAGCTCCTTGCCGACCTTGATGAAGGCGTTGATGCACTTGTCGAGGTGTGCACGGTTGTGGCCTGCGCTGATCTGGACGCGGATGCGGGCCTGACCCTTCGGTACAACGGGATAGTAGAATCCGGTCACGTAGATGCCCTCGTCCTGCAGACGGGCTGCGAAGCGCTGGCTCAGGGGAGCATCATAGAGCATCACAGCGCAGATAGCGCTCTGGGTGGGCTTGATATCGAAGCCGCTGGCCATCATCTTGTCGCGGAAGTATGTGACATTCTCCACGAGGCGGTCATGCAACTCGTTGCTCTCGTCCAGCATCTGGAATACCTCGAGGGCAGCACCGACGATGCCAGGAGCAAGGCTGTTGGAGAACAGGTAGGGGCGTGAGCGCTGGCGCAGCAGGTCGATAATCTCCTTGCGACCGGTAGTGAAACCGCCCATCGCGCCGCCAAAGGCTTTGCCGAGGGTGCCGGTGTAGATATCTACACGGCCATAAGTATTGAAGAACTCGCTGACACCACGGCCCGTAGCGCCGACAACACCTGCCGAGTGGCTCTCGTCAACCATCACCAAAGCATCGTATTTCTCGGCCAAGTCGCAGATCTTGTCCATAGGAGCGACATTGCCGTCCATTGAGAAGACGCCATCGGTGACGATGATGCGGAAACGCTGTTCCTGAGCGGCTTGCAGTTGGCGCTCCAAATCCTCCATGTCAGCATTGGCATAGCGATAGCGCT
This sequence comes from Bacteroidaceae bacterium, assembly GCA_024698925.1. GTDB lineage: Bacteria > Bacteroidota > Bacteroidia > Bacteroidales > Bacteroidaceae > Physcousia. Next base: position 98,770 of record JAILQO010000008.1, on the reverse strand, counting down.
TAGCTTTGCAGAGGCGCACGCCATCGATGATGGAAGCGTGGTTAAGGGCATCGGAGATGATGGCATCCTCTTCTGTCAACAGGGGTTCGAAGACACCTCCGTTGGCATCGAAGCAAGCGGCGTAGAGAATCGTGTCCTCTGTCTTGAAGAACTTACTGATAGCGGCTTCCAACTCCTTGTGGACATCCTGTGTGCCACAGATGAAGCGGACGCTGGACATGCCGTAGCCGCGGCGGTCCATCATCTTCTTGGCGCCCTCGATGAGGCGGGGATGGTTGCTCAGACCCAGATAGTTGTTGGCGCAGAAGTTAAGCACTTCCTTGCCGGCCACCTCAATAGCGGCGGCCTGCGGACTCTCGATGAGGCGTTCCTCCTTGTAGAGGCCGGCCTCGCGGATTTCCTTCAGCGTCTGCTGAAGGTGTTCTTGCATTTTACCGTACATAAGATTAGTTTAAAGTTTATAGTGGATAGTTTAATGCGATTCTGTGGGCAAAGTTAATGCTTTTTATCGTAGCGGAGGCGCAAATAGGCTGAAAAAATAGGATTATTTATCTTTTTGAGTAAAAATTTATGTCTTTCATATTGATTCTTTAATCTTTTCACTACCTTTGTACCCGTCAAAACTGACATAACAACCAATATTCATAAAAACAGCTAACCAGAATTTCCGAAATGAAGAACATCTTAGTGATTGGTTCAACGGGCCAAATCGGCTCTGAATTGACAACTGAATTACGTAGAACTTACGGTGGTGACCATGTGGTAGCCGGCTATATCCCTGGTGCAGAACCGAAGGGTGAGCTGGCAGCTGGAGGCCCCTCGGCCATTGCTGACGTGACGAGTGGCGAGCAGCTCGCTGAAGTGGTGAAGAAATACCAGATTGATGCGATTTATAACCTGGCTGCGCTCTTGAGTGTCGTGGCCGAGCAGAAGCCGCGCCTGGCATGGAAAATAGGTATTGACGGACTATGGAATGTGCTTGAGGTGGCACGTGAGAACAAGTGCGCCGTGTTCACGCCCTCCAGCATAGGTAGCTTCGGTCCCTCCACGCCTCATGAACTGACACCGCAGGATACCGTTCAGCGCCCGAAGACCATCTATGGCGTCTCGAAGGTCACAACCGAATTACTCTCTGACTACTATTATCTTAAATATGGTGTGGATACACGTAGCGTCCGCTTCCCGGGACTGATCAGCTATGTGACACCTCCGGGCGGCGGTACGACAGACTACGCTGTGGACATCTTCTACGCTGCCGTGCGCGGTGAGAAATTCATCTGCCCCATCGCCAAGGGTACACGTATGGATATGATGTACATGCCCGATGGACTCCGCGCTGCCATTGAACTGATGGAGGCCAATCCCGACAAGCTGATTCACCGTAATGGCTTCAATGTGACGGCCATGAGTTTCCCGCCTGAGAAGATCTACGCAGAGATACGCAAGTGGAAGCCGGATTTCAAGATGGAGTATCAGGTTGATCCTTTGAAGCAGGCGATTGCGGAGAGCTGGCCGGACAGCCTCGATGACAGCGCTGCACGCGAGGAGTGGGGATGGCGCCCCAACTTCGGCATTGGTGCCATGACGCGTGACATGCTGGAGAAACTCACGGAGAAACTGGGGTAAGCCTTTGCGCAATAACGCAGAAAGCAACTTACAAATAATAAAAACAAATAATAAAGCCCGTCATTGCGAAATGACGGGCTTTTTCTGTATTCTCATCTTGTGACGCTGAGGCGGATACCGCAGGCGGGGCAATCGGCACCCATGGGCGGATTCTCCTTGAGAAGTTCCAGATGGATGGCTGTGGCCGCTGGGAAATGGTCGAGGAGGGCTTGACAGATACGGCCGCCCACGTGCTCCAGGAGCTTAGACGGCACTCTCATCTCTGCCTTGATGACCTCATAGGCGTCGGCATAAGAGATGGTGCCGGTCAAGGCGTCGCTTTCCATAGCCTGCGAGAAATCAACATCAATCGTGAGGTTGATGATGAAATAAGCCCCCACGGCGTGTTCTTGGGGCAGCACGCCGTGGTAGGCAAATATCCGGATGTCCTTCAGCAGGACTTGAGAGGCTTGAACTTTCAATGTAGATGTTACTGTTTTGCGATTAGCCGCAACGGCTGGCTCCGCAGTTGGTACAAATCAGACAGCCTTCCTGATATACAAGGGTCTCCTGACCGCAGTTGGGACAAACCTGACCCTTGGCAGCTGTGCCGTCCTGAATATACTTCTTGAGCGCACGCTCCACACCATTCTTCCAAGTATTGATGCTCTCGCTGTTGAGCTGCAACTGGTCCACGAGACGGATGACGTGGTCAAGAGGCATGCGGTAGCGAAGCACACCTGAGATGAGCTTGGCGTAGTTCCAGTACTCGGGATTGAACTTCTCGGAGAGGCCTTCAACGGTGGTCTTATAGCCACGCTTGTTCTCGAACTGGAAGTCGTAGCGCTTGGTGCCATCGGGGTTGAGCTGTTTGATGATGCGGCCCTTGGTGACACTCTTGGGAAGCAGGATGCCTTCCTCGTCGTCCTGCAGACCCGTGAAGATCTCGTAGGGGTAGCCGTTCAGAAGACCCACAAATGCCACCCATTTCTCCTTGTTGTTCTGGAAACGAACGACATCGCAATCCAGTACATCGGGGCGCTTCTCGACCACCTCGGGTGGACGGCACTCCTGAATGGGATGTTCGTGTCCAGTCTCCAACTCAGGCGCTTCCTGCTCGCCATCGGTCTTCTCCTTCTTCTTGCTGACGCTAATCATCACGCCACTACGTGAACCGTCGCGATAGATGGTGCAGCCCTTGCAACCGCTGCGCCAAGCCTCCATGTAGAGATCGTTGACAAGTTGCTCATCAACATTATTGGGCAGGTTCACTGTAACGCTGATGCTATGGTCAACCCACTTCTGGATGGCGCCCTGCATGCGGACTTTCATGAGCCAGTCAACATCGTTGGCGGTAGCCTTGAAGTAGGGCGACTGCTCCACGAGTTCGTCAATCTCCTCCTGTGTATAGCGGCGCTCTGTGTCGAGGCCACACACCTTCATCCATGTGAGGAACTTGTGGTGATAGACGATATATTCCTCGAAGGCATCACCCGTCTCGTCCGTGAAGTCCACATGTACTTCGGGGTCGTTGGGGTTCACCTTGCGGCGGCGCTTATAGACAGGCAGGAAGACGGGCTCGATACCGCTGGTAGTCTGTGTCATCAACGAAGTGGTACCTGTGGGGGCGATGGTGAGGCAGGCCACGTTGCGACGGCCGTACTTGCACATATCCTCATAGAGCTGCGGATCGGCTTGCTTGATGCGCTTGATAAAGGGATTCTTAGCTTCACGCTTAGCATCGAACATCTCAAAGGCACCACGCTCACGGGCCATTTCCACGCTGGAGGCGTAAGCGCAGAGGCAGACGGTCTTCTGTACTTCTACGGCGAAATCCGTTGCTTCCTGAGTACCATAGCGCAAACCCAAGGCTGCGAGCATATCGCCCTCGGCTGTAATACCGACACCTGTGCGGCGACCCATTGAACTCTTGTGCTGAATCTTCTTCCAGAGGTTGCGCTCGGCGAATTTCACTTCCTCGGTCTGGGGGTCGGAATCAATCTTCTGCAGGATGAGGTCGATCTTCTCCAGCTCCAGGTCGATGATGTCGTCCATGATGCGCTGAGCCATACGGACGTGCTGACGGAACTTATCGAAGTTGAATTTGGCGTTGGCCGTGAAGGGGTTCTCAACATATTCATAGAGGTTGATGGCCAACAAACGGCAACTGTCATAAGGACAAAGTGGAATCTCGCCGCAGGGATTGGTGCTGACGGTGCGGAAACCAAGGTCGGCATAGCAGTCGGGGACGCTCTCGCGCAGGATGGTATCCCAGAAGAGTACGCCAGGCTCTGCACTCTTCCATGCGTTGTGAACAATCTTCTTCCACAGCGCAGAGGCATCAATCTCCTTGGAGACAACGGGCTTGGCGCTGTCAATGGGGAACTGTTGCGTGTAGGGCTTCCCATCGGCGGCGGCCTGCATGAAAGCATCGTCAATCTTGACGCTCACGTTGGCGCCCGTTACCTTGCCTTCTGTCATCTTGGCGTCGATAAATGCTTCGGCGTCAGGATGTTTGATGCTTACGCTGAGCATCAATGCGCCACGGCGACCGTCCTGGGCTACCTCGCGCGTACTATTACTATAGCGCTCCATGAAGGGCACGAGGCCAGTGCTGGTGAGGGCGGAGTTCTTGACGGGAGAACCAGCGGGACGGAGGTGGGAGAGATCATGTCCAACACCACCGCGACGCTTCATCAGCTGCACCTGTTCCTCATCGATGCGAATAACTGCACCATAGCTGTCGCTGTCACCATCCAAACCAACTACGAAGCAGTTGGACAATGATGCCACCTGGAAATGGTTACCGATACCTGTCATCGGTGAGCCGGCGGGGATGATGTAGCGGAAATGATCCAACAGGTCAAACACCTGCTGCGCTGACATCGGATTCTTGTACTTCTTCTCGATGCGAGCCACTTCGTAGGCAATACGCCAATGCATGTCGGAAGGACTCTTCTCATAGATGTTGCCGAAAGAATCCTTCATGGCATACTTGTTGACCCACACGCGGGCGGCCAGTTCGTCGCCGCCGAAATAGTTCAATGAAGCCGCAAAGGCTTCGTCATAAGTATAAGTCTGCTGTTCCACAATTATATAGGGTAAAGTGATTAAAGAATTGCTGTTTTCGAGCTTCCGAAAAGCGGTGCAAAGCTACAAAACTTTTCCCTTTTGGCAAACTTTTTTCAGATATATTTAGAAAAAGTTTTCCAAATTGTGTAACTTGAACTGAATGCGATGTGTTATGGCTTCACCAGTCGGACGACATAAATACCAGGATTCATGGTATCTGGGGAGGCTGTCAGACGGAAGGTAATCTCAGCCTTCGGCGTACCATCCGCATTCTTCATCAGGTCTGACGGAATGGGTAATTCAACATTGTAGAAGCCTCGGCTGTCTTGCCCTTCAATCAGGCCTGCAACGGTAATATCGGCAATCTTCTGGCCGTCAATAGTAACGATTCCCTTACGCCCACGGTCTGATGTAATCATGCGCAACATGATGGCCAAATTGTCAGTCAATCCTTCGGGATTGGATAGAACGTATTGAACGAAGCCGTTGTTACGGGCATCGCGATAGGTCTCGCCGCGGAATGTACCTGCTGATGAATCGTCGCTGTATTTATATTGGTGTCCGGCCTCGCTCTGCTGTTCACCAGTGGCCACGAAATCCAACGTGCGTGCATTCAATGCTGCGGCCTCGGCATCAGCACGGCCCATATCGCTTCGTGCATAGTCCTCTGGCGTACCTTGATACCAATAGCAAACATAGCGCGCATGGTGGATGCCGTAGAAGGGTTGGAGCGTTAGCTGCTTCCAGTTGCCTTTGGACTGCTCACTGGCTACGTCAATGGTGAAATACAGCTGCTTCATGTCGGTAGGATGAATGCGATCCAGCACGGACGATCGCTCGCCAATCAATAGCGGCGCAGAGCTCAGGCTCTTGCTGGTGCCACGACTGCCTGGTGCATGGTCCATACGGCCTTCGCCGCCGTACTCGTTCTGCAGCTGCTCGTATTCCAGACCAGACGCAGCTGCATCTGCTGGCGATGAAGCTGTGGTCTTGGCTGCCAAAAGGATGGGGCCAAACTTGAAGGCAATGTAGTCGGCGCAACCTGGACATTCTTCAACGCGAACCGCCATCGGCAAATAGACGGTGATGCGGTCACCCTTCTTCCATTTACGTTTGATATCGACATACGAGGCTTTGCCTTCGACTACACGAGCATCGATAGCTGAACCATTAACCCGAACGGCGAACTCGGGGCCTACCCATGCCGGATGGCGTAAAGAAATCGTATAGGTACCTGCGCGCGTAATGGTCAGCTCCGAAACGCCTGTCTGCGCTGTAGGAAGGTCGCTGCGAATGGGGTCGATGAATGGATAGTGTGTCTGCTGTAATAGACCGAATGTCTTGTTATGTAACTCACTACCAACGTAGAGATTGACGAAAAGTCTTGACTTCCCTTCGTGCGTGTAGATGAAATGACCATATTTGGAATGGTTTTCCATACCTGTGCCGACGCAGCACCACATGCCTTGATTGACTTGTGAATAAATACGGTAGCCCTGCGGACGTAGTGTGGTGAAATAAACGTAGCCACCCGTGTTGGGATCTTGGGTTGAGAGGATGTGATTGTACATCGTTTGCTCATAGAAATCAGCGTATTCGGCATTGTGCGTGTCGTCGAAAAGGATTTCGGAGAGTTTCAGCATATTGTTGGAGTTGCACGACTCGGGGCCGTCAACATCATTGATGTAGCGTATTCCGTTGGCGGTATCGAAAAAATGTTCTGCGGTAGAGTTGCCGCCAATGCATACGGTGCGGTGCTTGGCCACATCGTCCCAGAAATTGATTGCGGCTGTGCGATAAGGTACAGCCGTGTGATCTTCCTGCCAGATGCGCTCAAAGCCAATAAATTTGGGGACCTGCGTATTAGCATGATGGTTGTCGAGGAAATGGAGGTTGTAGGGCTCTCCTTGCATACCGTCCAACATTCGCTGGTGGCTGTAGCGCTTAGCTGCTGTGAGGTAGCGTGAATCGCCGAAAAGACGGTAAGCGTCTGCCAGCGTTTCATTGATGCCTCCGTGCTCCCAGCCAAGCACTTTTTGCAGATCATCGTCTGACAGGCGTGAAACGACATTCACTGTCCAGTCTGCGAGGCCGCGGAATAACTCGCGCGCAGTTTTGTTGTTAGCGTAGATCCAGGCATCGCGCAGGCCTGCCAGCACCTTGTGCTCGCAGTAGAAAGGCACCCAGGCTCCGTACTGCCGGAAAGCACTCATGTCATTGGCATACAACCCCGTCCAAATCTGATTGATGGGCTGTCCACCAATAAAACCTTTCATTCCCTCGGTGTTCGTGGCAAAGGCTTCCTGACAGTCCTTAAGGATATCGATGCAATAGTCCAGACGTTGCTTGAGTTCTGATTTCAGCTCTGAATCATGCACGGCAACGTAAGCTAATGCGAGAGCTGAGAGGTAATGACCTCCGACATGACCTTCAAGGCTCCAATCGCTAAGTCCCCAGTTACGGAACGATGGATGGCGTTCAACCCATCCGGCATAACGACCAGTTGTGAGACCGGCCTGGCGGATGAAGGGCGTCAAAAGACGGTCAGCGTCGTATCTCAGCAAAAGACGGGCGTTGACTTCGAGTGCGTTTTTCAGTGGCCCGTCGGCCAAAGTAACTTCTTTTAGATCAAAATGCTGTGGGTATAGTTCACTTTGGGCAAATGAAGAGGTGATGCTTGCTAATATGGTCAGCAGCAAGAGCGCTTTTCTCATTTTATTTGATAGACTTAGTTCAACTTTTCGCCACAAAATTACACATTTTATCCTAAAGTGCCAAATAAATAACAATTTTATGTGTACCTTTGCGGCCTCTAAAAACGCAATGGCTAGTCTAGCTTTACTAAAAGGATCATTCTATGAGACATATAAACACTCGTCGCAGTATCCGTCGTTATACGGCACGCGATATAGAACCAAAATTGTTGAATCGTCTGCTAAAAGATGCTGCTCGTACGCAAACAATGGGTAACTTGCAGTTGTACAGCGTCATAGTGACACGCACGGCTGAGGGCAAGGCTGCGCTCGCTCCTGCGCACTTCAATCAACCGATGGTGACGCAGGCTCCAGTGGTGTTGACCATCTGTGCAGACTTTCGACGTACTACTGCATGGGCAAACTGTCGCGAGGCAGATCCAGGCTATGACAACTTCCTAAGCTTTATGAATGCCGCGACAGATGCGCTGCTCTATACGCAGACATTCTGCAATCTGGCAGAGGAAGCGGGGCTGGGACTCTGTTATCTTGGCACGACGCTTTATCAGCCACAAGCTATCATTAAAGCTTTGCAACTTCCGAAGTTGGTGTTCCCAGTGGCAACACTCACCGTGGGGTGGCCTGCTGAAGAACCTCCACTTACGGATCGTCTGCCCATGGAGAGTTTTGTGCATGCGGAGAGTTATCTGGATCCAACCCCCAAGGATATAGATCGATACTACAGTCCCAAGGAGGCCCTGCCTGAGAACCAGGAGTTTGTGCGTATTAATCATAAGAAGACCCTTGCGCAGATATTCACTGATATACGCTATACGCGCAAGGATAACGAACTGATGAGTCGTTCCTTCCTTGACGCTTTACGACAGCAGGGATTCCTTTAAGGCCTAGCAGATAAAAAGGTGATGCCCGTATTACATGACTGTAGTACGGGCATCGTTGCATTTATCATCATGAATTTGAAGTTACGCTTTCAGTAATTCTTCCAACTCCTTAACACGGCTGCGGAAGTCTGCATCTGCGTCAATACGCTGTGATATGCTCTGACAGGAGTGGACCACGGTGGCGTGGTTGCGGCGTCCAATAGCAATGCCGATTTTTGTGGTGCTAAGGGTGGTGTGCTTCTGTGCGAGATACATGGCTACCTGACGGCCAAGTACGACAGATGCCTTACGACTTTGCGAGAGAACATCGCTGCGGTCGAGATGGAAAAAATGGCAGGTATGTTCCAAAATCTGTTCGATGGTCAGTACGGCGCGAGGAGTTGTCATGCCGATAGTACGGGAAATCACACGCTCGGCCACTTCTACGTCAATCTCGCAGTTGTGCACAAGGCTATAAACCATCAAGGAGTTAACGACTCCCTCAAGGTCGCGAATGCTCTTATCCACATGCTCGGCAATAAAGTTGATGACTGGCGTGGAGAACTGTAAGCCGTCACGACGGACCTTAAAGGACAAGATATCACGGCGGAGTTGCACATCTGGGTGTTCTAACTCTGCAAGCAGACCCCACTTGAAACGTGTTAATAGACGATCTTCCATACCTTGAAGCGCTACAGGCGGACGGTCGCTGGTGAGAATCAGTTGGCGCCCATTCTGATGGAGATGGTTGAAGATATGGAAGAAGGCCAATTGTGTCTTTTCCAAACCGGCAAATTCCTGAACGTCATCAATAATCAGAACATCAATACTTTGATAGAAACTGATAAAATCATTGATTTTGTTCTGAAGCTTGGCATTTACGAATTGTACCTGAAAGAGGTGGGCGCTGACGTAAAGAACGCGCTTCTCGGGGTGCAATTCCTTTAGTCGCAAGCCGATGGCATTAACGAGGTGGGTCTTGCCAACGCCAGATCCTCCGTAAATGAACAACGGATTGAAGGTGGATTGCTTGGGATTCTGAGCAATGGCCTTGCCAACGGTAAGCGGCAGTTTGTTGGCAGCGCCTTCCACAAAGTTCTCGAATGTGTACTCGGGCTTCAACTGAGAATCCAACTGCTGCAAGGGCTCTGGAGCCTGGTTCACAGCATAAGTGCGAATAGGCTGTGTGGATACCGTAGAGGGGGTTGTTGCTTCGAAGTCAACGGTAATGCCGTTGGTGGCATCTGTCGTTACTTCATATTTCAGCTTAATTCCATTACCATATACGCGCACGAGAACAGTCCTGAGGAGTTTTACGAAATGAGCCTCGATGTACTCATGTACAAAAGGACTAGGAATACACAACGTCAGCTCCCGTTGTTCCTCCTCAAAATGGGCGGAACGAATGGGTGCAAACCAAGTTTGGAACTGCTGCTGGGTTAGATTGTTCTCAATCAACCGAAGGCACTCAGTCCACCTTGAATCTGTTATGGGACGATGGGTTTCCATTCTTTTTGGTAAGGGCATGAATCGTTAGAGCCGATTTGCGACGCAAAGGTACAAACTTTTTTTTGTACTGCAAAATGAACTTCTCCTATTTTGTTATGAAAAAGGGGGTATAAAATACACGTTTTCATACGCTTGGGGAAATAACTCAAAAAAATGTTCGAGAGCTTATTGTAAACAATTAGATAGCTGATAATAAATAGATTAGGAGATAGCTTTTGGGCTATCTCCTAATCTCTATTTTGATACTAAATTGCCTAATTTGAGCTCGTTATGTTCGCCAATCGTTTTATAGGGCTTATAAAATCCTTATTAAAAATTTTTTTGAATAAGGCGTTTTATGGAGTGGGCTCCGATTTGTCTTTTTTTCCAAAAATTGAGAAATGAACATAGCGTTTTGGATGTGCTTTCAGGTCCTCAAGGAGTAATGAAGCATCATTTGTTGTACGATTGAGATTACTATAGAGTGCTGTGTCGTTAAGTAGCAGTCCAATATTATTGTCAGTACTGTTTAGACGAGCTGTTGTTTGCTCTACACTTGCCAGGGTGGCATCAACCTTAGCCATCGTACTGTTGATGTCAATACTGTTCAGCTTCTCCGTGAGTTGATTGAGATTCTCGCCAGTGCGGTTGAAGGTCTGAGTAAGTTGCGGCATATCCTGCTTGAGAAGCTGATTGAGGCTGCGGCTGCTCTGGTCGAGGTTGGCTGTGAGCTGCTCTGCATTTGCCAGAATCTTCTGTAGGTTAGGATCTGCGGCAAGGGTGTTCAACGTCGTAAGAAGTGTGTCGACTTTCGCCAGCGTCTGTTCCAATTTGGGAATCATCTCAGAAGCTTTAGCCATCAGACCGTTGTTCTCGCCCGAAGGGATAGTGTCACGTATATTAAGGCGTTCTAGAGGATTGTTACCCATGAGAAGGTTTAGGGTACAACCGCCAAGCATCGCTTCGTCTAGTACTGCTGTGGTTCCCACGGGAATGCGCATCCCGTGCTCTACAGAGATTTCTACGATGACACCATGACCTGGGTGGTCATAGTCGTAACGGATATCTGAGACGATACCTACATTATATCCATCAGCATATACGGGGCTGGATTGGGCCAAGGCCTTGGCATTCCGGAAATTGATATAATAAATATCTTGCGTTTGGAAGAGGCTTACGCCCTGGAGGAATTTAATGGTAAAGAAGAGGAGAACAAGGGCGATGATGCCTGAGACTCCAATTTTTGCTTCACGGGAGATAGTCATTGTTAAGCAGTTTAGTGGGATTGCTGGTTTGCTTGATAAGTTTTGATCGCTTGATAGATGCTGGTAGCGAGCTCGTTGACGCCTTTGTTGCTTGTCAAATAGGCTTCTTCACTGGCTGTGGTGATATATCCAAGCTCTACAAGGCAAGATGGCATCGAGGTGGCGCGCAATACGAGGAAACCTGCTTGATGAACGCCTTTGTCAAGGCGCCCGTTGCTGCTGAACTTCTGTTGGATCAGGGTGGCCATTTTGACACTCTGCTCCATATTCTTGTCTTGCATAAACTCGAAGATAATATATGATTCAGCGCTCTTGGGATCAAATCCCTCATAGCGACTTTCATAGTCTTTCTCGAGCATAATGGCGGAGTTCTCACGTTTTGCAACATCAAGGTTGTCTGCTGCTCGGTGCATACCGAGTGTATAAGTCTCGGATCCACGCCCTTGCGCACCCTTGGGCAGGGCGTTTGTGTGAATGCTGATGAAGAGGTCTGCTTTAGCGCGGTTGGCGATGGCTGCACGCTCATTCAACTCCACGAAGACATCGGTCTTGCGCGTATATACTACCTTAACATTCTTGAGGTTTTGTTCTACGTATTTGCCGACTGCAAGGGTGACGGCGAGATTGATGTCTTTCTCTCTACCATTTTTGCCAAGTGCGCCAGGGTCCTTTCCACCGTGGCCGGCATCAAGGACGAGGGTGAAGGTTTGTGGCGCTTGTGCTTGAGCCGTCTGAACGACAGCACATAGGCAGAGGCATAAAAGTGTGATAATTGTCTTTCTCATTTCGTTTGCAAAGGTAGTGATAATTTACGACTTGCGATTCATAATCGTAAATTATTTTATCGTCAACCATTGAAAAAGATGTGTTTAGAAGCGTAATCGAACACCTGTTAATAACACGAGACCAGGTTGCGCGATATTTCCCAGGTCGTAGTAGGTGCGATTTGTAAGGTTTGTCCCTTCAAGCCACCATTCGTAGTGCTGCATCGCCCAACGTAGCTTTACGTCGAGGACGGCATAGGGTTCATAGGAAACCAGTTGTCCAGTGGATTGTGCGTTTTCGTAGCGGATATAATGGCCTGCACGATCCTGCCATCGCAAGCTCCAAGAAGCAGTGAGTCTTCGGTAGAGACGATGGTCTAAGGTGGCTATGAGTTTATGTCGCAGGTATTCCATCGTGTAGTTTGACTTGTAAACTTCTTGCTCATCGCGACGCTGCTGTTGGATATTTGTGTAGGCTAGTGTCAAATGCTGTATATATGTATCCTCACGATCGAAGAGTGGAGCAAAGTGGAGGGCTAATTGTACCTGAAGGCCTCTGTTGTCGAGATTGAAATTGGCGCTGTGGAAAACGTCTGCGGGAGCATACATGACCCAATCTATCATATTTGTACCGTGATGGTAAAAACCTTTAATCGTCGCATCGATTCCTTTAGAACGGAAGGTGGTACCCAGTTGGAAGCTATGACTCTCTTCTGCACGCATCCCTTGGTTCCCTTCATGCGTGGGACTCTTGTAGTAGAGATCTGTAAAAGTGGGCAGGCGGAAACCCTTATTATAACTGGCATAAAGTCGCCATTGCGGAGCCGGGTTGAAGGCGAGGTCTATACCTGGATAGAACTGGAGTCGCTCATCGAAGCGGCTGTTGTAGTTGCTCAATACGCCAATACTAGCGGTGAAGTGCTGTAATATTACGTTATGTTCGATGTTGAAACTTAGATTGGTGCGACTATCGTGACACGTGTAGAATAGCTCTTCACAAGGTACTTGGTGTGTAAGGGTTCCTGTGATAGGATGACCCAAGGAAGTACTGTAAATTGCTTCCTCGCGGATCTCGCCACCGATAGCTGTATGGCCAGCTGCCCATGCGACATCTGCACAGACATGAACTCCATAGACATCTGTGCAGTGGAAATTTTCGCCTGTTGTACTATGCCGAATCAGCTCAAAGTTGTCTAAAAGACGATGCCAGTATATATTAGGGCGAATCCGAACCTTTCCTTTCGTCTCAGCTCCGATGCTGGCGATGAAGTGATTGTTGCGCTCAAATTGATTCGGGTAGGCCGCGCTATAAAAAGTATTAGCTCCGTAGCTTTTATAGCTCCAGCCTCCCTGCCAATCGACGCGAAACTTGTCCACGTCAAGATGACCGCTTAGGTAGGTGTTGGCGCGTTGAAAGTCTGAATTGGACGTTGCACCGTCAGATTGCAAGTAGGCAAAGGATAAAGAGCCTCCCCCTGTTCCTCCCATTGAGGAGGGCAGCTTGTGGCAAAGCGTAATGCGGGCATCGCCTCCATAGGTTGCGTAAGCCCCGCCTTGTACTCCTGCTTCGCTCGAGATGTTTGTCTCTTTTTCACTTGTGGGATTGTAGGCGGTGCTGTTTTTGGTTACAATATTTATCGCTCCTCCAAATGCAGAGGCTCCATAAACACGTGAGGCTGCGCCTTCAAGTATCTCTATTCGTTCTATGTCGGAGAGGCTGACAGGAAAGTCTGCCGTGAGGTGTCCTGTTTGAGGGGAACTGATGTTGACGCCATTTAAAAGAATTGTGATTTGATCGAATGTGCCACCATCAATACTGATGTCCGTCTGAATACCGAAACCGCCGCGCTGCCGGACATCCACACCGACGGCCAGTTTTAAAAGATCGTTGACGCTTTGCGCGGACGAAGACTCAATCTGTTGCGCCGTGATGACGCTGACGATGCGTGCGCTCTGTAAGGCCGTTAGCGGTGCCATTGTGCCTGTTATAGCGACTTCTGACAACTCCTTCTCGTCGCCTTCATCCTCACAGTCAGGATGTGTGCTGACTTGCAATGCTTGCGCCTTGGGGATGTTCACGCTTATCAACATTCCCACGGAGAGTACGCCAATACGTACCTCGCGGTGCAGGCTTGAGAAAATCGCATATCCACCGCGACAAAAATGGCGGAAGGTGGTCGCCTTCCTTGTGACTGGTTGTTTACTATTCATGTTATTCTAATCTTTAATCTCTATGCTTTGACACTAATGGAACACCGAAAATAGTCCTCCTTCTGGTTTCTTGAAGAAATGATCCAATTGCTTGAATAATGCGGTGCGCGAGAATACTACAACGCGATCACCTGCTAAAATTTGGGTGCGGCCGTTTACAAGAATACCTTCGCCATTGCGAACAATTCCGCCAATGGTGATTCCTTTGGGCAAGTTCAACTTCATCACAGGCATACGTGTTACAAGTGCACCCTCCACAACATCGAATTCTGCTACATCGGCATCTGCGATGGTTAGACTCTTGACGCTTGCAACATCAGCATCCAAGAGCATCTGGTAGATGTGACCGGCAGCGATAGCCTTCTTGTTGATAATGGTACCGATATCCAGTTTTTCGGCCATCGTGATATATTCAGAGTTCTCCACTAATGCAACAGTCTTACGGATACCCATACGCTTGGCTGCCAAACAGGCAAGAATGTTTGTTTCCGTTTCTGCTGTCAATGCACAGAAGGCTTGTGTTTGGCGTATACCTTCCTCTTGAAGTAATTGCGTGTCACGCCCGTCTCCGTTGATGATCAATACATTATCATTGTCTAATAATTCCGTGAGTTTGTGGCAACGTTCAAGGTCTTGTTCAATGAGTTTGGCATCTATATAATCTGGAAGCATGTGGCACGTTTGCACGGCGATGCGTCCGCCGCCCATAATCATTACCTTTTTTACGTCAGGATAACCTTCCTTTCCCACTAACTGCCTGATGTTAGGTACGAATCTTTTAGTCGTCATGAAGTAGGCAATATCGCCCAAACGCAATTCGTCGAAACCGCCAGGGATGATAGTGTCCTCATCACGTTTGATCGCCACTATGTGATAAGGTGAATCAGGAGGACAGAGGTCTTTCAGTTGCTGCCCATATAACGAGTGGGCCTCTTCGCGTAGCTTGATGCCAAGAATTACCAATGCTCCTCCATGCACTTCCCACCACTGACGTACCCATGAGCGCTGGACACCCTCAACGATTTCTTTGGCAGCTAACACCTCAGGATAAATCAGAGAATCAATACCTACTGAAGTGAAGAAGTCGCGGTTCTTGGGTTGCAGGTATTCACCATTGTCAATACGCGCAACAGTTTTCTTGGCTCCCAAAGTACTAGCCAACATACAACAGGTTAGATTTTTCGTCTCTAAAGGGGTCACCGCAATAAACAAGTCTGCCTGCGGAGTACCTGCTTCCTTCAGACCATTGATGCTGGTAGGGGAGACGGAGAGTGTCATTAGATCCAGACCGTCACTTGCGGCCGCAAGTTTGTTCTCGTCTTCGTCTATGAGCACGATGTCATGATTCTCGTTGGTCAATAGGGCTGCCAAATGACTGCCGACAGCACCCGCACCTGCAATAATGATCTTCATAATAACACTCTTTTTATGCCTTCGACGTCGATGCCGCAGAGATGATGAAGCTCTGGCAACGAGCCGTGTTCTACGAATTGATCGGGTAGTCCTAAACGTACTACAGGGATACTGATTCCATGATCAGCTAGCCATTCGAGCACCGCTGTTCCCAGTCCGCCCTTGCGAACACCATCCTCAAGGGTTACGATTTTCTTGTAACGTGCAGCTACTTCTGTAAGCAAACGTTCGTCAAGAGGTTTTAGGAAACGCATATCGTAATGTGCGATGCTGAGACCGGGATGTTCAGCCTCCGCTTGTTTAATTGCTTCCTGTGCAGTTACGCCCAATGGGCCAATTGAGAGGAGAGCGATGTCGGTTCCGTCCTTCAGTTTGCGTCCTTGTCCAATGGGAATCTCGTGCATGGGGCATTCCCAGTCGCAATGCGAACCACGTCCGCGTGGGTATCGGATGACAAAAGGCCCTTTACCTTCCAATTGAGCGGTGAACATTAAGTGTCTCAGCTCGTGTTCATCCATGGGTGATGCGATGGTCAAATGGGGAATGGGGCGCAAGTAGGCTAAATCGAAAGCTCCATGGTGAGTGGGGCCGTCTTCGCCTACGAGTCCGGCGCGATCCAGGCATAGCACCACTGGCAAGCGGCTGATGCAGACATCGTGAATCAAGTTGTCGTAGGCTCGTTGCGCAAACGAACTATAGATGTTGCAGAAGGGCAGAAGACCGTCTTTGGCCATACCTGCAGAAAAGGTGACGGCATGCCCTTCGGCAATTCCTACATCAAAGGCGCGTTTTGGTAACGCTTCCATAAGAATATTCATTGAACAGCCAGTAGGCATTGCTGGTGTAACACCAACGATGCGCTCGTTCGCGCGCGCGAGTTCTAATAAGGTATGTCCGAATACGTCTTGGAACTTGGGGGGGAGGCTGCTGTCATCTCCTTTGAGCAATTCGCCTGTTTGAGGATCAAACTTGCCAGGAGCGTGCCAAATGGCTCCGCCGTGTTCGGCAGGTTCAAACCCTTTGCCTTTTACCGTGTGAATATGCAGTAGCTTAGGACCTTCCATGTCCTTAATGACGCGTAATGTCCTTACCAACTCTATGACATCATGACCGTCTGTGGGACCGAAGTAGCGGATATCCATACCTTCGAACATGTTCTGCTGATGGTTGATGAGGCTCTTTAAGGAGTTGTTGAAGCGGAGGATGCTCTTCTTGCGCGACTCATTCATCCAACCCCAAGAAAGTAGCTTACGCGAAGCTTTGTAGCGTATGCGGTTATAAGTGGGATTGATCTGCAGCTCATGCAGTAGGTTCTTCATCCCGCCTACACTACGGTCAATGGACATGTTGTTGTCGTTGAGGATAATCAGAACGTCATTGGGCGTATTCGCGGCATTGTTCAGTCCTTCAAAGGCTAATCCGCCACTCATGGCGCCATCGCCAATGACGGCTACAACATGTCGCCGTCCCTCACCTTTAAACTTTGCGGCTAATGCCATACCTAAAGCAGCGGAGATACTGTTGGAAGCGTGCCCACTAGTGAAACTATCGTATTCACTTTCCGCTGGCGACGGGAATGGACGAAGTCCGTGGAAGCGGCGATTGGTCGCAAAAGCCTCACGGCGACCTGTCAGAATCTTGTGACCATAAGCTTGGTGCCCTACATCCCAAACAATGCGATCGTAAGGGGTGTCAAAAACATAGTGAAGGGCCACCGTCAATTCTACGACGCCTAAACTGGAGGCGAAATGGCCGGGGTTCCCGGATAACTCCTGGATAATGTCCTGGCGCAGTTCACGGCATACTTCTGGCAACTGCTCCAAAGGTAGCTGGCGCAGGTAAGCAGGCTCGGTGATCCGTTCCAAAAGAGGGTATTTTATGGGTTCGTTTTCTGCCATGTGATAGAATTCCGTTGCAAAAGTAGCAATTTTTTGTCGCATGAAAGCATTTTCCTGATAAAAAAGAATTACTTTTGCACTATGAAACTGATAACTCCTGTAGATATTGCTCCCCTCAAACAGCCTATAACGCTTCGTAATAGGCTGGCTTTCATAGGGTCATGCTTTGCGGAACATGTGGGCGCAAGAATGCGCCAAAGTGGACTCCCTGTACTTGTGAATCCGTTCGGCGTCCTTTATAACCCATTAAGTATTCTTCAAGTGCTTACGCAAGACCCAACGTGCCGTTCTCTTTATTTCGAGGACGAAGACCACCGTTGGCATTGCTGGCTTTTAGATTCACATTTTAATGCGACGTCGTTGGATGCCTGTAAGTCTGGCTTCCTCTCTGCACGTGGTCGTCTGTTTAACTGGAATCCTGATGTGATTCTCATCACCCTTGGCACGAATCGCTACTACGAACGTGTAGATAGCAAACTCATCGTTGGTAACTGTCACAAATTACCGCAGGCGGGGTTCATAGAGAAAGCCATGACGTTGGATCAGTGTGTCGCAACGCTCGAGACTATCTGTCAACTCTTTTCGCGGGCGCGTATCATTTTCACGGTGTCGCCCTATCGCTATGCCAAGTATGGCTTCCATGAGAACCAGCTTGCCAAAGCCATGCTCCTTCTGGCAGTACAGACGCTGCAACAGAAATATCCAGAGCAAGTCGGCTACTTCCCTGCCTACGAGATCCAGCTTGACGAGTTGCGTGACTATCGCTTCTATGGCCAAGATTTACTTCACCCCTCGGAACAGGCCATTGACTATATATGGGAACGCTTCAGTGAACGCTACTTTAACGAAGAAGCACGTCGCTACTTTTATGATTACGAGCCTATTCGAAAGGCTTTGGCTCATCGTCCTGAAGACCCTGAATCGCCTGCCGCCATTCGTATGCAGCAGCAAATGCGAGAAAGGTTGCATAAGCTTATTGAAAAATATCATCTCGATCTATGAACTACTCAATAGAAACGATTACTACTCTTATGGGAGCCCATCGCGTTGGGTCTGTAGACACACATATAGATTGGCTCCTCATTGACAGCCGATCGCTCACCTTCCCCGAAGAGACACTTTTTTTTGCCATCCGAACCCATAAGAATGATGGTCATCGTTATATCCCTGAACTATATAGGCGTGGCGTACGTAATTTTGTAGTTAGCCAACTCCCGAAAAATCCAGAGAACGATGCGAACTATCTTGTAGTGCCTTCTCCTATGAAGGCTCTTCAGCGTCTTGCCGAACGACATCGTGAAGAATTCAATATTCCTATTGTCGGCATCACCGGAAGCAATGGCAAAACCATTGTCAAGGAGTGGCTTTACCAGCTTTTATCTCCTGATTTTAATACTACGCGTTCACCTCGTTCATGGAACTCTCAAATCGGTGTGCCGTTATCGGTGTGGCGCCTATCGGAGCAGACAGAACTTGGCATATTTGAGGCTGGAATTAGTGAACCGGGTGAGATGGAAGCTTTACGCGATATTATTCAGCCCACGATTGGAGTGATGACTCATTTGGGTTCTGCTCATGACGAGAATTTCGGTAGTCGTGAGGAAAAGTGTCGTGAGAAGTTGCGCCTCTTCCATGATGCTAAGGTCCTTATATACAATGCTGATGATGAACTAGTGCAGACATGTATCGACGCAAGTCACTTTAAGGGGATGCTGATAGGATGGCATCGTGCAGATTTCAGTGATCTTCCTTTTATTGATGCCGCTAGTATTGAAGATGTCATTCATTGCATTTGTGTTTGCCGCTATCTGGGTCTATCCGAATCAGTCATCCGCGAGCGCTTGCCGCGTTTGCAGCCTGTGGCCATGCGTTTGGAAGTTAAAGAAGGACGCAATGATTGCACCCTCATCACTGATACCTGCAATAGTGACCTTGGCTCCCTTGAGATTGCCCTCGATTTCATGCATCGTCGTCCTGATGCCAATGGTCGGCAACGTACCCTTATCCTCTCGGATATTCAACAGACGGGCCTTACCCTCACCGTCCTCTATGGCCGTGTGGCAGAATTAGCGCGTCAACATGGCGTGACGGAGTTTATTGGTATTGGGGCGGAGGTAAGTGCTGGAATGAGTTGTGTCGCAGAAGGAGCGCGGCCAGTTGTCCTTCATCTCTTTGAAAACGTTGATTCTTTTTTGCAAAGCGCTGTCTTTCAGCGTCTGCAGGACCGTGTAATCCTCATCAAGGGCGCTCGCGACTTTCATTTAGATCGTATTACCGATGCTCTAGTACAGCGTGTGCATGAAACTATATTGGAGGTCAATCTTTCCGCTGTTGTGAACAATCTTAACTACTACCGCTCTTTTATGCGTCCTGATACCAAAATGATTTGTATGGTTAAGGCCTCTGCCTATGGAGCCGGCGCAGTAGAGATCGCTAAGACGTTGCAGGATCACCATGTTGATTATCTGGCTGTGGCAGTAGCTGATGAAGGTGCCGAGTTGCGTCGTGCGGGCATCACGGCCAATATCATGGTGATGAATCCTGAGATGAACTCTTTCCATACGCTATTTGAATACCACTTAGAGCCCGAGGTCTATAGCTTCCGCCTTTTCGATGCCCTTCGTCAGGCGGCAGAACGCGAGGGTATCACTAATTTCCCTATTCATGTGAAACTCGATACCGGCATGCATCGTCTCGGCTTTGATGCATGTGTTCAGCCTGCAGTGGATGGCGCTCTACCGGAAATCACAGCGCTTATCGAACGCCTCCATTCACAGAAAGCACTTATTCCGCGTTCCGTGTTCTCCCATTTTGTGGGGTCAGACAGTGACGACTTTGATGCTTTCTCAGAGCGGCAATGGACTCTCTTCCGTACCGCGGCAGATCAACTGCAAGCCGCTTTCCCGCATCCAATCATGCGCCATATCTGCAACAGCGCGGGCATCGAGCATTTCCCGGAACGCCATTGTGATATGGTGCGACTCGGCCTTGGTCTTTATGGCATCAATCCGCGTGCAACAGGACAGGGTGGGGGCTCTCTTATTCCTATCTCCACGCTTAAGACTACTATCCTACAGATTCATGATGTACCAGCAACAGATACTGTTGGCTATTCTCGTCGTGGGCATCTTACCCGTGACAGCCGTATTGCAGCCCTTCCTATCGGCTATGCAGACGGCTTGAATCGTCACCTCGGTTGTGGCCGTGGATACTGTCTTGTCAATGGCCAAAAGGCACCTTATGTAGGTAATATCTGTATGGACGTTTGCATGATCGATGTTACCGACATCGACTGTCGTGAGGGCGACACCGCTATTATCTTTGGACCGGAACTCTCACCAACGGTACTCTCTGACACCATTGACACAATCCCTTATGAGATCTTGACTTCCGTGTCTCCGCGTGTCAAGCGTGTCTACTTTGTGGATTAGTAAAAGTTAACGATTTCTTCTAACTCTTTGCGTGGAGGGCGCTGGGCGTCTTCCACGCGATGGCCTATGGCGATGACAGCACCGATAGTTTCGTCCTCGGGAATCTGCAGAAGATCGCGTAGCCGTTCAGCAGAGCGAATACCGATTACGAGCGTATCGAGGTTCATTTCTGAGGCTTTCAGAAGTAAGTATGCGTTCTGCAATCCCAGATCGTACCATCCCCAGCCATTTCCTCCTTCATTGTCAGCTACGCCATGCGTGTGGCCGACGATGTCGTGTTTGAAGCTGGTGATGATGAGTGCACCGACGCCCTCTGTTTTCTGCGGATTGCTGCCGCCTAGACATTGGCGAGCAGCAACGATGGTCTCGGGTGTGGTTACGATATGGTAGCGAGATGTCTGCTGGTTCTTCCATGATGGTGCTTCCTGTGCGAAGCGAACAAGTGTTTCCAATTGCTCACGGCTTACGGATTGCCCGTTATACTTGCGGATGCTGCGGCGTTTTGCTGCAATTTCATTGATTGTCATAATGAAAAGGTCTTATAAGGCTTATATGTTTAATGAGATTCATTCAACTTCTTCCCACTCAAACACGGCTCCATTGCGGCGGGCAGGATCCGGACCGTTGAAATCAAGGCTGTATGAACTGCCAGTTGTTGGACTCTTGCCTAGATACTTGTGATTCTTCAGTGAGAGGAGCATGAAATCGTGGCCTAAATAGTCCTGCCAAAGGAATACTTCGGCCTCTTTCGGGTCTGTGGTGAAACGTACGTCGCCAGGCAGGCCATTACCATAGACCTTGATGTAACGACCGTCAAGGCACTGCAATGTTACATGACCTTGCTCACAATCGATAACGCGGAATTGTGTTAATTCACTCTTATCTCTGTTGAAAGTGTCATGGAGCAGGCCATGTTTCAGGGCTATGGCGGGCTGTTTCGTAGCTTTGTTAATGATGCGGATGGTTTTACCTATGGGAATATTTTTGGAGCGGTCGGCCATCGGCTCATTTACAGAGAAATTATCAAATTCGGCAAAACCTCCATTTTTACCCTTAATATTATAAGCAAAGAGCGCATGACGTGAGCCTTGGAAAGTGATGAGCTGATATTGTAGTGGCATCATGCGACCGAGGGCTATGAATTCTTTGCCATCCGTGGAGTAGGCATATTGCGCTTGGTTATTATCATAATCGCCAATGCAGCGGAGGTAGATTTTTCCATTGCTGGATAAATCGATGGGCGCAAAGACAGTGTCGTTAGTTAGCTGTTCGAAACAGCGCAGGCTGAAGTCCTTGCCTTCTTTCACGACACCTATCCATGAGCAGGGTAAATTGATGTTGCCCAAGCCGCATACGTCACCATCTTTCATGCCTTTAACGTAGAGTTCTACAGTAGCGATGCTCTTGGGACCGATGACGCGTTGAGTGAGCGTATTGCGAGCCCACATCAGCTGCTCTGCTGGCACCGTGTTCAGACGCAGACGTCCGCCTTTTAAACACCACATCTTGTCATCTGGATTGTGGTTCCATTGCCAAATACGGCCAAGTTGTTTACCATTAAAGTCCTCGTCGCGGTTGTAGGGCGCATGTATGGGTTGTGCATCTTCCATTTGGGCGCTGGTCATACATTGATCAGGCTTCATATATGTTCGTGGTGCACGACCCAGATTCCCTTTCAGTCCTATCATGGGCCATCCGTCTTCCCAGGTTATGGGCATCAGGCATACGGTTCGGCCGATACTATGGAAGTCCTGCATCAGTAGTGCCCACCACGTTCCGTTTTTCGCTTGTACGATGCCGCCTTGGTGTGCGTTGTCACAACCTGTGGCATCGGGACTGGCTGGCGCTGTTCCGAATTTTGTGCCATCCTCGCCAATGCGATATCTCGTGCCACGTGGTACCGTTGTGCGTGCAACGCCGTGATAGCCATAAGTCTCATCGGCTTGAATCACACGTGTCTCGTACGGCCCCCAGATATTCTTGGCGCGTGAACAAAGGGTGCGCCCATTGGGACTGTAGTCGGTGGAGATAAGATAGTACATGCCATTGATCTTGTACATGTGATGTCCTTCGCCCACGCCATTACCCTCGGGGATAATAACGCGTTCAGTTCCCTCTATTGGACCGCTCATGTCTGGTTTCAGTTCCGTACATTTCACGGTGCCGTAGCCGTGAATGGCATAGACTTTACCGTCATCGTCAAAGTGTACGGCGAGATCGTAGATGTTGCCTTGCAAGTTATGATGCTTCCAGGGTCCCTCAATCTTTTCGCTGGTGTAGCATTGCAGACCCTTTCCGTTGATGTTGGAGAAAACGTAGAACTTTCCATTGGCATAGCGGATGCAAGGTGCCCAGATTCCTTGACCATAGATCTCTTGGTGGTTCTTCAGGGCGAACCTGTCTTCAGGGAAATCAAAGCGGTCAAAGCAGTAGCTGATGTTTTCCCAGTTCACGAGGTCCTTCGAATGCAGGATTACCAAACCGGGCACGGTATGCATTGTTGTACCTGCGAGGTAGTAATCATCTCCTACACGGATGATGTCGGGGTCGCTGAATTCGTCATAAAAGAGTGGATTGGTGAATGTCCCGTTGCCGTTGTCGGCAGTCCATGATGTTGGCTGTGCACTGAGTAATGCGGAGAACAAGAAAAGCGGAATGAGGTGGAAATAACGAGAAAGCATAGTGAAAAAGGTACTATCTGATTCTGTGGGAAAAGTGACTCCGGCGGGATTCTAACCCGCGACCTTCGGAACCGGAATCCGACGCTCTATACAGCTAAGCTACGGAGCCAATACAGCAAACGCCCTTGTGGCTTTTGCGGCGCAAAGATAGTATATTCTCACGAGGTGACCAACTAATTTTAGATATTTTGCGAAAAAGGCCCGCCAATTGGCGAGCCTTTATGATAGAATCGATGCGAGTATATTCTACTTTACCGCGACTTTTTCGTTGCCGATGAAATAGATACCACGGGGGAGATTGCGGAGGGATTTGTTAATGTTCGCATGTTTACGAACAAGGATACCATTGGCGTCATAAATGTCCACAAGTGCATTGTTAGCCTTTAAGCCTTCGATACCATCAGCAATCTCAGAGAGCGCAGAGATATGGTGAATCTTCAACTCCATTGCAGCGGGAGCTTGTGCTTCCCACGTGAAGCCACAGCGGGTGGGGAGGAATGACTGCTCACCATTGGTGCGAATCAGTACGCTTTCCAATATCTCCTTGTCTTGTTTAGCAGGAATGCCGTAGCGTCCATAGGTTTTCAAGGTATTCCAACTGCTACCGAAGATGACACGGTTGCCATGGGCATCGCTCATGGTGATGTCTTTCAATTCGGTGTTGACGGCAATGGCATCATTGCTTTTGGCACGGAAAAACTGCGTCTTAGGAGTGTAGATGAGATATGGAACGCCAGCTTCGATTCCATCTGCTGTGCAGTCAATGAAGAACAGGTTCACGGTGTTACCTTCCTGCCGCATGGCGGCTAGACGCTCCACGCGTGCATCAGGGGCTGCAGTTTGCAGTTGGTCGGCATTCAGCGTCATGGGCATGCAAATGGTATTGTAGCCAGCCAAGAGGATGCGACTCATTTGTACGGGCGATTCGCGCTGACGCAAAAGTTCGATGTTTATGGACTCTGCGTTAGCGTTGATGTACTTTGTACGTGCAGTTTGCGCGAAACTTTCTGAACATAAAGCCATTACGGCCGCAATTAAAAGGGTAAAATGCTTCATAACGGTACTTTTTTATAGGTTTCAGGCGTAAGTTTACGGATAATCGTTGAAACTAGCATCAAGAGAGGCCGTTTCTTAACAATTATTAATTCTTCAGGTGGTCAACAATAAGGGAGATGGCTCCGTCGCCTGTAACGTTGCAAGCGGTGCCAAAAGAGTCCATGGCAATATATAAGGCAATCATCAGGGCACAGTTCTGTTCACTGAAGCCAAGGAGTGAGGTAAGGACACCAAGAGCGGCCATAATAGCACCGCCAGGGACGCCTGGAGACGCAACCATCATCACGGCAAGCATGAGGATAAAGCCGATGAACATCGTTGTCGTGAATGGAAGCCCTTCCATCAGCATCAGTGCCACGGCGCAGGCCGTAATTTTCATACAGGAACCGCTCATGTGTATCGTCGCACATAGGGGAATCGTGAAACTGGCTATTTCTTCTGATACACCCATTTTCACGGCCTGCTCTTTTGTGACGGGTATGGTGGCGGCACTTGAAGATGTGCCGAGAGCCGTGAAATAAGCGGGGAGCATGGTGAGGAGTAAGCGAAATGGATTGCGGTGTGAGATGAGGCCTGCAATACAGTATTGTATGAGGAGTAGAAGAATGTGCATCGCAAAAATGACGCCGATGATAGCCGCGAATGTCATGAGGATGTGCCACGCTTGGCCCGTATAAGTCATCTCAAGGAAAATTCCAAATATATAAATTGGAAGGAGTGGTATGACGCAAAAGGCGATTGTTTGCTCCACGAGTGTCTTGAATTCATCAGCGGCAGTCTTGAGGCGTGGAAGCTTTAGGTACGCCATCCCCAGGCCAACAATGAAAGCTAATATGAGGGCGCTCATGACATCCAGCAACGGCGGTATAGCAAGTGTAAAGTAAGGGATTACGGAAGTTGTGCCACTTTCTATGGTGCCTGTAGCGGGAGAAGCGGTGATGAGGTAGGGGAAGACAGAAGCAGATACACTATAGGAAAAAAGGCCGGAGAGGACCGTACTACCATAGGCTATACATACGGTGATGACTAATAAGCGGCCCGCCGATCGGCCTATGTCGGCAATGGCTGGCATCACGAGCCCCACGATGATGAGGGGGATGAGGAATTTCAGGAAGTTAGAGAACAGAGCATTGAAGGTGGAGAACACGGCAACAAGCCACTCTGGCATGAGGCGACCCAGTATGACGCCAATTACAATAGCAATGAGAATACGTACAAGGAGGGGAAGGCGTTTCATGACTGTTCACGGTAGTGTTGAATGAGCTCCTGAATACGGTCTAGCGTTTCATCGGCAAGCTGTTGCTGTGTTGGGGCCTCTGTTGGCTTCTTGCGTTTTGCAACAAGTTCCGTTTCATGTTGATGAACATAGCTGAGGCCAGCTCCGAAGAGGCAGATGTTCCACGAGAGCTGCATCCACAGCATGAACAGCGGGATCGCAGCAAAAGAGCCATAGACGGCATTGTAGGTGGAAATCCACATTTGCGAGTTGATGTAGAACCACTGTAGTCCTTGAAAGGCAGCACCCGCTACGAGGCCAGGCACGATAGTAGCACGCCAATGGACTTCTGTGTTGGGCATCAACTTGTATAATAGGATGAATGCGAGGACGGCTAACGCATAGGGAGATAGTTGCACCATCAGCTCGATGCCTTTACTGACGAAGGTGAAAGTGGGCAGGAAGTTGCCGATACCAGTAAGGAAAATCTGCAGACCGGAGGTGATGACAATCACCACGGGCAATAGGAAGAAAACGCTGACGTAGTTGACGGCGCTGCGGTAGATGTTGCGGGATGTGCGGACGCACCAAATGCGGTTGAAAGCGATCTCAATGTTAGAAGTCAGACTATAAAGCGTGTAGAGCAACATGATGAGACCAACGCCAATGAACACTCCTCCGCGGGCACGTTCCAGATAGGAATTGACAAAGTCCATGATGGTCTCAGTCATTTCGGGAGTGAAATGAACGTTGGCCTTCATCTTCTCTTCAATCAAGGCACTAAATCCAAACCCGCGTGCAATCGCGAAAACAATCGCCAGAATGGGTACAGCACCGAGGATACTAGAATAAGTCAAAGCTGACGCATGCCCTGAGAGGTTGCGTTGGAGATAAATCTCTACAGCGAGGAAGACGCGGCGCATGGCGCGCGTCATCCCGCTATGTATCGAATTATATAGTTCTTGAGCGTTCAATGTATCC
This sequence comes from Bacteroidaceae bacterium, assembly GCA_024698925.1. Taxonomy (GTDB): domain Bacteria; phylum Bacteroidota; class Bacteroidia; order Bacteroidales; family Bacteroidaceae; genus Physcousia. The sequence goes on along the minus strand of JAILQO010000008.1, from coordinate 72,115 downwards.
GAAAAATGTTTAATTGACTTCTATCAGTATCTCAGAGAGGGTCGGGTGGATATGCACCGTATCACGCAGTTGCCGTAGTGTGGCGCCGAGTGTGATATAGGCGGTCACTTCCTGCACAAGGTCTGCAGCGTGGGCTCCGAAGATATGGGCGCTGAGCAAACGGCCTTCTTCGGGCTCGCAGCAGAGTTTGACCATACCTTCTGTCTCTGCCATCGCCAACGCTTTACCATTGGCGCGATAAAAGGCTTTGTGACATTCGTAAGGTGTACCTTGTTCCTTGAGCTGGTCCTCGGAGGGACCGACACAGGCTGCTTCGGGTTCTGTAAAGATGGCAGCGGGCATGACCTCAAAGCGAATCTTGTCTTCGATGCCGAGAATCTGGTTTATTACGTGTTGGCCTTGCATTTCAGCTGCGTGTGCCAGCATCTGCCGGCCGTTGACATCGCCGATGGCAAAAAGGGAAGCGTCCCCCTCTATATCCTCCCGATAGGAGACTTTGAAGTTCTCATCAACGGGGATGGTGCCATTGGACGCGAGGGTGATGCCGGCGGCTTCGAGGTTCAATCCCTCGGTACGTGGCTTGCGCCCTGTGGCCACCAGAATGACATCGGCGGCAACGCTTTCCATCTGGCCTTTCTTATTTTCAAAGAAAACCTCACCATTTGCGATTTGCTTAACGCCACATTGCAGATGGAAGCTGATGCCATCTTTCTCCATCAGTTTGCGCAGCCGTTTGGCAATATCACTATCGAGGGCGGGCAGGCATTCCTTGAGGAACTCAATGACTGTCACTTCAGAACCAAAGCGGTTGAAGACGCTGGCAAACTCCATGCCAATAACACCGGCTCCAATGATGCAGAGCCGCTTGGGAAGGGTGTCGAGTTGGAGCAGGCCCGTGGAATCGACCACATTGGGACTATCGATACCTGGAACGGGGATGAGTTTGCTGTCGGAGCCCGTAGCGATGATGATGTTCGAGGCGGTGAACATATCATCGCCGACACGGACGGTGTGGCCATCAACAAAAGAGGCCTTGCCACGTACCAGCGTGATATTGGGATGTGAGAGGATACCCTCCACACCAGCACGTAACTGGGACACGACCACTCCCAGGCGTTCTCGAGCTTCCTCAAAGGATGCACTATGCACATAAGTCTTCGTGGGTATGCAACCTACGTTGAGGCAGGTGCCACCCACGTGCCCCTCTTCAATAATGGTGACTTTGAGGCCGTGCTTGGCGGCATGGGCTGCGGCTTTGTAGCCGCCTGGCCCAGCGCCGATGATGATAAGGTCTGTCATGCTTCTATGCTTTTCCAATACGTCGTAACAGGTTGCTTGGCGGCGAGTACGTCATCTACACGACCGATGGGTGTGTTGTGGGGCGCACTCTTGACCAGTTCCGGGTCACTCTTGGCTTCGGCGGCTATTTGGCGCATCACGGCGATAAAGCCATCAAGTGTCTCCTTCGATTCGTTCTCTGTGGGCTCAATCATGAGACTCTCATGGAAGAGGAGAGGGAAGTAGATGGTAGGAGCGTGGTAGCCGTAGTCAAGGAGGCGTTTGGCAACGTCCATCGTTGTGACATCAGTACTTTTATCCTTCAAGCCGTCGAAGACGAATTCATGACAGCAAATAGTGTCAATGGGCAGTTCGTAGATATCTTTCAGGCTCTCTTTGATATAGTTGGCATTGAGTACAGCTAGAGGACCGACCTCTTTCACGTGCTCACGACCTAACGTGAGGATATAGGCGTATGCGCGCATCATCACTCCGTAGTTGCCATAATAAGGTGACACTACAGGGAAGAATCCTTGTAATCCTTCGCGGACACCCACGGGACCAGAACCGGGACCACCGCCACCATGAGGCGTGGAGAATGTCTTATGCAGGTTGATGTGCATCACATCGAAGCCCATGTCGCCAGGACGGCAGGCACCCAGCATTGGGTTAAGGTTTGCTCCATCGTAGTACATCAAGCCACCGCACTCGTGAATCAGCTTCGCAATTTCAGGGATACGCGTCTCGAAGAGCCCGAGGGTATTGGGATTGGTCATCATCATGGCTGCAATCTCAGCGCCCTGTTCTGCGACGATGCGTTGCAGGTCATCATAATCAACGGTACCGTCTGCAAGCGACTTTACTTCGATGATTTCAAGGCCGCAGACAGCTGCAGAGGCTGGATTTGTGCCATGTGCGCTATCTGGTACAATAACCTTCTTGCGCTGCATGTCGCCACGAGAACGATGATAGTTGTCAATGGTCATCAGACCTGTCAGTTCGCCATGAGCTCCTGCGTAGGGCTTGAATGTGAAGTGAGCCAGGCCGGTTAGTTCGCAGAGTGATTGCTCCAGAAGCTTTACCAGTGCCAGCGCACCTTTTACGGTGTCTGCTGGCTGTTGGGGATGCAGGTTCTGGAACTGAGGCTGGGCAGCCATCTCCTCGTTGATCTTTGGGTTGTACTTCATGGTACAAGAACCAAGGGGATAGAAGCCGGTATCGACGCCAAAGTTGTTATTTGAAAGGTTCGTGTAGTGGCGTACGACGGTCAGCTCGTCACACTCAGGCAACTGAGCGTCCTCGGCGCGCTGCAGCGAAGCGGGAATCTCGTAAGAGCCGAAGTTGTTCTTAGGCAGGCTGTAGCCTTTACGGCCCTCTTTCGAAAGTTCGAAAATCAGGTTTCCATAGAGTCTGTTATTCATAGGGCAGCAATCTTTACGAGGTTATCAATCTCTTCTTTGGTACGCTTCTCTGTAACGGCAAAGAGCAGGCCATCGGCGAACTTCACTCCGCCCAGGAAGCCGGCATCGATGAAGCGTTGGTAGAGGGCATCAACGTCGCCGTCGTACTTCACATAGAACTCGTTGAAGAAGGGCTTGTCATAGGTGAGATGGAACTTGCCCGTCTTCTGGAGCTCGTCACAAAGATAGTGAGCTCCGGCGTAGGAGAGCTGGGCAGCTTCCTTGAGCCCCTGCTTGCCCATCAATGCGCAATAAATCGTCACGAAGAGGGCCATCAAGCTCTGGTTGGAACAGATATTCGACGTTGCCTTCTGGCGACGGATGTGTTGCTCGCGAGCCTGCAAGGTGAGGACGAAGGCGCGTTGTTCGCGATTGTCCTTCGTCATACCGACAATACGGCCGGGCATCTTGCGGATGAGTTTCTCTGTGCAGCACATGTAACCCACGTATGGACCGCCAAACAGCATGGGGATGCCTAAACTCTGGCCATCGCCTACAGCGATATCAGCGCCCCACTCGCCAGGAGTCTTCAGCACGGCAAGGTCGGAAGCCACGCTGTCCATGATGAAGAGTGCCTTTTGCTCGTGACAAGCCTCTGCATAGCCTGTAAGATCTTCAACGATACCAAACACGTTAGGCTGCTGAACCATGACACCTGCCACACCACCTTCGGCCAGCAGCGCCTCAAGGTCTTGCTTTGAGGTCACGCCGTCCTTGACTGGGATGGTTGCCAGTTCGATACCTTGATGCAGGGCATAGGTGTCGAGCACCTCGCGTGTCTTGGGATTCAACGCACCGGACACCAGTACCTTATTCTGCTTCTTGCCAGCAGCCACAGACATCATCATCGCTTCAGCAGCTGCGGTTGTGCCGTCGTACATCGATGCGTTCGAGATATCCATGCCTGTCAACTCGGTCATCATACTCTGGTATTCAAAGATGTAATGCAGCGTGCCTTGTGAAATCTCAGCCTGATAGGGCGTGTAGGATGTCAGGAACTCTGAGCGCGTGAGCAGGCTTGGAATCACCGATGGGGTATAGTGGTCGTACACGCCGTAGCCAGCGAAGCACGTCAACTGCTGGTTCTGCGAGCCCAGCTTTGCGAAGACGTCGCGCACCTCCATCTCACTCATTTCAGAGGGCAGCTTGTAGTCGCCTCGGAAACGGATGCTCTCAGGAATCTGGTCGTATAGTCCGTCGAGCGACTTTACGCCTGCCTTCTCCATCATCGTATGGAGGTCAGACGATGTGTGAGGGAAATACTTGTTCATTGTCGTAATAACGTGATAACGATATAACGAAATCTTATTCGCAATGTTTCTTGTAGGCTTCCACATCCATCAGGTTGTCAAGTTCTGAGGGATCGGAGAGCTGCACCTTGATGATCCAGTTGGCGAAAGCGTCCTTGTTGAGGAGTTCTGGCTCATCCTCAAGAGCCTCGTTGATTTCAACGACAGTTCCGCTGACGGGAGAGATGAGGTCGCTGGCGGCTTTGACGCTCTCTACGGCGCCAAACTCCTCGCCGGCTGTGACTTCGTCATCCACCTCGGGCATGTCCACATACACGACGTTACCCAATGCGTGCTGGGCATAGTCAGAAATACCAATGTAACCAAATTCGCCTTCTACGCGAATGTACTCGTGTGACTCGCTGTACAGGAGTCCTTCAATGAATTGTGCCATAGTTGTTATTTTTTATAATGTTTATCGTAAAATTTCTTTTTCACTACCACGCCAGGGAACACTTTCTTGCGGATCTGAATGGCAAGGGGGGTGCCGAGTTTGGCGTATTCGGTTTTGACGAGGGCCATGCAGACGCTCTTGTCAACGCTGAGGCAGTGGTAGCCTGTGGTGACTTCGCCAATAGTTTCGCCTTCAGGGGTGAGGACAGGGTATCCGTGACGTGGGATAGCCTTGTCGGTGAGTTCGATGCCGACCAGTTTCTGTGCTACGCCGTTGGCTTTTTGCTCAGCGAGGGCATCCTTGCCGATGAATTCCTCTTTGTCCAGCTTGACGAAGATGCCTAATCCGGCCATGATGGGACTGATGTCTGCGCTGAGTTCGTCGCCGTAGAGCGGTAGGCCGACCTCGAAGCGCAGCGTGTCGCGGCAGCCGAGACCGCAGGGCTTGCAGCGCCCGCTCTCGATGAGTTTGTCCCAAGCCTGCTGCGTGAATTCGTGAGAACCATAGACCTCAAAGCCGTCCTCGCCAGTGTAGCCGGTACGAGAGATGATAATGGTCTCGCCTTCGTCACCATCGGCCACGTCAAGTGTTTTAGACGTATAGAACTTCAGTTCCTTGCAGGGCAGGCCCAACACTTCCTCTACAACGGCTTCTGCTTCAGGACCTTGGATGGCTAGCTCGCCGTAGTAGTCGCTTTGGTGCTCAAAGTTGATGTCGAAGCCAGGCATCTGCTCCTGCATCCACGCCACATCCTTGTCGATGTTGGCGGCGTTGATGACGAGGAAGAAGTCGTTTTCGCCCATCTTATAGACGAGTAGGTCATCGACGGTGCCGCCATTCGGGTAGCACATCATGCCGTAGTAGATTTGTCCCTGAGGGGCGTCTTTTACGTCATTGGTGAATATGTGCTGGACGTAGCGCTCAGCATCGGGGCCGGTAATGCGAACCTCGCCCATGTGGCTGACGTCGAAGACGCCACAATGCTGGCGAACGGCGTTGTGCTCGTCCGTGATGTTCGTGTACTGAATGGGCATGATGAAGCCGCCGAAAGGCGACATCAGCGCTCCGAGGGCCACATGGCGGTCATAAAGGCAGGTTTTCTTTTCCATAGAATTAGACCCCCTCCCCGCTCCCCCTTGTAGGGGGAGAGTAGAATCTGTTTGAGCGGCGGAGGCTGTAGGGTCATTTTTTTAGTTATTTATTCGGCTCTACCCCCAGCCCTCCCTTGTAGGGTGGGAGCAGATACCTTTAGTAATAGGTTGTGATTAGTTGAAGTGACCACTCCCTCCCTACAAGGGAGGGTGAGGGGAGGGTCTTCCATTTTCTCTATGATCTTAAGATCCTCGTCCGTGAGCCACAACTCCTTGTCACAGAGGCGGCTGATGGCGAAGCGCTTGAAGTCGTCGATGGTCAGGTCCGTGTGTTCCTTCAGCAGGGTGATGCGTTGGCGGACGCTTTGAACGCCGTGCTTGTCCAGTTTTACCTGTGGCGGCGTGATGGCGTGAAGCATGTGCTCCATGTCCGTGTCAAAGAGCATAGTTCCATGCACGATGCTGTGGCCTGGAATGTGATAGAACGCATTGCCGCTGACCTTGCGACCGTCGATGAGGACGTCGTTGTTCGCTGTCGTTGTAGCCGGCAATCCCAGCTCCTGAAGCATCGATGCCACCATCGTCATATAGCGGCTGAAGGTCTTTGTGACCTCGTCGGAGCGCGTGATGTAGCTCATCATCACGTTGGAACGGTCTGCATAGACGCAGCCGCCTCCACTCTTACGTCGATATAATTGGATCGCGTGCGCGCGTACATATTCTATATTTACCTCCTGCTCTACGATTTGGTTGCGGCCAATGATGACGGTAGGATCCACTTGCCAGAGGAAGAAAAGGTCGTCGCCCTCGTTCTTGTAACGAGCCACGTATTCCTCCGTCGCCAGATAGAAGCTTAGGCGGCGTATTTCGCTCATTGGCAGGCAGACATGCGTCATGAAAATACGTTCTTTTTGGTGGTTAGCAGTGGATATTGGCTCTCTGCGGCCACAAATATACGACGAATAGCGCGTAAATCCCAATTTTTTTGGAAGAATTTCCCAATAAATATGACGAAATGGCCAAAATCATAAAAATTTTAAAGGCAAGGTTAAAAAAAGTTGCGAAAATGTTTGGTGGAATCAAAAGAAGTGTTTACCTTTGCGTTGGAATTAAAGAAAAGAGTTAAAAAATCAACAACTAATCAACTTATTGTTTAACAATTAAATTAGAAAAGAAAATGAAAAAGATTCTTTTTGCTGCCCTTGTGGCTTGTTTCTCAATGAACGCTTCTGCTCAGATTGCAGTTGAAGTTATGGCTGATCCTTTCAACCAGTTCGCTTTCCAGGGTGCTAAGGTTCGCTATTTCCTCGATGAGAGTTCCGCTGTTCGCGCTACTATCAACTTTGGAACTCGCAGCAACACAACTAATCCTTTTGCTGCTGCTATGCCAGGTGCACCCGCTGGAGCACCCGTTGGTCTGATGATTCCTGATGCTACTAATGGCTTGAATCAGGCTCTTTATGACTATCGGAAGGATGCATTCTCAAAGACCACTCGTACTGCTATTGGTATTAACCTGGGTTATGAGAAGTTCATCGCATCTGCTGGCAAGGCTAACTTCTATGTAGGTGGTGAGCTTGGTATCACAAAGGTTTGGAACAAGTTCTATCAGGAGAATGAGGACGCTGCTGCTACTGGCGCTCAGACCGCTGCTACTAACGGCTTGGCTAAACAGGATTATAGCTGGGGTTCCTTCGTATTCGGTGCTGGTGTGTTCGGTGGTGTTGACTACGATATCACAAGCAACCTCTATGTTGGCTGTGAGTTCGGTCTCAACTTCGCTCTCCAGACTGCAAACAATGGTAAGGGCGAAGTTACCGCATGGGATGGCACAAAGATGGCAACCACGAGCGGTGAAGTTGAGGTTAAGGACAAGACTATGGGTCTCGGCCTCAGCATGCTCCCCGCTCTTCGTCTGGGTTGGAAGTTCTAATAGAAACTTAGAATCTATCTTATACAAAGGCGAGGTCGCGTAAGCGGCCTCGTTTTTTTGTTATCTCTTTTCCTCCCGTTTAATTCTATACAAGATCCTTGTATTTATTTCCTTTTTACGTGATACAAACTTTATTTCACGACTTGAAATTTAATTTTCAAACCATGAAATAAAATTATCAAACCGTAAAATATTATTTTCACGTCATGAAATAAATTTTGTATGCCGTAGTCGGGAATTAAGTATCGAGATAGAAAAAACTTTTGTCGCAGGACAAAAAAGATATTTCTCGAACACGAATTACACGAATCCCGCGAATTGTTGAGCGCACTCGGTACCTTGGTAGCCTGCTGCACTTAATTCGTGAGATTCTTGAGGTGTCAAGCGTCTCTTCGAGCCGAGCGCGTGTAATTCGTGTTCGTTATATAAAATCGTAAGCTTTAAAGACTGATTTCTCCGCAGAGGGAACGAGACATCTTCTCGCGGATGAGATCGGTGTCTGTGGTGTGGCCCAGTAGGTGCATCAACTTGGCAATCGTGCATTCCACGGTGCCGTCGTAGCCAGAGATGACGCCTACGTTCTGGAGCAGGAAGCCGCCGGAGTAGCGCGCCATTTGTACTGGCCCTGCTGCACATTGGGTGATATTGATAATGATGATGCCTCGACGCGTGGCTTCCGTCAGCGCTTCCATCAGCCAGGGCAGCTGGGGCGCATTGCCGCTGCCGTAGGTGCGCATCACGATGCCTCGCAGGTGTGGCGCTTCCAACAGGTGGAGCACAATCTCCTTAGTGATGCCTGGGAAGAGCGTGAAAACTACGACGTTGGTGTCCATCGCAAAGTGCGGCGTCATCGGCTTCGTGTAGTCTGGACGCAGGATGATCTCATCGTGATAGATGATATTGACGCCTGCATCCGCTAGGGGAGGGAAGTTGAAGCTGTCAAAGGCGTTGAAGCCCTCGCTGTTGATCTTCGTGGAACGGTTTCCGCGAAGGAGTTTGCCGCTGAAGTAGATGCAGACTTCTGGTACGCGAGGGTGCCCGTCTGCATCGTGGGCTGCTGCAATCTCTATGCTGGTAATCAGGTTCTCCTTACCGTCTGTCCGTAGCTGATTCACAGGTAGCTGTGACCCTGTAAGGATAACGGGCTTGGTCAGGTTCTCCAGCATGAAACTGAGGGCCGAAGCCGTGAAGGCCATCGTGTCTGTTCCATGAAGAATCACAAAGCCGTCATAGCGATCATAGTGGCCTACGATGATTTCCACGAGGCGCCCCCACAGCTTGGGATTCATATCGCTACTGTCGATAGGAGCCTCAAACTGGTACACGTCGATGCCAGCCGGAATGGCTGCAAACTCAGGCATCTGCTTGATGAGGTGGTTGAAGTCAAGTGGCTCCAGAGCTCCTGTCGCAGGATTCAGGTCCATTCCGATGGTACCACCCGTATAGATGAGAAGGATGCGACTGGTCAATCTGTGATGGGGCAATTTACAATTAGACAATTTGCAATCTGTTTGATGGTTATTGGACAATCTTTCGTCCTTTCTGGATGAAGATGCCACGTTGCTGCGGCAGGGCGGCAATGCGACGTCCGGTCAGGTCGTAATACTGATTATTGCTGGATTGTGCAGCGTTGAGAGCCTGGCGTACAGCGTCAGGCTGCTCGCTGGTCTGCTGCCACAGGCGGATGTTATCGATGTAGAGGCGTGTATTGTTGGCAGCACCCTGACTCGCAGAGGTGTTGAGGCCCATGAAGATTTCTATGGCCTGATTCATGTCGCCGTTGGGGATAGTGACATAGTCAAAATCAACGGTTTGCTGCTGCCAGGTGTTGGCGGCGTTGGGGTACGATGCCATAAACTCCTGCCCTTGGAACCGCATGCCGCAGTGTAGCGTGTTGACATTGCCGCCTGTGGTGGTAATCACGTTGGGGGCTGGGCGTCGGCTCTCGTTGGCGCATTCATAGCGTAGGTCGAAGGTGAGGCGGTAGCTTCCGCTGGTGGGGAGTTTGATCTCCTGAGAGATGGCATTGGTGCCAGCTGTCCACGAGTTGAGGACGCTGAGGCAGCGCGTTTTGGCTGAGTCCGCGTCAACGGCTGGGACAGCCATGATACTGCTGCTGTTGCCCACGTTGGAAGGCGAGACGCAGTACTGTGTGAAGCTGTAGGGCATAGAATAGAGGAGGGCGAATTTGCTGGCGGGCGAGAGCGTGTTCTCTGTCTTCCAGCCTTTCACAGGCAACACTTGCGGAAAGTTGCTGTTGGCGGCCGCCACCGATTGCGTGTAGCATGGGTTGTAGGTGGTGCCGTTGAGCGTGATGTTGCCTGTGGTGCCCCACGTCTCGTCCTCCTCGAAATTAGGGTTTACGATGCATTGTGCCGTAATGTCTTTGTAATCGTCCTCCTGTGCTTCTGTGTAAGCCTGAATATTTCCATTGTCCAAACGGACAACGGTGGTGCCGTCAATGGTGAAAGACTTGCTAATGGGCTGGCCCTGAACCTGCATCGTGATGGTGACGGTTTGCGGCTTGTTGTTCACGGAACGGATGTAGAGCTGGTTGTCGTCCCAGGGATTGAACATCTTGGCGGCTACGTCGGTGCCTTGGATGAAGACCGTCAGGGGCTGCAGCAGCGCATGATTCTCGTCAAGGGCAATGGCGGCTGTCGCCTTGCTGTCAGTAATGACGGTCTCGCCGCCTGCCAATACGGGAGCTCCCAATCCCTCGATGGAGAGCGCTTTGAGCTCGGCTTTGTTGTTACTGTCGCCAGCAAGGTTTGCTATTGCGAGGTAGCGTGTACCGTCGGGGTCTGCACAGATGAGTCCATTCCATCCCTTGGGCAGCTGGTCGGTTAGACTCACGGCTTGTTCTTGCAGGGATTCGGTGGTAGCGGCATCTACGTGGCTGTAGTAGATGACAGCGGAACAATCCACGGTTGAACCTTTCTGGAAGGTGGCGTTTTCGTTTGAGTATAGAGGATAGAACTTGGCGCAAAAGATACTGTTGTTATTTGCACGGTCGCCAAAGCCCATTTGTCCCGTTCCGCCGAGGGTGACAATGCCTACGGAACCGTCTATGTTGGCCCACGGTGTCTGCCACGTTAGGGAAGCTACACCATTTGTCGTTATCTCGCCTTCGGCCGAATAGATGGTACGCTGCTCGGAGGTGAACGGGTCAACTGTGATGGCCAGCAGTCCACCGCGACGGCCTGTGATGGTTCCGCTTTGGAGCCCCTTGACATGATTCATGTAGATAACCGCATTACCAGGGGTAGCAGCCAGCACGAAACTGTTCTCCAACGTGGCATCGTTGGTGTTAACACGACCGTTCATGGTGAAGGCGTTGTCCTTCAGATTATAGATGCCGCTCACGACAGGCGTAGCGTTGGTGCCTTTACCGCTCACGTTGTACCACCCCAGGATATTTCCTGTGTTGTTGGCGCGGAATGGGCAGATGATTTTATTGCGGTCGGGCGTGGTGTCAGCAAGATAGCCTGTGTAGCTCTTTTTCTCTCCGAGGCTCCATGAGAACGTTACGAAGCGGTCTTTACTGGATGCACGTACGATGTTTTGAGTCTTGAACAGATAGGCTTCCTGCTGCCGTTCCGAGAAGTCGTCCCATGTAGAAGGTTCCAAGTCTGCAGTAGAGGCCGCGAGGTGCATGAGGTAGGTCATCATCACACGGTGACCTTCAACTCCCATACGTCGTGGCCCGATGTCGCTGTTCTGAAGCCATGAACCATCTTCAGTAGTTTGCTGGCGTGCTTTGATATACTTGTATGCCATGTTCTCTAACATCAGAGCATCTGCATCGCGCAGGAAACATGCAGCTGTGGAGTATGATGTAATCTGATCGAAAAGGAAGAGGCTCCAGTCATTACCGTTGGGCATTGCCAGCTCACCGTCGGACAATGCCAGACGTTTCAGTACGTGGTCAAAGACTTTTTGCTGGTTGTGCATGAGAGCGTTGGTCTTCCAAGCCCCTCTCCCCGCTCCCCCCGTGGGGGAGAGAGCTGCGTTTCCCCTTGTATTCCCATCTGTTAGGGAATTCTCCCCCCCACGGGGGGAGTTAGAGAGGGGCTGCTGGAAAAGAAGCATCGCTAAATGTGCCTCTCCCAGTTCCTGCATGACTACATTCTGGTAACTGGTATGGAAGAATTCATGGTTCTGTAGTGTATAATCTTCGAAGAGGTTTGCACCGAGATAGTAATTGGCAACCGTCTTCTGGTCGTAGTCAGGGTCGATGACGGTCTGGTCATTGGCATCATCGACCTGTGAATAGCTATTGATGGCGAAGGCACGCAGACGATCAAACCAACGGCTTGCAAGATCATCATTTGGATATAGCCCTAATGCGCAAGCCAGCACGTCGGCCTCCCAGCCGTTTTCCTCGGCTTTGGTGTCGTTGATGTAACCTGTAGGGATGGAACGGTTGAGCTCGTAATTACACTCCGCTTTTACCATATTATATATATAGGTGTGCTGCGTCTCTGTGAGTTCATCTTTTAAGAAGTATGCAGCATAGCAGAGACTCATGGTCCAAAGTGAACTTTCCCATACGGCGTCGGAGGTAGAGGTGCTGCCCCAATATTGCTGGTCGGCAGTCACCTTTAGTTTGTTGGCCTTGTGCGTGGAATAACCGAAGACAAGACTTTTCATTGCCATGTCGCGTACCTCTTCCCAAGTCATGTCGGCAGGTAAGGTGACCTTCCCTTTTCCGTACTTCACGAGGAAGGCCGCTATCATCGCAAAATCGGCATTGGTGCGCACGCCGTCTTCGTTGCTCTGACCAGCACTGTTGCCTTTGAAATAACCACAGGGCTCGTCCTTAGAGTTGGGGTATTGACAGTTAAACCAAATGCTCTTGGCATACTGCATGGAATTGGCTAACATTTGCAACAGATCCTGCATCATTTCCGTTTCGCCTACAAAGTCGTGGGTGATAACGCCTTCGGTGAAATGTGTCGCTTCAGGAATTGGTGTGTCATCTGGCATCTGGAAAAGACGAAAATCATCGAGGACGATCTGGCTGCCGCCGCTGATCCACGTGATATCGCTCGCCACGGTGATAACTGTGGGTTCCTTGAGAGTGAAGCGAACGTTTATGTCGCGCCATGTCGTGTTGGCCATACAGTCTGCAGAACCCTTCACGAAATCGATAGTTCCAGCTCCTATGCTACGACCATTTGCTTTAACCTGCACAATAGCGTTGCTGCCGCCATTGGCATAAAATGCCTTCGCCTTGAGGGTGAGCAGGTAAGTGCCACTCTCCAAGGCTTTCGTGGAAGTCTGGCTAATGCTGCTTGTTCCGTCTTTCCATCCCATGCGCTGGAATAAAGCATAGTTCCCATCGGCTATCGGAGTCTTTCCGAAGTTGTTGTCCGTAAAACAGTCAGCGGTAATAAGCAATTGTTTATCGGGACGTGTTGTTGTCCATCCCGTAATGGTGCTGACATCCCAACCTCGAAGGCCGTCAGTACTTTCGCTTTTCTTGACGGAATCTGTGCACTTTGAGGCATCGGCTTCAAAGGAGGGGTTGGTAAGATACTGTAATGTAATGTCGGTCTGAGCAGAAGAACTTAGGCTACAGATTGCAGCAAACATGACCATCGAAAAACGTTTGAGCACTTTCATAAACGTTAGATTGTGATTATTGATTTTGGCTCCAAAGTTACACATTATTTATAATATACAGGAGAATGGACGTCAAAAAGCGCTCTGAAATCATAAAAATGAGGCGAAAAACAAAAAAACTTCACGTCAGATTCCTTAATCTCCTATCTTTTTACTACCTTTGCGCCCGCTTTCATCAAAGCACACCTCTGAGAGTGAATAATGAATAATGAAAGAATGAAAAATATAGGTTTCCGATCAGTAGAATGGAATGATTATTTTTCGCTTTTCACTCTTTCACTTTTCACTTGATAGTGTGATGGCGAATGGAGCAACAAACAAACTTCATTTAGAGTAACACAAAAACTTAAAAGACAAATGAAAACAATCGAAATCAAAGGCACAGCACGTGTCGCTGGTGGCAAGAAGGCTGCCAAGGAATTGCGCAAGCAGGGTGTCGTTCCCTGCAACATCTATGGTGAACTCAAGGACGAAAAGGGCCTGCCGAAGGCTGTGGCTTTCAGCGTCACCGAGGCTGAACTCCGCAAGGTTCTCTACACCCCCGACATCTACACCATCAAGCTTGACATTGATGGCAACAAGTGCCTTGCGATCCTCAAGGAGGCTCAGTTCCACCCCGTGAAGGACAATGTGCTGCACGTTGACTTCTATCAGATTACAGACGAGAAGCCCATCGTCATGGAAGTGCCCATCAAGCTCAATGGTCTCGCTGTTGGTGTGAAGGCTGGTGGTAAGTTGGCTGCTAGTGTTCGCAAGCTGAAGGTAAAGGCTGTTCACACAGCTATTCCCGAGCGTCTGGACATCGACGTTACCAACCTCGAGCTCGGTAAGACCATCAAGGTCGGCGAACTCAGCTTCGAAGGTCTTGAACTCATCACCAACCCCAGCGTTGTCGTTTGCCAGGTCAAGATGACCCGTAACGCTCGTAGCGCTGCTGCAGCTGCTGAGGAATAATAGACCCTTTTTCCGGCTCCTCCCTCATAGGGGGGGAGCGGATTACTTTCGAGAATTATTAAGGCGTAAAGGTTGCGAATCATTCTTTACGCCTTAATTCATAAATATATTGATTTAATAATACCTATTCCTCTTATATGTTATCATTCATTCGCAAGCTATTTGCAAAGGATACCACTTCTCTTCATTCGGGGGAGGGACAAGGGGAGGGTTCTCTACAGATGGAAAAGTTCCTGATTGTGGGCCTGGGAAATGTCGGTCCTGACTACGAAGGCACACGCCATAACATCGGTTTTCGCATGGTGGAGGCGTTGGCTGCGTCCGTGAACGAAGATAAGGGAAAGCAGACTGTTTGGGAAGATAAACGCTATGGCTTTGTCACCCGTATCAGCGTCAAGGGGCGACAATTGATCCTCCTGAAACCTTCCACGTTCATGAACCTCAGTGGCAACGCCGTCCGCTATTGGATGCAGCAGGAGAAGATCGAGTTGTCTCACCTCCTCGTCTGTGTTGATGATATTGCTTTGCCTTTCGGACAGCTGCGTATGAAACCAGGTGGAAGTGACGCTGGCCATAATGGCTTGAAGCATATCGCGCAGATTCTGGGTACGCAACAGTATGCCCGTCTCCGCTTTGGCATTGGAAATGACTTCTACCACGGCCAGCAAGTTGACTACGTCCTTGGCCAGTTCCCGCCAGAGGAGGAGGCACTCATACCAGAGCGCACGAAGGAAACCTCTGCTGCCATCAAAACGTTCTGCTTGGCTGGAATACAGATGGCCATGAACCAATTGAATAAGAAGAAAAATGGAGCAAGCCCGTCTTGACAAATGGCTATGGGCTGCCCGCATCTTTAAGACGCGGACGATGGCTGCCGCTGCCTGTAAGAAAGGTCAGGTGAGTGTGGGTGGGGCGCAGATGAAGCCTTCGCGCATGGTGAAGGTGGGGGATGTCATCAATGTCCGTAAGCCGCCCATTACCTACAGCTTCCGCATCCTTCAGGCCATAGAGCATCGTGTGGGAGCCAAACTGATTCCTGAGATTCTCGAGAATGTGACGGCGTCAGAGCAGTACGAACTGTTGGAAATGAACCGCATTAGCGGCTTTGTCGGTCGCGCCCGTGGTACAGGTCGTCCTACCAAGAAAGAGCGGCGAGCCCTTGATGAGTTTGGCGCGCAAGCTGCTGACATCCCCGTATTCTTCTCCGACTTTGACTTTGATCTCGGTGATGAGGACGAGACTCACGATAATTGACATTTAATGGTATCTTTTCAGTGGTTTTTTATTAGACGTCAATCTCCGTAAAAAAGACTCGTCAATCTTTTCAAATATTTTCTTAGCTATTTAACAAAATACAAGTAAAAATGAAAAAATTACATTCTAATCTCTTTGTCACGATGATGGTGGCAATGTTGGGCGCAGGATTTGCATCTTGTGGAGATGATGCTGACGATAACGCGCCCAAGACTGAGTCAAACACTAATAATGGTAGCAACCAATCAGACAATGGTGGCCAATCAGATGAAAATGAACCGGCTAATCCTTGGGTTGGCACTTGGCGGTGCGAGAATAACCGTAAGCCCCTTGTCTATATATTCAAAAAGGATGGAAGTTTTCTCTATTATCAAGAAAACTATTATGTCAGGATGGATGGTTCATACGTATATAATGAGGCAAAAGAAATGCTCATTCTTTCATTGGATAATGGTAATACCATCACCTATGATGTAATCAGTTTTGCAAATAACACCTTGATATATCAAACTGAGAGCAAGGATTCCTATACTTTTACCAAGCAAAAAGATGACAGCGCACTGGGATTCTACAAGGATATCTATACAACATGTCCCGACAATCGTCACCCTCATGCAATCGACTTAGGTCTTCCCTCGGGAATCAAATGGTCATGCTGCAATGCGCTTGCGTTCACTCCTGACTATGTGGTTAATTTCCCAACGCCTGATAAGGTATATGAGTATGTTAGCTGGGGTGAAACAAAACAAAACTCGGATGGATATAGTTGGATGTACTATAAATACGGCAATGCCGAAAAAGGTCAGCTGCGCAAGTACACGGATTACGATAATAAGACCCAACTTGAGGCGGAGGATGATATAGCGACTACATGGTTAGGAACCCCATGGCGTACGCCTTCAAAGGCTGAATGTGAGGAATTGGCGAAGATGTGTACGTGGACACATGTCACACTGTTCCCCTTATATATCACTGTTGAAGGTTACATAGCCAAGGGCGTTAATGGCAATGTCGTTTTCTTTCCTGCTACAGGTAGTAAGGGTATTAGGAGTACATACGATGAGACAGAGGGGTGCTATTGGTCAAGTACGCGAGCAGAAAACCCAGAGGAGGCGTGGTATCTTTGCCTAAAACAAAGTCAAAGTACAGGCGAAGTAACCCATCGCGTGTTCTCTCAGCCTAGACATTGGGGGCTTTGTGTACGCCCTGTGCAGTAAGCTCAGTTCTTTCTATAGAAATAATGTTGTCGCATTGCGGCCGAATTATTCGGCCACAATGCGACAGATGTTAATAACAGTCTGCATCGCTTTCTGCATCGACTGGATCGGAACAAATTCGTGACGACCATGGAAGTTGAGGCCACCTGCGAAGATGTTGGGGCAGGGGAGACCCTTGAAGCTAAGCTGGGCGCCATCGGTACCACCACGAATGGCCTTCACTTTACATTCCATGCCAGCTTCTTCGATAGCGCGTCGAGCAATATCCGTAATGTGCTCTTTGCCTTCAAGCTGTTGTCGCATGTTGTAGTATTGGTCACGGATGTCGGCTGTGACAATGCCTTCGCCATAGCGCTCCTCAAAGACTGCAGTTAATTCAGCTACGAAACTTTTACGCTCCTCAAAGCGTTGACGGTCGTGGTCACGGATAATATATGAGAGTGTTGCTTCCTCAACTGTTGCTTTGATACCAGTGAGGTGGTAGAAGCCTTCGTAACCTTCGGTACACTCAGGTACTTCGTCCGCGGGCATAGATTCGGCAAATTCGGCAGCAATGAGACAAGCGTTGCGCATCTTCCCTTTTGCATAGCCAGGATGTACGTTAAGGCCACGGATATGAATTGTCGCGCTAGCGGCGTTGAAGTTTTCATACTCCAACTCGCCCACCTCAGAACCGTCCATCGTGTAGGCCCATTCGGCACCGAATTTCTCAACATCAAAAAGATGGGCACCGGCTCCAATCTCCTCGTCGGGGTTGAAGGCAATGCGAATGCGGCCATGTGAGATCTCTGGATGCTCCATTAGATAGGCCATCGCCTCCACGATTTCTGCGATTCCAGCCTTATCGTCAGCTCCCAGAAGAGTATGCCCATCTGTGACAATCAGGTCTTCGCCTACGTGGTCCAGCATTTCTGGGAACATACGTGGAGAGGTGATAATGCCTTCGGCTTCGTCCAAAACAATGTCGCCACCATCATAATGCTCTACAATGCGAGGATGTATATCTGTTCCTGAGCAGTCTGGGCTGGTGTCATAGTGGGCAATGAAGCCTACGGTGGGTACGTCTGCTGGAACGTTAGAAGGTAGAGTCGCGTAGATGTAACCCTGCTCGTCCATCGTCACCTCTTCCAGTCCCATCTCCTCGAGGCTGTCTGCGAGATGGCGCGCGAAGATGAGTTGCTTCGGCGTACTTGGACATCCTTCGCCCTCCTCGGAGGATTGGGTGTCATATGAGACGTAATCAAGGAAACGGGTAACCAAAGACCCCGTCTCGCCATCCCCTATGGGGGAGGCGAGGGGAGGGCACTTTGTTTCATTATTATCCATGGATAGTAGCTGTTCTTGTTTTTACTATTTCACCTCCCATCCCAGTGCGCTTGCACCGAGTACGGCAGCGCCAGCACCATCAAGTTCGCTAAGCAGCAATTTTGCTTTGCCCTTGAAGATCTGGAGCACGTTCTCGTCATAGGCCTTCTTGATGGGGTTCATGATGAGATCGCCGGCTTTGGATAGTCCGCCGAAGAAGATGAAGGCCTCAGGTGAAGAGAAGGCTGCGAAGTTAGCGCAGGCCTCGCCGAGGAGACGACCGGTGTATTCAAAAATCTCGAGTGCAACGGCATCGCCTTCGCGTGCAGCGAGTGTAATGGCAAGACCGTCGATCTGATCCAGAGGGGTATTGCGTAAGATGGTTGGCTTGTCGGTCTTCTCCAGAATCTCACGAGCTGTACGTGCGATGCCTGTTGCGGAGCAGTAGGTCTCCAAGCAACCCTTGCGGCCGCAGCCACACTGGCGTCCGTTCTTCTCGACGATGACATGTCCTAATTCACCTGCCATGCCGTCGCAGCCCAATACCATCTTACCGTTGACAACGATGCCGCTACCTACGCCTGTTCCGAGGGTTATCATGATGAAATTCTGCATGCCCTTGGCAGCACCATACTGCATCTCGCCCATGGCGGCGGCGTTGGCATCGTTCGTTAGGCGGACGGGAATGCCAAGGCGATCGCTAAACATCTGTGCGAGGGGAATCTGGCCCTTCCAGGGGAGGTTGGGGGCGAATTCGATGCATCCGCTGTAGTAGTTGCCGTTGGGGGCACCGATGCCCATGGCGTGGATCTTCTCAATGCCGCCTACTTGCTCAATGATGGGGCGTAGTGCTTCTACGCAGTCATCGACGTATTGCGTGACGTCACCGTGCCCGGCAGTCTTTACACGTGTAGATGCGATGATGTTGGCATTCTGGTCAACGATGCCGAATTCAGAATTGGTGCCTCCAAGATCGAGGCCAATTACATAAGGTTTCTTTTCCATGAGGGTATTATAGTGGTTAAAAAGTAATTGTTTCGGTGTTGCAAGCGCCAAAGATATATAAAATAATGTATATGGCGAAGAATTTGGGCATAAATTTGCCATTTCGATAAAAAAGAAGCTATTTTTCTTCGTCTTCTCGCAGAAAAAACCGACCTTTGCAATCTCTTATGTGGTTTGAACATGTCACATTGCTCGATTTGACCGTGAAGGGACTCATCATTGGCATGATTGCAAGTGCGCCGATGGGCCCCGTAGGTGTTTTGTGTATCCAGCGAACATTGAATAAAGGTCGCTGGTATGGCCTTGTTACGGGTCTCGGAGCAGCAATTAGCGATATATTGTATGCTGTCGTTACAGGTGTGGGCATGAGCTTTGTCATAGAGTTCATTGAGAATCCTCGCACGATGTATGTACTGCAGTTGATAGGCAGTGTGCTATTGTTCGTATTCGGATGGTACACTTTCCGCACGAAACCTCAGTTGCGTCCTGCCTCCAAGAGCAAAGGGACATTGGCGCATAATGGTTTGACGGCATTCTTAGTGACTATCAGCAACCCGCTCATTATTTTCCTGTTCCTAGCGCTCTTTGCGCGCTTTACCTTTGTGGTGCCCGAGCATGTGGGACAGCAAATCCTCGGATATATCTCTATTTTTCTGGGCGCGTTGTTGTGGTGGTGGGGCCTGACATACATTGTTGATAAGTTGCGTTCTACCTTCGAACTCAACCGTATCGGACTGATTAACCGTATTATCGGTTTGATTGTGATGGTGGCCTCTGTGTTGGGCTTGTTGTCAACATTGTTAGGCCTGACATTGTATTAAGAGAAGAGCGAAACAATAATAGAGAGAAAGGATAAAAAGTGAAGGTCGCAAGGGAACTGAGAGATACGAATATTGCTGAATACCTGTTGTATATGTGGCAGCTGGAAGATACGTTGCGGGCGTATGGCTGTGATGCGGACCGCCTCCGTGACGAGTATGTGGCGCGCTTTGACTATAGCGATGCCGATCGTGAGGCAGAGGCACAATGGTTAGCAGATCTCTGTACAATGATGCGTGAGGAAGGCGTGACTGAGCAGGGCCATTTGCAAATGAACAAAGGTACTCTTTCCTTGCTCACGGACCTGCATCTTCAATTGCTGCAAAGCCCCAAGCATCCTTTCTACAGTGCAGCCTATTACAAGGCTCTACCGTTCATCGTTGAGCTGAGGTCGCGTAGTGGACGCACCGAATCTCCTGAACTGGAGAACTGTTTTGAGGCGCTCTATGGCTTGATGCTTTTACGCCTGCAAAATAAACCAGTCTCAACAGAGACTCAGGAAGCAGTTGGCCATATTTCCCACTTCATTGCGATGCTGGCAGATGCCTGGAAGAAAGAAAAAGCGGGAGAACTGGAGGTTTAAATAATAACAAAGATTAGGAATTGAACATGAATATACTCGTCACAGGTGCTTGCGGTCAGTTAGGCAATGAGATGCAACTGCAAGCGGTTTCGCATCAACAGTTCCAATGGTTCTTCACGGACGTCGTGAGTGTGGACGGAAGTGCAGTTCCAGTCACTCCTCTTGACATTACGGACCAAGAAGCTGTGGATGCGTTTGTGCAGGAAAATTCAATTGATGTCATTGTTAACTGTGCGGCCTATACGGCTGTGGATCGTGCTGAGGCAGATGAAGAGAAAGC
Organism: Bacteroidaceae bacterium; assembly: GCA_024698925.1. Lineage (GTDB taxonomy): Bacteria > Bacteroidota > Bacteroidia > Bacteroidales > Bacteroidaceae > Physcousia. Next base: position 51,625 of record JAILQO010000008.1, on the reverse strand, counting down.
ACTTCTGCTGAATGCTACAGCTCCGGGCTTTTTGGCAGCGGCAATCCAAGGTAGGGGTGGTCATCTCATCCAGATCTCAACGGACTATGTTTTCGACGGCACAGCCCACAAACCATATACAGAGAACTTGCCAACGTGTCCGGCATCGGCTTATGGCCGTACAAAGCTGGCTGGTGAAGAAGCTGTTCTTGCAGCCAATCCTTCCGCAATGATTATCCGTACGGCTTGGCTATACAGTACGTTTGGTAATAACTTTGTGAAGACTATGATTCGTTTGGGAAAAGAGAAGACAGAACTTGGTGTCATCTTCGACCAAATCGGAACGCCTACCTATGCTCAAGATCTCGCAGCAGTTATCATGAAAGCCATAGAGAAGGGTATTCAGCCAGGCGTCTATCATTTTTCCAATGAAGGCGTTATCTCTTGGTATGATTTCACCAAGGCCATCCATCGTATCGCTGGTATCACATCCTGCCATGTCCGTCCTCTTCATACTTCAGAGTATCCCACACCGGCAGCACGTCCACACTATAGTGTACTAGACAAAACCAAGATCAAGCAGGTCTACGGCATTGAGGTACCGTATTGGGAAGATAGCTTGAGAGCGTGTATTAGTAAATTATGAACCAAGAAATAGAACGTAGGCGAACATTCGCCATTATATCGCACCCAGATGCGGGTAAGACGACCCTCACCGAGAAGTTACTGCTCTTCGGTGGGCAGATTCAGGTGGCTGGTGCCGTCAAAAGCAATAAAATCAAGAAGACCGCTACTTCCGACTGGATGGAAATCGAGAAGCAGCGTGGAATCTCTGTCACCACGTCGGTGATGGAATTTGATTATTCACCTTTGGGGGAGCAAGAAGGGGCTTATAAGGTCAACATTCTTGACACTCCTGGTCACCAGGACTTTGCAGAAGATACATTTCGTACGCTGACGGCCGTTGATAGTGCCATCATTGTGGTGGACGGCGCAAAAGGCGTGGAAGCCCAGACGCGTAAGCTGATGACAGTATGTCGCATGCGCAAAACTCCCGTCATCGTATTCATCAACAAGATGGATCGTGAGGGCAAAGATCCCTTTGATCTTCTTGATGAACTCGAGGAAGAACTGCAAATCAAGGTGCGGCCTCTTTCTTGGCCAATTAATCAAGGTGCTCGTTTTAAGGGCGTCTATAATATCTACGAACAAAACCTAAACCTCTTTACCCCAGATAAGCAGCGCGTGACTGAAAAGGTGAGCGTGCAGTTAGATTCTACAGAGTTGGATGATATGGTTGGCTCAGAGGATGCAGAGAAACTAAGAGAAGATTTGGAGATTATAGAAGGTGTCTATCCAGACTTCGACCGTCAGACCTATCTCAACGCAGAGGTCGCTCCAGTCTTTTTTGGCTCTGCCCTCAACAACTTCGGCGTGAAAGAATTGTTGGATTGTTTTGTGGAGATAGCTCCATCACCCCGTCCGACGAAGGCCGAGGAACGTGACGTGCAGCCCGAGGAGTCCAAGTTTACAGGTTTCATCTTTAAGATTACCGCCAATATCGATCCGAACCACCGCTCTTGTATAGCTTTTTGCAAGGTCTGCTCGGGGATGTTCGTTCGTAACGCACCTTACCTTCATGTCCGTCAAGGTAAGACCGTACGCTTCTCGTCACCTACACAGTTTATGGCTCAACGTAAATCGACTATTGACGAAGCATGGCCGGGTGACATCGTGGGTCTGCCTGATAACGGCATATTCAAGATTGGTGACACCCTTACCGAAGGCGAACAACTCCACTTCCGTGGGCTACCCAGTTTTTCCCCGGAGATGTTTAAATACATTGAGAATGCTGATCCGATGAAAACCAAACAGCTGGAGAAAGGTATTGCCCAGCTGATGGATGAGGGTGTAGCACAATTGTTCATTAATCAGTTTAATGGTCGGAAGCTCATAGGTACTGTGGGTCAATTGCAATTTGAAGTTATTCAGTATCGCTTAGAAAACGAGTACGGAGCCAAATGCCGTTGGGAGCCGGCAAACCTCTATAAGGCTTGTTGGATAGAAAGCGATGATGCAGTGCAGTTAGATGCTTTCAAGAAGCGTAAATATCAGTATATGGCGCGAGATCGTGAAGGACGCGACGTCTTCCTCGCTGATTCCTCCTACGTCCTATCTATGGCACAGCAGGATTTCGAGCATATTAAGTTCCATTTTACTTCAGAATTCTAATGAGCAAGGAAAGAGATGAAGATATAAGGAAGGCTATCGAGGTGCTACGACAAGGTGGCACGATATTATATCCCACTGATACCATCTGGGGCATTGGTTGTGATGCTACCAATCCTGCGGCGGTCAAGAAAGTTTTTGAGCTGAAACAGCGCGAGGATAGTAAAGCTCTCATCTGCCTAGTTGATAGCGCGGGGCGTTTACAGCGCTATGTGCGTAATGTACCAGATGTGGCCTGGGATATTATCGATCTTGCGACGAAACCTACTACCGTCATCCTTAGTGGAGCCGTCAATTTGGCCCCAAACCTTTTGGCGGAAGATGGAAGTGTCGGACTGCGCGTTACCAGCGAGGTGTTTTCTCATACCCTCTGTTATCGATTCCAGAAGGCCATTGTCTCAACCTCTGCTAATATCAGCGGCGAACCTTCGCCTCAAACCTTTGCGGACATTTCAGACGAAATAAAAAAACGGGTTGATTACATCTGTGAATCCCGTCAGCGTGATACGTCACGTCATGACCCCTCGGCTATTATCAAACTTGGTCCTACTGGTGAGGTTACCATTATACGTCGATAAGTATTCCCATGAAAGAACGAGTAGAAACACTGATACGTTGGCAGCGTGAACACTTGCGTGGCAGTCGCTTTATGCTGGTGCTGGCTTTCATCGTCGGTGTACTCACTGCATTGGCTGGATTGCTGTTGAAAGCTTTTATTCATCAGGTCGAGCATATGCTAACGAATCATTTCTCTATCACGGATGCAAACTGGCCATACCTAGTCTATCCCGTGGTGGGAATCTTTCTCACTGGATTATTTGTTCGTTATATCGTGCGCGATGACATTGGCCATGGAATAACAAAAATTCTTTATGCCATTGCACGCAAGAAGAGTCGCATCAAGGGACATAATACTTGGACGAGTATTGTGGCCTCTGGAATCACCATCGGTTTTGGTGGATCTGTGGGTGCCGAAGCGCCAATTGTGTTGACGGGTTCTGCGATTGGTAGTAATCTGGGCCAGTTTTTCCATTTGGATAGTCGCAAGATGATGCTACTCGTGGGATGTGGTGCCGCGGGTGCAGTCTCGGGAATTTTCAAGGCACCCATTGCGGGGCTGGTATTCACCCTTGAGGTCTTGATGATAGATTTCACATTAGGTAGCCTTTTGCCTTTGTTGGTGAGTTGTGTGACAGCTGCGGCTGTGACTTTTGCGATTTCAGGTACGGACAACCTTTTCGAGTTCCATCTGGTCAATGCTTTTGCCATCGAACGTGTTCCTGCGTATATATTATTAGGTATCTTTTGCGGCTTCATATCGTTGTATTTTACACGAGTGATGAATTGGCTTGAGGATCAGTTCCGCCGATTGGGCTCTCCCTTGCAACGCTTCTTGATAGCAGCTCCTATATTGAGTGTACTTATCTTCCTGTTCCCGTCGCTCTATGGCGAGGGCTATAGCATGATTCGTCTGCTCCTGAACGGACAAGGACCTGCAGAATGGAATCAGGTCATGGAGGGCTCGTTCTTTTATGGAGCTCCGCAGTTGTTACTTGTCTATTTGGCGGGTATTATCATTTTCAAGGTCTTTGCCACAACAGCAACAAATAGCGGTGGCGGTTGCGGTGGAACGTTTGCGCCAAGTTTGTTCCTCGGTTGTGTATCGGGCTTCCTTTTCGCTTCTTTGTGGAACCTGCTCTCGACCCTCAACCTACCTCTTTTTGAGGATTTGTCTGTTTTCAATGCAGTTCCCGAGAATAACTTCTCGCTGTTGGGTATGGCTGGCCTAATGAGCGGTGTGATGCACGCTCCGTTGACAGGCATTTTCTTAATTGCTGAACTGACGGGAGGTTATGGGTTATTCCTCCCACTTATGATTGTGGCCACTTGTGCATATTTGACCATCATTATTTTTGAGCCACACAGTATCTATACGATGCGTCTGGCGCGTAAAGGACAGTTAGTGACTCACAACAAAGATCAGGCTATCCTTACGTTGATGTCGATGGACTCCGTCATTGAACGTTACGAGGAGCATCTTCATCCGAGTGATGACCTCAGTGAAATTGTCCGTCAGATTTCTTCGTCATCGCGTGACATTTTCCCTGTCGTTGATGATGCTGGTAAATTGTTGGCTGTCCTTGTCCTTGACCGCGTTCGCCATGTGATGTTCCGTACGGAGCTTTATCATAAACTCTTTGTCCGCGATTTGATGTCGCAATGTGCAGGGCGTTTAAATGTGGGAGATCCAATGGATGTCGTAGTGAAGACTTTTGATCAGACGAAAGCGTGGACTTTGCCTGTAGTGGATGAAGAAGGTATTTTTATTGGATTCATCCGTCGCAGTCATGTGTTTGCGATGTATCGTTCAATGCTTCAAGATATGAGTGAAGAATGAAAGACCTCAGAATCATTTTTATGGGGACACCGGAGTTCGCGGTAGAGTCCCTCAAAAAGTTGGTAGAGAATCATTACAATGTAGTGGCTGTTGTCACGATGCCTGATAAACCTGTAGGACGTCACCATGACACCTTGCAGGCCTCGCCAGTCAAAGAATATGCGGTAGGGCAGGGGATTCCAGTTCTCCAACCGGAACGTCTGAAGGATGAAGCATTCTTAGAAGAATTGCGAAGCTATCACGCAGACTTGCAGATTGTGGTTGCCTTCCGTATGCTTCCTGAGGTTGTTTGGGCGATGCCGCCGAAGGGTACATTTAACCTGCATGCAGCCTTGCTCCCACAATATAGAGGTGCGGCTCCCATCAATTGGGCCGTTATCAATGGCGATACGGAGACTGGTGTTACCACATTTTTTTTGGACCATGATATTGACACGGGGAGTATTATTCATCGAGTATCAACTCCCATTGCCGATACCGATACGGTAGGTGATGTTTATGATCGGCTGATGTCTCTCGGAGCTGACTTGGTGCTGAAAACTGTAAATGATATTGAAGCGGGGGATATTCATCCGATGCCACAGCCAGATATAAAGGACCTTCGTCCTGCTCCTAAACTCTTCAAAGATAATACGGAAATACGTTGGAGTGAGCATACGGTCAAGTCGGCCTACGATTTCATTCGAGGCCTTTCACCTTATCCCGGCGCATGGACTACACTACGTACAGCAGATGGTAAGGAAACGCAATTGAAGGTATTCCTCGCAACGAAGGGTAATGGTAGTTTATGCGTCCCTTTGAGTGACGGAAACCTTGGTCTCGCTGAAATTCAGTTGGCGGGAAAACGGAGAATGCCAGTCGCGGATTTCTTGAGGGGGGCTCATTTAGAAGGGGCTGTCTTGGTAGAAAATGAAAAAAAGTTAACAAAAAGTTTGGTGGTTTCGTAAAAAAGTCCTTACTTTGCCCCCGATAAGCGCCTAAAAGCGCCAATTATTCACCAATTATTATTCATTTATTAAATCATCATTGCCTATCGATTAAACATTACTCTTAACCAATTTATAGATAGTAATGGATCAACTGAAACAAGAGAAGGACGGCGTGCTCGTCAAGCTCTATGAAGAAGGTAATGATGATGCTTTTGATGTTCTCCTTGAACGGTATCAGAAGGCTGTCTTTGGCTATATTACAACTGTCGTACATGATGTAGATCTGGCGAATGATATCTTCCAAGATACTTTTATGCGGGTCATCATGCAGATTCGCGCACATCATTATGTAGATAATGGCAAGTTCTCCTCATGGGTAATGCGTATCGCTCATAATCTAATGATAGATGGCACGCGTCAACGTAAGCCTTTCGTAGAAATTGCAGATCCAATTGAAAAAGAGCGTGTGTTGAATGATCCCTCGCTAGTGGTGGGCAATGCCGAAACAAGCGATCACAATGAGCAAACTTTTAAGACTTTGGAGTCTTTAGTGACACGCTTGCCGGAATCGCAGCAGGAGATTGTCCGCATGAGAATGTATGAACGCCTTTCATTTAAGGAAATTGCGGAAAAGAAAGGATGTAGTATCAATACAGCGTTGGGACGGATGCGTTATGCAATCCTCAATCTGCGAAAGATGTCTGCATCCAAAGATCTTACTTTGATAGAAATGGAATAAACGCTATAATCAAAAGTCAAAACATTGTGCGCGTCTGATGATTGTCGGACGCGTTATTTGTGTTATAAAGCCCGACATTTGTTGCTGAACTGTAAGATTTTTTGTACTTTTATATATATAAATAGGTGTGGACAATCTTTTTCTTCACATTTTTTATTGTTGTTTGCTAAAAAAGGACTAATTTTGCGCCACTTTTGAAAAAATGATTTAAATCAAGATTTATTAAACAACTAAACAGATAGGTTATTTATGAGACAAAGACTAATGCTGTTTTTGGCTGGACTTTTCTTGTCAATAGGTGCATCCGTTGCTCAGGTGACAGTAAAAGGAACAGTCCTATCGGCAGATGATGGCGAACCTCTGCCTGGCGCTAAGGTGAAGCTGTTCGGTGAGAAGAGTGGCACCGTCACAGATATCAATGGCATCTTTACAATCAATGTGCCCAATAATAATGCTCGTTTGGAGGTGTCGTATAGTGGCATGGTGAAGCAAGTTGTAAGAGCTCGTAGCGGAATGCGTGTTTCGCTAGAAAATGAAAATTACAATCTTGACGAGGTGATGGTCGTAGCGTATGGAACAGCAAAAAAATCCGCTTTCACAGGAACCGCTGCGGTCGTGGATGCGGCTTCTTTGGAGAAAGTTCAGGCTGTCAACGTTGCAGAGGCCCTAAAAGGTAAGGTCTCAGGTGTGCAAATCGTACAATCTACAGGACAGCCTGGTACAGAACCGTCAATACGTATTCGAGGTATAACTTCCTATTCTGGTGTATCTGGAGCCAATGCTCCCTTGTATGTTGTCGATGGCTCTCCCTTTGACGGGGATCTGAATACCATCGCACCATCCGATATCGAATCGGTGACAGTGCTGAAAGAAGCCGCTGCTTCCGCGTTGTACGGTGCACGTGGCGCCAACGGTGTCATCATCATCACGACCAAAACTGGTAAGAATACTGGAAATGGCGTCATTAATGTTGATGCTAAGTGGGGTGCCAGTCATCGCCAGTTGCCCGATTATGAGTATATCAGCTCGCCAGCTGGCTATTATGAGCAATGGTACAAGGGACTGTACAATTATGCCGTTAATGAGTTCGGAATGAGCCCTGGTCGTGCTAATGTTTGGGCTAATCAGAACCTGATTGATAGTGAGAGCTATGGCTTGGCTTATAATATATATATTGTACCTCAAGGTCAAAGCCTTATTGGTATGAACGGAAAGCTCAATCCCAATGCTACGCTTGGCAATGTCATTATGAATCCTTCAACGGGCGAGCAATTCATGCTTTATCCTGACAATTGGATTGATGCCATATATAAGACTTCTCTCCGTCAGGAATATACCGTTTCCACGAGTGCTAGCAACGATAAAGGTTCTTTCTATGTCAGTGGTAACTACTTGAATCAGGATGGTATCACACCTTCTTCTGCGTACGAGCGTTTCTCTTCTCTATTCAAGGCTGACTATCAGTTGAAGCCTTGGTTGCGTGCCAACGTAAGTGTCAATTTTGAACATCACGATGCAGATTATGTGAGTGAAGACGGCGAGTCAAACGTGGGTAATATGTTTGCCATGGCACAAATGGCACCAGTCTATCCTCTGTATATCCGTGATGCACAAGGAAACATTCTCCAACATGAGGAAGCTGGCATCGCATTATATGACTATGGTGATGGAAGTCAAATGGGAATATCGCGTCCTTACCTAAGTCTGTCAAATGGTTTGGCTGATCATCTGGTGAACGTTAATCATTATAGTGGCAACTCCGTGAATGCCACCGCTTCGTTCGATATTCGTTTCTTGAATGATTTCCGTTTCACTTCACTTAATAGTGCTTATGTCGAAGGCGAACGTGGGCAAGCTACCGGCAATCCATGGTTTGGAACTTTTAACACTGAAAGTGGGCATGTTTGGGTGAGTCACACCCGACTCTTCTCCGCCAATTTCCAGCAGTTGCTTAATTGGCATCATCTTTTTGATGATACGCATGACGTGGAGGTGATGTTAGGCCATGAGTACTATGATCGCCGTTCTTCTAGCCTGAATGCTGATAAAACGAGTATGTTCGATCCTCGTATTGCAGAGTTGGAGCAAGCCGTTGTGGCTGGCTCTGGGCAAGGCTCTTCGACAAGCCGTTATAATACGGAGGGCTTCTTTGGGCGTGCGCTGTATAATTATGACGAACGCTATTTCGGTGAGGCTTCATTCCGCTTGGATGGGACCTCGCGATTCCAACGTGTTCCAAAGGATAATCGTTGGGGTAAGTTTTGGAGTCTTAGCGGCGGTTGGCTGTTGCAAAAAGAAAATTGGTTTCAAAACTTGAATGCTACGTGGGTGGATGAGCTGAAACTAAAGGCTTCATATGGTGAGCAAGGTAACGATCGCATACCCTCCTATGCCTATACGACGACATATTCGTTTTCCAATTCTGATGGTCAAGTAACATTGAACCCCAATAATAAAGGCAATTCAAATATCACATGGGAGACCTGTGCTGAGTTGAATGTCGGTGCAGAGTTCTCTTTTTGGAACGGACGTCTTAGTGGTAGCGTGGATTACTATTCTCGTGAGACTCGTGATATGTTGACGTGGGTCTCTCTTCCCGCTTCTTCCGGCTTCTCTGGATTGTACGATAATATTGGCCGTATGCGTAACCAAGGTGTAGAGGTGGAACTCAATGGAGATATCATTCGTTCAAAAGAACTGACGTGGAGCGCACATTTGAATTTCACATCCAATCATAATGAGATAACCAAGATTTATGATAACAATAAGACGATGCGTGTGGACGGCGTAGAGGGCTATTATAGTGGTGATTACTATTACGGCGAAGGTGTGCCCATCTACACTTTCTTTACGTTTAAGTATGCAGGTGTGAGTGATAAGGGTGAAGCTTTGTACTATAAAAACATCTATCTAACTGATGCCAATGGTGATGAAGTATTGGACGAGAAGGGTTATCCAATTATTACGGGTGTTACCACGACTAACACAACGGCAGATGCTGACTATTATCTGACAGGTTCCGCCATGCCAGATGCGTACGGCGGATTTGGCACGAGCTTGGCCTGGAAAGGTTGGGATCTCTCCGTTGATTTCTCCTATCAGTTAGGTGGCCTTGTGTATGATACTAACTATGCCAGTGCGATGGATCCGATGAACCGAGGCGGAGCTATCCACGTGGATGCGCTAAATGCCTGGACCCCTGAGAACCCGAATAATGAAATTCCTCGTTGGCAGTTTAATGATCGCCATGCAACGGCAACGAGCGACCGCTTCCTCACGGATGCCTCATATTTGAACATTCAGAATATCCAGTTGGGCTATACGTTACCTAAATCCCTAACCAGTCGCTTCCATCTTCAGCGTCTTCGTGTTTACGCAGTGGCAGATAATGTGTGGCTATGGAGCAAACGTCAGGGCTTGGATCCACGTCAGAGCATAAGTGGTGGAACTACTAATACGTCTTATTCTCCTATTCGCACCATTTCCGGTGGTGTGTCTATAACACTATAGACCTCAAATTATAATCCAATTGACAACAATGAGAAAGATACAATATATTTTGACAATAGGATTGATGAACTTGAGTACTATTGTCTTGACTTCCTGCTTGGAGGAGCCTGTTCCTACAAGTTTTGCTACAGCAAAACAAGTTACGGAATCACTTTCTGCTATTGAACAGCTAGCTGGTGCTATGGCTTCCCAACAAAATACGATATGGAGTGACGACGGCTTCGGATGGGGCTTAGGCTCTATTCTAAAGATTCGAGATTTGTTTACGGGTGATTTAGCACAGAATGAAAGTAACTATGACCACTACATCCAGTGGGAAGAAAACTATTATATCGGTGAATCCTATCTTGTGACACAGTATACATGGGAAGTCATGTACCAACTCATACTCACAACAAATAATTTGATAGGCACTGTGCATGCTGACGAGGCCAATTCTAAGGAGTTAGGATTGTTAGGCGCAGGTTATGCTTACCGTGCGATGTGGTATTTGGATATGGCCCGAATGTATGAGTTTTTGCCTAATGATATTTTCCCGGATGGTACAAACGAACGTGGCAAGGTGGTGAAGAATCTCACGATTCCGATAGTGACGGAGAACACGACGGACGAACAATACAGGAATAATCCGCGTGCAACACGTCAGGAGATGTTCGACTTCATTCTTTCTGACCTTAATCAAGCCGAGGCTTATATTCCCAATCTGAGTGATACGCACGGCCGAACATTACCAGACATATCAGTGGTTTATGGTCTGAAAGCACGTCTTTATATGTGGGTCGAGGATTATGTCAATGCAGAATCTTATGCTCGCAAAGCTATTGATGCAGTAGATGCATCCCCAGAGACTCCTCACGTCATGACACAGGAAGAGTGCCTCAATGTTCAATCTGGCTTTAATCAGGCTTATCCCTGGATGTTAGCTTCGCAGCAAACGGCAGAAACATCTACCGTGAAGAGTGTGCTGTTAAATTGGACGAGTTGGATGAGTAATCAGACACTCTATGGTTACACTTCTTTGGTAGGTGACCCCTTTGTGATGATTGATCACGCGATGTATGACCGTATAAGCAATGCAGATTTCCGCAAGTTATGGTTCAAAGCACCGGCTAATAGTCCTATTGCCAATAATGTCACTTTTGTGCACAGCTATTTCAAACAGACGCTTCCCACTTATGCTAGTGTGAAGTTTCGTCCCGGTGACGGCGAGTATGAATTGGCACAGGTCGGCTCGGCAACGGCTTATCCATTGATGCGTGTGGAAGAGATGTATTTTATCGAGGCTGAGGCAGCTGCACATCAAGACCCGGCTCGTGGCAAGCAGTTAGCCGAGTCGTTCGTTAAGGCAAATCGAAATACCAGTTATTCCATTGCTGCCACTAAGCAAGATGATGTCATTGAAGAGATTGTTTTCCAAAAACGTTTGGAACTATGGGGCGAAGGCCAGTCGTTCTTTGATATTAAGCGTTTAAACTACTCGGTAAAGCGTGGCTATCAAGGAACAAACTTTGCGCCTCTCACTCGTCTCAACACCAATGGACGTCCTGCGTGGATGAATTTTGTAATTAGTGATGGCGAAGGCTATAACAACAAGGCGCTTGATGATTGGAACAACCCAGATCCTTCTGACAAATATGATTTGTGGGTAGATCCGAATGAGGCGAACTAATGACGATGTCGAATCAATAAGTACAAGAAAGAACGATGAAAAGAATCTTCTATTTCAACTGTATATTGGCAGTCTATGCTCTGACTGCTGTCTCATGTGTCAAGGAATATGAGTATAAACCTGCATCTGTTACTGAACAGGGAGGTTCGGCTTTTCTTGAGAATGCTGATCCGACACTTCTGCTCATGCCGGAAGATGTGCAGCAGTTCACGTTCACTGTGGCCCGTCGTGATAGTAGCAAAGCTGAGACTATCACGTTGAAATGCAGTGATGCGGATACATTTATCCTGCCTAACACGATCTCTTTCGCTGAGAATGAGGGGCGAAAAGATGTTGCTGTCACTTTTGATGTGCCGACGGGAACCTCTCATAAACTGGTTGTTACGATTGATGACAAGGATGCATTTCTCTATGCCCAAACGGAGTTGGCTTTTACGATTATTCGTTGCGAGGAATACCACGGATATTTCGAATCAGAGTTTCTGGAAGATGAGTGGGAAACACCCATCTACAAAGTCGGTGAAAACCGATATATGTTGCCGGATGTCTATGAAGTGGATGCACCTTTATATTTCTCCATGGATGAGAAGGGAAACGTTACGGTGGAGGACCAATATGCACTGATGTATGATAATGAGGACGAACTGCTTCCGATGTGGTGCATTGGCAACGCTCTTGATGATGCGGATATCTGGGGCGGTGGAAGTGGCTTTGCCGGCATCTATGATGACGAAACAGGCGCTGTGACGCTTTCGATTCTCTTCTATGTGTATGATTTAGGAGGTTTGACCCCTGAATCTGGAGAGTCTGCATTTAAAGAGGTTCTGACATTTGTGGATGATGATAAGCGTCCAACGATAGACCATTCCATGGATAATGATAGCGATGACAATGAATAATATCCATTGCATGATGAAACGGCCATTTATTATTCTTCTCCTTTTAGTGTCTACTCTTTTCTGGGACACTGGTGTACAAGCACGAAAACGCTCGACCGAAGAGATCCTGCAGGCTGCTTCGAACGCGTTGTTCCAGCATGGCGTGCATAAAAAGGCCGCGGCCCTACAAGTACTTGGTCTGACAGTGTTGCGCCAGAATCAACAGCTGACATTGGTGGGAGGACCTCAAGGCTTTGCTGTTATTGCAAATGATGATGCAATCAATCCGGTCATCGCAGTCTCTCCTGACAGCTATCAGATTAATAATGAGGGCGTACAATGGTACCTTGAAATGGCGGAAAAAGCGTTGGACAATTATTATCAGACTGGTCATAGGTATGCGCCAGTCATTCCTCGAGGCTCTTTCCAGAAAAGTATCCCAGAACTCTTGACAACCTTATGGGAACAAGGAACGCCCTTCAATGACCTTTGCCCACAAAATAAAAATGGTGGGCATTATCCAACAGGCTGTGTCAGCACGGCTATGTCTCAGATTATGTATTATTATAAGTACCCTATACAGGGCCAAGGATCGAGGACATACAGCTTTCAAGCGGATGATCGTGTTGGTGATTTGATTAGTGTTGATTTTGGAGCTACTACTTATGATTGGGAGCATATGCTGCCAGTATATGGAATCAATGATAGTCAACAGGCTAAGACCGCAGTGGCTACGTTGATGTTTCATGCAGGTGTGGCTGTAGAGATGACCTATAATACGAGTGGCAGCGGGGCATACCCATCGGAGGCTCGTTATGGGCTGATTCAATACTTTCGGTATAACCCCAACACAGAATTGTTGTACCGTGATTATTACTCGGTAGAGGAATGGATGCGTATCGTCTATACTGAATTGAATGCCAAACGTCCGATTCTTTATGGTGGCTCTGATAAGAAGTCGGGTGGACATGCCTTTGTTATTGATGGCTACGACGAGAATGGCCTTGTTCACGTGAATTGGGGCTGGGGTGCTGACGGCGGAAATGGCTATTATGACATTGCTCTTCTCAATGTGGAATCACATGAGTTTTCTTTGTCGCAGCATATGCTTGTGAACCTTTGCCCAGAGGTAATAGGGGAGTTTAAGACGCATTTGGTTTCTGATAAGGATATGGAGGCAAACCACATAAGTAAGACACGCCTCTCTGTACCTAAAGACAAAGAAGTTGGAAACGTGACGGGCGAGATACTTGATGGCGAGATGGCGCTTATCCTAGAACCCGTGGCTCAGGCGGATGATGGTTGGAAACCATGTGGCGAACAAATGATATTGGCCTCCTCGACTTTTGAGAACGTGGGAGATTATTCATATGCTACTTCCCCAGGCGGACTGGTGACATTGCCTCCTAATATTATTGATGGTACTTATCGTTTGTATGTCGCTGCCAAGAGCGCTAAAGATAACGCGTGGAGACTTGTCCGTCGTCCAGAAGGTAAAATCAACAGTTACCTGCTGACTTATGCAGATGGGGACTATAGTTTGGAACCGGTAATAGACGATCTATGGAGTTCTGTCCTGTCAACGAACCTAGAGATGGTTGTTATAGGCTCTCAGAATAGAGAGACAAAAACTTATGATTCACTCGGACGTTGCGTCTATAGTGGGCCAACAGCAACCTTTAAGTTGCGTGAAATTCCCGCTAAAGGGTTGCTATTCATACAACGCGGTCAAACTGTTCGTAAGGTCGTAAAGTAGTTTTTTTAGTTTTTCTTTGTTTATTTCATCATTTTTTCCGACCTTTGTCGCAGAAACTAATTGATACTTTCCCGAATATGATGAAAAGACAATTGTTTATAGCCCTCCTGTTGACTGCGTTTCAGCCCTTGGCTGCTGTAGAACGTACGGAAGCGGAGATGGCGGCGATAGCCCGTCAACAGTTATTGGGAGCTGGCGTTAAGGGGCTCTCTAGTATGTCAACCCAAATGACCTGCGTAAAGCGTACTTCTTCGTTCTCAATCTATACTCCGGTGCAGGGGGATGGATTTGTCGTTGTCAGTCGTGATGAAGCTGTCCGTCCGGTTCTGGGCTACTCTAATACCCGTTTCCGTCCTGATAATATACCGTGTGGAATGAAGTGGTGGATGGAGGCAACTGAAGCAGGCCTTCGGATGCGCAAGAAGGCTCCAAAATTGGAAAACGAGGAGTCGATGACCTTTGAGCCGGTTGCACCGATGATGACGACCAAGTGGGCACAGGGTGAACCTTTTAATAATCATACGCCGTCATTTGATGATAAGCATGCCCCTGCAGGTTGTGTTGCTGTTGCGATGGGGCAATTGTTGAACTACCATCGTTATCCCACTTCTGTCTCGTTTACGGGGTCTTACTTTGATACGATGCCTAATGATGATTATTCAAATTTCCAAAGTGCGGAGATTAACTCTACTTACTCATGGCCCCTTTTGAATGCTTATGGTAAATATTGGCCTGATGGTTATCAGAGTGAGTATGACTGGGAGGAGATAGAATACTCTAAAGAAGAAGCGACTCAAGTCGCAACCTTGATTCGTGATTGTGGCTATGCTGTGGGTACGGTGTATACGGCAGTGTATGGCTCGGCCAGAATGGCGGATGCCGCATCGGCGCTGGTTACGTATTATAACTATCCCCAGGCTTCCGTTGAATATTATAAAAGGCGGTATTATTCAAACCAGGAATGGATGACCATGCTTCATGATGAGTTGGCGAATGGTTGTCCTGTTATGTATGGAGGTGTAGATGAGAAAAATGGTGGTCATGCATTTATCCTTCATGGTATGGACGAGGATGGGCTCGTGTATGTAAACTGGGGGTGGCATGGTAGCGAAGACGGCTATTATTCCATTGATTATTTGGACACTTCTGCCGGTGATTTCGTATTTGATCAGGAAATGACGATAGGCATCCGTCCTCAGACACTCTCTAGCGATACACCGCACTCGCTTTTCGCGACCGATGCTAATTATTTTTTCACTTGGAACTCAAGCGAAAAATCTGTGTATGTGGAGTTCACAGAAGCACTCTATTTCTTGTCTGCCTATGATTTCCATGGTGATCTTTATATCATCGCAGAAGATATGGAGGATGGAAATCTGACTAAAGGAAACCTTTTCGGCGAAGTTGACATTCCAAGAAATGCATACTTGTTGCCTGAGAAATATTGGGCAAAAATGGATCTAACGCCCAATCACGAATATCTCTTCTATATGGCTACTCAAGGGTCGCTAGAGAACTCTCCGAGTCCCATGCGTGTGCCTGGTGGGGCAATTTATTATCGGGCTACAGTTGATGCAGATGGTATCCCGTCATTTGAAGAGGAGCCTCAGCCATTGTTAACGGGCGTTAGAACAATTAATAAAACTTCTTCAGCAAACAGTGTCACGCGTGTCTATGACATGCAAGGTCATCTTCTTTATGCATCCCCCGCTACTTCCTTCAATCTGTGGGATGTTCCTGCTCGGGGTGTCTTTATTGTGAAAGAGGGTGCAAGAATCCGTAAGGTTGTTCGTTAATAATCTCTATAGCAGAAAGGTTGATACGCGTATCAACCTTTCTGCTATAGAGATATATTGTACATTGTATCAGGTGTGTTAAGAAAGCTTATTTTTATTACAAAGGCACAATAATTGTGAAAGAAGAACGTTTTATAGGTGTAAGCATTAATGAATCATCAATAAAAAGTTAGCCTATGGAGCAACCCGTACTCATTCCTGTGGAGTTAGATTCCTTTTCTTTTACCGATGACGTCGCTGATTATGCAACTTTGGGGCTAGAACCACGTGAGTCCACTCTCCAGTATCTTCGTGATTTTGCCCGTATATTTCGTCCACTATGAATCTGATAGCTCCTTCTTTACTCGCTGCAAATTTCGCGAACTTGCAAAACGAAATGGAGTGGTTTAACCTCTCTGAAGCTGATTGGCTTCATCTTGATGTGATGGATGGTGTCTTTGTCCCAAACATCTCATTCGGTTTTCCTGTGCTTGAACATGTGGCTCGTCTGACGTCAAAGCCTTTAGATGTTCACTTAATGATTGTGCAACCGGAGAAGTTCATCACTCAGGTTAGAGATTTGGGTGCCGCCATTATGAATGTGCATCAGGAGGCTTGCGTGCATCTTCATCGTACGATCCAACAAATTCATGAGGCAGGAATGAAGGCTGCGGTAACATTGAATCCCTCTACTCCAGTTTCTACATTGGAGGAAATCATTTGCGATGTAGATGTGGTGATGTTGATGACTGTGAATCCCGGCTTTGGCGCTCAAAAGTTTATTGAGCGTAGTCTGGATAAGGTACTCCGTTTGCGCCAAATGATCACAGCCTCTGGCTCACAAGCTCTTATAGAAGTGGATGGGGGAGTGAACCGTAAAACGGCACCGCTTTTGGCTGCAGCTGGTGTGGATGTCTTCGTGACTGGAAGCGCTGTATTTGGTGCCGAAGATCCAGTTGAAGAAGTTCGAATTTTGAAAGAACTTATAGCCCAAGCATAAAGCTACTTTTTATGTCGCGTCCGCTGGTTATCGCTTTTCTCGCTATGGTAGCAGGAATCGTAGCGGCGGATGTGCTGTTGTATGATGCAACATGGATGGCATCGAAGCCAGAGCGTGTTTTTGTGCTGTGGATATGTATTCTAAGTTCTTGCGCGCTTATCACCCTCTTGATGTTTTTTTGTAATAGGCGGGAATCACATCGGTCTATTTTTGTCCGACGGTCATGGTTCCCGTTGCTGACTGTACTCTTCTTTCTCATTTTGGGATTTGGACGCTATGCGCATGTAGCAGAATATCAACATCGTGTCTGGGCTGAAGATGGACGACCTGTGAACTATGGAAATCCAGATGAATTTGATTATGTCCGTTGGAGATGGATTCAAGGAAGAACCTTGTCGCTTTCGGAGAACATCCAGCCTATACGTGCAAAATTGTTGCAAAGATTAGAACGTCTTGGATTGGAGCCGCAGACAATCACCATCGTCTCTGCTATGGCATTAGGCGAACGCGGTGGCATTAAGCGTGAGCTGAGACAGCTCTTTGCCGACACGGGCTCCAGTCATTTGTTAGCTTTGTCGGGCTTACATTTAGGTATTATCGTTGGGCTGTTTTTACAGTTGATGAATGGCCCTCTGCTTTTATCGCGCTGGAGACGATTGCTGGGTATCGCGGTGTTAGCTTTCATCTGGATGTATGCATTGATTGCTGGCCTTCCAACCTCTTTATTACGTGCATCTTTGATGACGTCTATCTTTGTGATTGCCTGCCTGCTGAATCGCTATGGGGCACCATTACAACATCTCTTGCTAACGGCTTTCACTTTGCTATTATGGCGTCCTATGTTTTTATTTGATGTGGGTGCACAGTTGTCTTTCTTGTCTGTTCTGGGAATCTTGGTACTTTACCGGCCTTTGTATATGTTCTTCTTTTCGCGATGGCGCTATCAAATCTTTTGGATGGAACGTTATCATCTGCTTTGGCCTTTTACGACGTTTGCAGTTTCACTTTGTGCTCAAGTCTTTACGCTTCCGCTTGTCGCTTACTATTTTCATCAGATTCCTATATATGGAGCGTTGATAAGCATTATATTAATCCCATTGACGACATTGATCATATATTTGGCTTTAGCTGTTCTTCTGCTCACGTTTCTTTGGCCTCTATTAGCGCAGTGGCTGTCTATTATTTTATCATGGTTTGTGTCGGCGTTAATTGGAGTTATGATGAATGTGTCAAAATGGCCAAACGCTGTCATCCAAGATTCCTGGAGTGAGAAGGCTGAGCCGCAAATCATAATCTATCACAACCGAAGGTGTCCAGCCTTACATGTCATTTCTTCTCCCGAACAAAGTTGGCTACTGACACCAACTCCAGATTCTGTGGCAACAGCGATGTATTATATTCGTCGTGACTTCTGGAAGCGTAGGCTCACGGCTGAACCATTATTGATAAAAGACAAACGCTCGATCGCGATGGAAGGCGGTTTTCAAGCAGTTATGCTTTGTGATTCCATCTGGAGCAAGAATACTGCTGTGGACTCTATCCCCTCACTGACGAGTGTTGACATCCTTTGGCTGACGCGTGGCTTCCGTGGAAGTTGCCTTCGACAGGTAGCGGCGGCTTACAAACCTGGTTTACTCGTATTGGACGCTAGTCTTCCCCGTTGGCAACGACAACACCTTCATGCAGAAGCGAGGCAATATCATTGGAGAGTATATGACATCGCGAAGTGTGGAGCATTGAGGTTAAAAAAGAAGGATTCCTACCAGCGCGCAGAATAGGAGAGCGCGAATGGGATTCAACTTGTAAACTTGACAGCCAATCATTGTCCCTACGAAAATGGCGATGCTAATCCAGAATTGCCAGGGGGTATCTGATGGTGTAGAAAAGTTCTCAGGGGTCATCAACAGAAGACAAGCGGCACCTAAAAGCCCAACCACAGCTGGACGCAACCCGATGAATATGTGTTCAACAATGGGATGATGCTTATATTGCATGAGGAATTTGGAAATCAGCAGCATCAAAACGAAAGATGGCAGAACGACTGCAAAGGTGGCGGTAGCACTACCTAGGACACCCATCCACGGGGCGCCGCCAGCGTTGATGATGGCGGTGTATCCCACATAGGTAGCGGAGTTAATTCCAATGGGGCCTGGTGTCATTTGCGAGACAGCTACAATATCTGTGAATTCGCCCATTGTCATCCAATGGTGATTGGTAACAACTTCTCCTTGAATCATAGAGAGCATCGCATAACCGCCACCAAAACCGAAAAGGCCAATAAGGAAGAAGGTATAAAAGAGTTGGATGTAGATCATGACTTCACATATTTACCATAAAGGAAACCACCTAACCCAGCAGCTGCAATTACCCAAATAGGAGAGACACCGAACATCCAGATAAGGAAGGCACTGAGGACAGGAATCCATATGTTGTAGCGATTGATTTCAGCTGTCTGAGCCATTCGAAATGTGGGCGCCGCGATGAGAGCAACAACGCAAGGACGAATGCCTCGGAAGGCACGTGCCACCCAAATATTGTCTTGAAACTGATGAAAAAAAAGGGCGATAGCCAAGATAATCAGGAACGAAGGTAGAATGCAACCAAGCGCAGCGAGAAAGGCCCCTGAAGTCTTTTTTAGCTTATAGCCGATGAAAATAGCTATGTTTACGGCAAAAACTCCTGGACACGATTGTGCTACTGCCATTAGATCCAGAAGCTCCTCACGACTCATCCACTGCTTCTCGTCAACGACTTTCGCTTCAATAAGCGGAATCATGGCATAGCCACCACCGATGGTGAAGAGCCCAATGTGGAAGAATGTGCGGAAGAGGCTTAACATGTAGCCTCCTCGCACCATTTCCGTGCATTCACAAATGCTTCAATCCAGGGAGTCACCTCGTCCTTGTTGCGATAGGCTGGATAAAAAGCGCACTGCCATGGGAAGATGGCACGCTCAAGGTGTGGCATCATTGCGAGATGACGGCCATCAGCAGAGCAAAGGCCAGCAACGCTATAGTCAGAGCCATTGGGATTGGCTGGATACTCATCGTAGCTGTATTTGGCAATAACATGATAATTATTCTCGGATTGTGGCAAATGGAATTTACCTTCACCGTGTGCCACCCAAATGCCAAGTTTTGAGCCAGTGAGCGTGCGGAACATGACGCTGTTGTTCTCTGGAATGGTCAAGCCTAAGAAAGCTGATTCAAATTTGTGGCTGTCATTGTGTCTCATTTTGGAACCGAGCCCAGCTTCTCCAAGTAATCCTAATTCCACCATCAATTGGCAACCATTGCAGATGCCAAGGGAGAGCGTGTCAGGGCGCGCATAGAATCGGTCGAGAGCGGCTTTTGCTTTCGGATTGTAAAGGAATGCACCAGCCCATCCTTTGGCAGAACCGAGTACGTCACTATTCGAGAAACCGCCGCAGAAGACAATCATTTGGATATCATCCAACGTTTCGCGGCCAGTGATAAGATCGGTCATCATAACGTCCTTGACGTCAAAGCCAGCGAGATAGAGGCTGTATGCCATTTCGCGTTCTCCGTTTGTGCCTTTCTCACGGATAATAGCAGCTTTGACTCTTTTGTTCTCCGTCGCATTCTCCTTCCAACGCTCAGGATTCAAGTCATATTGATTGAGTTTGCCCGTGAATGCAGACTTGAACTGCCACTGCAGAGGCTGTTGCTTGTAATTCTCAAATCGCTTTTCTGCACAATCGTTCATGCTTTGCTTTGTGTCAAGCCTGAACGAGGGACGATACCAGATATCTCTAAGTCGGTCAATGTCCAAGGACTCCTCGTATTCGTTCTTGCGTACTTGGAGGAAACGCTCACGAGAGGGTACACCAATATATATATATCCTACGCCGGCTTCATCCATCAGCTTCTTGAATTCTGCCTCATGAGAATTGCTCACTTGAACCACGACGCCAGGATTCTCTGCGAAGAGGATCTTCGTAATGTCATTAACGTCGAAGTTGTTGAGGTTAATCTTCAAGCCGCCCTTTGTGTTGGCAAAGCACATTTCAAGAAGTGTGGTAACGAGGCCACCAGCGCTGATGTCGTGGCCAGCAAGGAGAAGTCCTTTGCTAACACATTCCTGTACTGCATCAAACGCATCGCGAAAATACTCGGGATTTGTACAAGTTGGCACATCGCTGCCCACCTTTCCGTATGCCTGAGCGTAGGCGCTACCGCCAAGGCGCAGTTCATCAAATGAAAAATCAATATGATAAAGCGCGCTTTTGGGCTCATCTGCCAGCACTGGGCTCACGACCTTGCGAATGTCACTGACTTCGCCCCCTGAGGTGACGATGACAGTGCCTGGGGCAATAATCTTAGTGCCATCTGGGTATTTTTGTGTCATCGAGAGACTATCCTTACCCGTTGGCACGTTAATTTCAAGCGCACAACAGAACTCGGAGAGTGCTTTTACAGCTTGATACAAGCGTGCATCTTCGCCCTTCTGTGATCGACACGGCCACATCCAGTTGGCACTAAGGCTGACACTATCAAGTCCTTCTGCCAATGGCGCCCAAACGATGTTTGTTAAGCTTTCGGCAACAGAGAGGACGGAACCTGCTGCGGGATTTGCCAGACCTGCTTGTGGCGCATGCCCCAAAGCTGTAGCGATGCCCTTCTGCCCACGATAGTCGAGTGCTACTACGCCGCAGTCGGAAAGGGGCAACTGTAGTTCGCCCTGACATTGTTGACGAGCGACCTTGCCTGTAACTGAGCGATCCACCTTGTTGGTTAGCCAGTCCTTACAAGCAACAGCTTCTAAGGAGAGGACTGCGGTGAGATCTTGCCATAGAGTCTTGCTATCCGTGATGACATTTTGATAAGAACGCTCCACTGTCTCATCCACCATTACAGTCTTTGGTGAGTGACCAAACATCTGTGCCACGTCGAGATCGAAGGGACGAATACCATCGGCCTGTTCAAAGGCAAAATGTGCATCCCCAGTTGTCTCACCAACGACATAAAGCGGTGCGCGTTCACGGTCTGCAATCTTACGGACGTGGTCAAGGTGCTCTTCTTGGATGAGGAGGCCCATGCGTTCCTGACTCTCATTGGCAATAATTTCCTTGGAGGAGAGTGTCGGGTCGCCGATAGGCAATTTACTCATATCTATTAATCCTCCACATTCCTCGACCAACTCGCTGAGACAGTTGACATGTCCTGCAGATCCGTGGTCATGAATGCTTACGATGGGATTGACTTCTTCTTCACACAATGCGCGAACAAGGTTGTTGGCGCGCTTCTGCATTTCTGGGTTAGCGCGTTGAACGGCATTTAGCTCAATACCGCTGGAGTACCTTCCTGTATCAACGGAACTGACGGATCCACCACCGAGTCCGATGCGATAATTGTCGCCACCCACGACAACAATCTTATTACCTTTCACAGGCGTGCCTTTTAAACAGTCCCGCTTGGTGCCATAGCCAACACCGCCTGCAAGCATGATAACCTTATCGTACCCGTATTGTTCACCATTTTCTTCATGCTCGAAAGTGAGAACGGAACCAGTAATCAGGGGCTGCCCAAATTTGTTGCCAAAATCACTTGCACCATTTGATGCTTTGATGAGAATTTGCTCGGGCGTTTGGTAGAGCCATGGACGCTGGCTGCTCGGGTAGGAGGTCATATATACGGCTGTGCCGGCAATTGGCCATGAACCGACACCACCACCCATGCGGTCACGAATCTCACCGCCAGTCCCTGTTGAGGCACCATTGAATGGTTCTACAGTAGTGGGGAAATTGTGCGTTTCTGCCTTGATGCTGATAACGCTTTCGATGTCTTTAATCTGGAAGTAGTCGCTTGTGGAGTGATCAGCAGGCGCAAACTGCTCAATGACGGGTCCTTCGGCAAAGGCTACGTTGTCTTTATAAGCCGAGATAATCTTATGTGGATTTTCCTGCGTTGTACGTTTAATCATCTGGAAGAGGCTGCTAGGCATCTCCTTGCCATCGATGATGAATGTTCCGCCGAAAATTTTATGACGGCAGTGCTCGCTGTTAATCTGTGCAAAGCCAAACACTTCGCTGTCTGTCAGCTTCCGTCCCAGCTGCTTTTCTACCTGATGCAAATATTCAATCTCCTCGGGTGATAGCGCTAATCCTTCCTGCTCGTTGTATTCCTCCAGATTCTCAATCTTCTGGATGGGAGCCGGTTTGATATTGACAGTGAAGATATCTTGGTTAAGCCCGTTGTAGAGTCGTTGGAGCATCGGGTCATATTCAGCCTTGTCGTCTTTCACTGGGAAATACTCCTCAATGCGAATGATGCCGTTGAGGGCCATGTTTTGAGTAATTTCTACGGCGTTAGTGCTCCATGGGGTAATCATTTCTCTGCGTGGACCAACAAAATAGCCGTCCATAGTAGAGGCTTCAATCAGCGATGCGCCGCCATAGAGCCAGCATAGTTTTTGTACTTCTTCCGGAGTGAGCAAGTGGTCTGCCTGTGTGGCGATAATGCTTTGTTGTGGAGTGCGAAAAAAGGAAATAGCCATGTGTAAAATGAATAGTTTGTTTTTTGCGCCACAAAAGTACTTTAAATCTGGCGGAAAACCAAATGAAAAAGGATAAAGAGAAACGGAGATGCAAAGATTTATTGATTTTTATCTTTGCACCTCCGTTTAGGAGTGGCTATGTTAATTTTTCGTTAGTTCGTTTTCTTGGGCTGCATATTGAATGGAATATTGATACCCAAGGTGAGGTCTGCATTGCTACGTAGCGGGATGAATTGTTTGCTAACTTTGGTAATCATGTGGTCCATGCCGACGAATAGGTTGAGACCCACGGGGTGGAGGTTGACCATCCAACCTACGCTGGGACCAAAGGTCCCCAATGCACCGTTGATGTTGAACTCAAACCAGCGGGCGGGGGCGTAGTTGATACTCAAACGCTCTTCGTTCCATGTGTAGTCGCCTTGGAAACGTGTGGTGGAAAGAAGGCCAAAGCTCAATTTCTTGTACGTGGGGATTTCGTATTCAATACCAAGATTCCATGTGACGCCGAAGCCGTGTGAGGAACTACCAGTGTTACCCTTGTTTTCCAAATTGTACAGATCCTTTAAGTCATCTTTGAGTTCATCCAACTGGTCGCCAATTTTTTTGCCATCGCCATCTTTTACTTGAATATTATCGAATCCATTAAAGACGAATGGCTTTCCTTCATTGGCAATGACATGAGTCTCTTTCCAGTTGATTGTTCCGAGATCCAAGAGAGACATGCTCACTCTCAAGCCATCAACAATATCCTTGAAGTCATATTCAGCGCCAAGATCTACTGCAAATCCGTAGCCGCCAGGACCAGGATTCTTTATGTCAACTTTGTCGAAACTCTCATAGGTTGTGCCGTCGCTTCTGGTTTCGGTCTTTGTCTTGATATCCAAACCTGTGACATTGACTTCGCCTTGTGCATGTGCGGTAGCTGTCCATTTGCTGGTGCTCTCCAGATCGAGGCTTACGTCGTCCATCTCGAAATTGACACGTGCGGCACCAACCAAGAATTTCAGTTTGGCACCAACGCTGAGATTGTCACCAATCTTGCGACTGTGTCCTAATGCCACTTCGACGAAAGAGTTGACATTAACCCCGAACTCACCGACTTTGTAACTTCTGTTGTCTAGCTCTTTGAGCATCTCGAATAGGTCATTGCCGAAGTGGACTCCCGTGAATTCTCGCACATTGATGGCAAAGGTGTTGAAACCGCCAAATCCCTTGAAACCAACGCTGATGATGGGCATGCTAAGATTCTCTAGGAACTTGTTATTCTCCTTGATGTTGGCAAGGGCATCTTGAGGCGTTACATCTGGGTGCAAAAAGGTAACGGTCTTCCCGTTTCGGTTAAAAAGGACGTCTCCTGCACCTAAATTGCCATTTACGCCAACGTGTAAGTTGCCGAGTGCAAATAAGGACACGTAGCCCTGTGTGCCGACGAATCCAGGATTCAGCTCATGACGGTACAGGGATCCTTCCATAAAGTAGCTGCTGCTAAATTGCTGTGCAAGGGCTGCGCCTGAGAAGGAAAGTGCAATAGCGGCTACCAAAAGTCTTATATTAGTCTTCATAATCTAGTCTGTTTAAGGGTGAATAATATGGATTTGATGTCGCTATTATTACTTTTTGTCTTTGTCATTATAGGTGATACCGCCGAGGAGCGTTATTGTCATGTCTTCCAGTTGGAGATAGGTGTCTGGGCTCAGCGCCTCGTTAGAAACGCCTTGCTCCAAAACAGCACTATACTTGAAACCATCCAACTGTTGGGCTGATGTGTCTTTGAGGGCATCGCTTATCTTTCCTGTACCTGGAGAGACAATTTTGAACCCGATTTTTGCAGTAGATGGGTTTGCCGTTGTTCCTGCGGGAATTTCCAAATCGCCGGGTTGCAGAACGCCATTCAGGTATTTATCAATTCTCAATCCTGTCAAGGCAATGCCATTTTTGTCAATAGGCGTAATGTTGAGCTTGACTTTAAGAGGAATGTTGGATGTAATCTTTGCTTCAATACCAATGCCGTCAACATCCAGTTCGTTGAAGTCGCCACCTAGATTCAAACCAGTCTCGTCGCCACGATAGGAAATTTTGAACTCTTGACCGAACTCAAGTGGGCAGTTGACCATATAGTCAAGTTTAACGGTATAGGTCCTTCCAACGGCAACGTTCTGACAATCGGGGAGCTCAACGACGAGCTTCTTATGGTCTCCACGATAGATGGAAATCGCCTTGGGAACTTCTTTGAGAAGATCCGGCAAGTTGGCAATCTGAATGGGCATCTCAATGGCGTTGTCAGTAGCCCATCCTTCATCTTCGGGCTTGTCAAGTTTCGTGATGTCAGGGGCAAGCTGCAGCATCAATGGCTTCTTTTTCTGTACGCCACCGTCCATATAGTATTCATTGGTGTAATCGATTGTGCCGATATTGATGGTCTCAGAGACACCGCCTTTTTGCTTTTTCGCTTCCATCTTCAGGTCTAACAGCTTAATCTCGGTGGGGATATCACAGTCGAGCTTCAGGTAGAGCTGTGGGTTGGCAAGATCCAACTTTACGTCGTCTTCCTTGAGGAAGTCGGGCAGGTTGTTAAGCTCAATATCGTTGATGACATCAATCTCGCGACGAATCTGACCGGAGAATGACGCAACAGAGATCTCATCCTTTTCAGTGACGGTGTTGTAGAAATTACCATCACCCTTGAAAGTTAGGTATGAGGGGAAGAGTCGTGCTCCAATCTCACTATAATCATTAACATTGATAATAGGCTCGGTCGTGGGGAACGCTTTCTCTATATCTTCATCGCTAATGTCAGACCCCTTGATACTGATGGAACCTCGTATGCGAGCGACATCCTTTTTCAGGCCAATCTTTCCCTTTGCATTTTCATTAGCGGGAGGTGTAAATTTGAAGAAAGAATCATCATTCACTTCAATCTTTTCCACGCTAATTGCGATGGTAGCTATGTTGTAATCTCCAGACACTTTGAAGATTCTGCGAGCAGCCAATTCTGCAGATTCTGTCTCCTCCTCTTCCAATGCCTTAAAGAATGTCAGCCTGATACGCTTATTGTCATCATCCACTACAGGTGTAACGGTAAATTCGTCTGCTGAGATACCTGGCTTGAATGAGGCCTTTGTAATGTCAAGACCAAAAGGCAGATCAATATAAAAATCGTCAAAATAAAGTTGCTTGATAGACTGATGGAGGGGATCTGGATCTGGGTTCTTCAGGTAGACGTTGAACCTAATCTGCTGTCCATCAAATCCGACGTCCTTGAAACCGATGATTTCGGGCGTCACAGGTTCGTCTGCATCTTGCTCGTTAAAAGAGAAGTAAATGTCCTGACCAAAAGAGTACGGATATGTAAAGTCTTTGATAATACCAATAGCCACATCTCTAGGCACCGACTTAGTAGTCTCATTACCGCTATATTTAGGATTAAGAATTACCATGTTGGTCTCTTTGATACCCGTAATATTTGGCGCGGGGAAAGTGATGGAACTGACCTCGATGCTCTGTGGATCGGCGGCTCCACTGGTGTGAACGTAGTACTTCTCGTTCTTCTTAATGATGGCACCGTCCTCCGCCAGACTGAACAGGTTGTTGAGCTTAATTTTGTTGGTGGAACTCATTGGGAGCTTGAACTCGCCACTGCCCACCTTGATTGTCTTGTCAATATTCTCAATGTCGTAGTCGTTGTCTACACATGAGGTGATGACGAATGCTCCGAGGCCGAGGCCTAAAAGCAAAGGGATGTAGTGTAGTTTATTCATAAGATAGATAAATATTTAGATAGTTCATGATTAGGTTTGTCTGTTAGAACTCAAAGCCATCCAACTGAATATCCTTACGCTCTTCTTCGGGGCGTTGATCAACAGGTCCTCTCTGCTCATAGATGTACTTGATTGCATCAGCTAGTCCGGAGGTGAATTTCTCAAAATCCTCAGGGTAGACAAATATCTTGTGTTTTTCGAAATTGAATTGGGGCATATCTGCGTCGCCGCTTACAATCTTTTTGCTCTCTGTGAGCGAAAGATACATGTCTCCCTTGCTGTTTTGCTTGACATCGACGTAATAGATGCGTTTACCTGCTTTGATGGAACGGGAGAAGAGAATGTCCTTCTCGCCATGTCCTAAAGTGTTGCTGTTTTCTTTCATGTGGGTGTATTGTTGAACGATTTCTCTCAAATTATGTGCCAAAAGTAGCTATAATTTGCCAAACATCACAAAAAAAAATGAAAAAAATCACTTTTTAAGTGTTATTTTGGTTGATTATGCGTACTTTTGCACGCTAAAACAATAGATAGCAGTCGTTCATTATGATAAATAGAGAACTTATCCGCCTGAAAGTAGTGCAGATGACTTATGCATATTACCAGAACGGTAGTAACAAGTTGGATGTGGCAGAGAAGGAGCTGTTTTTCAGTCTCTCTAAGGCATACGATTTATATATGTACATGCTGGAGCTGATGGTGGATATCACCCGCATTGCGGAGCGCTCCCTCAATACCGCGACACAGCGCGCAGCCCGTTTGGGTGAGAAGGAAGTGCCCAGCGCCCGCTTCGTTAACAATCAGTTTATCGCACAGTTGCGTGTCAATCGCCAGTTGCAGGAGTTTGTAGAGGGCCAAAAGAAGACATGGGCCGACGACGAGGAATTCGTGCGACGCCTCTACAAGCAGATTACCGAGACAGAGACCTATCAGGAATGGATGCGTGAGACAGCGTTACCCTCTTACGACGAGGATCGTGAACTATGGCGTCGCCTATATAAGGAAGTCATTGTTGAAAATGAAGATCTAGATCAGTTGTTGGAGGAAAAGAGTCTCTACTGGAACGATGATCGTTTTATTGTAGATACTTTTGTGATGAAGAGTATCAAGCGTTTCGATCCCCGCCACGGCGCTAATCAGGAACTGTTGCCGGAGTATCGCGATGATGAGGATCGCGAATTTGCTCGTCGCCTCTTCCGCGCTACGCTCCTCGGCGCAGATAACAACAAGGCGCTGATCTCGCAGTCGTTACATAACTGGGAACTGGAGCGCGTTGCATTCATGGACTTGATTATCCTACAGACGGCATTGGCTGAGATGCTTACCTTCCCGCAGATACCTCTCACGGTGACGATTAACGAGTATGTAGACATCGCCAAATATTATTCCACTCCTCGTAGTGGGGGCTATATCAATGGAACGCTTGATGCCATTGCGCGCCGTCTCATTCAGGAGGGAAAACTCAAGAAATCACTCCCTGAGCCTCGCTCCAATGAGCGCGCAGAGGAAGAGACGCCAGAGGAATAATCGTTATTAACATCTTTAATATTTCAAAAACACTATGCAAACACTTTTCATTTTTCTCCAGGCCTCGCAGGGCGACGGAGGTATGGGCATGATTCTGATGCTTGTCGCAATGTTTGCCATCATGTACTTTTTCATGATCCGTCCGCAGCAGAAGAAGCAGAAAGAACTCCAGAATTTCCGAAAGTCCATCGAAAAGGGTCAAGAAGTGATTACCGCTGGCGGTATTTATGGTACTGTGCGTGACGTTGATGATGTCAATAATATCCTCATTATTGAGATTGCCAATGGCGTGCGCGTGCGCGTTGACCGCGATTCGGTCTTCGGCTCTGCAGCCAGTACCGAGAATTACTCCAAGTAAAACCAGGCCTCGAGACAGATGGATCGCGAACGTCTTCGTCTCTTTGGCGAGAACATCAGGACGTTCCTGCTCAGTAAGAAGAGTAGGGAAGTGCTGGTGTTCCTGTTTTTTCTGCTCGTCTCTGCGGGCTTCTGGCTCTTGCAGACGTTACAGGAAGAGTACGAGACTGAGATCCATATTCCTCTTTCTTTAACGCACGTGCCCACGGGCGTAGTCATTACGTCTGAACTACCTTCGGAGGTGACGGTGACTGTGAAGGACCGCGGCACCACACTTCTTGGTTACTGGGCTAGCGACGACGAGCGAAAGATAGACGTTGATTTCTCAGCTCACGACCTTGGCGTCAGCTCCGATCACATCCTACTGTCTCATGCCGAAGTGCAGAAACTGACTCTCAGGCAGTTGCTTCCCTCTACGCGTGTTGTGGGTATACGTCCAGATACCATCGACTATTATTACACGCGTGGCATACAAAAACGTGTTCCGGTCGTGTTCAGAGGTCATGTGGAGGTGGCGCCGCTGTATTACCTCGCACACTTGAAGGTGTCGCCTGACACTGTGACGGTTTGGGGCAGCGAGCAACTTCTGGATTCCCTGACGATTCTGCCTACTGTGGTGACTAATATCTCCGATCTCTCAGAGTCGCTTGAACGTAAGATTGCCGTTGCCGTTCCGCGCGGAATGAAGGCCATTCCTTCTGAGGTGACGCTTTCGGCTGACGTTGATGTCTATACCGAGAAGCAGGTTAAGGTGCCCATTATCGGCACCAATTTCCCTGCCGGCTATGCGTTGCGCACCTTCCCGGCTTCGGCAACCATCACCTTCCGTGTCGGCTCAAAGGACTATAAGAATATCACTTCGGACAACTTCGTCTTAACAGCCACCTATGAAGAGTTGCTTGAGAGTCCTGATTCAATGTTGACCCTCCGATTGCGCTCTGTCCCCGATGGCGTATCCCAGGTGCGCATCACCCCTGCGGCTGTACAGTATCTTATCGAACAAAACCAGACGGAAGAATGAGGCTGGGAATTACGGGCGGTATCGGTGCTGGGAAAAGCTACGTCTCGCATCTGTTAACGGAGGTTTTTGGCATTCCCGTTTATGACTGTGACAGCGCTGCCAAACGCTTGATGGCAACCTCAGATGGATTGCGGGCAAGGCTCACGGCTCTCATTGGTAATGACGCCTACCTTCCAGATGGTACGCTCAACCGTCCTGTGGTGGCTAATTATCTCTTCGCTGAAGAAAGTCATGCCTCTCGCATCAATGCCATTGTTCATCCAGTAGTGAAGGACGATTTCCTTCGTTGGGCGGCGGCTCAAGAACAGGACGGCCAGATGCTTGTGGCATTGGAAAGTGCCGTGTTGCTTGAAGCCCATCTGGTAGATGACCTTGATACCGTTATCTTCGTCGATGCTCCAGTGGAACTGCGCCTTGAGCGCGCCATGCGACGTGATGGAGCTGCGCGTGAACAAATCTTGGCTCGCATCAATCGTCAAAAAGGCGACGAGGACTTTCACCAGGCTTGCGACTACGTTGTTATCAATGATGGCCGCGACCTCATACCACAACTTCGAACAATTTTTGAAGCCCTTTCTTTAGATTGTTTTAAATCCTTGAATTCTTAACTATAAAAATCAGCGGCAAGACCGCATAATCATTATGCTTGAAACAATTTTAGCTATCGCAGGCAAACCAGGCCTATTTAAACTGGTATCTCGTGGCAATCGCAGCCTGATCGTTGAGACAATCGATGATAAGCACTCCCGTATGCCCGCTTTTGCAACCGATCGTGTTATCTCTCTCGCAGACATCGCTATGTTCACCGATGAGGAGGAAATTCCCCTCGCTGACGTGCTTACGAGCCTGAAGACTAAAGAGAATGGTGCCCAGTGCAGCCTCGACTACAAGAAAGCTTCCAAGGATCAGCTCTTTGATTATTTTGGAGAAATCCTGCCCAACTTCGATCGTGACCGCGTCCATCCCTCCGATATCAAGAAGCTCCTGCAGTGGTATAACATCCTTATAGCTGCAGGACTTGATGACTTCTCCAAGATGGCTCCCACAGAGGGTGACAACATCGACGACCGCAAGGAATAATCATTGATCAATCAGCGAGAAGCCGTTTCGCTAATAACGAAACGGCTTCTCTCTGTTAGCGAAACGGCTTCTCGCTAAACGATGCAATGTTTGTTTATTTGTACTGTCCGCCAGTAATCTCGCTAATGGTTAGAGGCACATAAACGAGATCGTAGCCGTTCTCACGCTCGTTCTCCTCGTAGAAGAAGCCGATGCGACCATTGCGCTGCAGCGTCATCGTGGAATAGGCAGAGGTGGTAGTGGAGACTTGAAGACCCAGTGTCCAGTTGTGGGCAAAAGCGCGAGGGGAGTAGATTCCGTTT
Source organism: Bacteroidaceae bacterium (assembly GCA_024698925.1). Classification (GTDB taxonomy): domain Bacteria; phylum Bacteroidota; class Bacteroidia; order Bacteroidales; family Bacteroidaceae; genus Physcousia. The sequence continues at coordinate 20,202 of JAILQO010000008.1, read as the reverse complement.
GGAATGATCTCCTTGTACCAGATTCCTACGTCGTAGCGTTTCTCGCCGCAGGGAATGGACTGGAGCATAAGCTTGACGGGGCGACGAGTGGCCGTCTCTGTTGCATCCACAAGGAGAATCTCGCCGTTGCATGAGTTGGCACCAACCTTGATGCCACCGGGCACATCGTGGCTGGCTACGCACTGCCCCCAGCTGCCAGCTTCCTGATTAGCGCTTATGTCATTAAAATGATAAACATTGAAGAAGCGGCCATACCACTTGCGGGAGGAAAGGATGACATCGCCGTTGGGTAATTCTTCTGTCTTGGGCTCATCGCCATCCAGGCATGGACTATCAAAACCATCCAAGGTCGAACCGCCAAGGACGGCCCATGTCTGGCCGAAATCATCGCTGTAGATAACGTAGTTGCAGGCAACGTCCTTCTCGCCCATCTGTGTGCGAGTCAGTACGGAGCAGTAAAGGCGGTAGTACTTGTCTTTTTTGACAACGCGGCTTTGCATGATGCGGCCTGAGCCGATGAACATCGTACGAGTGTGAGGAAGCATGGTGTAGAAGGCATCGGTGACATCATCTGCCTTGGTCCATGATTTTCCGCCATCAGGGCTGTACCAGCGGGCGATGCGGTTGGGGTTCTCGCGCGTACCTTTTATATATATGACATTACCGGTTACGGACATGCAGAGTACGCGATTGCTGGTGCGGTCTGCGACTAGAGCCACGTCGCCATAACCGCAATCAATGGAGCCTTCAATGCCAGAACCGCGTTGGATGACGGTGTCTGGACTCCATGTGCGACCGTTGTTCTTGCTGGTACGTGCCACAATGTCAATCTTGCCATACCCGATGTCGAGATAGCAATACCGTCTGTCAGCGAGCGCTAACAGATGACCTTTTCGAGTCGTTGTGATAGCGGGGATGCGATAGGGGACTTTGTACTGGTCGTAGTTCTGATAAAGAATCTGCGGGGATGTAGTGGTCTGTGCTGGGCAGAGTACGCTCAGCAGAAGGAGTAGGAGAGTGGTTGTAAATGATTTCATGTAGGTATGGTGTTAGTTGTGATTGCCCTGCAAAGGTACGTAATTAATTCAAAAGGGCAAAAGAAAATACATATAAGAGCAAATATGAACAAAGATTTTGTGTATTGACGTTAATAATGTTAAATCATTAGACCGTTTTAATGGCTTTTTCTTGGTTGTGAGCGTTGGTAGTATTACTTTTGCATCGTAAAAATGACATCGCACGCATGAAACGTTCAGTCCTTACAATTATCAGCTTGATCATCGGCATTTCATTCTTCGGCCTTCTGTTCCTACAGGCGCGGATTGTAGATGCACTGGTAAAGATGCGTAAGGAGCAGTTCGATGAGATGGTGTTTCGTGCGTTGGATCAGGCGAGTCGTGATATGGAGCGTAATGAGACTTTCCGCTATCTTGAAATGGTGGCGCAACAGTCGGAGTACGAGGCTGATCGACTCTCGCGACAGATGCAGGAGCAACGTGTGCAGATGTTACTGGAACTGGGTGACACGACGAATACGCCTTTCAAGTTGCAGGTTCAAATACGTAAACCGTCTCAGATGCCGAAAGCACTGACATTAAAGCCCGTATCATCGCTCGATGCTGCCAGCCAGCGCTTTCAGGAATTCGTGAAGAACGCCTACCTCTATCAGAAGGGAGTTCTTGACGAGGTGATATATACCATATTATATAATGCGAGCGAGCGCGACTTCCGCGAACGCGTCGATGTGCGCTTGTTGGAATCCAGTCTCCACACGGAGCTGGAAGCGGCGGGAATACATTTGCCTTACCATTTTGCCGTCTATGACTCAGAAGGTGAAGAGGTGTATCGTTGCGCAGACTATACGGAAAAAGGCTTGAAATATGCCTCCTATACGGTGATGCTCTTTCGCAACGACCCCTCGCAGAAGATGGGTGTTGTGCGGGTGCATTTCCCGGATATGGACAAGTATATCCGCGGCGTAGCGCGTACGATGATTCCAGTATTGGTGTTCACAATTGTGATGTTCCTCACGTTCTGTTTCACAGTATGGCTGATTGTCCGCCAAAAGCGTGACACAGAGATGAAGAACGATTTCATCAACAACATGACTCACGAGTTCAAAACGCCGATTTCGAGCATTTCGCTTGCGGCACAGATGTTAGGTGACAAGAGTATCACAAAGAGTGATGCGATGATAGACAATCTCTCCGGCGTGATTGTCAATGAGACCAAGCGCTTGCGCTACCAAGTAGAGAAGGTCTTGCAGATGTCGCTTTATGAGCGCAATAACATCCGCTTCAACGAGAAGGAAATTGATGCCAACAGCGTCATTGACGACGTTGTGAAGACCTTCCAGCTGAAGGTAAAACAGAATGGCGGTCAGCTCACCGCGGCACTGGATGCCGAGGATGCTGCTATCTACGTGGATGAGATGCATTTCACAAATGTCATCTTCAACCTCATGGACAACGCCGTGAAGTATCGCCGTGAGGACGTGCCCTTGCAGTTGAACATCGCCACCAAGACGCAAGGCAAGAACTTAGTTATCACTGTGGAGGACAATGGTATCGGTATCCGCCACGACGATCTCCGCAGAATCTTTGACCGTTTCTACCGCGTACATACCGGAAACCAGCACGATGTGAAGGGATTTGGTCTCGGATTGGCCTACGTGAAGACGATGGTGGATCTGATGCATGGTACCATCAAAGCTGAAAGTGAACTGGGACTTGGCACTAAGTTCATTATCACATTGCCGCTCATTGATTAACTTTTAAACGTTATCTCACCAGTGTTGTCTAAAATATCAAAGCAGTCAGCATTTCAAGAAAAAATCAAATAAATAATACATTAACCATTAAAATTGCGGCAAGGCCGCACCAAACAAAATGACACAGGACGAAAAGAAACTCAAGATTTTATTGTGCGAGGATGACGAGAGCCTCGGCATGTTACTTCGTGAATACCTGCAGGCCAAAGGCTTCGAAGCAGACCTCTGCCCCGATGGCGAAGCTGGCTACAAAGCTTTCCTCAAGAGCGCGTATGATATGTGCGTCCTTGACGTGATGATGCCCAAGATGGATGGCTTTGCGCTGGCACAGGAAATCCGACAGGTTAACCAGGATGTGCCCATTATCTTCCTGACTGCCAAGAACCTCAAGGAAGACATTTTCGAGGGCTTCAAAATCGGGGCAGATGATTATATTACCAAGCCTTTCTCCATGGAGGAACTGGTGTTGCGTATGGAAGCCATCTTGCGCCGTGTTCACGGCAAGCAGCAGAAGAACGTCTCCGTCTATCGTATCGGAAAGTTCGAGTTTGACACAAAGCGCCAGATTCTCAGCATTGATGGCCGTCAGACAAAACTGACCACGAAGGAGAGCGAACTTCTCATCCTGCTCTGCGCACATGCCAACGAAGTGCTGCAGCGTGAACTGGCACTGAAGACTATTTGGATTGATGATAACTACTTCAATGCCCGCTCGATGGATGTCTATATTACCAAGTTGCGTAAGCATCTGAAGGATGATCCCGACATTGAAATCAATAACGTCCATGGTAAGGGCTATCGCCTGATTGCCCAAATGGACGAAGAGTAAGAGTCTTGAAAATGGAATAAAAAGAATGAGGGTCGTGCTTGGCGCGACCCTCATTGTTGTTTCCGAATGATGCAGACTCTTAGTTGTACTTGGGCTTCTTATAGTTGAAATACAAGTGCAGTCCGATGCCTGCGATAACCAGCAGGATGCCAAGGAACTGAACAATGTTGTAATCAACCCAACCAAAGAGGTAGCTCAAGATGAGTAGCAACGCACCGATAATAGCGGTGATAATTCCGTAATAAAGTCTCATATTTCTAATATATTTTGTTTGTTTTTGGACTTTGAATAGCCCTTTTTGGGGCTTTGACTGCACAAAATAAGCTAAAAAAGCTGAATGTGCGAAACATTTTGAGAAAAAAATGATGCTAAGCCCTCTCTTTTTTCTACTTCGGCGATTATTATTTAGCTTTTTGTATTTTTCTTGAAGAAAAAAGGGCAGATTGTATTGCCAAATGAGAAAAAAGTCGTACCTTTGCCGAGCATTTTTGCAAAAATAATCAATTTTAATCATTTAACTATTTATGAATCAGTACGAAACCGTTTTCATTTTAACTCCCGTTTTGTCTGAAGATCAGATGAAGGAAGCGGTCGAAAAGTTCAAGAAGCTCCTCACCGATGGTGGTGCAGAGATTCTGAACGAAGAACTGTGGGGCCTGAAGAAACTCGCTTACCCCATCGAAAAGAAATCCACAGGTTTCTATGCGATGATCGAGTTCAAGGCTGAGCCCACACTCATCAGTAAGCTTGAGGTCAACTATCGCCGCGACGAGAGAGTACTCCGTTACCTCACTGTCAAGAACGAGAAGTACGCAGCAGAATATGCTGAGAAGAGAAGAAACAAACAAGCAAAAAAGGAGGACTAAACTATGGCACAATCTGAAATTCGTTATTTGACCCCGCCTACCGTTGACGTCAAGAAGAAGAAGTATTGCCGTTTCAAGAAGAGTGGTATTAAGTATATCGATTACAAGGATCCCGAGTTCCTCAAGAAGTTCCTCAATGAGCAGGGTAAGATTCTGCCCCGTCGCATCACTGGAACATCCTTGAAGTATCAGCGCCGCGTAGCACAGGCCGTTAAGCGTGCCCGTCACCTCGCTCTGCTGCCCTTCGTAACAGATATGATGAAATAATTTAAAGAGGAGTAAGCACTATGGAAATTATTCTGAAAGAAGATGTAATCGGCTTGGGTTACAAGCACGACATCGTAAATGTGAAGTCCGGCTATGGCCGTAACTATCTTATTCCTCAGGGCAAAGGTGTAATCGCTTCCGAGAGCGCTAAGAAGATGCTGGCTGAAGAGCTGAAGCAGAAGGCTAAGAAGCTCGAGAAGATTAAGAACGACGCTCAGGCTGTCGCAGACAAGCTCGATGGCGTTGCTCTGACCATCGAGGCTAAGGTAAGCGCCCAGGGCACCATCTATGGTAGTGTCAACAACGTCATGATTGCTGACGAGCTCAGCAAGCTCGGTTTTGATATCGATCGCAAGCTCATCACCATCAAGGACGTCAAGACTGTTGGCGAGCACAAGGCTACCGTACGTCTCCACAAGGAGGTTAGCGTGGTTATTCCCGTTACAGTTATTCCTGATGGTCCTATTGCAACTCCCGCTCCTGCAGCAGCTCCTGCTCCCGCTGTGGAGGAAGAGCCTGAGGCAGTTGCAGAGGCAGAGGTCCTCGCCGCTATCGACGAAGCTCCCCTGCAGGAGGCATAATCTCCGATACCTGAGATTCTGTAAATTCTCACCATATGACAGAAGCCGCAACGATACGCGTTGCGGCTTCTGTTTTTTTGGGGCTTGTTGGATATTTGATTTTATAGTAACTCTTGGGACTTTGGATAGTCCCGCTGCTTTAGCTCCATTTCTCCTCAAAAAATAAAGGCCTCACTCTCGTGAGACCTTTAAACTTTTGTCGTTGTTCGTTGTGTTGATTATTCAGCAACAGGAGCTTCGACCTCAGCAGCGGCGCTGTCAACAACTGCGCTGTCAACAACTTCCTCTACAACTGCGCTATCACAAGCAGTGCTGTCACAAGCCTCCTCAGAAGCCTTAGTCTGACCACCGCAAGAAGCGAAAGAGATAGCCAAAGCGGCTACGAACATAAATGCAACCTTTTTCATTTTCTTTTTTGCTTTTTTAATTCTGTAAAACAATCATGTGCTTTTTAAAACGCTGCAAAGGTACGGAGTTTTTGAATACGTTGTTCTTTTTTTCTCAACTTTTTTTCAAATTTTTTTCACATTTTCTCACAAATGCTTCATAATCAACAAGGTCGTAAAATGTTAAATATTGCCCTCTTTCGATGCTTTCAGCGAGAAAAACGCTATCTTTGCACCCGAAAACAAAATAGCCCATGAGTCTATACACCTCTCTGGAAGGAAAAAGTGCTGTATATTTCACACTTGGCTGCAAGCTCAACTTTGCTGAGACATCCACTATTGCCCATCAATTGGCAGAGGCGGGTGTTCGAAAAGCGAAAAAAGGTGAGATCGCAGACATTTGTGTTGTCAATACATGCAGCGTCACGGAGGTTGCAGACCATAAATGCCGTCAGGCCATTCACAAACTTGTTCGCCAGCATCCTGGGGCCATCGTTGTTGTCACGGGTTGCTATGCCCAGCTCAAGCCTCAGGAAGTTGCGGCTATTGATGGCGTGGCTCTTGTCCTAGGCCAGAACGAGAAGGGAAAACTTGTAGATTATTTGCGCTCTGCCGTCTCTGAGCATGCAATTGTGGCCTCGGATACTGCGGAACAATTCGTACCCTCCTGTTCTTGTGGCGATCGCACGCGCTATTTCCTGAAGGTGCAAGATGGTTGCAACTATTTTTGTACCTACTGCACGATTCCCTTTGCACGTGGTCGCAGCCGTAACGGCAGTATCGCCTCCTTGGTGGCACAGGCTCAGCAGGCGGCGGCAGAAGGTGGAAAGGAGATAGTGATTACTGGTGTCAATATTGGCGATTATGGCCGTACGACAGGTGAATCCTTCCTGGGCCTTCTTCGCGCTTTGGATCAGGTCGAGGGCATCGAGCGTTATCGCATCTCTAGCATCGAGCCAAATTTGCTCACGGATGAGGTGCTTCAGTTCTGTGCTCAGAGTCGTGCGTTTATGCCGCATTTTCATATCCCTTTGCAGTCTGGCTCAGACGAAGTGCTGCGGCTGATGCACCGCCGCTATGACACAGCCTTATTCTATAATAAGGTACTGCGTGTGCGTGAGTTGATGCCTGACGCCTTCATTGGCGTCGACGTCATCGTTGGCACGCGTGGCGAGACGGCTGAGTTATTTGACGAGGCAGAGCGCTTCATTCGCTCCCTTCCGGTCTCTCAGCTTCATGTCTTCAGCTACAGTGAACGCCCAGGCACAGCCGCCTTGCGTATTCCCCACGTAGTCCGTCCTGAAGAGAAACACGAGCGCAGTCAACGCCTTTTGGCCATCAGTGACGAGAAACTTCATGCTTTCTACGAAAGCTATATCGGTACAACGCGCCCGGTGCTGCTGGAACATTCCCGCAGGCGTGGAATATATAATGGATTCACGGATAATTATATCAAGGTGGAATATCGTTCTTCGGAGAGTCTCGATAATTGTCTTATGCCGTTAAGGCTTGTAGGCTGGAATGAGGATCATAGCGCACTTATTGCTGAATGAAAACTGCTGTTGTCATACTCAATTGGAACGGCTCTCACATGCTACGCCGTTTCCTCCCGTCGGTTTTGGGGAATACTCCTAGCAACCTCGCTGATGTCATTGTTGCGGATAACGGGTCCACGGATGATTCCCTCGAGGTCCTTTCCTCTGAGTTCCCAGAGGTGGGTGTTATTGTGCTGGATCAAAACTATGGTTTTGCCGAGGGGTATAATCAAGCGCTGCGCAGAGTGGGGGAGGGCTACGATTACTACCTCCTGCTAAATTCTGATGTGGAGACTCCTGAGGGGTGGCTGCAGCCGATGCTGGGTTATTTGAATGACCATCCCGACGTGGCGGCTTGTCAGCCTAAGTTGCGCGCAGAACATACGCCGACGCATTTTGAATATGCGGGCGCAGCTGGCGGTTTTCTTGACGCTTTAGGCTATCCCTATTGTCGTGGTCGTATATTCGAGATGGTGGAGGAAGACCGCGGACAGTACGACAATGTTGCCGATGTCTTTTGGGCTACGGGCGCGGCTTTGATGATTCGTTCGAAGGCGTATTGGGCCGTGGGTGGCCTCGATGGCCGCTTTTTTGCGCACCAAGAGGAGATAGACCTCTGTTGGCGATTGCGGGCGCGCGGCTATCGCATTGTCTGTGTCCCCGATTCTGTCGTCTATCACGTCGGTGGTGGCACGCTCCCCAAGGAGAATCCCCACAAGACATTCCTGAATTTCCGTAATAATCTCTTATTGCTGTATAAGAATCTGCCAGAGCGTCGCCTTCGCTGTGTTCTTTTCTGGCGTTTCTGGTTGGATGCTTTGGCTTCTTTCGTATTTCTGTTAAAGGGGGAGCGGCGTAGCTTCTCCGCTGTTTGGCGGGGACGACTCGCTTTCCGAAGAATGAAGAAAGATTTTGCGGCAGACCGCGCTGCCAATCTTGCGGCGACGGTTCTCGATCCCATCCCCGAACAGTTCCCGAAAAGTATTCTCGCGGCCTACTATCTGCGCCGACAGAAGATTTTCTCTTCGTTATAGCTTGATGTCTTTGTTTTAGAAAGAGATGATTTTTCCGCCGTCGCTGTCGGCATAGCGCTGCAGGAGTTGCTGGATAAACGTCGCACAGGCGTTGGTCGTCTCTCGATTGCCGTCGTAACCATTCACGATGGCTAATAGTTGTGTGGTCTCCAGGGAGAGCTTGGTGCGCTCGTGGTCGCTGGTCGGAGTGCCGATACCGCCAATGGCATCGCGATACACGGGTAGCCCAGCGATGTTCAGCGGGCCGCGCCCGATGCCTTCGTAGGGCTCACTTTCTTGTCCGATACCAAGCGTGAGTATCTTTGCGCCGCTGTCATGAACTGCGCAGATTTTATCTGCATCAAAGCCGCCGATACTGTAACCGTAGGCGATGGAAGCCAAGTTGATGAGGTCTACGAGTGTGCTGACGCGGTAGAGGTCATGTCCTTGCAGCGTCCTGCGCACCAGTGCCTCGCTGGAGGGACGGTAGCGGCTGGGGTCTTTGCCGCATCGCTTGTAGGCTTCGCGCGTAGCTTGTATGGCAGGCATGGCCTTGATGCTGTCAATGGTGTATCGTGTGCGGTAATCGGCTATGAAGCGGTCGATTTCCTCCCATAAGGCAGGACTTGGCTGGCTGTTTCTCACGTTGGCTATGACGGCGGCACCTACGAAATCGGGGCAGCGCTGCCTAATGTCCTCTGAAACGTTAAGTTCTATCATGATGATGTCTTGTTTGAGTCTATAACAGTCGTCTGTCTAGAAGGAAACAGAGGCCTTCATGACAGCCTCGCCCGGCGTCTTATCTGCCTCGCGAGGGAAATAAACGGGCATGTTCTCCTGAAGCGGTAGGATTCGAAGCTCCAGAGTATGGCAGTCGGCAGGTAGGCGCCACAGACCATAGAGGAAGGGTAATCCGTTGTAGAAATTGTCGTCGATGAGGCTGATGCTTGTTTCGCCGTTTGTTTCAGAAACAGCGTATAGCCGAGCTACGTCGCCGCGATAACTGATGTGCAGCAGACCGTTCCGTTCGGCACTATCGGTTGGCAACGTGATACGATAGCGGGCAGCCGTGTCGAAGTCCGCATCAATGGGCTCTTCCGCCACCTTCTTTTCTCCGATGCTTATGCTACGCTTTCCCTCGGCTTCCTTGACCTTGGTGACTTCTAAGGGCATTTTCTTCTTGCCATTTCCTCTTGCCAACAGGCCTGGATCCACGGGGGCGAGCTCTTTGGCGGCAGTCTCGCTGTCCAGGAGATAGATGTTCTTATAGACAGGCTTCTCGGTTCCTCGTGCTTTCACGTTCTTCATGACGCGGCCGTCTTGCAATGCAATTTCTGTGGGAATTCCTTTAATCTGCTCTAAGTAGATCTTGCCGTCGCGATGGGCGATGAGTTGGGCGGTGGCATAGCGAATACCATCCACGTTCACAGGGAAGATGCAGGTGGCGTTGGCGGGCACCGTTATGGGCTTGGAAGGGAAACGCACGCCGCAGACGTCAAACTGCACGCCGCTTTTGGCCGTGAGGCCAGCAAAACGCTCGTAGTTGTTGACGAAGACGAAGGCTGCTGTCCCGTCTGCCGTACGGTAGCTCCATCGCAGGTGGCTGTCATCTTTTTGCTTGATGTCCTGCTCACAGGGGAATACGACGTCCATCGGCGCAAGCAACTGGCCATAATCGTGCATGAAAAGATGCAGTTTGCGCAGCTGCCAATAGTGTGGATTCACTTGCCCGAATTCACCCAGCGGTGCCTGAAAGTCATAGGTCAGCACGGGCATGTCGTTGTAATTGGTTACGAGGCAACGTTGCGTCTCGTTGAGGTAGTTGAGTTTCCCTGTCGGATTTGTTCCTCCGTGGTACATATAGTAACCGAGCAGATTTGAGCCGCTTCCCAGCTTCACAACCGCCATGGCGTAGGCGTCTTCGGGATAAGTGAAGATGCGGCGGTGGTAGCTTTGCATCATGCCTCCTCCTAATTCGCAGGTGAAGTAGGGATAGGTGTTTTCCGTCTGCTGCTGGCCTCCCTCTTGGTGCTTCAGTTGTTCGCTGGCAATAGCGGTGCTGCCGCGTTGCGCGTGGAAGTTGAAAGCTTTGTAATACGTGCCGGCTCCTTCGCGCGTACTGCGGTCCCAAAAGCCGTCGGCGTAGTCTCCGTAGAGTGGAATCATCTCGCCGAAGGGCACTGGTGTTGCCAGCTCAGGCCAGCCGGTGCGCGTATAGAAGGGTAGGTCGAAGCCAATGCCGAGGGCAATCTTCTTCAATGCCATGAGGTAAGAGCCATGGCCGCCATATTCGTTGTCAAACTGTGCCGCAATGACGGGACCGCCGTCCTTCCATTGCAGGCCCTGTACCTGCGTGAAGATCTGTCTGTACAAGCGTTCGGTGTAGCGCAGAAATACGGGGTCTTCGCTACGCAGCTTGCAGCCGGAGGCAACCACGAAATCCGGGATGCCACCATTGCGCACTTCACCGTGGCAGAACGGCCCCATTCGGAGCACGACAGGCATGCCAGCCTCTTTGCAGACCTCCAGGAATGCGCGCAGGTTGCGCTGACCACTCCAGTCAAACTGGTTCTCGACTTCCTCGATATGATTCCAGAAAACGTAGCACGCCAGCATCGTTATACCCCCTGCTTTCATCTTCTCGACTTCCTCTCGCCATTCGTTGGCGGGAATGCGTGAATAATGGACTTCGCCCATTACGCCACAGAGGCGTTGGCCGTCAATGATGAGGCTATGGCGGTCCCAGCTGACGGGTTTCCCGAATAGATTTCCGTGGGCGGAGAGGGGAGTGGTGGCAATGGATATTGCGGCGACTGTTAGTAGGCTGCGAATTGAAAGCATTTCTTTAATGTATATTTGTGAAATAGCTGGAAATTAATATTCTATATTATTGCTGTACATACCATGGTAAGCGCGCAAAACCGAAAGTCGTGGAGCCGTCCTTCCGTTGGACGAGGACTTTCGCGGCGAAGTCTTCAGCCGTGAATTTCATGTCGCGTGCGCGGAAAGTGAGCAGTAGGTCGCATCCATCTTTTTGGGTTGCGATGGGGGCCGCTCCCTGTCCGTAGTCCACTTCTTTCGGCGCTCCGCAGCGCAGCGTTGAGAGCTCCAAGTCCTGTGCGGGATCAAAATCCTTTTCGGCTCTGATTAGGACCGTGATTTTACTGGCTTTCGCTTTCGTATTGGCGGGAATATTCAGGAGGAGGCCAGGGTCGAGTGGAATACAGATATTCTTGGAACTGTGGCGGTCAAGCGGCTTGTCGTCCCACTTGATGGTGTCGATGACCGCGAAATTGGCCTGTATGGCACGCCCTTCCTTGTCTTGCAGAATGCGCATTCTCTCAAATTTGAACCAATCCTCCTTGCTCCCGTCGGCGTGTCGGGCTATGCCTGGCATATAAGCCTCGCCATCGTCAACCAGCCAGTGCAGGCCGTCGGCAGAGCGGAGATAGTAGGCAATGCGCCCCAGCCAGTCGTTGACAATCAGGTTATATTGCACGGAGTCGCGCCATAGTACGGGGTCTTCGAAGCGGCCGTCCACTTTAGGATAAACGCTGCCGTCAGAGATTTGCTTCCATGTTGTCAGTCCGTCGGCACTTTCCCAGATGCCTCCACCGCGGCAGACCATGAGCCATCCGCCTTCGGGCTTGCGTGCGAAAGACAGGTTGCTGAGGCCCTCAATGATGGGTTTCCCTTGCGGGTCGAACTGGAACTTGCCGTAGGTCCAGGGCCCGTTGAGGCTCGGCGCGGTGTAGCGTCCGTCAATGACATAGAGGACCCAAGTGCCGTCGTCCGTGCGGTACACTTCGGGGTTATGTCCGCGCCCGATTATCTGTTGCGGACGGAACGGGCCGTGCTGCGTCGGTGCTGTGGCGTGGACAACCCATGAGTCGTGCCATTCCATGTGCCCTTTTTCCATAGCCTCCAGCCAGGCTGCAACGAACAGGTGCCATTGTCCATCCTCGCCTTGGACGATATTGCCGCCCCAATAGCTCCAAAATGAATCCTCGATACCGTTGTCCACGAAGCGAGGCTTCACGTAATAGGCTCCCCATACGTCGCTTCTCAGGTCGTTTCCTTCCATGGGGCGGAAGCGGTCCATGAAGCGTGCGCCGGGAACGAGTTTGCTCCACTCGGTGGGGCGCTGGCGTTCTGTCACCTGTGCCTGTGATGGCGTGACTGCAAATAATAGAAGTGTCGCCAATGCAACAGCATAGAATGATTTCTGGTTCATAAGGTTGATGTAGATTGTCTGATTTGCGCACAAAGGTACAAAAAATCCGCAAGAGTTTTACGTTTCTTGCGGATTTTTTGCATAACTATGATTCTTGTGGATGTGTTGCGATTGTTTTCGCGTTGCTTCAAGTTCTTATATAGGTCAAATAAGATATTCTTTTGGATATTAGTTATTTCTGTTTTGCTGTTTTGTCTTCTTTGAGTGCCTCTACGATGCTGTCCAACTGCTGCGCCATTAGAATATAGTCATCCAGTTTCATCGGGCAGGAGGCCATCCGTTTGCCCAGCCCAAGTGGTACTGCGGAAGCGCTTTCTTCCAGCTCTTTGCCCTTCTGGGTCAGCGATACAATTTGCTGGCGCTTGTCCACTGTACCACGGTGCCGTGTCACCAATCCTTCTTTCTCCATGCGTTGCAGCAGGGGTGTCACGGTATTTGTTTCCAGCAGCAGGCGGTGCGCGATGTCGTTCACGGGCTGTCCGTCATTCTCCCAAAGCACCATCAGTACCAGATACTGAGGGTATGTAATGCCGAGATTGTGAAGTAAGGGCGTATAAGCCTGCATAACCATTCTTGCTGCCGCATATAGGCGGAAACAAAGCTGGTGGTCTAATTTAAGTTGCTTATACATGATGCCAATCTCTATCGCTTGCGATACAAAGGTAAGGACAATATTTTATATCGCGAGCGATGCAATTGATTTTTTTAGAACATTTAACAATGCATCGCTCGCGATATAATTTGTCGCAGAAAGGTCCTGTATGGGGGCGGTGTGTCTTTCTAAACCTTGAGGAATAGGCGATTACGATAGAGGATGTAAAGGAAAAGCCAGCAGACGGTGATGTAGCCTGCGGCATTGAGGAAGGCATGACTGTTCTCCGGGAGCAGATTGATGAGGCCGCCAAATAACTTTTCGGACGTGTAAGCAAATCGGATGAATTTTTGGCCAAGGTAGATGGTGATGGAATTCATGCCGATGACGGTGAAGAAAAGCGTCCAGCGGCGCCACTGCAGGATGTCAATCACGTAGTAGAAGAGCGCGAAGAGGAGCAGCGAGTAGGATGCTACAACGAGGACGAAGCTGCTGGTCCACAGGGCTTTGTTGATGGGGAAGTCGAAGCTCCAGAGCCATCCTGCGATGCCCAGTAATATGCCTGCTGCAACCATCCACAGCGCTTTTCTGCGCGGGGTGAGTCCTTCGCGATCCAGCTTAACCCACTCGCCCGTGAACATGCCGAGCAAGGCTGTTGCAATGGCGGGGATAATGCCCAAAATGCCTTCGGGGTCATAATTGCCGCCGTAAAGTATTCCTGGGAGAAGCAGCCTGTCCACATAGCCGATGATGGAGCCTTGGGCGCTGAAAATGTCTGCTCCAGCGGCGTCGGGCGCAGGGACAAAGCGGGCCAGAAGATAGTAGCCGACGAGTATGGACGCGGTAATCACGCCGCGAGCGCGCCATCCGGTGTGGATGAATATGAGGGCCGCAAACATCCAAGCCAGGCCGATGCGCCCGAGGACGCTGGCGTAGCGGGCGTTAGCGAAATCCCAGTGATCCAATAGGCCATTGTAGAGTATGCCAAACGTCACCAGCAAAATGCCGCGTACAATGACCTTGCGATGGATTTGCCATTCGCTACGGCCGTTGGCGCGTTGCTTAGCCAGCGAGAAGGGAAAGGAGATGCCGGCGATGAAGAGGAACAGCGGGAAAATCGTGTCGTGGTGTGTGAGGCCGTTCCACGCAACGTGTTTCATCTGAATGGCCAGTTCCTCCGTGAATCCACACGGAAGCCATTCGTTCAGGGCTGCCAGCATCGTGGCACCGCCCATGATAAAAAACAAATCAAAGCCGCGAAGGGCATCAAGGGATTGAAGACGAGACATATTTAATGACGAATGATGAATGACGAATGATGAATGACAAAAGTCAGCGAAGCTAATGACAAATGACGATTAGCCAACTACCCACTTCCCGACCTTGGGAATACGCTGTAGTAGCGTGCAGGCTATGGCTGTGAAAGAGAAGGTAATGAGGGCCGTGAGGAGGATTTCTACGGGCGTCGTCCAAGGACCGAGGATGCCGTCGGAGCCCGTGCCGAGCCAGTTGCGGCAGGCCGCAGAGGCGTAGGCCAGTACGAACATGTGGCAGAGATACATGCCATAGCTGGCTTTGCTGACGGCTGTGAGCAGCGACGGGGACGTCGGGTCGCCTTGCGGCTCCTTGGATGCCTGCACCTTGCCGAACTTGCGGAACAACAGCACCCAACCGATGGTCATGAGGGCCACGCCGAGCGTATCGTTATACCAGGGCGTTTCCCAGCCTACGGCCAAGTCCACGGGTCCCTCAATGGGGAAGGAGGTGGCAGAGGCAAGGGCGCGGACGAGGAAGCCGCCAAAGCAGAGCACGAAGCCTGCCAGCCACGTGGGGAGGGCAATGAAGCATGTGCGTTTCCAAGACAATTCCGGCACGAAGCGACGAAAATAGAGCCCTAAGAGCAGGTACCCGATAAAACCGCTAACGTAGTAGAACAAGCCATAGCCGTTCCAGCTGGCCTCGCCCCAAAGCGGGTAGGGGGCTGGATTGGGAATGCCAGTGGGGCCGTGGATGACCAGCAGTTCACCACCCGAAGCCCATTCGCGGATGAAGGGGATGAGCAGCGTGAACCACCATACAGCCAGATAGCCCAGCAGCTCGCGTCGTCCCACGCGCTCCGCCCAAGGCGAGAGCAGTGGCATCAACAGGTAAATGCCCAGCAACATATAAACAAACCAGAGGTGGCCGGCCGAGTAGTTGAAGTTCAAGAGCAGGCCCTGCAGGTTCTCCACGGGCTCGCCCCAGATCAGTGCGTAGGCCAACGACCAGACCACAAACGGCACAAGCAGGCGTCCCAAGCGCCGGCGGAAGAAGTCGCCAGTGCTGGTCTGCACGGGGAAGAGCAGATAGCTCGAAGCGATAATAAATAGTGGCACGCAGGCGCGCACAAAGGAATCGAAGAATGCCGCCCAGAAGGCATCTGTTCCCGTGAGAATCCGCGAGCCTTCGCCGCCGAGGTAGAAAGGTTCTGTTGAATGAACAATCATGACCATGAAGCAGGCGCAGACGCGAAGCCAGTCAAGCCAGACGATACGATGATTCGTTTGCATGGTGAAAAGTGTTTTTTGTGGTTGAATCCGTGCAAAGGTATGAAAAGTTTGGTGTATGAAAGCAGAAAACGTCATTTTTTTCGCTTTATACCTGCTTTGTAACATGAAAAGAAGAAAAAGAAACGTCAGTAAAACCAGCTTTTGCGGGAAATGGCTACCTTTGCGCAGTATTTTATTCATTATAATCATCTTTTACCTATGAAGCGATTTTTCTTACAGCTCTCTGTGATGGCGCTGGCCGTTGTCAGCCAAGCTCAAAACCCCTATCTTCCCTTGTGGGAACATCTTCCCGATGGCGAACCCCGCGTGTTTGCCGATCCCGATCATCCAGGCAAGTACCGCGCTTATATCATCGGCTCTCACGATACGCATTATTCCGAGTATTGCGGTAATGATGTCCGCATGTGGTCTGCTCCCGTGGAGGATTTGACGCAGTGGCGCGATGAGGGCCCGATTTTCTCCTACTTCGTGGATGGCCGCTGGGATACGATGTTTGCGCCTGATCTCGTGGAAGTCAATGACCGCCAGACGGGTAAGCGCACCTATTGGCTCTATCCCCATAGCCGCGGCTGGCGTCGTGTAGGTATGGTCTGTAAGGGCGACCGCCCCAATGGCCCTTTCACGCCTGTGAATCTGACCCCCGACGGCCGTGCCTGTGTTGAAGGCTCGTTGATAGACTTCGACCCCAGCGTCTTCGTGGAGAATATCACGGATAAGAAAGATCCCGACTATGCTCGCGGCTTCCGTGCTTACGTCTTCTACGGCTTCCAGCATTCAACGGCTTACCAGCTCGACCAGAACACGATGTTCAGCAAGCGTCCCGGTACAGAATTGATAGACCCCTTCATCCCTGCCAGCAGCCATGATGGCCGCCTCCTGGACCGCGAGGGCTCTACCTACACCGCCCTTTATGAAGGCCAGAATCCCTTGGATTTCAACTTCTTCGAGGCCAGTAGCATCCGCAAAGTCGGCAACAAATACGTGATGGTCTTCTCCGGCTATAGCGGCAAGGAATACGGCCTCGGCAATACCAACAGCGCCCTGCGTTACGCCTATGGCGACTCTCCGCTGGGCCCGTGGCGCGCCGGTGGTGTGCTGGTCGATTCCCGCGGTGTCGTGTTGAACGAGGACGGCTCCAAGATCACGACCTCCAATGCCGCTCACAACACGCACGGCTCCCTGCAGGAAATCAACGGTCAGTGGTATGTCTTCTACCATCGTCCGCCCCGTGGCTTCGCCAATGCCCGTCAGGCGATGGTGGCGCCCGTGAAGATTGAGTGGGACAAGAAGCCCGTTGCCAAGGGTGGTCAAGTCCGCATCACCGCTTACGACCCCTTCACGAAGAACAATGAATGGACCGCCAAGGCTGCCGACGGCAACGAATATCGCGGCGCAGAGGTCACCAGCGAAGGCTTCCAGATCTTCGGTTTGCCTCCCTATCAGTATTACAGCGCCGGCATTGCCTGCTACATGACTGGCCCCAGCTCCAACGAGTGGCTGCAGGACAATCACGATGTATGGTCCAATCACATGGATCTGGCCGGCATCAAGAATGGCGGCATTGTGGGCTTCAAGTACTTTGGCTTCGGCGGTCTGGCACAGGCCGCAAAGGGCCTTCCCGCTTTCGAGGGCACCAAGAAAGGCGATAACACGACCCTCAACCTGAACCTCACTCCCAGTGGTCATGGCGCTTTCAAGATTCATGTCATGCTTGATGGCCCCTATAATAATAAGGTATGGAACGGCCGCGAGATTGCAGTCGTCAATGTCCCTGCCGACGCCCCCAAACGACCTCAAACCTACCGCGTTGCCGTACCTGATGTCGAGGGCCTCACAGGCAAGCACGCCATCTACTTCGTTGTCGAAGGTCCTGAGGTGCAGCAACCCCAGCAAGGCCGCCGTCCGCAGATGGGTCGTCGCCAGCAGCCGCAGCGCCCCGTGGGCCTCTTCGACCTCCACGGAGTCGGCTTCAGCAAGGGCACCTCGTTCACCCAGCCCGCACCTGCTCCAGAGGTGGTTATCACCGTCGATGGCCAGCGCCTGCAGTTGCCCGAAGCACCCCTCTATTCCAACAATGCCAACGGCTACACCGACGTGACCCACTATCAGGTCTATGCTCCGCTGCGTGACAGCTCTGTGCTGAAAGCCACTTCCGCGCCCGGTGTGACCTTTGATATCAGTCCCATCGCTGCCGGCCGTGCCACCGTCAAGGCTACCTGGCAGGGCAAGACCAAGACCTATCTGATTAACTAAGAACATCTTCCATCAACGACTTAATTACCTTATGAAGCTAACTTTCAGACTCTTCGTTCTCCTGATTGCCCTGTCCCTTGGGACGGGCATCATGGAGGCGCAGCCCGCAGGCGGCTTTGGCGGTGTCCAGAAGACCGACGTCCAGCTGGAGACCTCCCATGTGTGGAAGGACGTCAACTACGCTGGCGACGATCAGGCCTACCACACCTGCGACATCTACCTCCCCAAGCAGGAGCGCGCCTCCTATCCCGTCGTGATTCACATCTACGGCAGCGCCTGGTTCAGCAACAGCGGCAAGGGAGCCGCCGACCTGGGCACCATCGTCAACGCGCTGCTCAAGGCGGGCTACGCCGTTGTCTGCCCCAACCACCGTTCCAGCGGTGATGCCGCATGGCCGGCCCAGCTGCATGATATCCGTGCCGTGGTGCGCTTCATTCGCGGTGAGGCCGCCAAGTACAAGTTTGCCTCGTCGTTCATCGCCACCAGCGGCTTCTCGTCCGGTGGCCATCTGGCCTCCATGACCGCCGTCACCAGCGGCACCCTGCGGGCACAGGTAGGCACCGTGGACATCGACCTCGAAGGCTCGCTTGGCAACTATACCAGTGAGAGTAGCGCCGTTGCAGCCTGCTGCGACTGGTCAGGCCCCATCGACCTCACCGCTATGGATTGCGATGAGCACATGACCATGGGCGACCGCAGTCCCGAGGATGTGCTCCTGCGCTCCAAGCTGTCCGAGGAGCCCGACAAGTACCTCAGCCTCAGTGCCGTCAGCTACGTGGACCCCACCGATCCGCCCGTCATCATCTTCCACGGCGAGAAGGACAACGTAGTCCCCTGCTGCCAGGGCCGTAAGTTCTATGAGACGCTCAAGGCCGTCGGTGTCCGCACAGAAGCCACCTTCGTGCCCGAAGGCGGTCATGGCTTTGCAATGTACACCGACGAGAACCTCCAGCACATGATCCGTTTCCTCGACGAAGCGCGAAAAAAGGAAAAATGATGATTGAAGAATTACGAAAGACGAATGACAAATGACGCGCTTGGCCTAGGCCAAGCGCGTCATTTGTCATTCGTCATTTATTTTTGCGAGTAGGTAGAGCTTTCCGCTCTTGCGCCCTTGGCTGATGATGCCTGTGGCGGGATCCGAGGCTATACGTCTCAGTTCACGTGAGGCCGTGGCATTGGAGAGTCCTGTGAGTGTGGCATATTCATAGACGCGCATGTAAACGTTCTTTTGGAGGTACTTGCGAGCCCGCTCTATACGCTCTTCCAGCGAGTACTTAGGACTCCGCAGACGTTCCTCACCGCCACGTTCCAGGTCGCAGTTCCTGTCGATATTGTTGGTCAGGTTCTTGTCGGCTCTATATGCTACGCCCTTGACTTTGATGCTTTTGGCATTGCGCTTGGTCGTTCCTTCCTCGAAGGACTCCATTTCCTTGTCACTCCTGACACCCAACTTTGCCGTGAATGTTCCAAGCCCGTCAATCTTCACGCTGAAGCCGTTGGAAATCTCGTAGGCCAGGTGTTCGCAGACAGCTGCCACAACACCCTTGATTGCGCTTTCTCCGTAGGCGCCATGAATGGAATGGCATCGTTTTACGAACTCGTCATAGTCCAACTTGCGCCAAGTCTTCAGTTTGTAATAAGCCTTTGTAGAGCCTGCTCCGTTCAGGTCAGGCATTTCCTTTTTGATGTACTGTGCCATAAAAATATGTGTTATTCGGTCTATAATTATCTGATTCGCGGTACAAAGATACGCAAAAGACTGTACAAAACAAATTTCAAACCTTGAAAATGAATTATCACGTCATGAAAATATATTCTCACAGCTTGAAATATTTATTTCACGGCATGAAAATAATTTTAAAAGGCGTATAAAACATTATTGTTCGCCGATTCAAGATTGTTTCCTCAAGGACTGAACAAAAAAGCCCCATCGTGTCATCGCGACGCAATGGGGCCATCAGCCTTAAGGTTTTCTGCATTTACATTTATACTAACTATTTTTAATGCTGCTTTTTAGGATTACGGTTGAAGTGCCAGACGGCATGGAGCATGACATAGTGCGGGAGGGAGCGGTAGGTGGTGATGGTGCGACCTTGGGCGTTGACATTATAGTCGGTGGCAGAAAGCTGGTGCAGGAGGTCGAAGGCCTGGAGGCGGAGGATGAGCTTGCCGCTGAGGAATGGCTGGCTTATGGAGGCGTTAATGACGAAATCGTCGCGGTTGAGGTCGGCAGCACCGTAGCCACGACGGCTGTACATGCAACCATCAGCTGAGAGAGTGAGGCCTCCAACCTTCTTGCCGCTGAGCGCGGGTGTGGTCCAGCT
>JAILQO010000073.1 GCA_024698925.1 Bacteroidaceae bacterium | reverse complement strand
GGGAAAAGGGACAACAAAAGCAGGAAAGCAGGCAACCGGATCAGAGAGACAAGTCAATATAATCAGTACAATAAACAGTAATTAACAGAACAGTTACAAATCAAAGCTCAAAGGGAGTCAACATTATACAGGGAAAGACAATTCGTTGACTCGCCTTTCTGTTGCAGTGTTGCAGTGTTGCAGTTCTCGAGTCAACCTATTTCAGGCAAAATTTAGTCCTATATTATATATTTATATATATATAAATATATAATATAGAATTTCTATTTGACCTTTGCACTATCCGTTTTTGAACTGCAACACTGCAACAACTGCAACAGCGATTGATTTTTTTGCCTATAGAACTTCGTTTTTCCCAATATTTTTCGTACCTTTGCAGCATGATAGTGAGGGCGGTCAGGCCGCACTCGATGTAGATACTCTGGAGGAATACAAATGAGCAAGAAGTCGATACGTTTTTTCAACGACCGCGAGGTGCGAGCCGTTTGGGACGAGGAACATAGCAAGTGGTGGTTCTCGGCTACAGACATCGTGCGTGCCATCAACAATGAGGAGGACTATAAGAAATGCCGTAACTATTGGAAGTACCTAAAAGGTAAGATGGCTAAGGAAGGAATTCAACTGGTTAGTGTCACTAACCACTTCAAATTCGAGGCTCCCGATGGCAAACAACGCTTTGCTGATGTGATTGACGCAGAGAGTGTAAAGACAATGGCTATGAACTATCCTAGTAATCGTTCCATGCCTTTTCTTAACTGGTTTGTTTACAGTGATAATACTATTGACGGACAGAGTAAGAAGAAAGCCTATACCCTTATCGAGAGCGGCTTGCTTGACAGCATGAAGCCTGGAACCGTTGAGTGCCTGCAACAGATACACGCATATATCTTTGGTGGACTATATGATTTTGCTGGCAAAATACGCACTAAAACTATTTGGAAAGATGGTACTCTGTTCTGTCGCGCAGAATATCTGATGCAGAATTTGAGGATTATCGAAGATATGCCAGAAAGCACTTTCGATGAGATAGTAGATAAATATGTGGAGATGAATGTGGCTCATCCCTTTATGGAAGGGAATGGTCGCTCAACGCGCATCTGGCTTGACTTGATTTTCAAGAAGCAGCTTAAGCTTTGTGTCGATTGGAGTAAGATAGACAAAAAAGAGTATCTGGCAGCAATGAAGCTGAGTACGACGGATGTTCATGCTATCAAGTCGTTACTCCAAGGAGCAATGACAGACCGCATTGACGATCGCGAAATCTTCATGAAGGGCATCGACTATTCCTACTATTACGAGCAGGAGGATAGCTGATGAAGTGATATTTTTTGTTTATAGTGACTCCGCTGTTCGCGAGAATGGCGGAGCTTTTTTTGCAGACAATTATCGTCATCGTTATCGTTTTTTGGTTCCAACTTTTTCTTTTTTTACCCATTTCCTTTGTGCGAACGGGATAAATCGCTATATTTGCAGCGTGATTGAGATGACAATGTTTGCATTAGCTGATAAATATAAAAAAGCCGACGAGAACAACCGTTTGCTGTCAGCCTACAGACCTCTGCCGCCCGAAACGCTGAAGTCATTACGCGAATACTATCGTGTGGGGCTAACCTATACGAGCAACGCCCTTGAGGGCAACAGCCTGACAGAGTCGGAGACCAAGGTAGTGATAGAAGACGGACTGACGATAGAGGGAAAACCCCTGCGCGATCATTACGAGGCAGTCGGGCATGCCAAGGCTTATGATTATATCTACCAGATTACCGAAAAGGAAAGTCTGACAGAAGAGGACATTTTAGCCCTTCATCGCCTGTTCTATCAGCAGATAGATGCCGAGAAAGCTGGGAAATACCGTGATGTAAAAGTGTATATCAGTGGCAGCCGCTATTCAGTCTCGGCAGTATCCAAGATTCCCGCCGAGATACAGAAACTCATAGGGTGGTACAATGAGAACGAGCATAGACTGCACCCTGTAGAACTGGCAGCCACCCTGCATCAGCGTTTCGTTTTTATCCATCCCTTTGTGGATGGCAACGGGCGTGTAGCCCGTCTGTTGATGAATCTCGCCCTGCTGCGCAATGGCTTTACCATCGCCATCATTCCTGCTATCCTGCGCCACGAATACATCTATTCGTTAGAGGCGGCCCATACGCGCCCAGAGGTCTTTACCGACTTTATAGCCAGCCGTGTGATAGCCACCCAGCTCGACCTGCTTAGGCTGATGCGGGAAGACAGTGATACTGTAAATGATACTGTAAATGATACTGTAAAAGTGGATGCTTCAGCGCTATCAAAGACAGAGCAAACAGTATATGCAGCAATCAGTTCGTTTCCGGATTATTCTTACGAGAAGTTGGCCGCTTACTGCCATCTTTCTCGTCCCACTATTGCCCGAACTATCAAAGCTCTCCAAGGCCGCGATTACATCCGCCGCATGGGCTCCGACAAAACAGGTCATTGGGAAATCATTAAAGAATTAGATCAAGTAATTACAACATAAAAATTATGTGTAATGTGTTGCACAAGTCGCCGTGAGGCGCCGCAACTATTTTGTTTATCAACCGATAAACTTTGGCTCTGCTCCGCTGTTCGTGAGAATGGCGGAGCTTTTTTTGCAGACGTTTTATCGTTATCGTTATTGTTTTTGGGTTCCATACTTTTCTTTTTTACCCATTTTCTTTGTGCGAATCAAATTTATCCCTACATTTGTGGCGTGATTAGGCACGAAACGCTTCTTTGAAGCGATTTCAACCTCAGCGGAGGCGCCTGATTAATCTTATTGGTAAACTAACAATAGCATCAGCTATTTATTCAGAGACTCGTGGAACCTCGGAAATTTCATGAAGTAGTGCTCGAATAAGTCAGCCGATGCCCGTGCGATAGCGCGGGCATGACTTATATCTTAGCACTACAGGTACATTCCGAGGACCTCACGAGACGAGAGAAGAGCCATGTTTCGCGCTTCTTTTGTGTCTTGAGGTCTCTTAATGAATATACCTGTAAGCAAACCTGAAGATATAGTCTGTTGCTGATAAACAAATAATTATTAATATATTATAAGGTAAACACTTAGAGACTATAACATCCTTGATTAGACTGGTATACCAGAATTAGCACCTCAGAAAGCATCAGTCAGGCAAGGCTCGGATGTTCGCGCTCACTCGAAACGGGGCGTGGACTAACGATTGTTGCTGATGCGGCTGTGCTAGGCCCTGGTATCCTCAATCTCCACGCCCCCTCTTCGAGAATCGAAAAGGGGGCTTTTCGTGGCCCCACCAATCAAGGATATGACAAAGAAAAATATACGTGTAGTAGAACTATTTGCTGGTGTGGGAGGTTTCCGCATCGGACTTGAAGGCGCTTCTGATTCATACGAGACAGTTTGGAGCAATCAGTGGGAGCCATCAACACAGCATCAGGACGCTTCATTAGTATATCAAGCCCGCTTTGGGAGGAAAGGACATTGCAATAAAGATATAAACGTCGTTCCGACAACTGACATACCGGATCATGATTTGTTGGTTGGTGGCTTTCCTTGTCAGGACTACTCTGTGGCTGCATCATTAAGTCGTTCTGGTGGCATCGAGGGCAAGAAAGGTGTGCTATGGTGGCAGATTCATCGCATCCTTCTGGAGAAAGGCGACAAGCGCCCTCAGTATATTTTCTTTGAGAACGTTGACCGTTTGCTTAATTCTCCCGCGACCCAGCGAGGACGTGACTTTGCAATCATTCTTGCGTCGTTGGCAGATTTGGGCTATGTAGTTGAATGGCGCATCATCAACGCAGCCGATTATGGTATGCCGCAGCGCAGACGCAGAACTTACATAGTGGGCTATCAAAAGGATTCCGTTGTTGCCAAGAAGATTGAGAAGATGGAAGATTGGGTAGAATTTGATGGCGTTATGGCAAAGGCTTTTGAGTTCAGGCCAAAAGACAAAACAGTTTCTAGATTCGACATCGAGGGTACTATCAAAGAGGTTTCTGACGGCTTCAATAAAGGCAAGAAAGAAAGTCCATTTGGCAACGCTGGCATGATGATGAATCGCCATATCTACTCCGTTGATGCTGACCCTGTTTATGATGGACCACGTCAGACGCTTGGCGGCAATCTGATTGACGAAAAACTGGTTCCAGAGGATTTCTTTATTTCAGAAGAAGAACTACCCAAATGGAAATACGAGAAAGGTGCCAAGAAGATAGAACGAGTTTCCAAGGAGGGCTACAAGTATATGTTCTCTGAGGGAGGTATGGCCTTCCCTGACTATCTTGACCAACCTTCACGCACGATTATTACAGGCGAAGGTGGTGCATCTCCTTCTCGTTTCAAACATGTGGTAAAGACAAAATCAGGCCGCTATCGTCGTTTGCTTCCTATTGAGTTGGAACGCATGAACATGTTCCCAGACAACCATACTCTTCATCCTGATGTATCAGATGGCAGACGTGCTTTCTTGATGGGTAATGCGTTGGTTTGTGGTATCGTTGAGCAGATTGGCAAGAGTCTTTATCAGTTCATTTACGACGAGGCACCAGTTTCATCGAAGCCCATCTTTACGACTCGTGACGCCAATCCAATGTTAGACCTTAGGCTTTTTGCTGACGAAGAGAAAATTCTTGTTGTAAATTGTCCAAAGAAGCAATACACCTTGGATAAAGCCAAGCACTTGCTGATTGGCTTGGTGAAGAAAGACAACGAGGATTATTTCTTGAATGAAGAGCCAACGAAGATATATTATACAGGCAAGACAAAGTCATTCCCGTCAACTGTTGCAATCAACAAGCTCTACTATTTCATGCCGTATATAAAGGAGAAAGGAATACGTGATTTGTATCTAATTCGTGTGGCTCGAATTGGAAATAAGGCAGAGATTCATCCAAAATCGAAAGATGAAGAGCCTCGTTTAGTCTTCGAACTGGAATATCTAGAAAGCTTGCCTGATTATGAAAGGTTGTCTCTGACAAAGTATTGGTATAAAGACACTTTGTTAGGGAGAATCTTTAAGGACTAACATAGAATTTACCTAAAATGAAAACTTAAAACCTAAATAAAAATGGGAAAAAGAGTTGTCAAAAACTACCCCTCTCCTCGATTGATGGAGACGATAGGTGCTACGAACCAAAATGCACAAGAAGCGATTGGAGAGCTTGTCGCAAATAGTTTTGATGCCAGATTGAATGGTGAAAAGCTAAATATTTCTATTGATTTTAGGGGCGATCAAATCGTTGTCCTTGATAATGGAAAGGGAATGACATCTGAGATACTGGAGAAAGCTGTGTGTATTGCAGAGGATATGTCAAGGTATCTAGAAAGAGGCGAAGGAGCAAAAGGCCATTTTGGAATGGGATTTAAAACATCATGCTCTACTTTAGGCAATTATTTCGAAATATACACTAGACCTTTTGGCGAAAATGTAGAGTATCATACAGCTTTTGACATTGCGGAATATGGTAAGCGCCCGTCAGGTTCTGATGCTTGGGATATTATTATTGAGGATAGTATGCCAAAGGCGAGTTCACCATTAAAGACAGCTTCACATGGTACTGCTTTCGTTATCAAAAAGTTGCATTATAAATTTAAAGAAGACAAAATCCCTGTAAGTGCAGTATTGGAATACATGGGCAATGCCTTTAAAGGACACATTGAGAGTGGTGATACAATAACTGTTATTGATGAGTCAGGTCGCTATCCAGCACAACCTTCAACTTACAACCTTATTAAAGGTACTAAAGTATTAATTGACGAAAGGTTTGGAACTAATGGTAAATATCACATAACAGGATGGGTAGCTCTTGATTCTAAAGTACATAATGATACTTTTTATGGTTTCAATATCTATCGAAAAGGCCAACTTGTTCTTACACATGACAAGTCTTGGTTTACTGCCCACTTGATGACGAGTCGTATTGTCGGAGAAGTAAACATGGATTTTCTTGATGCAACTTTTTACAAACAAGGTGTGCAAAAATCTGAGGATTGGGATTACGTTAAAGTTTATATGAGGGAATTTCTCGCAGGTGTTGTTTCTGCTTCTCGTAATATAAGTAGAGCCCATAATATCGACAAACCTGCAGAACGCAAGGCAATTATCGAAAAGTTGGCCAATGATTATGTTGTTGAAGATATAGCCGATGGCATTTCTTCAAACAGCACGAGTGACTCTGATAATAAACCACCCAAAATCTCAAGCATCAATGATACGGTGAAAAACATTGTGTCGGAGAGATCGCTTATTCTGGAAGATGAAACGGAAATACATATTACTTTCGTCGAGAAAGAGGAAGACGGCCATGATGTAGGACCTTATGATTATATTTTCGATGTGATGCAGGATCCTTTGGAGTTGCAAGTTCTCGTATATAAGAATCATCCGCTTTGGCGTAAAAAGATAGACAACGAGGTACGCAAAATTATAGCTACATCTGATGCCATCTATCGAACTCTTGTAGTTGAATTAAATATTGATTCCAGAAAAGCATTGACTATCAGGAATGAATGGGTTTCACAACGAACAGAATCAATGAAGTAGCCATGAATAAATTTGAAGCATTAGAATTAATCAAAGAGGCTTGGGAAAATGACAACCTGAGTCTTGAGGAAAAGATAAACATGATTTCCGAGTCGTTTTATTCGGTTGGTCTGGATCTTGCATCTACAGCGAATTACATAAAAGTAACTCCTGCAGAGTTGGATGTGTTTTTATCGCTAAGTAACCTGGATGAAGAAATAATACGTGAAATATCAAAAGCTAATCCTCCTAAATCAATTTGGCTTTTGTTGGCAAGCGGTAATGACGAAGAAATCAAGAAAGCTCTTGAAGCTTTATCAACTGCATCAAAGGCTAGTAGCGAATCTGTGTGTGAATTCATATATCAACAAATGGTCGAGGTGGCAGGAAAAACACCAGAACAACTCATCGCTCAATTGACAGGGAACGAATTGTTTGATTTGGCAAAAAAAGCCAAGAACTTTACCTCTGTTAGTCAGAACTCACTAAAATACTTAAATAGTTTTGCAGGTCAAAAGAAAAGTGGTAGGGTCTTAAGTGAAAAACAGATTGCAACACTAAAGAATATACTTAATGACTTGGCTAACAACAAAGTGATACAACGTAATAGCATAGATGGAGATTGCGAGTTGTGTGATAAAGTGTTAGATGCTATTGGAAGATAATTATGGGACTCAGAAATATTGACATACAAGTTAGCTATGCTGGTAAGGGCGGTGATATTCTAAGGAGTTTTCTCTTGCCTTCAATAGACGCATGTGTCCATTATGATAGAGTTACAAGCTTCTATACGGTTGAGTCATTGTTAGCGATTTCGCAAGGTATCGAGTCTCTCTATAAGAAGCAAGGAAAGATGCGATTAATCATTGGCATCCATAGTTTCCCTGGAGAATTCCTTGATGCTGTTACTAAAAAGAAACATCTTGAGGATCAAATAGCTGAGATAAGAAAGAACCTCAAATTAGGAATAGAATCAATAACAGATAACTTAGAAAAAAGACGACTTGCCACAGTTGCTTGGATGATAGAGGACAATCTTCTAGAAATAAAGACTGCTGATGTCGTTGGGGAGGGTATTTTTCATCCGAAGACGCTAATTTTAAGTGATGAAAAAAGCGATAAGATAGTTGCCATAGGCAGTCCCAATGAGACAAGTTTTGGCTTGGGTGGTAACTTTGAACAAGTGATGGTGGCAAAGTCATGGGAACAACCTGAGGCAGTTGCCGTGCAGGAGAAGTTCTTTGATTCTTTGTGGAACAACGAACTTGAAGATGCTCTAACCTTGGATGTCACAGAAGAAACTGCAGGTATTATCAAACAAGGATTAGGCACATATTACCAAACGCCATCAAAGATGAATCATTCTTCAAAGAATAATCTCATTGAAATATCCTCACACATGCTGTCCAACTTCTTCGTTTCAGGAGACATACCTGCTTTATATGTTCATCAGGAGCGAGCCGTGATTGACGCTCTTTCCAGATGGCCAGTTAGAGTTTTGTTTTCTGATGAAGTCGGCCTGGGAAAGACCTTCGAAGTTGCTGCTACAATGTCATTCATGGTAAAATATTGTGGTGTAAAGAGGGTGTTAATATTGACGCCAAAGTCAGTACTGAAACAATGGCAAGATGAACTGAAAGAGCACTTTAAATTGAATGTTTGGAGGTTTGATTCCAGCAACAAGTCTTTTGTAGATTATTTCGGTAATACGAGATTTGTAGGTTCCAAGAATCCGATAGGCAACGGTTCACCAGACATAATCTTAATGTCTGCTCAATATGCTAGAGGTTCTGGTAAAAATGGTAGCATTTTCTCAAAGGAAGGTGCGCGTTTACCAGAGCTTCTAATTCTAGACGAGGCACATTCTGCAAGGATAAGCAAAGATATTTCTGGAAGCACAAAAAAGACACAAGTGTACTCGATGTTAGAGAGTGTTTCCAGTAAGATTCCTCACATGATACTTGCTACAGCTACACCAATGCAAAAAGAACCTGGAGAATATCATTCTTTGCTTAAGCTTCTTGGTTTGCCGAAAGTATGGCAGAAGAATCTTGTATACATGAAATCATTGGATATGATTGGTTGTTCAGAATCTCCAAGTATTTCGGAATTGAATAATGCTAGGACAATGATATTAAAGACCATGGAAGAGATGAAACCTTCTGTGGATAGATTAAATGACGACCAAAAGAATGTATTATCTCAGCTAAGTGTTTTTGAAAACAATGATACTACAGCTATCGGAGATTTTGCTCGTAAAAATTGGCCAACTATTCGTCAGTTGCTAGTTCTGTTACATCCTGCCCACTTGCTCACAGTTAGAAATACAAGGCGTTCACTTACTGAGATTGGTTACAAGTTTCCTAAGCGCAACCTAATCCCAATTCCTATTCCTAACTCAATGGAAATCGAATTGTTCTATGACAAAGTTAATTCCTATTTGTCTGAAAGGTGTTTCTCTATAGAGGAAATCCTTTTCCCTGATAGAAAAATTTCCATTGGTTTTGTGCGTGTTAGTTATCAGCAGAGAGTCGCATCTTCCCTTTACTCATGTAAGAAAAGTTTGGAAAGACGTTTGGAGAAGATAACTAATCTAAAGCTATTGGTCTCACGTTATCTTGATACAAAATCAGGAGCGCAGTACAATCTTACGACTTTGGATGACTTTGAACTTGATGGTCTATTGGAGGAAGGATATGACGATACGTTTAATGTAGACTTCTCTAAAGTTAATGCTTCAGTGCTAGATCAAGCAATAGCCTTAGAATTAACAGCAATAAATCCTCTTCTAAAAAGAGCAAACTCATTATTGGAAAACCATAATGATCTCAAGATTAGAGAGTCTATTGAGCTTGCAAAAAAATGCCTTGAAAACGATGATAAGGTCTTAATGTTTTCTAGGTATACAGATACTATTGATACGCTTCTTGAAGAATTCAATCTTCTTGGCTTGAATAAACGATTTAGATACGGTTTATATACTGGCGCAAAGTCTTGTATTGTTTCAAATGGTAAAGAACAACAATGTGATAAGAATGATTTGAAGCGTGGACTATTTGATGGAGAAATCAGAATTGTGTTCTGTTCTGATGCTGCATCAGAAGGATTAAATCTACAGGCAGCAAGAGTTCTTATTAATGTTGACGTTCCTTGGACTCCTGCAAGGCTCGAACAGAGAATCGGACGTGTCGCACGACTAGGACAGATTGCAGAAGAGGTAGACATCTATAATGTATGGTATCCTAATAGCATTGAAGCTCGAATGTACCAAAGAATTCAGAAACGCCTTGTGAACAGCAATCTTGCTATTGGAGAGTTTCCTGATGTAGTGGCAAAAAAGATAAGAGCGGCAATTATGAGTGGTGATGACAATGAAAATCTTGGCTTGGATGAACTTCTTGAGATACGTAATTCACGACAGGTTACTGCATTGGAGGAACTTTGGAGCCAATCAGGAAATGTTACGGAGAGCGAATCAATGAGAGAACGACTTCTGAAAATAATCTCGAAGTTTTGCAAACAAGTTGACACAGAATTAGGAAGCATAATTAAAGTTTTCGAAACATCTGACGGTATTCAATTCAAGTTGACATCGAAAAGCGGAATGGCTGAAAGTGTCTCTTTGAAATCTGGCGTTTGGGATTACTTTACGTGTTATGATGAATCTTTAACTGTGGTGAAAGATTCTCTAGGACGGCCTGCTTGTTTTGCTGTTAATGAGGACGGCAAGATAAGGATGATGAAGCACTCAAGCATCCCCAAAGTCATTTTGAAGGAGCCACTAAATAATAAAGATGTTTTAATAGGTTATCCTGCAATGCTTCCAAATAGCACGCATCTGGATTTGTCTTATACATTAGAATGTGAGTTGGAGCCTGCACCTAATTACTGGATTGATAAATACTGATAAAAATGAGAACTAGACTATTGGCAAGCCCCTGGGTAAAGGCCCAGATGACGGATGAGACGGCAGAGGCACTAGAGCTGCTAAAGGATGATGTTTGGAAGGAAGCCTCTGTGTTATTCGCCGCAGAACGAGAAACAAAGATGAAGTCAGGACGTACTGCACCTAAAGGTATGCAACGCTATCTGAATGATGTGATAACTAGACGTTTTACATTAAATGGTTGGACAGGAGAAGCCGGTTATTTCTTCAAAAACAAGACGTGGATAAGGGTCACATTCAGACATCAAATGAGTCTTGGGTCAGATATTCTTGATGCCATAAAAGTGTGTAAGATAGAAGGGATGCAGCAAGCTGTTATCCTAGCAGCAAACAGAAAAACATTGGATTTAATTTCGCCTAACGATGCTGCCGCTATTGTGTCTTTCGAAAAACTAGAACGCGAAATACTGAGTCTTAATGGTGCGCTTGACATCCCCTTGTTGTATGGTGAACTTACTCCTATTTCAAGCGCCTCAAGTGATATAAACGAAGCGCTTAGAAAAGCCAGGCCCAGAGATTTGACTATACCTAATCATTGATAACTTGTGACACTTGACATCACTACTCATCGGATTATAGCGACTATGACGAGAAGGAAGATGATTATTATGATTAAAATGAAACAGACAATCACATTACTGTTCCTCATGCTGACATTCGCAGCATGTGGCGATGTGGCGAAAAAAAGCAAAATAGAAGCCTCTCCCCAGCCCTCTCACGTGGGAGAGGGAGATGGGACAATTGAGGTGAGGGAAGAAACGCCTAAGGTAGAAGAAAAACCATCCGCTCCTGTCAGTTCAAGTCCTTCGTCATCGAGCTATCATAGTTCTAGCAGCTATGACAATATGCGTGGATTTGATCCGGCATCAGAGGACGATACGGATGATAATGGTATGAGCCGGTATATGGAAAATGATGATGAGGAGGGGTGGGACTAGGAAAATTGAGAATGGAAAATGGAGAATGGATAATGAGGCAATATTAGCCATAAATTTATCTAATATGATGGATAAAACTAAAATTTTTCGCATTTTCATCTTTTATAAAAGATAAAAGTGGTATATTTGCGCCAAAATTCTTTTATAAAAGATAAATGTAGGTTTATGAATGCGATATTAAGACAAAGTTATCTGGAAAAAATTGAACGCTACCTTGGCCAGGACACCATCATCATTCTGACTGGTCAACGACGTATAGGCAAGAGTTATATCCTGCGCCTCTTTAGGGACAGGGTGAATAATGATGAGCGTGCAAATATCATCTTCATCGATAAAGAGAAGCATGAGTATGACGATATTAAAACCTATCAGGATTTGAACGCCTATATCGATGAAAGACGAGACAGAGGAAAGACAAACTACATCCTTGTTGACGAGATCCAGGACATCGAGGAGTTCGAGAAAAGTGTGCGTAGCTATTATGAGGAGCCTGATATTGAGCTGGTTATTACGGGGTCAAACTCAAAAATGTTGAGTAGTGATTTGAGTTCCCTAATAGGAGGACGCTACAAGGAGATCTATATCCAGGCACTGAGCTACGAAGAGTTTATGCTGTTCCATCAGCTCACGGATTCTGACGACACGCTGGCTAAGTACATCCAGTTCGGCGGTCTGCCGGGGTTGGTGAAGATGGGGCTTGACGAACAGGATGCGCGTGAGTACCAGACGGACGTGTACCATACGGTGCTACTGAAGGACGTGATTATGAGGAACAAGATCCGCAACGTGCCGTTCCTTGAAAATCTCGTGCGTTTTCTGGCTGACAACGCAGGGAAGATCATCTCGGCCAACAGCATTGCTAAGTTTATGAAGTCGCAGGGCAACAGCGTCACCTCGACGGCTATCATCAACTACACGAAGTTTCTGTGCGATGCCTATTTACTTCATAAGGTGAACCGCTATGATATTCACGGCAAGAAGCTGTTTGAGAGCAACGACAAGTATTACTTTGAGGACAACGGCTTGCGGAATACGCTGGCTGGTGGCTCGCGTGAGGGTGACATCGAAAAGGTAATAGAGAACATCATCTATAACCACCTGATACGCCTTGGCTACGAGGTGACCGTAGGACAACTTCAGGCTGGCGAGATTGATTTTGTATGCACCAAACCCAAAGGTCGGAGAATATATGTTCAGGCATCATATATCATTGCTGACGATGCCACAAGGGAGCGAGAGTTCAGCAATCTCCGGGCAATCAAGGACAACTATCCAAAATATGTCGTTTCGATGACCCCGCTCGTAGGCAGACAAGATTCTGACGGTATTACTCACCTTCATCTGAGACGGTTCCTGATTGAAGGACTGGAGTGAGGAAGCCGCGCCACAGGCATCCACGGCGAGTAAATGTCGAGTGGGGGAGATGGTGTGTGATCACGAAAGTGATAATATGCGTGGATTCGACCCGGCATCAGAGGACGATGGGGATGATAATGGCATGAGCCGGTATATGAAAAATGATGATGATGAGGGGTGGGACTAAATAAAATGCTCCCCTTGTAAGCATTACATGTTGCTACAAGGGGAGCTTGTATTGTAAGAAGAGGGGTGGTTAGGCAAAGGCATTTCCTCTTCATGCTTGGGGACTGTGACAATGTTCTGTCCCAAGGCAATGGCAATCTTGCATAACGTAGCCATCGTGAGATTGTGGGTGCCGGAGAGCCAGCGGCTGACCTCATTCTCACTCTTACCCATGAGACGGGCGAAGTCACGCTGTGACATTCCCCTTTCCTCCAGAATATCATAGATTCGGTTGGCTATGGCTACCGACATCTCCATCTGCATCTTCATCTCCGGAGAAATGGTGCTACGGATCTCGTCCATGATTCTGTTTGTCTTCATAGTCGGATGGGTTTTAGTCGTCAATAGTGAATGTTAGTTGACCGAGGAGTTGTGTGCCTGTAACGACAAGCACACGGTTGCGCTCGAGTTGCTTTAGTTGGATGTCTATCTTTTGTAGAGTCTGTACGCACTTGTGCAGGTGTTTATCCTCTTCATAGGTGGCGGTTGTTTTAAGACCACCATTGCCAAGAATGAGAATCTTTGACTTGATGTTGAGCAGGTACAGACGCAAAAAAGTGGTTTCGAGGTGGGATGGCAGGGCCATCACACGGTCACGCCTAGTTCCTTCATAGCGGAAATGACGGTCGGCAGCTCCATCTCGCTTGATGATGTCAAGACGATAGACTAACTGACGTACATCATCGGGATAGGTATCCTTGAATTCGAGAAGGAACTTCTCAAACTCGGAATACTCCTCGCCCTCGAAATGCGGAGAGTAGAGACTGACCTTATCGCCGTCTTCCAGAAGTTCTAATAATAGGTTTCTTTCCATATTTCGGGGTTTTGCGATGCAAAATTAACCATAAAAGGTGATTCACGCAAGTTTTTGGACAAAAAATTTACTTATATGGTGATTTATTTGCATGAACGGGGCTTGTTTACTGCTTTAATTACGGATTTTTGGCAATATTGCAGCAAATCCGTAATTTAAATAGGCGAAATTCGATGTAAATCATTAATACACATAAAGATAATAATTTCTTATTATTGCCTAAGTAACTTGTCCATCTGCGAGATGGCATAGAGCGGACATATTTGTATACGGCGGATGGCTACGCTGACTTGACATTTTCCAAACAAATAACTGATGAAAAAAAGACAAAATCCAAAGTAATGATTGCCCTAAATTGGACAAAATCCAAAGAATGTGGAGGGATGAGTGAAGGATCCGATATGTATTTTAGCGGAGTTTAGAGGCACATTTCGTTGCATTTTAGCGGAGTTTTGGAATATAATTTGTACCTTTGTGGGCAAATAAGACATAAACAAAACCAACATATTATGAAACGCATTCAGTATCAGACTCAGGGTACCTGCTCAAAATTGATTGACGTAACGGCGGATGACAACGGAGTCATCCAGCAGGTGGGTTTTATCGGAGGCTGAATGGATAATGAAAATGACGACAATGGATATCAAGGAACTATTGAATCGAACGGATAGGTTTGCTGCCAATGCGGGCTGTAGGATTACGGAGGTGGATGAGCAGCATGCTGTGGCGGAGATGACGGTGACGACGATGCACCTGAATGGCGGCAATGTGTGTCAGGGAGGGGCGCTGTTTACGCTGGCCGACCTGGCGATAGCTGCCTGGATGAATTACAATGGTCAACTCACATTTGGTATCAACAACAGCATCATGTTTGTGTCAAGTGCGCATGAGGGCGATGTACTGCGGGCAGAGGCTGTCGGCATATGCGACCACCATAAGATTCCAGCTGTTGAGGTACGCGTGACCAATCAGGACGGACGGATCATCTGTCATGTGACGGGTATGGGGTATCGTAAGCATATGAACGTACCTACAAACAAATGACGGACAACGAATGAAGAGAATGATTTCCTAATTCTTCTTAATATCTGTCCCACATCTGACCACAGGTGTGGGATTTTGTGTATCTTTGTCCCCCAATAAAGGCTTTGTGCAATGAAGAAGTATATTCTCGATCTCAACGTGAAGCAGATCAGCGCCCCACGACCGGGCTACGCGCTGCTGCAGCTCACGGATACTACAGCGGCTCTGCCGCCAATGGCGCCAGGACAATTCGTGGAGGTGCGAGTGGACGCATCGCCCTCCACGTTCCTGCGCCGACCCATCAGCATTAACCTCGTGGACCGTCAGGCGAACGAGATATGGCTGCTCGTACACGAAGTGGGCGACGGCACACGCGCAATGGCACAATTGCAGGCGGGAGACACGCTGAATGTAGTGCTGCCCCTGGGCAACGGATTCACGATGCCTGCGGCTGGCGCTACGACACAGGACTATCTGCTCGTGGGCGGCGGCGTAGGCACGGCTCCCCTACTCTATCTGGGACAGGAACTGAAAGCGCTGGGCCACAAGCCGACATTCCTGCTAGGTGCACGCTCGGCAAACGACTTGTTGCAGTTGGAAGCGTTCCAGGCGCTGGGAGAGGTGCACGTAACGACAGAGGACGGCAGCATGGGCGAGCAGGGCTTTGTCACACAGCACAGCCTCTGGAACAGCGCACGCTATGACCGCATCTGCACATGCGGCCCCAAACCGATGATGGTGGCCGTAGCACGCCTGGCACGCGAGAAAGGTATCGCCTGCGAGGCATCGCTGGAGAATCTGATGGCCTGCGGACTCGGAGCCTGCCTGTGCTGCGTAGAGGATACTACGGAGGGCAATGTATGCGTCTGCAAGGAAGGACCTGTGTTTAACACCGAAAAACTGAAATGGCTATGATAGACCTGAGCGTAAACATTGGGGCGCTGGCGCTGAAGAACCCCGTCATGACGGCATCCGGAACGTTCGGCTACGGCACGGAATTCGCGGATTTCGTGGATCTGAACCGCCTCGGAGGCATCATCGTGAAAGGAACAACGCTGGAGCCCAGACAGGGCAACCCGTACCCCCGCATGGCCGAGACGGCGCAGGGTATGCTGAACTGCGTAGGACTGCAGAACAAGGGCGTTGACTACTTCTGTGAACATATCTATCCGGAGGTGCGCAACCTGCAGACGGCCGTACTGGTCAACGTCAGCGGCAACAGTCCTGAGAACTACGCAGAATGTGCTCGACGCATCGCTGCACTGGAGGACATCCCTGCCATAGAGCTGAATATCTCCTGCCCCAACGTGAAACAAGGCGGTATGGCCTTCGGCGTGACGCCTGAAGGGGCTGCCAGCGTGGTCAAGGCTGTACGCAAGGCTTATCCCAAGACGCTAATCGTGAAACTGTCGCCCAACGTAACCAGCATCGCGGATATCGCAAGGGCTGTGGAGGCGGAAGGAGCGGATGCGGTGTCACTCATCAATACGCTGATGGGTATGGCCATCGACGCAGAGCGCCGCAAGCCCGTGCTGAGCATCGGCACTGGCGGACTCTCAGGTCCTGCCGTGAAGCCTGTTGCGCTAAGAATGGTATGGCAGGTGTACGATGCCGTCAAGATTCCTATTGTGGGTTTGGGAGGTATCATGAATGCCACAGATGCCATCGAGTTCATGCTGGCTGGTGCCACAGCCATAGAGATCGGCACAGCCAACTTCATCGACCCATCAGTAACCATCAAAGTCATAGACGGCATTCAGGACTATCTGAGCCGGCACGGCTTTGCCAGCGCCAAAGACATCATCGGCGCTGCACATTAGAGGAACAAAAAACACATGATTAATTATTAGAACACACCATAGATTATTGGACATAAAAAAGGGAGCTCTAGCCCGTCACGGGTGGGAGCTCCCT
The DNA here is from genome assembly GCA_024698925.1 of Bacteroidaceae bacterium. GTDB lineage: Bacteria > Bacteroidota > Bacteroidia > Bacteroidales > Bacteroidaceae > Physcousia. Next base: position 19,148 of record JAILQO010000073.1, on the reverse strand, counting down.
TTTTGGCCGCTTGTAGAAAATAAGGAGTAGAAAAGAGAGGTTGTTGCGGCCAGCTTCTTGGGTAAAAGTGAAATATGATTATAAGAGTTATGATGCAAAAAGTTGCATTATTCGACTTTTAATCGCGGTGTCCACCAAAGGTCTCGAAGGTTCCATCGTCATAATAAACGCGGATTTCTGTGATCTGTCGCTTAGGTTTGTCAAGAAATTTCGTTATCTCCTTAGCAATAGCCTGAGCGGGCAGCCCTTCGACATTGACTGTGGACACAGGCTCCGGATCCTTTTTGGGTCGAACGCTTTCGACGGGGGGCTCCTGCCTGTTGGTGTCTGCGACCTGATCGTCGCCCTGATGAATCATCATCTCGCCATCTCCAAACAACAACCAGTTGGTGTTGATCTGTGGGAAGCGTCGATGAATCGCCTGCACGTGATTATTTGTAGGTGACGTGCGCCCATTGTAGATGTTGGAGAGGGATGAGGGTGAAATTCCAAGCGCACCTGCGAACTCCGTCTGGGTCATACCCATCGTCGTCATGATGTCATGGATGCGTTGTCTCATACTCTCTTTTGCTACTGATTTTGGGTGCCTATGACAGGCTCATCTTGTTTTCACGTTGCAAAGTAAGCGATTTCTTCAATACAATCCAAATTTTATGAGAAAAAATTTTTGAAATTTATAAAATTGCGTGTTTTACATTCCTGAATCGCAAAATATAAACCCGAAAAACACGCAAGTTTACATTCATAAACGCAAAATCGAGCTTTACTATTTCCAACACCTTCAAGTAAACACTTTTATTTAAAACCAGAAAATAACTGAATACAAATCAATTATAAAGGCTCATAATAGCCTATTTGAATCCCGAAGGGCAAATATTCAAAAATCCCGACAACTTAATATAGGGCAAATGCAAATATACAATATATAACTAAATCATTTATTGCATTTTATAATATTATATTCAAATTACATACATACTCGTTCACATATTCAACAAATCAAATTTACATTTTACAATTCGAAATTCATGTTTGCAAAATCCATGTTTGCGGGAATAAAATAGGCTTAAAACGGCTTATTTATGTTTACGTTTTAGATTTATAAATTGAAATGGATTTAGTTTTATAAACGTGAAAATTTGTAGTTCACGCTTTTTAACGGGCAAAAATTGAATGGCTATCCCATACTCCTAAAAGGGCACATCACCCATTTTTTACGCGATTCTCATGCATACAGAAAAAGGGCTAAAACGTTTGAACCAAACGTAATAGCCCCTAAAATTTCTGTTTCCAGATTGAGCGAAAATAGCTACAGAATTAGTGAAGAATGGTATAAACGAGCTCCTTCAGGAGGTCACCATCGCTCGTTTTTTGTCCTCCTACCCCCTTCGAAGCACCATCAGTTTTGCGTATTTCACCTATAATCGTATACACCTTCGACGCGGTGTATTTTCCCATTGCTGGGAGCACACCCCTACGAGCCTGCCAAACACTCTGCTCTAACCACTGCGAAATACCCTCCTCACTCTTCTGGGGAGAATAATACGCCAGCATCAGATCTGAGAAAAACTTGAATATGGTAGCGAGCGTAGGTTGTAACGCAAAGTTCTTAGGATTCGCGTCAAAATATTTCACAATACGATTTGCCTTTACCACATCTTTGGTCGCCAAAGCGGAAACAAGCTCGAAAGAATTGAACTCTTTGCTGATTCCAATGTGCTCTTCGATGAGAGAGGAGTCGATGCGCTTCGTGTTCTGATCGACGGCCAAGGCGAGTTTGTCCAACTCGCTGGAAAGACGGTTGAGATCCGCCCCTACGTGTTCGCAAAGTATCTGATTCGCGTCTGGCGCAATCTCAAGGCCCTTGCGACGCACATAACTCGTTACAAATGAGGGTAGTTCCCTATCATAAAGTTTGTTGGATTCAAAGAGTACTCCAGCTTTCTGAATCTCCTTGGCGAGGTTCGTACGACGATCCAGCGTACCATTTTTGTGACAGATAACAAGGACGGTGGATGCCAGCGGTTGCTCCAGATAATAGGTCAGGAGTTCACGGCGCGGAAGACCCTGTGCCTCACGCACCAGCACGACCTGCCGCTCTGCCATCATGGGGTAGCGCTTAGCTGCATTGATGACATCCTCGGCCGTCGTCTGGGTTCCATAGAGAATGGTGAGATTGAAGTCACGTTCGTCCTCCGTAAGGGCTTGTTCGACGATGAAATCCGCCACACGGTCTATATAATAAGGCTCCTCGCCCATCAGGTAATAGACGGGTTTGAACTCGTGAGCGCGAACCTGGCGTACAATCTCCTCGTAAGAAATACCTGCTTGTTTCTTTGCCATGAAGCGTTGCGATTACCAGTCGAACTTCAGGTGTTTAACGGTCTTATCCTCCTGCTTGATTTTCTCCAGCGCCTGAATACCGATGAGCACGTGATCGTTGACGAAGTTGTTAGTGACTTTACGGTCGCTCTCAGCCGTCTTCACGCCCTCTGGGGTCATGGGATTATCAGATACGAGGAGAAGGGCACCCGTAGGGATATGGTTGGCAAAACCTGTCGTAAACAGCGTAGCGGTCTCCATATCCACAGCCATCGCACGCGTACGCAGGAGACAGGCCTTGAAGGTCTCATCATGTTCCCAGATGCGACGGTTGGTGGTATAGACGGTACCTGTCCAGTAATCGTGGCCGGCATCGCGGATAGCAGAGCTGACGGCACGCTGCAGCATGAAAGCTGGCAGCGCAGGCACCTCGGGCGGATAATAGTCATTGGACGTTCCCTCGCCGCGAATACCTGCCAGCGGGAGAATCAAATCGCCCATCTGGACCTTGGCCGGAATACCGCCACACTTGCCCAGGAAGAGACAGGCACGCGGCTTGACAGCACTCAACAGATCCATGATGATGGCTGCGTTGGGAGACCCCATGCCGAAGTTGATCATCGTGATGCCGTCGGCCACAGCGACGCGCATGTTCGCCTCATAAGACGGCGCCTCGATGCCGAAATGCTCACAAAAGAGATCCACGTAGTTGTTGAAATTGGTCAGCAACACCAAATCCGTGAAATCCTCAAGCGGACGTTTGGTATAACGCGGGAGCCAGTTTTCAACGATTTCCTGTTTAGTTTTCATACTTCTTTTTGGTTATTTCGATGCAAAGATAGGAAAAAAATGGATGTCTCGTATCAAAAACCACAAAACTTTAATCTTTCATTTTCCATTTTTCACTTTTCACTTTTCATTTTTCACTTTTCATTTTTCACTTTTCGCGCTTTTCACTTTTCATTTCTCATGCTTTTACCTATCTTTGCAGCATGAAAAGCGAGAAAGCACTCTCCTACCCGCCACTCAGCTTACCTGCGGCAGATTTACGCATGGAGATGAAAGAGGGCTACGTAGCGGTCTTCGACCCGTTGCGCCGTCGCTATGTGCGACTCACGCCTGAGGAATGGGTGCGACAGCATTTCACCGCTTTTCTGATTGGCCACAAAGGCTACCCCGCAGGGCTGTTGGGCAACGAGGTATCATTAACGCTCAACGGGATGACACGCCGCTGTGACAGCGTGCTCTACGGACTCGACCACCAGCCACGCATGATTATCGAGTACAAGGCGCCTACAGTAGCGCTAACGCAAAAGGTTTTCGACCAGATATGGCGCTACAACACGGTTCTGCGCGTAGAATGGCTCATTGTATCCAACGGGCTGCAGCACGTTGTCTGCCATTTGGACAAAGAAAACGGCACCTATGCCTTTCTCGCAGAGGTGCCGATGTATGAAGAACTATAAGCAGTTACTTGAAGGTTCGCAAAGCGGCTTCCATCTGCCGCATCAAGTTGCGTTTAGGCGAATGAGGCGAGTAGATAAAGCCCTCTGTGACCAGGACGCGGCTGGAAGCTGTATCGACACGTTCCAGAGCCACAAAAGCGCCACCCAATGCGCCATTGTGGAGTTCCCACAAACCATGAATCTCCTGCACCACTTTATTATTAATGGTTCGCGTACGCGCGAGAATCAGCGGGCGTCCCTGCTCGCGAGCAGTCTCCATCCACTGGTTGGCAAGCGAGCCCGGGATATTGATGCGCAGGACGCTATCGCGCTTCTGGACGTACTGTGCAGGCGTGAGGGAACTGCCATCCCAAGGATAGCTGTAGAAGATGAAGTTCTGGTCCTTGTCGTTGAGATTCGTTCCTGTCCAAAGGAAATCCTGCGCACGCTTGGAGGAATGCAAACCTTCCGGCACACAAATGGTGTGACCAAAGAGACGCAGGGAATCTGCCGTCATCTTGCTATACTTACGCCGCAAACGTGCTGCCTCACGATCCAGCTCGGCATCAACGAAGAGGTCTGTAAGACGCTGACGCTGGGTGCCAATAAAGTGAGCCAGTTCCTGGACAGAGCCTGCCGTTACCTTCACCTCCAACTGAGGACGGGCCACCGCATCGCGGGCTACACCTACAGCTGGCGCCGTCGCCTTCCTGTCAACCTCCACGAGCAGGCGACTGCGGAAGGTACGCCAAGGCGTCAGGTTCCCATCAGCATAGACGACATCCAGGCGGAACATCGGTTCATGCTGGGGCAGCACAGGCGTAGAACCCTTTAGGACAGACTCCAACGTATCCTTCAGCTCACCATTATAAATCGGTTCAGGAATGATGAGCACCAACTCATACGGAAGTCCTCGCGAGGATGGCTTCTGCTGCACGCCCTTCTTCTCCTTGGAGCCGCAAGCAGCAAACAGTAGCACGCTAGCCAAAAGAGCCCATACGAAACGAGTCCCAGCGAAGTATGGTCGTTGTCCTTTTCTCATCTGCTAATGATTAATGATGTGCAAATCACGCTGCGGGAACGGAATCTCGATGTGGTTGTCGTTGAGCGTTTCGTAAATAGCCTCCTTCACACGTGCCGAGAGCGCGTATTTCTGTTCCACAAGTGTCCAGATGCAGACGAAGAGATCCACGCTGCTATCTCCAAAGTCGGAGAAGACGACCGTCACAGGATGCTGCGGATCCAGATAGTCCTGTCCTGCTGCGTTCTTTCCTTCGCAGACGGGTGTCACGGCGTCGATGAGGAGCTTGCGCACCTCTTCGACATTCGTTCCATAGGCTACGCCCACAGGAATCTTTGTCAGTTCGTAGTCGTGATTACGCGTCATGTTCTTGAAGTTCTTGCTGAAGAGGGCCTTGTTCAGGAAGGCAATCACACAGCCGTCGCCTGTGAGAATCTGTGTGCTCTGATAGGTGATATTCTCTACCTTACCGCGAATACCATCGCACTCGATATAGTCACCCACACGCAAGCGACCTGTCATGAGCGACAGACCATAGAAGAAGTTCTCGATGAGATCCTGCATAGCGAAACCGAGACCAGTTGCCAAACCTGCTGTGACGATCGAGATACCGCTCTTGGGCACTTTCAGGATCACCAGCACGATGATGAAATACAAGCCCCAGCTGAGAATCGCAATGACGTTCTTGGCCAACGTGAGGTTGAGGGAATCGTCAGAGGATGTCTGAAGGCGCACGTGAACGTAGAAGCTGCGAATAGAATAGTTCAGGAAGCTGAACAGGAACCACAGCGCTGCAACCACACAAACCTTGAAGAGCGAGACTTGAATCAGATCTTCCTGATGGATGAAATCATAATAGAACGCTTTCTGGCAAATGCTGGTCATCTCAAAAATCTCAGCAGCCCAGTAGATGCTCACCAGAATCGAGCCTACGGCCAGAATGGGAACCAACGTGCGATTGATGAAATCATAGAACCAGGTAGTGGTGATGAACTTACCCTTGCGCATCGCTTTCAAGACGGATTCTGCCTCGGCAGACACATCCTCGCCTGCGCGGATACGCGCTTTCAACTCTGGACGCAAACGCACGAGCATGTAACGGTTCTCGAATATCTCCATCAGGTCGTAGAAGCACGTAATGGTCATGATGGCAGCCAGTTGGAATGTCCACCATACGAGGATCTGCACAGCCAGCAACGTATAACCAATCCATGAAGCGATACACGATACGACCATCACGATGGTTGTGATATGGGAGTAAGCCAAGTCCTGAATAGGCAGCCCCTTGCGATGCTTGCGCACCATCCATTGCTGCCAAAGCGTAACGGCCAACAGGATTGGAGGGAAAATCAAGTTAAGAATAGTATTAGGAATCAGGATGATACGGAAAAGAATCACCATTGCAGCCAGCAGCATCAACGGCAGATAGTTCATCAAGGCATGCTGCATCTGCTCACCCTTCAGTCGGATATAGATGGAAAGGAAGATGGCCTCCATGAGCCACGCCATATTAATGATCAAGCCCGTACCCATCTGAACAAAGTTGCGATTGAAATACGAACGGGTCACCATCACCAAGACGGCAAATAAGGCTGTAGCGATGACGTATGTCAGCATGTGACGCCTCATCCGCAGCTCGGAGTCGCCACGCTTAACACGCATAAATAGGCGTAGGCCCAGATAGGTTACAGCCCACGAAACCACAAAGAAGATCAGCATCAACGCACACAGGAACAACACATAGACGCCACGCCACTCGGAATAATTTTTCTCTTTCTCAGCCAACGGCGCATATTTCTTAGAAGCTGAACGTTTAGCCATACTAAAATAGCGAGGCAGGCCCGTCAGGATGGTGATATAGTCCGCTCCACCATTCCGGAAGATATTGTCCTGCAACATCTTATAACGCGACTGAGCGAAGTCATTCAACTGCAGCACCTTCTCCTTTACGCTCTTGTAGTAGGAGCTCTCCGCCTCCATACGCTCCAGGAATGTCTGCAGATTGTCACGCAGGCTTTGGGCATACTCCAAACAAGCTGCACGATCCTCCAGCTGCTGGCCGGAGAGATATAACGGTTCATGGTTTTCCTCCTCTTCCATCACTTCGTTATTGAGCATACCCTTCGGCATCGCGCCATCCTCCACAACGGTAGTATCCGCATGATTCTCAAGCGAATCAATGGCATTCAAGATGTGTGTCTCGCTCTCTGTCAACTCATCCCGATCTGACCTCGCCACAGGCGGCATTGTCTTGAGCGACGTAATCAGTGCGTCGTATCGTTCAATCTCACCACGCATACGTTCAATCATCGTCTCGTAAGGCAGCATTCTTCCACCACGATTGTCCAGCAGCCGATAGAGGTTCACAGCCTGCTGACAGGCGTAAGCCTGGTCGAAGGTATTCTCCGAAGACTGGGAGTAGAGCATCAAACTAATCTGCTCACACTGGTTCATGTACCACACCAACTGCTGATGCTGAGCAGCTCCTTGCTGTTCATAACGCGACATGAAAGCTTGTTGCTTCTCATAGTCTGCAGCCAATTCTGCACGCAGCACACCAAGCGTGCGAGCCAGATCGCGCTCCTTCAAGACTGCTTGTGATGGAATGATAGCCATCACGAGCGCGACGCATAATAAGGCAATTCTCTTCATTATATTTATTTATTTCCTCGATTTAGTAGTGAATATGCGCGGCAAAGATACCACAATTCTACCAATCACGTACACAAAATCGCGTTTTTTTCTTCACAACAGTCTGAAAACAACAAATCCCCGCAAACACTTAGTTTGCAGGGATTCTCTTGGAGGGTGACTAGTGGGATTCGAACCCACGACATTCAGAACCACAATCTGACGCTCTAACCAACTGAACTATAGTCACCATGTTGGAGCTTTGCTCCGGCCTTATCGGCTTTTGCGGGTGCAAAGGTAGTGCTTTCTGACGAATTCACCAAACTTTGCACCCACTTTTTTACGATTCCAGCTATGAAATTCGCGAATTAAGCAAAATCAGTCGTAGTACTCGTGACGAGCTGCAGCAAGCGTGTTCTGCATCAGCATACAAATCGTCATAGGTCCTACCCCACCAGGAACGGGCGTTATCTTGGAAGCCAACGGTGCTACGGCCTCAAAATCGACATCGCCCTGCAGGCGGAAGCCACTCTTACGGGTAGCATCGGGCACGCGGGTCGTGCCTACGTCAATAACGGTAACACCAGGCTTCACCATATCTCCCTTGAGGAAAGCGGGCTGTCCAATGGCGGCAATGATGATGTCGGCCTGCAAGCACTCTTCCTTGAGGGTTTTGGAGCGGCTGTGACATACGGTGACCGTCGCATCGACGCCTTTCTGCATCATCAGCTGCGACATCGGCTTGCCGACGATATTGGAACGACCCAGAATGACACACTTCTTACCGCTGGTCTCCACACCATAGCGACGTAGCAGTTCCAAGATACCCTTGGGGGTAGCAGAGACAAAGGTTGGTAGGCCAATGGCCATACGTCCGACGTTGATAGGATGAAAACCATCCACGTCCTTGCGATAGTCAATAGCCTCGATCACCTTCTGCTCATCAATATGCTTCGGAAGCGGCAGCTGGACGATAAAACCGTCTATGGAGGCATCGCCGTTCAGGCGATCCACAGTAGCCAGAAGCTCTTTCTCCGTGATATCGTCCTCATAGCGCAGGAGGGTGCTCTGGAAGCCACACTCCTCGCACGCGCGAACCTTATTATTAACATAGGTCTCTGAGCCACCGTCATGTCCGACGAGGATGGCTGCTAAGTGGGGACGCTTGCCGCCTGCGGCGACAATGCGTTCTACTTCCTGCTTGATCTCTGCCTTGATAGCAGCGGCAGTTGCTTTTCCGTCAATGAGTTCCATATTATCTCTTGGGTAAATTGGGCATTTTGGCCATCATCTGGGCCATTTTGGGATTGGTAACCATCTTCATCATCTTGCGCGTCTGGTCAAACTGTTTGATGAGTCTATTCACAGCAGCAATATCTGTACCTGAACCACGGGCAATACGCTGGCGACGGCTGGTATTGAGACACTCTGGATGTGTGCGCTCCTTGGGTGTCATAGAGAGGATGATAGCCTCAATACTCTTGAAGGCATCGTCGTCGATATCAATATCCTTCATGGCCTTGCCCACGCCAGGAATCATCGAAGCGAGATCCTTGATGTTACCCATCTTCTTGATCTGCTGGATTTGGGCGTAGAAGTCATTGAAATCGAACTGGTTCTTGCGGATTTTCTTCTCCAGGCGGCGTGCCTCTTCCTCGTCGAACTGCTCCTGAGCACGCTCCACAAGGCTGACGATATCACCCATACCGAGAATACGGTCTGCCATACGGGCAGGATGGAAGGGATCGATGGCTTCCATCTTCTCGCCCGTTCCCACATATTTGATGGGCTTGTCAACAACCGTGCGGATAGAGAGGGCTGCACCACCACGAGTATCGCCATCCAGTTTGGTCAGCACGACACCTGTATAGTCCAGACGGTCGTTAAATTCCTTAGCGGTATTGACGGCGTCCTGACCCGTCATAGCGTCGACAACGAAAAGCGTCTCATCAGGATTGATAGCAGCCTTGATAGCAGCAATCTCCTGCATCAGCTTCTCGTCGATGGCCAGACGTCCGGCAGTATCAACAATCACCGTATCGTAACCACGGGACTTAGCCTCAATGATGGCGTTCTGCGCAATCTTTACGGGATCCTGATTATCAAGCTCCATATAGACGGGCACGCCAATCTGCTCACCCAACACACGCAATTGTTCTACGGCAGCCGGACGATAGACGTCACAGGCAGCCAGCAACGGCTTGCGATTGCGTTTGTTTTTCAGCAGGTTGGCCAGCTTACCGGCAAAGGTCGTCTTACCGGCGCCATTCAAGCCCGCCATGAGGATAACAGCAGGATGACTCTGCAACGCCAACTCGGCAGTCTCGCCACCCATGAGGAGGGCCAATTCGTCGTGGACAATCTTGACCATCATCTGCTGCGGCTTCACAGCCGTCAGCACATTCTGTCCCAAAGCCTTTTCCTTCACGGTATCCGTGAATTGCTTGGCGACCTTATAGTTCACATCGGCATCGAGGAGTGCACGACGCACATCCTTGAGTGTCTCTGCGACATTGATTTCTGTGATCTTACCTTCGCCCTTCAGAATCTTAAAGGATCGTTCCAGGCGTTCTGATAGATTTTCAAACATGATTTATCTGAACAATTATTTCTATTATCAATATTCAATTAGGGTCTGATAAACACCTCATCGACCACGACGCCATCATCCAGCGCCTTCACGACGAGCGAATGGTCTCCCATCGGTTTCACAACGGTGAGACGCGATGTGACAACGGCAAAGCCACGCGTCACATTCTGCTTCCACGCCTCGCTACCCACCTCTGTATCATACATGAAGGTCTGCGGAGCGCCGCCATCGAGCGAGATCTGAATCCGCTGATACTCCTCAATGGGGTGTGTGGGCAACATGCGGAGCTCAATCGTAGCTACGCGCTGCTTCAGGAAATTGTGTTTGAAGCGATAGGTTACCTCATGCCCACGGGGAATGGGCATAGCACGGATACTGGCACCCAAGCCCAACACAGGAGCCAGCACAGAACTTCCGCTGAAGGAAGCTGCATCATAGCTGGCACCATAGAAGGTTGCGATAGCAGGCTCATCCGCAGGCATCGGAGCCGCAGACTGAATATGGGGTACAGGCTGGAATACAGCGAGGTTATTGGGATTGGAGCTCATCATCCCGCGCCATTTACCATTACGTAATTCGTTGTAGCGTATAGTCAGTTCCTGCACGCGGTTGTGACCAAGGTCGCTCCGCATCCACGTGGAATCCACGTTGTCGCGCTGGAGATAGCTGATTCCGTGACGGGCTAACTGCGCACAAAGATACTTCTCATTCTGCGCAACGGCCGACATCACGGGATATTCCACCAACTCAAAATAGGCATCCGTGCGATGGGGATGCGTGCGACGCACAGAGTCTCCCACCCACTTCACGTTACGACGCATCAGGTCGTAGCGGGACAGACGATGACGAATGAATTGCTCGCTCCAAGGCAAATCGCGCACAGCATTCCACTCAGCTCCAGGCTCGCCCACACGTGTACCTGCCAGATGCTCCGGCTTGCATTGGAATGAAAGCTGAAAGAACTCCTTCATATACACAGATGTCAGACGTGCGACATCGCGACCAATGGTCTGGGCATAGAATTCCTCGAGATGTGTACCAACGGTCAGCTGACGCACAGCCTCCAGATTCCAGGCCATATCCGTGAAGAGCGATATTTGGTACTCCAAAGGCTTGATGTCGCCGACATTCAGAACCCACAGGCGGTTTGCGCCTGCCTGATAAGCCTCCGTAAGCTGTTGGCACATCAGGAAGGGGCTGGCAGTTCCCAGCCACAGATAGTCATGAGGGGCGCCCTGATAGGAAGCGTGATAATAAACACCACAGCCTCGTGATTGCCCACTCTCCTCGTAAGTCGGGAAATGGCGGATATAGCCAAAGCCGTCGTCCTCACAGATCAGCGGCGAGGGATAGTTGGGGATGGAGATCGGTTCCTGCACGTCCTTGCCAAGCGTGATACCATAGTAGGCTGCCAGCGTGCGACAACCCTCCGTATGTTCAAAAGGACGCGTACACGGACGCGAGGGCGGCCAGTAGATGTTGGCGCGCAGACGGAGCATCAACTCAAAAATACGTTGGGTGGTCTGGGCTCCTACCTGCCCTTCGGCGCTGGGCTCATAGTTGGACGCGGACCAAGGCATCAGTCCCCAGTCTTCGTCACCTATACAGATTCCGCGGAACGACACATCGGGTGCTTGTTCCGTTCGGAAACCTTCGTCGAGGCGGAACTCACTTTTGGGCTCAATATCGACATCTGCCCACCACTCCCAAGCGGAAACGCCAAGCAGACGCGTCAGCTCGATGATACCATAAGCCGTACCATAAGCATCGCTACCGGCTATCACCAAACGGCCATCCTGAGCTACAGCGAGGACGAAAGCCTGAGCGTTGCCCTCCAGCCACGAGCAGTCAACACCAGTAGCTGCCAAATCATCATGCGCCGGACCATTCCATGTTCCCACGAGAATCTGCGAGCGGCCCTTGGCGATGCGGACAGAAGCATCCAGAACGCGCTGGAGGTCGGACTCCAGCAGCGAGACAGCAGTAGTAACCACGCGTGCCTCTTGAGGATTCACGTTGATATCGACCCGCTGATGCGCAGGTAAAACGAAAGCGCTGGCCTGCGAGGTCAGCGCTATCATGGCCATGACGGCTGTCAAGGCGAATTTCTGAATACCGTATCTGAGCATGATGCGCAAAGGTGATTATTGTGCAGGAGCCTCGATAGGAGCCTCAGCGGCAGGAGCTTCCTGAACGTCAGCGGAGGGGATACCGGGAAGGTTCGTGGGAGCCGTAGCCTGCTGCTCGATAGCGATGTCCTCCATCACGGAAGCATCTGAAGCAGCTGAGGGAATGAAGAATACAGATGCCACGCTGAAGACGACCATTGCAGCTGCAAGGCCCCAAGTGAGCTTCTCAATGACATCGGTGGTCTTACGCACACCCATCACTTGATTGCCGCTGGCAAAGCCACTGGCAAGACCGCCTCCCTTGGACTCCTGAATGAGTACGATGAGACACATGAAAATGGATGCAAGAACCACAAGAATAACTAATAGTGTGTACATGATTTTGATGAATTATTTTTGATTATTTTCTTCGTTTTTACTCTGTTCATTGGTGATTAATTTCTCCAAGAACCGGATTTGGTCTGCAAAGTAACGGTTTTTTTTCGGATAATTCAAACTTAAACGCCGAATAATTTCAATTGCCTTGATATATTTGCCCTGTTTAATGTAAATATGGGCTAAAGTTTCTGTAAAATAGGGGTCATTGACCGTTTCTTGCGCTTTTTCGGGTGTCGAAATTGGCACAATGAGTGCAGGCTGTTCGTCCTCATCTTCGGTGTCAAGATTTCGGATTTCCTCTTCTTCCAATGTAGCTTCAAGGACGGCATCTGCATCTGGTTGTTGCATGAGGTATGAAATGTAATCTACGCTGGCATCAACAGGATGCGATTTACGAGGTTGCGGAGTCTCGGGCAGCTGATCCAGGAAGGATTCAATGAGAGATTGCGTACGATCGGCAGCTGCTTCTAACTTCTTACGCGGAGCCTGAGGCTTAACGACCTCTGCCAACTGCAGTTTTTCATCCTCCAATAGATGATAGAGCACGGTACGATCGGGAAGAAACAGAGCCGCCTTGCGCAATTCGGCTCCAAAACGCTCATCCTGAAGTTGATATAAGCCACGCACCAATAACAGGCGCGCTGCTTGGTATGAAGGGTTTCGCGCCACGAGTTCTGCGAGCTCGTTCACGACCTCTGGAGTGAGCAATTCAGGATGTCCGATATAAGTAGATAAGGGTTGCATAGCTGAATGATTACCAATTTGCCACAGTGGCGTTAAAAATCTGATCTGTAATATCTTTGGTCATCTGCGTCACCAACTCCTCTTGCACGCTCATGAGCTGCTGCGTAGCGGGGTATTCGGTGGTTGCAGAGAACTGACGTTCGAAATCCTGGGTGTGGTTCTTATTGTTCGTGAAGCGCACATTCACCGTCATTTTCAATTGAACCTGTTGGCTGTAGCCGTCGCTACCGACACCCTTGTTATATTGGTCGAAGCCCGTAATCTCACCCGCTACGACCAGATCGCCACCACGCTTCACTTGCCTCAGTTTGGTCTGCTGAGCGTAGATATCCGTCAACTTGTTATTGAAAATGGACTGCATCGGAGCCCACACGTAGGTGGAACGGATAGGGAACGGATCTATCTGTATGGTCTTCGTCTGCGTATAGTCTATGCTGGCACCATTGAACTTGTATTCAATAGCGCAGGATGACAGGGTCAAAATGAGAAGAAGCAGACCCACCCCCCTATTAATTCTCGTCCAATCCATATTCCTTAATCTTTCTATAGAGGGTACGTTCACTGATATGGAGCTCATCTGCAGCGCGCTTGCGGCGTCCGCGGTTCTTCTCCAAAGCCTTCATGATGAGGCGTTTTTCCTGTTCTTCGAGCGAGAGGGATTCCTCCACGTACTCCTCTGCGTAAGGTGTCACGTCAGGATGTTCCGCAGGATGGTATTCATGCACGGGAGCAGCAGGAGTTACATGAGCTGACGGCACCGATACCACAGGAGACGCAGGCGTAACGGGAACTACCGTCTGGTGGTTCACGGCTGAAGGCGACATCGTCGAGAGCTGCTGCTTCAAGTCGCTCACCTCGCGGTGGAGGGCATTGATCATCTGGAACAGCATCTCGCGTTCATTCTGATAGTTATGGGACTCGGCGCCGCGTCCCAGCGGCACCAGCCCGCCTTTCTCCTCCACGGTCGGCCATATCTCGTAATCTGAGAGTATCTCTGGCGTCACCACGCGCGTGTCGCGCAGCAGGATGGACATCTGTTCCGTGATGTTCTTCAGCTGGCGGATATTGCCTGGCCACTTGTAACGCTTCACGACCTCCTCCGCTTCGGGCGAGAGTGTGATACGCTCCGGCATCTGGTACTTGGCAGCTATCTCCATCGCGAACTTCTTGAACAACAGGACGATATCCTCGCCACGCTCACGTAGCGGCGGCATCTTGATAGGGATGGTGTTCAGGCGGTAGTAGAGGTCCTCGCGGAACTTTCCGTCGCGGATGGCATGCTGTATATTCACATTGGTAGCAGCTACGATACGCACATTCGTCTTGCGCACCTCACTACTGCCCACGCGGATATACTCGCCATTCTCCAGCACACGAAGCAGTCGCGCCTGCGTACTCAACGGCAACTCGCCCACCTCATCCAGGAAGAGCGTGCCGCCGTCGGCTGCGCCAAAGTAGCCCTCATGCTCTCCAATAGCACCAGTGAAAGCACCTTTCTCATGACCAAAAAGTTCGCTGTCGATGGTGCCTTCAGGTATGCTTCCGCAGTTGATGGCGAAGTATTTACGTAGGCGTCGCAGGCTGTTATCATGGATCAGTCGGGGGATAATCTCCTTACCCACACCGCTCTCACCCGTGATGAGCACGGACAGGTCCGTCTTAGCCACCTGCAGGGCTGTGTCCAGCGCGTGGTTCAGCGCCTCGCAGTTGCCCACGATGCCGTAGCGTTGCTTGATAGGTTGTAGTTCCTTGGAGTCCATTATTTTTTAAACAGTTCCGCGTTCAGCGCGGTCACGTTTGTCAATATAGAGTTTGGGCAGGGGATCTACGCGTGCTGCATCCCATGCCAGACGGTTGCGATAGATGTCCATCGCAGCGTAGATAGCCTGACGGAGCGAGTTCGCATCGGCCTCGCCCTTACCGGCGATGTCGAAAGCCGTTCCGTGGTCGGGACTGGTGCGCACGATATCCAATCCTGCTGTGTAATTGACGCCATCGTCCATGGCCAGCAATTTGAAGGGTGCCAGGCCCTGATCGTGGTACATCGCCAATACGGCGTCAAAGCTTTCGTATGTCCGCGAGCCGAAGAAACCGTCTGCAGCATAAGGTCCATAGACATGCATCCCAGCCTCCTCGGCTTTCTGCATGGCGGGCTTCAGGATGGTCTCCTCTTCCTTGCCTAGGAGTCCGTCATCGCCAGCATGGGGATTCAGCGCCAGTACGGCTATACGCGGCGTATCGACGCTGAAATCGCGCTGGAGCGACCGATGGAGGATCTGCAGTTTCTGCAGGACAGCCTCCTCCGTGATGTGCGCCGCGACCTCCTGAATCGGCAGGTGGGTGGTGACCAACGCCACACGCATCCGCTCATTCATCAGGATCATCAACGCCTGCTGCCCGTCGTGTCCCACCTTGGACTGGATATACTCCGTATGGCCGGGGAAATGGAACTTGTCGCTCTGGATAGCATGCTTGTTGATGGGTGCTGTAACCAGGACGTCGATGAGCCCCTCGCGCCAATCCTTGATGGCACGTTCCAGCGCGTCGTAGGCGGCCTGTCCGGCCTCGGCAGTAGCCTGTCCGAAGTCGATTTTCACCTCCTCAGCCGTGCAATGCAGGATGTTCAGCTGGTCGGGATGGGCCTCCTGAGCATTGTGAATGGCGTTGAAGTTGGTGGTCAGCTCCATCGTTTTGCGATGGTAGCTGGCAATCTTGGGGGAACCATAGACGATGGGGGTGCAGAGTTCCAGCATCACCGGGTCCTCGAAAGTCTTCAGGATTACCTCATAGCCTATGCCATTGGGGTCTCCGTGCGTAATTCCTACTTTTATCTTACTCATATCTTATTTTTGTCTTGCTTTCTTTCTGTCTTCTGCCGTCACAGCCACCTCTTCCATGTTTGTCACGATGGCTGTCGTCTTCTCGTCAGGCAGGTTGAGGGTATAGAGCGAGCCTTCGAGGCGTCGCATGAGTCCGCGCTTCATCTTCTCGGGAGCAAAGACAAAGCCCTCGACCACAATAACGATATTGCGGGTTGTATCCACGCGGGAATGGCTGACGAAGGGGCCGCCCATGCCGTCGTTCTCCATGTACCATAGGCCACGGGCCTCGAGGGCATATTGGTTGTGCACCATGATGGGCTTCACCGTTGTGCAGAGCGTATCGGTAGCCATGTGCATCGTGGGCAGCGTGCCTGGGATATTCACGGCCATCACGCTGTCGCGCTTAGCCAGTACGTATTGCTTATTAAACGTCTGCGGGCCCTCGTAGGGGTAGCTATACATACAGATATTCACCATTCCTGAAGAGCCGTTGCTGCTGGTCCAGAAGAAATTCTCACCTTTCTTATAGCTCTTGATCTCCTCGGGCGCATGGAACTCGCAGTCAAAGATTTCCTTGGCCAGTTCCGCCGTCTTCTTGCTGTATTTGCCCTTGAGCTCTTTCACGAGGCGGTTCATCTCCATCTTCGTCAGGAAGTCGATGATATCCTGCCCGTGGTCGAAGCAGAAGTCCGCGAAATCGTCGGCCGACGGGCTCTGAATCGTCAGCACAATCTGCTCCATCGCGTACTTGTCGCGCGTGAATTTCATCGACGTCATCGTGTACAACTGCTTGTTGATATCCACGAGGATGATATTGCGGAAGATGTTCAAGATGCTGTCAAAGCGTTTGGGGTCCACCTGCGAGATATGGAACGAGCGTTCAGGCTGCGGCAGTCCGGGGATATCGGTGTCCAGCACCGCAAATAGCGCGCGCCCCTGCTTAGCCTCCCACTCCCAGTCGTTCATCACCACCATCACCTCATACGGCCGTCCGCTTGCACGCGGAATCACCATTTCCTTTTTGCAGGAGGCAAAAAAGGAAGTGAAAAGTGAAAGAATGAAAAGTGAAAAATAAAGATTACTTTTCACGCTCATTTTCCACTTGTAAAGAGCAGTTTTATAGTATCGATTCAAATGCCTATCCATATATTATTTTTCAATTTTCATTCTTTCATTTTTCACTTTTCATTCTTTCATTTTTCACTCTTCTTGGTATTCAGCAACCCGCACGCCGCATCGATATCTTGCCCTCTGGAGGCGCGGATGGTGCAGCGCAGGCCGCGGTGCGTCAGGTAGTCACGGAACGCCACCATGCGGTTCTCATCCGCCTCGGCAAATCCCTGTCCATTCTCCACGCATTCTCCATTCTCAATTTTCAATTTTCCATTCTCCATGACTGCCTCCGGCAGACGGTGCCACCTAATCAGATTCACGCGGCACTCGATATTGCCCAGCAGCCGCACCAGCTCGCGCGCATAGCGGTTAGAGTCGTTCTGTCCGCCGAACATGATGTACTCAAACGAGAGGCGTCGCTGGCCCGTCCAGTCGTATTCGCGCAGCAGATCCAACATTTCCGTCAGACTGTAGCTGCGCTCGGCAGGCATGATCTGTGCACGTTCCTCGGGGAAGGGATTGTGCAGGCTGATAGCCAGATGGCAGGGACTCTCGTCCAGGAAGCGCTTTAGGCCCTTGCGCAGACCCACCGTAGAGACCGTGATACGTCGCGGGCTCCAAGCCCAGCCGTAATCAGCCATCAGCAGTTGTGTGGTGCTCAGGATAGCGTCGAGGTTATCCATCGGCTCGCCCTGACCCATGAACACGATGTTTGTCAGTCGTTCACGCTCTGGCAGGGAGTAAATCTGGTTCAGGATGTCCGTCACGCAGAGCTGCCCCTGGAAGCCCTGCTGGCCCGTAGCGCAGAAGCGGCAAGCCATCTTGCAGCCCACCTGACAGCTCACGCATATCGTGCCGCGGTCATCATCGGGGATGAACACCGTCTCCACGCTCCCACCCCCACGCGTTGGGAACAGATACTTAGCGGTACCGTCAGCGCTGTGCTGTTCAGCCAGATGCGCCTGTCGTCCCACCTCGTAGCGCTCGCCCAGTCGTTCGCGTGCAGCCTTGCTGAGATTCGTCATCTCACTGATGTCGCTGGCACCCTTCTGATAGATCCATTGCGCCATCTGCTTGGCCGCAAAAGCAGGCATCCCCACTTCCGCCGCCACGCCTTTCAGCTCCTCGAGCGTCATGCCCAAGAGCGCCGTTTTCGATGTTGTTTCCGCATTCATTTTCTTTCGCGCGCGAACAAATTTTTATCGCCCACTTACGTAAGAAGGCGACTTTGCGCCGCGAAGGTACACAAAGCCGCCCATATAAGCAAACTTTTTAGGTTTTTTTATGCCAAAATGTCAGTCTCAAGCCTGTCCGCTCTGTAAATTCACCCACTAAACTCAGCGTGAAGGAGTATATCATCTTTCACCCGTCAAGCCCTTGTAGCTGTCTGCTGCAGTCTGGAGGGCTTCCTCGGTAGTGTAGCGCTCGTAATAAGTGCAGCGGGTGACGATGTGCTGAGGCGACACATGACCGTTCTGAAAACGGACAAGAGCAAAGCCGAGCATGGAATCGGCAAAGAGATTTCCTACAAGGGCAAGGGTGCCATCCTTGCTAATGTAAGGCGACAAAAGAGTTGAGGGTACGTTGACAAGGCGTACTGTTCCGATGTGAGGTATCTCGATGTCCAGATCGGGCGTGACATTTTGCGGTAGGTCGGTGTCTATTTCATATCAGATTTTGGCAAAAAGTTCACGTTTTTGACAAATAAGCTGATGATTGTAGTGCGACAAAAGGCGGCGAAAAACTTATTATAAAAAATTCGTACATGGAATTAGAAATATTGCCTCTTTGCAGCGTTTGGTAAAAGGGTAATTTTTGGGCTCACCAGTAAATTCCTGTGTTTATCCGTATATCATTGACAGCCTATAGAGAAAGAAGTCCACATCAATTACTCCCCTAAGCTGTGCACGAAATTGCTTGATCTTTGAGTTTAGGGACTCTGCAGAAGCATTG
>JAILQO010000024.1 GCA_024698925.1 Bacteroidaceae bacterium | reverse complement strand
GCTGCTAAGAGCTACAAAGGGTTGACAGGGGAATAGTCACAATAGCGACAAATGACATATTGATAAAAATATTGAGCGCAGCTCCGAAAGGGAACTGCGCTCGCTTTATATTCAGAGTATTTCTGTTTACTCCTCAACAGCAGCCTGGGCGGCAGCCAAACGTGCGATGGGCACGCGGAAGGGTGAGCAGCTTGCGTAGTTCAGCCCAATCTTGGCGCAGAACTTGACGGATGTGGGCTCACCACCGTGCTCGCCGCAAATACCGCAGCGGAGGCTGGGACGTACTTCGCGGCCCTTCTCGACAGCATATTTCACGAGCTTGCCGACACCGTTCTGGTCGAGAACCTGGAAGGGATCAACCTTCAGGATCTTCTTCTCGAGGTATGCGGGCAGGAAGCTGGCGATGTCGTCGCGGCTGTAGCCGAAGGTCATCTGTGTCAAGTCATTGGTACCGAAGGAGAAGTACTCAGCCTCGGTGGCAATACGGTCAGCGGTGAGGGCAGCACGAGGAATCTCAATCATCGTACCGATCTCGAACTCAACTGTTACACCGTACTCCTCGAAGACTTCAGCTGCAACCTTCTGGATGATAGCCTTCTGCTGCTTCAACTCGTAGAGGATACCTATCAGGGGCACCATGATTTCGGGCTTCGGATCGAAGCCTTCCTTCTTCAGCTCGCAAGCAGCGCTAAGGATAGCGCGGGTCTGCATAGCTGTAATCTCGGGGAAGGTGATACCCAGACGGCAACCGCGGTGACCGAGCATCGGGTTGTTCTCTGCGAGGCTCTCAACGCGACGTTGAATGGTAGCGAGATCAACACCCATCTCCTTAGCCATTGTCTCCTGACCAGCGAGATCGTGGGGAACGAACTCGTGCAAGGGAGGATCAAGCAGGCGGATGTTTACGGGCAGACCGTTCATTGCCTTCAGGATACCCTTGAAGTCAGCCTTCTGGTAGGGGAGCAGTTTAGCCAAAGCCTTCTCACGACCCTCGGGGGTGTCAGCGAGAATCATCTGGCGCATGGCGATGATCTTCTGGTCATCGAAGAACATGTGCTCGGTACGTGTCAGACCGATACCCTTTGCACCGAAGGCACGAGCGACTTCAGCATCATGGGGTGTATCAGCATTGGTGCGAACCTGCAGTTTGGTGTACTTGTCGCAGAGGTCCATCAGCTCCTTGAAGTCTCCGCTCAGTTCAGCAGCCTTCGTGGGAACCTCGCCAGCATAAACCTGACCAGTGGTACCATTGATGGAGATGTAGTCGCCTTCCTTATATACAACGCCGTCGATCTCAACAGTCTTAGCCTTGTAGTCAACATTCAGGCTACCTACGCCGGATACGCAGCACTTACCCATACCACGAGCCACAACGGCAGCGTGAGAGGTCATACCGCCGCGAGCGGTGAGGATACCTTCAGCAGCGCTCATACCTGCGAGGTCTTCAGGAGAAGTCTCGATACGGACGAGGACTACCTTGTGGCCGTCTGCGTGCCAAGCCTGTGCATCATCGGCAAAGAACACAATCTGACCGCAACCAGCACCGGGGCTGGCGGGCAGACCTTGAGCGATAACTTTAGCGGTGGAGAGTGCCTTCTTGTCGAATACGGGGTGCAACAGTTCGTCGAGCTTCTGGGGCTCGCAACGTGTGATGGCAGTCTTCTCATCGATCTTGCCTTCGTGGAGCAGGTCGATGGCAATCTTCACCATAGCGGCACCTGTGCGCTTACCGTTACGTGTCTGGAGGAACCACAGCTTACCCTCTTGAACGGTAAACTCCATGTCCTGCATGTCGCGGTAGTGCTCTTCGAGCTTATTTTGGATAGCGTCGAGTTCCTTGTAGATCTCAGGCATAGCCTCTTCCATAGAAGGATACTTGGCTACGCGCTCAGCCTCGCTGATGCCAGCGCGCTCAGCCCAGCGCTGAGAACCGATCTTTGTGATCTGCTGAGGTGTGCGAATACCAGCAACGACATCCTCACCCTGAGCGTTAACGAGATACTCACCATTGAAGAGGTTCTCACCATTAGCAGCATCGCGGCTGAAGCAAACACCCGTTGCAGAGGTCTCGCCCATGTTACCGAATACCATAGCCATGACGCTAACAGCGGTACCCCACTCGTCGGGAATTCCTTCCATCTTACGGTAGAGGATAGCGCGCTCGTTCATCCAGCTGCGGAATACAGCGCAGATAGCGCCCCATAGCTGCTCGATAGGATCGTTGGGGAAGTCCTTGCCGGTGCGCTCCTTGATAGCCTTCTTGAAGCGAACGACCAGTTCCTTGAGCTCTTCAACGCTGAGGTCCTTGTCGAGCTTCACGCCACGGATGGCCTTCACCTGCTCGATAATCTCCTCGAACGGATCGATATCAGTCTTGTTGGCGGGCTTCAGCTCGAGCACCACGTCGCCGTACATCTGCACGAAACGGCGATAGCTGTCATATACGAAGTGAGGGTTTCCAGTCTTCTTGACCATACCTTCTGCAACCTCATCATTCAGACCGAGGTTGAGGATGGTATCCATCATACCAGGCATGGAAGCGCGGGCGCCGGAACGAACGCTGACGAGCAGCGGATTCTGGGCATCGCCGAACTTGGAGTTCATCAGTTTCTCGATATGGGCTACGGCTGCCATGACATCGTCGTTGAGCAACTCCATGATCTTCTCCTGACCGACCTCATAGTACTCGTTGCACACGTCGGTTGTAATGGTGAAGCCCGGAGGAACGGGGACGCCAATGAGGTTCATCTCGGCCAGGTTGGCACCCTTGCCACCCAACTGCTCGCGCATCTGCGCATTACCTTCAGCCTGTCCGTTACCGAAGGTGTAAACACGTTTTTGACTCATTAGTTGATGTTATTAAAAATGAATGAATAAGATTATTATTAGTTTCAAGTGTGCAAAAGTACTCTTTTTTCTGCACACGGCCAAAAGAAATGAGCAAAACCTTCATGGAAAACATGAAATATACTCATATCATGATTGTAAACAGCTTTTATAATGTTGCGAGATAGCGCTCTGCCTCAATCGCAGCTTTCGCTCCAGAACCTGCAGCGACAACGGCCTGACGATAGAGCGGATCTGCTACATCGCCTGCTGCGAAGACGCCTGGGATGCCTGTCTTTGGCGTTGCTCCTTCTGTGACAATATAACCTATTTCGTCGGTCTTGACCCACGGACGGAAGATGTCGCTGTTGGGCTTATGGCCGATGGCGAGGAAGAACCCGTCGATGGCAATGTCGTAGCGGCGCTCGTCAGCTTCGCCCTTGCGATAGACTACATGTGCTCCTTCTACGCCGTTTTCGCCAAAAAGGCCAACGGTGTTGTGCTCAAACAGCACTTCAATCTTGGGGTTGTTCAGGACGCGCTCCTGCATGATTTGCGTGGCGCGCAGATAGGGCTTGCGAACAATGAGATAGACCTTGTTGGCAAGACCTGCCAGATAGGATGCTTCCTCACAGGCTGTATCACCACCTCCGACAACAGCTACGTTCTTTTTGCGATAGAAGAAACCGTCGCATGTCGCACAGGCCGAGACACCCTGACCGCGGTATTTCTCCTCGTCGGATAGTCCCAGATACTTGGCTGATGCACCCGTGCAGATGATGATGCTGTCTGCCGTCACCTCGCTCTCGTCGTCGAACCATACGTGATAGGGGGCTGCGGACAAGTCTGTTTTTACGGCCATGGACGAACGTATGATACAGCCAAAGCGCTCAGCCTGTTGGCGCAGGTTGTCCATCAATTCGTTGGCATCGATGCCCTCAGGAAAGCCAGGGAAATTCTCTACTTCTGTCGTCGTCGTTAATTGGCCTCCGGGCTGTAAGCCTTCATATAAGACAGGGGTCAGGCCGGCGCGTCCGGCATAGATGGCAGCCGTGTAGCCCGCGGGGCCGCTGCCGAGGATCAGTAATTGAATATGTTCCACTTCTTTAATAGTTGAGTATTGCTTGTTATCGTAAATCAATGACCTCTACATTGGGATAATCACTTGCTGGGAAGGTGAATGTAGAAGCGGGTAGGGTAAGGCTGTTTTGGAAAGAGAGAATTGAAAGCCGCGTCCAATCTCCGTCCTTCTTGGCTCGGATGCACAGCGGATGATAGGTCGTCTGGTCCACATCAATGAAGATGTCGGAGAAAGCTGCTTTGCGGTTCTTGGCGCTAAGGTGTACGACGTATGTCGAGCGTCCACGCAACGTAGAGCGTGTCAAGTTATAACGATAGCCTTTCTTGTAAATACCTACTAACGTAGCGGGGTTCAGTGCTGCCTGCTCCTCTTCATCGGGAGTGGCCATGTTCACTTCGTTGCTGCCGTTCATCATGCTCCATTGCGTCGTACCATCGTACCAGGTCGTGAGTTCGTCGGTCTGCATCTGAAACTTCCGACCGCTGATGCACATCGTGCCTGTGGCTTCACTTTGCGGTGTCGTCCCGCTGAATTGTGTAGCCTTGAACTGGGCTCTTACGTCTCCCATTTTCGTCATGCAAGCCGCTGTAGCATCTAACACCTCGCGTGCGCTTTGTGCCCACGCAATGCCTGTCATAGCCTGTATGCTGATGGCAACTGCCATGATTCTTCTCATCATGATTCTTCTTTTCATATCGTTAGAATGATTGTTGACGTTGATATTATATTCATTTTAGATTCATGGCGCAAAGGTAGCAAGAAAATACGGAAGTGCGAAGAAATACTTCATTAAAAAACAATAATAAAACCTATGTGCGAAGCGTGTTTGTGCATTTTTTTTGGCGGTTCTGCGTAAAAGTTGTAATTTTGCATCAAAGAACCTAAAATTATACCTTTTATGAAGAGAAATCTATTGCTTTTCGTATGTCTGTGTTGCCTGCTCCCGCTGGCAGCTCAGACGAAATGGATGAATCCGCTTGCTGCGGGTGAGAACATGGTACATGGTCGCTGGTGGCAGCAAGAACTGAAGGACGGGTATCATCGCCTCACGCCGCGTGCTGAGGGCGTTGTCCGTGGCGCCGTATGGGGGTTGTCCAAGCAGTCTGCCGGCTTGTCTATCTGTTTCCATACCAATGCGCCGAGTGTGAAGGTGCGCTATGGTGTCACAGGCGGACTGAGCATGTTCCACATGCCCTCCACGGGTGTTTCCGGTCTTGACCTGTACGCCACAGATGCTGACGGCCGTCTGCGTTGGTGTGCCAGCAAGTTCAACCTTTCTTTCAAGGATACGATTAACTATGAGTTCAAGGATCTGACCTATTATACTGGCAATCATCGTGGTTATGACTTTGAGTTGTTCCTGCCCTTATACAATGAAGTTGCCTGGCTGGAGGTTGGTGTTGATGAAGGCCATGAGCTGCGCTTCATTCCTGCTACGGCGGAACGTCCCATTGTGGTTTATGGTACCTCCATTGCGCAGGGTGCCTGTGCTTCGCGAACGGGTATGGCCTGGACGAATATCGTGCATCGTGAGACGGGCTATCCCGTGGTGAATCTGGGCTTCTCCGGCAACGCCTTGATGGACGAGGAGGTCTTCCGTTTCCTGGCGGAGATAGATGCCAAACTATTTGTTATCGACTGCCTACCCAATCTCTCTACGGAGCGGACTGAACTTATCTTTGACCGCCTGCAACGGGGTGTGAAGATCTTGCGCGAGAAGAGTGCGGCACCCATCCTCCTTGTGGAGCACAACTATGCCAACGGCCCCAGCTCGCAGCAGTCCGTGGACTGGTACGAGAACTCCAACAAGGAGCAGCGCCGTGCCTATGAAGCGCTGGTGGCCGAAGGCGTGAAGGACTTGCATCTGCTGACGCATGCTGAGCTTGCCTTTACCCAGGAGTCGATGGTCGAGGGCATTCATCCCAACGACCTTGGCATGCGTCAGTATGCCGATGCCTATATTCGCAAGATTCATCAGCTTTTCCCTGAAGCTGGCACAGACGACACAGTCTTTTATCCCCGCACGCAGCAGCGCGACCCGTACGATTGGCGTGCCCGTCATGAACTGATGTTGCAGCGCAACCGTGAGGAGAAGCCGGATATTGTGCTCATCGGTAACTCCATCACTCATTTCTGGACTGATGCCGTTCGCAAGGACGCGCAGCAGGCAAAGCGTTATCGCAAGAGCTGGGACAAACTGTTCAAGGGTCAAGTGGCCCACAACCAGGGCTTCGGATGGGACCGTATCGAGAATGGTCTTTGGCGTATCGCGCACGGCGAGTTGGACGGCTTCGAAGCTAAGAAGGTGTTCTTGCTATTAGGTACGAACAATATGGGCGTTAACACCAACGAAGAACTCGTCCATGGGATGATGTTGCTCATAGATGCCGTTCGTCGTCATCAGCCCAAGGCAAAGATCTATCAGGTGGGCATCATGCCGCGTCGCAACGACGAGGCCCGTGTAGCAGCCATCAATGCCCTCGTGGCAGAACGGCTGAAGGGGACGGATGTGACGTATGTAGATATGGCTCCGGGATTCCTTGACGAGAATGGCAAGCTGAAGGAGGAACTCTTTGCCGGCGATGGCCTTCATCCCAATGAATTGGGCTATGCCGTTGAGGCTAAGAACTTAGAGCGATATGTAAAAGAATAGGGCGCCACGCTTTGTTGAGACGTAGCGCCCTGTGGGGCTTGAGGGTATCAGATGCTATTACACGGGATACTCCTTGTACTTGTAGCGTTTGATACTCTTTTTAGGTGTCTTCTCGAACTCCTCGGACATCAGCTTAATGGCGTGGAGGCGGGCATAGGAGGGTACAGCCTGATTGAGCATGCGGCGATTCTCCTCCATCTGTGCTTCGAGCATGGCGTCGGACAGTCCGCCAGCCTTCACCTCTTCCGGATCTGAATAGACGAGGCCGTAGAGCAGTTGGTCCTTTTGGATGACCACGCATTCCGTGACATAGGGCAGGGCAGACAGCTTGTCCTCAATCTCTTCCGGGTAGATGTTCTGTCCGTTGGCGCCGAGGAGCATGTTCTTGGAACGTCCCTTGATGAAGATGTTCCCCTCTGCGTCAATGATTCCGAGGTCGCCCGTGTGGTACCATCCGTCCTTGTCCAGGGCGGCCGCAGTGGCTTCGTCGTTCTTATAGTAACCCAACATGACGTTCATGCCGCGCACCAGAATCTCGCCGATGATGTTCTGTTGATTTTCGCTGTCAATGCGTACCTCCATGCGATGGACCGCGCGTCCGCAGGAACCTTGCTTGAACTCTCTCCAGTCTGAATAGCCTACGAGGGGGGCACATTCCGTGGTACCGTACCCGACTGTGTAGTTGAAGTTGATGTCATGCAGTACGGTCTCGATATCCTGACTGAAGGCAGCGCCGCCGACGACAATCTCGATGAAGTTGCCGCCGAAGGCCTGCTGCAGCTTGTGGCAGACTTCTGCCTTGACGCGTTCACGCAGGAACGGTGTATGCAGGGCGATTTTCACGGCGGGCGTCTGCAGCTTGGGCAGTACGGCCTTGCGCACCACCTTCTCGATAATCAGCGGAACGGCAATAATCAGTCGTGGCTTGATATCGGCAAAAGCACCCAGGAGTACTGCGGGTGAAGGCGTCTTGGACAGGAAGTAAACATGAACGCCGCACAGGAATTCAAAAAGGAATTCGAATGCCAGACCGTACATGTGGGCCATCGGGAGCATGGAGAGCACCCTGTCGCCAGGCCGCATGTCAACGGCAAGGACATCAGCTGCGAAACGGTAGTTGCTCCACATCGCACGGAAGGGCAGCATAACGCCCTTGGAGTTGGATGTCGTGCCGCTGGTGTAGTTCAGTACAGCCAGCTCGTCCGGACGATCCACGCAGTACTGAATGTGCTGCTTGCGGAAATTGACGGGGTACTTCTCACCGAAGAGACGGTTCAGGTTCTCACGGGCATAGCGCACCTTCTCTGTGCGTCCCACCAGCAGGGAGTACTCTTCGTTGTTTATCCCAAAAATACCCTCCAGATTTGGCATCTTGTCCGGATTCAGCTTCGGCCATACGATGTCACCCACAAAGAGCAGCTTGGCCTCGGAGTGGTTGACGATGTCCTGAATCTGTTCCGGGTGGAACTCGTTCAGGATGGGGACAGCCACGGCACCATAGGTCAGAGTTGCCAGGAAGGTGATACCCCACTTGGCACTGTTGCGGCCGCAGATGGCCACCTTGTCACCGTGCTGTATGCCGCAATTGTCAAAGATGATGTGCAGCTTCTCGATGACGCGAGCCACGTCCTTGTACTGGAAGGTCTGCACCCCGTAATCGGTCAGGGCGTCCATGTCCCAGTACTTCTGTAGTGCTTCCTGCACGCAGGTGTTAAAACTTTGAGCTTCCGTAATCATACTGGATAATTCATGTATTTGTAACGCTTGATGCTCTTCTTAGGCGTCTTCTCGAATTCCTCGGGAATCTGCTTGATGGCTTGGAGGCGGCAATAGATGGGTACAATCTGGTTGAGTTGTACGCGGTTCTCCTCCATGATGCGTTCCAGCTCAGAAGCCGATACGTGGGCTTTCTTGAGTTCGTCGGGGTCTGTATAGACGAGGCCGTAGAGTTTCTCCTCCTTCTGGATGACCACGCACTCCGATACAAACGGCAGCGATGCCAGCTTGTCCTCGATCTCTTCCGGGTAGATGTTCTGTCCGTTGGCGCCGAGGAGCATGTTCTTGGAGCGTCCTTTGATGAAGACGTTGCCTTCGATGTCCATCACGCCGAGGTCGCCGGTGTGATACCATCCGTCCTCGTCCAGCGTGTTGCGTGTAGCCTCCTCGTTTTTGTAGTAGCCGAGCATGATGTTCATGCCGCGTGCCAGTATCTCGCCAGGAACGTGCAGCGGGTCGGAGCTGTCAATGCGCACCTCCATGCGGGGAGCAGCCTTACCGCAGGAGCCCTGCTTGAAGCGGTTCCAAGGAGCGTAGCAAATGATAGGAGCGCACTCCGTGGCGCCATAGCCGATGGTGTAGTTGAAACCGATACCTTTCAGGAAGGTCTCGATGTCCTGATTCATGGCAGCGCCGCCGACGATGATCTCGAAGAAGTTGTCGCCGAAGGCCTGCTGCATCTTGCGGCGGATATTCATCTTGATGCGGTCGCGCAGCAGCGGGGTCATGAGTGCCAGACGCACGGCGGGTGCTTTGATCTGCGGGAAGATGGCCTTGCGGACAATCTTCTCAATCAGCAGCGGTACGGCGATGACCACCTTGGGCTTCAACTCCGAGAATGCCTTCAGCATCACGGTGGGCGAGGGGGTCTTGCCGAGGAAGTGGACATGGGCGCCGCGAGTCATCTCGTACAGGAACTCGAAGGCCATGCCGTACATGTGGGCCGTAGGCAGGATGCTCACGATATTGTCGCCGGCCTTGACGTGGTCGTCATAGACCTCGTGGGCGAATTCCACATTGCTCCACAGGGCGCGGTAGGGAATCATGACACCCTTGGAATTGGATGTCGTGCCGCTGGTGTAGTTGAGCACAGCCATCTCCTCGGGGCTATCATTATAATATTGTATATCGCGCGCACGGAAGTTCATGGGGAACTTCTCGCCGAAGAGGCGGTTCAGGTTCTCGCGGGCATAGCGCACCTTGTCTGTACGTCCGTGTAGCAGACGGTATTCATCGCTGCTGTTGGCGAATACACCTTCCAGTCCCGGCATCTTCTCCACATCAATGGCAGGCCATATCTGGTCGCCGACAAAGAGCAGCTTCGCGTCCGAGTGGTTCACGATGTCGTGAATCTGTTCCGGATGGAACTCATGCAGGATGGGCACAGCCACGGCACCGTAGCTGAGCGTAGCCAGGAAGGCGATGCCCCAGCGGGCGCTGTTACGGCCGCAGATGGCCACCTTGTCACCGTGCTCTACGCCCGATGCCTCAAGGATGATGTGTAGTTTCTCGATGATGCGGGCTACGTCCTTGTAGCGGAAGGTCTGGGCACCGTAATCCGAAAGTGCATCCATGTCCCAGTGTTCCTGAATGCACTGCTGTATTAAAGCATTAAAACTTGGACAATCCATGTTGTTTTTGTTAAGATAATCTCGATTGAATGTTATCAGTCTTGATTGCACATTTTATTAATTCGTGTGCAAAGGTATAGCTTTTTTTGCACACTCACAAATAATTTGCGCAAAAAATAACAATCCCCTTGCGATATCCCTGAATAATATATCATAGGGATGCCGTAAGGGGGACTATATGGGGCTTTTGCAATCTTTATGTGTACTGTCGCTGCCCGAAAATCTGGGTGCCGATGCGGATGAGTGTGGAGCCCTCGTCGATGGCGATGTGCCAGTCATCGCTCATGCCCATGGAGAGCTCCTTGAAGGCCTCGTCGTTGGCAAAGTAGCGGTTGCGGGCAGTCTCGAAGAAGCGGCGTGCGCGGCTGAAATCGTTGCGGATAACCTCTGTGTCGTCCGTGTTCGTTGCCATTGCCATCACGCCGGCAAGTTGTACGCCCGTGAGCGACTGCCATTCGCCGCTGTCCAGATAGGCCATCGCCTCGTCGGGTGTGAAGCCGAACTTGGTCTCCTCCTGCGCTACGTGCAGCTGTAGCAGGCAGGGAATCGTGCGTCCCGCCTTCTGTGCCTGCTTGTTGATTTCAGCGAGTAGGCGAGGGGAGTCGCCGGAGTGGACCAGGCCTACGTAGGGCGCGATGTACTTGACCTTGTTGGTCTGCAGGTGGCCGATGAAGTGCCACTCCAGGCCCTCGAGCCCCGATAGGGCTTCGTGCTTGGGCTGGATTTCCTGCGCATGGCTCTCGCCGAAGAGTCGCTGTCCGGCGGCATACGCCTCGCGGATAGCCTCGGCGGGATGGTATTTCGAGACTGCCACCAGACGGACGCCATGTGGCAGCTGCGCTGTGATGCGTTGTATTTCCTCTGCAATCATGATCGTTGGCGGACATAGATGAACTAAGTCCCTACAAGTTTATTCGCTGTCCACTTTCTTGTAGTGGAAGACATCCATGATAGGTGTCTCCGTGATGGTGACAATGACCCACTCGCCCAGTGTGCCTTCCATGCCCTTCTCGAGCGTTTTCAGGGAGTTCTGGAAGTCCGTGGCCTGAACTAGGATGGACTGGTTGGTGCGTTTCTCGGCACCGGTCTTCTCGTCGAGCGTGATGTAAGCCACCTTGGCCTTGAACCAGCGGTCGGCAGCGGCATCTGTGCTCTCTATGATTTCTGCGATGCGTGCGCGCTTGATGTCCGTGACGGTGAACTCGCCGCTGATGAAAGGCGTAATCTCTTCCAGGAAGCGTCTTTCAGCCTCGGTGAAGCTCAGTGCGTCCACCATGTATGTCTCTGTAACCTTCTTGAGCAGTCCCGTCTCCATCGTCTTGTCGAAGCGGACTTTGCATTCAAACCATTCGCTATTCATGATTTATCTAAGTCTTTTAGTGTTGTTACTGTTTTTTGCGGGCACAAAGGTACGCTTTTCTTTCTGAAACGCCAAAAAAAAGCACCTTTCCTGTGCGTATTTATAATATAAATATGTACCTTTGCCCCCGAAACTGATAACTATTTCACAAATGAGACCACGACAAATGATGCTTCTCTGTCTGCTGGGATTGGCAGCAACGACGCTGGCACAGCAGCCGCGCATGAGAGGCGAGAACTTCCAGACCGAGGCCCCCTTCGTACATGACCCCGTGATGGCCAAGGAGGGCGATACCTATTACCTCTACGCCACGGGCATGGGCATCCAGCGCATGACCTCTAAGGACCGGCGCACGTGGACGGTGTCGCGCCAGCCCGTGATGACCGTCATCCCCGGTTGGACTACCGACTCCGTACCGGGCTTTGGCAACCACGTATGGGCACCCGATGTCATTCAGTGGCATGGTCGCTGGTGGCTGGCCTACAGCTGTTCCACCTTTGGTCGCAACGGCTCCGCCATCGGCCTGCTCAGCAGCCGTTCGCTCGCTTTCAACCTTTGGAAGGACGAGGGCTGCATTGTCACCTCGCGTGAGAAGCGTGACAACTGGAACGCCATTGATCCCAACTTCGTCATCGACGAAGCCACCGATACGCCATGGCTCGTCTGGGGCTCCTTCTGGGACGGCATACAGTTAGCCCGCCTGGACACAACGATGCATATCGCCAAGGGCCAGCAGCCGCGCACCATAGCCCGCCGCTATGACCCCAACTACAAATCCGCCGCGCCTAATCCCACATCCAAATATGCCGGAACGAACGCCATCGAAGCCCCCTTCATCTTCAAGCACGATGGCTACTACTACCTATTCGTGTCATGGGACTACTGCTGTCGCGGCGCCCAATCCAACTACCGTGTAGCCGTGGGGCGTAGCAGGACCGTCGATGGCCCCTATCTCGACAAGGACGGCAAGGACATGGCCGTAGGTGGTGGCACCCTCTTTCTGGAAGGCGACAAGCAACAGTGGGATGCCGCAGGCCACTGTGCCGCCTATACCTTCGATGGTCAGGACATCTTCATCTGTCATGGCTACAGCGCCACGCAGAACGGTGCCGCCCTCCTCATCCAACGCCACATCAGCTGGACTGCCGACGGCTGGCCCGAACTGAAATAGTCACAAAAA
This sequence comes from Bacteroidaceae bacterium, assembly GCA_024698925.1. Lineage (GTDB taxonomy): Bacteria > Bacteroidota > Bacteroidia > Bacteroidales > Bacteroidaceae > Physcousia. The sequence continues at coordinate 2,786 of JAILQO010000024.1, read as the reverse complement.
ACATCGGCCATGACACCCCATACCTATTCTTCGTCACTCTTCTTCAAGCAGAAGTAGTATCCGTGCAATACGCATGACAAAGTTATAGGTACCATTCCTGTACTCGTTGGTGCTAACTCTTGTCCCAAACTGAATTTTAATCTCATTAGTTAGCACCACAAACTCTTGAGAAGTAAAAATCGATACATTTTCCCCAGATGTAACATAATTGGAAGATGTTAATTTCTCACTATCTGAATAAACACTAACAGAAATATTAGATCCTATCTCAGAATAATCTGTCGTTTCTGGTGCAAAGGTTACTTGTAGTTTATACCGTTTATTAGGCTCTATCACACCGCTACTATAGGTAACGTATATATTCACTCTATTATTAGGTGTCGGCTCGAAACGATAATACTTATTATCAGGTATGCCCCAAGAAGTATTAACATTTTCAACCTTAGTCGCGTTGACTTTTTCGGGATTGTATTCATAAAGCCCATCAAACGGATCTATTACAACAGCCTTTTGAACAACATTTCCCTTTCCTTTACATGTTAAACATTTACCATCACTATTCTTGCAGGTAAAGCAATGGCCGTCCCCGCCACAAGTTATGCACTTTTTGTTACCCCTACAAGTGTTGCAGGATGGATTGCCTTTGCAGATATTACAGGTCCTCCTGCCATCGCAAACATAACAATCTCCGGTTCCGCGGCATGTCATGCATTGAATCCTTCTGTTACCTCCGCATTTGCTGCACGTCTTTCCTGTTATTAGATTTTTCCCTGATCCATCACAAATATAACAGACTTCCCTTCCAGTGCCATCGCACGTTTTACAATTTCCAGACCCTTTGCACCTGTGGCATTTTCCAGTGCTATCACATGATTCGCAGGTTCCACCGGTGCCATTACAATCCGGACAAGCACCATTTCCATGACAGGTGGTGCAGCCTTTTCCGCTTCCATCGCATGTGGGACATAGCCCATTACCATCACAATCAAGACAAAGTGCATCAACATATTGAGCTTTGTTCTCTTTATTTTCAACATTTTCGCTTTGCCCACCTTGATCACCTTGACCACCTTGGCTATCTTGATTGCTATTTGGAGTTAAGTCCGCATCATCATTACCGCAGGAGGTAAAAGTGGACGTCAACGTAAAAGCGAAAATAATCGCAAGAATATAAAGAATGGACTTTTTCATATTAGTAATTTTTTGCAAATATAAATATCAGACCTTACTTTTCATGCCACTTATATCGTTAATATTGTTTAATTAGCCTTTTAAACAAAGCAATCATAACATTATAATTGTCTTATTTACACTTATATCTTACTTTTTTTCGATTATGACCGCTTCCATTACCTCAACCATCTGGCCGCATCCGTCTGTGCCATCGACCATAACACCCCTGTCGCGGTCCAAGGGATTGGCTAAACTCACGCTGAAAAAAGAAGCATCCCCGTTGGTCCATGAGGACTGGCGGGGATGCTGGTTTTGTTAGATCAATGGGCCGTGGCCCATACAGCTGGTCGTTGTAAGTGCGGTGAGCGCTGCCGTAGCAGCGGCGATGAGGATTCGGAGGATAGCCTCCCAAACAGAATTCTTTTTCATGGTCATTAGATGTTTAAGGGTTTAAGAGTTTAAGGGTTTAAGGTAGCCCGTCCCCCTCCCATCACCCCTCCTTGATGGAGGGGCTGGGAGTGGGCCGTTCTTTACCCTTCGTCGCCGTCATCGGGATCAGTGCTACCTCCGTTGCCTCCGGTGTTGCCGCCGCCCGTGTCGATGGTGCCGGTGCCGCCACCTTGGTTGCCAGTGTTAGTTCCGCCGTTCTGGCTACCGCCATTCTCGGTTCCAGAGTTCGAGCCGCCATTCTGGCTCCCCTCTCCCACGTGAGAGGGGTCGGGGGTGAGGCCCTCATTATCTTCGATCTCGCCATCATCGGCGCTGGTGACGCGCTTGACCTCGTTGCCGTTGCGGTCGTAGCAGGTGATCTGCACGCTGGTGGCTGCCAGCTCCTCCTTGAGTTCGGTGGAGGGGGTGAAGATGATGCGGCGGGGGGTGATGAGGCCGGTCTTCACGTCATTGACGTTCTCTACCGACTTGGAGCGGAGCCCGAAGCGCATGGTGCCCAGTCCGGGGAGGGCGACGCTGTGACCTTCCGTGGCCCACGCCTTGATGACCTCGCCGGCGGCGTCCCAGCAGGCTTGCATCACGCCTCGGCTGACGCCGCTGCGCAGGGCTGCCTCCTTGATGACCTTGGCCTGGGTGAGGGGGATGTAGAGCTCGGGGCTCATGACATAGCGGTACGTGCCCGCGGATTCCTTGTCAAACTTGATGAGTTTTTCAACTGCTTTTACTTTAAGTGCCATAATGTAATTTAAAGATTTAAGGATTTAAGGATTTAAGGATTTAAGGATTGATTTAATTGAAGATTTAAGGATTTGAAGATTTAAAGATTAGGGTTAATGAAAGGGTTGGTTGTAAACATGTTTCAACGTCGCGGGTTGGAGGCTGTTTTGTGCGCTGCCTGGCGCATTTTTGTTGGCAGGCCTGCGAGATTTTTCGCGCTAGGCAGGGCGCAAATTTTGTCTCTTTCCTTTGACGCTGCAAAGATACAACATCTCCATTGCGGTCTACGAATTTTTCACAAGAAATTTTGGCTCACCAGTAAATTCCTGTGTTTATCCGTATATCATTGACAGCCTATAGAGAAAGAAGTCCACATCAATTACTCCCCTAAGCTGTGCACGAAATTGCTTGATCTTTGAGTTTAGGGACTCTGCAGAAGCATTGGT
>JAILQO010000046.1 GCA_024698925.1 Bacteroidaceae bacterium | reverse complement strand
GAACTCCTGCGGGGTCTGGCCGGTCTGCTTTTTGAACAGGCGGGAGAAGTACTGGGGGTACTCGAAGCCGAGGGCGTAGGCTATCTGGCTGACGGTGTCGGTGGTCGTGGTGAGGCGGTGGCGGGCCTGAGCGATGAGGTGCTGCTGGATGAGCTGCTGCGGACTATTGCCCGTCTGGGCTTTTACGAGGTCGCCGAAGTAGTTGGCCGAGAGGTTCAGCGCGTCTGCGAAGTAGCGCACGGTGGGCACTCCCTGACGTGCGGCTAGGCCTCGGGCAAAATAGTCGTCGAGCAGGACGGTGAAGCGCTGCATGAGCTGGCTGTCGACGGGTTCGCGGGTGATGAATTGGCGGTCGTAGAAGCGCACGCAGTAGTTCAGAATCAGGGCGACGTTCTGCGCCATCAGCTGGCGGGTGTGGCGGTCGATGCCGCGTTCCAACTCTGTCTCGATGTTGCCGAGGATGTCGTGCAGCTGCTGGCGCTCACGCTCCGATACGTGCAGGGCCTCGTTGACTGAATAGCCGAAGAAGGTGTAGGGCGACATCGATAATCCCTGCATCAGCGCCGGCGAGAAGATGAGCATCACGCCCTGGTAGCTCTGTTCGAGCGTGCCCAGCTCAACGTCGTGGTCGGGGGCGAAGAAGAGCAGCGTGCCGTTGTCGTAGTCGTACTCGTTGCGCCCGTAGCGCACGGTGCCGCAGCGTGCATCCTTGTAAACCACGCAGTAGAAGCCAAACGTATAGCGGGTGTTGCCAAACGAGCTGCAATCAGCAAGGTCGTCGAGATGGATGACCTCAATGAGCGGATGGCGGACATCGTCACGTCCGAGGGCATGCATGAATGCCGACACGGTGGGGAAATGGATTTGTCTTATCTTCATGGCGCAAAGATACAAATTTTTTCGCAGATAATGACTATCATCCTACATTTTCTATCTTCACGGTGTCCAACTCTTGCTGATAAATCACGCCACGCTCCTTCGAGAAGAAATCAATTGTCAGGGCGGCGAGGGCTACAAGGATGAGCGCAAGGGCAGATGCTCGGAGCCAGGGCTTATCGCAGAAGGTGAACACGCAGACAGCGATGACCATCATGACGGCAGAGACGATGATGGTCTGCGGATAGATCTTCATGAAAGCAGCCACGCGAGCCTTCTCGCTCTCCAGAAACTTCTCAGGCGACTCCTGGTATTGTTCCACGAACTGCTTGCTCCGCTGATGATTATTATAGGCTAATGCAGCTCCTCCTCCGATAAAGATTACCGCCACCACCGTCAATGGCAGAATGATGGCGCGAGCCGACTCCGACGAGCCCCAACGCCATGCCACAAGGGCCAGCAGGAGGCATACCACGCCTCCTGCAACCATTGCCAGATCCTCCTGAATTTCGCCAGTCAACCATTTGTTGGTATAGTCAATCAGTTCCATATTATCTACAATTATAACCGCCGTCAACGTTGAGGATGGTACCTGTCAGGAATTTGTTGTCGGGACTAGCCAGATAATAGATAGCCAGGGCAATGTCCTGCACCTCGCCCATGCGATTCATCGGATGGATGGCAGCAATGCCCTTCTCATCATAAGCCCCAGCCTCGATAGCGTGCTTCAGGATGTCGGTCTTGATGGCACCGGGAGCAACGGCGTTGATGCGGATACCTTGCTGGGCGTAGTCGATGGCAGCAGCCTTGGTCAGTCCCACCACGGCGTGCTTAGTTGCGCAATATTGTGCGGTGTAAATCAGTCCGTTGAGTCCTGCGATAGATGCCAGATTGACAATCGTGCCACCGCCCGTCTTCAGCATGGCGCGGATGGCATACTTCATGCCGTAATAAACGCCCAGGACGTTGGTGTCCAGCTGCTGCTTGAACTCGTCCGTCTCGGTGTCAGCCAGCGGTGCGGCACCCAGCGAGATGCCAGAGTTGTTGACAATGCTGTCCAGCTTGCCGAACTTGGCCACCGTCTGCTCGATGACCTGAGCCACCTGCTCCTCGTTCGTCACATCCAACTGGAAGAAGGTCATATCCAACCCCTCGTTCTTGGCTTCCTCGACGAATGCCTGACCCTTCTTTTCACTTCTACTTGTAATAACCACATTCCAACCGTTCTTTGCAAACTGGTAAGCCGTAGCCTTACCGATACCTGTTGTACCACCCGTAATGATAATTGTTCTCTTCATAACCGCATTTTTTTTAAGTTATTAATACTGTTATTTGTTCTCGGCTGCAAAGGTACGACGATTTCACCGAACCATCGCTAAACAAATTACTGAAAGGTGTATACAAATTACTGATGGGGTGATTTTCCCTATATTTTTACGCTAAACTTTGCCTTATACTGGCTAGGAGTCATGCCAAGAACGCGCTTCACGTAGCGGGTGAAGTAGTTGGTGGTGTTGAAATCCAGCTGATAGGCTACATCCGTAATCGACAGGTCTTCGCGTTTCAGCAGGCGGGCAATTTCTTCGGCAGTGAAGTGCTCGATGAAGAAACTGGCATTATGACGGCTCGTCTTGATGCAGCATTCCGTGAGGTAATTGGGTGTGATATTCAGGCGCGAGGCGTAATACTCTACTGTGCGATGCTGGCGGATGAGCCCTTGCTGCAACAGGTCGATGAAGCGCTCGTACAGATGCAAGGCATGGCTGATTCCATGTCCTGTACCCTGTATTTCCTGATTGTAATCATACCGCTTAATGCATTGAAGTTTCATTTACTACCAAGGGCTATTCCGTTAGCCATCTCCATCTCTCAGCCCAGTCCTCAAGTACAGCCTGGCGCCAACGTCGTGTTGTCTTTGCACCCTGCCATTTGCCTTCATACAGCGAGCGGTCTGGCACGTCACTGTACCAACAGCGTCCAAGGAGGAAATCGTCGGGATGCGGATTGCCAGGCCATTCATCGCTGACAACGAATGAGCCGCGG
>JAILQO010000085.1 GCA_024698925.1 Bacteroidaceae bacterium | reverse complement strand
TGCCTCCTGCCGCCTCCACGTTGCCGATATACCCCTGGCTGTATTCGTCTTTCAGTATCACGTCCATCACGTAGCGGCGGGGATCTACGTCATAGCCAAGGGCTTCACTGCGGTCGGTTTGTTTCTCATAGACCTTCAGGTTCTTGACGGTATAGTATGGGAGGTTTTCCAGCAGCACTTTTCTATTGCCGCCGAAGAAGGAGCGGGAGCCGAGTAGCAGTTCGTCCACCTTGCGGCCGTTGACAAATATCTCGCCGTTGACGTTCATCGTCACACCTGGTAACTGGCGGATGAGGTCATCGAGCATGGAACCGTCGGGCATCTTGAAGGCGGTGGCATCGTAGATGAGCGTGTCGCCGCGATAATACATCTTGATCTTCGTGGCCTCGACGGTCAGCTCGCGCATCGTTCTTGTTGAACTTTTGCGCATTTTCAGCGCGGGCACATCTACCTCGTTCTGAGTAGGGTCGGTGATGGTGACGCGCTGCCACACGTCATCGTAGCCTTCCATCTGGGCGCGGACAAGGTACTCGCGTTGAGCGGCGCTGACATCGGCTCCGAACACAGCCATATAGGGTTGCATATTGCCTTTATAGAAGGTAACCAGATTGAGGGAATCGGCCACCAGTGTAGTGTCTGCATTGAACACGGAGACTCTGGCATGCGGCAGCGGTATCTGCAGGAATCCGTCCTTCACTTCACCAGAGAGGTGGACCTTCTTCTCCGTGAAGTCCTTTTCCGCCCTGTACTGAACAAAGATGTTCTTGCCTCGCGCCTTCACTTTTACAGGCAGCCCCTTGCAGAGGCGCGTGACAGCTTTGCGTGTATCTTTCACTTTGACATGAGAGGAGACGCGCAGGTGTTCAAGTCCGTTACGAATATAATGGATGGTGTATTCGTTCTGTGAATCGCGTATGGAATCGAGGGCTGCGGGGAGCGTGATGCCCTGCGCGAACAAAGTGCAGGATGAGAGGAGTATATATATAATAATAAGGAGTAGCTTTTTCATCGCTTGTGCCTATTTTCCCTTTTTCGGATTCTTGTTGAGATGCCAGACGGCGTGGAGGAGGACGTAGCGGGGAAGGACGTCGGTGAAAGTCTCCGTGCGGCCCTGTGCGTTGATGGTGCGGGTGACGTTAGAGAGCTGCCCGAGGATGTCGAAGCCGTCGAGCATCATCACAAGGCTGCCTTTGAAGAAAGGACGCGAGAGACGGCCGTTCCAGACGAGATCGTTGGTATTTAAAGCATTGTCAGCGTAACCTGTGCGGGTGTAGAGGGTGAGGTCGGTGCTGAGGTCGAGCTTCCAGGGGAGCTTCAGGATGGCGGAGGCGGAGGTGCGGCAGGTGAAGGCGTTGAAGTCCGTGAAGTCGGGACGAGTGCCGGTGAGGCGCTCCCACGTGGGCTGGCAAGCGAGCTCGAAGTGGTGCTCCGCGAGGTCGGCCTTGAAGGTGGGGGCGAGGGCGAGGGTGAGGCGGTGGACGGTAGAGCGCTGGGGAGAACCCGCGGCTGACGCCACGGGCATGGTGGCTGAGCCCACCAAATCCACGTTCTGGCTGTAATCAACGGTGAAGGGGACGTGGAGGCTCTGCTTCTTGGCGGTGCCGAAGTCGCGGTGGAAGGTGTAACCGGCGTCGAAGCGCCAGTTGCCATCGACATTCTCGGGACGGTAGGTGCGGGCACCGGTGCTGGTGTCATAGACGTAGCCCATGGCCACGGCGTTGAAGGTGCGGTGGTAGTTCCATTGCAGCCGCTGGTGGCCCTGCTTGGTGCGATAGGTGAAGTAGGCTCCGATGTCGGGAGTGACCGCCATGCGCAGGTTGGGATTGCCCAGACGGACGTTCATGGGGTCGGTGTCGTCGCGCAGGTTGATGCGGTTCTCCAAGTCGGGCAGCTTGGTGTGGAGGCCCATGGTGATGCTGAACTGGTGGCCGCCCTTGAGGTCGAGGAAGGCGTTGTTGTCGATGTTGGCGACGAAGGCGGTGCGGTGGAGGGTGGTGTCGATGCTGCCGCGCTGGTAGTCAAGGCGTTGCTGCCGCACGCCGATGTCGCCGTTGAGGAGCGTCCATATCTGTCCGTAGGAGGCCTTGTTGAACTTGTAGCCGAGGTTGATGTTGAGGTTGTGGTCGTTGTCGATGGCGAGACTGTTGAAGCTGTTGGCGGCATCCATCACCTGTTGGTATTCGCTGACGGAGGGCAGCTCGTCGATGGCGGAAGGCTGCTGGCCCAAGCGGTCGAGGTGGTAGAGCGAAGAGCGCTGGTTGCGGCGGTTGTGCTTGAACTCATAGTAGGTGAACAGCGAGCGCCAGCCGGGACCGAGGGGGAGGTTGTAGCCCACCATGCCTCCGAGGTAAAGGTTGCGATCGGGGTGGTTGTCGCGGAAGTGGTGGAGGCGGGATCCCGCGGCTGACGCGGCTGCCGACGCGGCGGTGTTGACGGTCTGTCGGTCAAACAGCTGCTCGTCCCTCTCTTTGTAGCTGAAGTTGAAGCCGAGGCGGAGGTTCTCGTTGGAGCGGGGAATCTTGATGATGGAGCCAAGGTCCAGCTTGCCTTCCCACTCATGGCCGTTGCCCACGCCGTCGCGCAGAATGCGGTTCACCAGCGTGTCGCGCAGGTTGAGGCGCGAGGCGGCGGGGCTGTATAGTTCATCAAGCAGTTGGCGGCTGACGTCGGAAACGGGCGCGCGGAAGGTGGCCGAGGCGAGGTCGGAACTGTGGTTGAAGCGGTGGAGGTTCACGTTGGGGTCGATGTGCCAACGCACGTTCTTGGTGTTGCGGTAGAAACTGTGCCAGGTGACGAGGCGGAGGTCCTCGTTGCGGCGGCTGCTGAAGCTGTAGTCGTAGGTGTCGCCCGTGGGTAGGTAGTTCTGCTGCACGGTGCGGGTCTCGCCCTCGGTGCGCTGGTGGTTGACGGAGGCGTTGCCGTGGTACTCCCACCGTTTGTTGCGTTCGCTGATGCCGAGATCCACGTCGGCACGTTCCGTCCGCCGCAGATCGTTGGTCTGGCCGCGCTGCCAGTTGCCGTTTTCTCCAGGGCGGCTGTCGTCATCCAGGTTGTTGGCGTTGGCCACGACAGCAAACTGCGAGAAGTCCGTGTGCCGCATGGCGAAGAGACGGGCAAGGTAACGGTCGTTGGTGCCGCCGCCAGCCTCAATGTTGGCAAGCCACCCTATCATATACTCTTTCTTCAGTCGCACGTCGATGACATGGCGCTGCGTGCGCTCGTCCTTGATACCGAGCCACTCGTTATCAGCGGTCTGTTTGTCGTAGATGGCGATGTCCTTGACGGTGTAGGCGGGCAGGTTCTCGAGCATCAGTTGGCGGTCGTGGCGGAAGAACTCCTTGCCGTTGAGCAGCAGGTCGTTCACAAACTTGCCATTGTGGTAGATGCGGCCATCACGTTTCAGCTCCACGTCAGGAAGCTGGCGGATGAGGGCATCGAGCATGGAACCTTCGGCGAGGACAAAGGCATCGGCGTTGTAGATGATGGTATCACCTTTGTAGTAGAATTTCACTTTCGAGGCTGTGATGGTCACCTCGCGCATCATCTTGCTCTGCGGTGTCAGGTAGAAGGGAGGCAGTCCGCGCTCATGCTCGCGACGGCCTATGCGTTCCAGCGTGTAATCGACGTAGGCGGTCTGGTAGCCTTCAAGGCTGATGCGGAAGATGTACTTGGCTGGTCGTGCGGGCACGGTGAAGCCGAACTCGCTGGTCTCCCACGAGCCATATTCAGACAAGTACTTATGATAAGCCTCCTTTTGGTCAATGATGCTGCTGTCGGCCTCCATGAGTTCCACGGTGGCACCAATGAGGTCCCTGTGGGCGCGGATGTCCTGCACCCTTCCTCCCAGTTTCAACTGGCGTACCGCCGACTGTCGCTCGTGCTGCACGTAGATGCGCTGCCTGTGGACTTTCACCTTCACGGGCAGCCCCTTGCACACGCGGCGGACAGCGTTCACGGCATCCACTCCCTGAATATCTGTTGTTGCAGGCTCCAGCCCTTCAAGGCCATCAGAGACGATGTCAATGGCGTATTCCGTCTGGCTCTGCTCGATGGATTGCAGGACGGATAGAAGGGAGGACGTGGAAACTTGAGCGGATAAAGCGCAGGATGAGAGGAGTATATATATAATAAGGAGTAGCTTTTTCATGCTGTCTTTGATTCTATTCTTGAATAGTATCTACTTCCTCATTACAGGGAAGGTAAGGGGAGAGTCTCATCAACGAAAATGGTGTCTTCCATTAGTGTTAAGTGCATGTAGTCAAACATATTGATATGCTCGATGAATGCTCCGAGTGAGTCGGCTGTGTTCCATGTCGTGATAAGTCGCATCGCTTTTGGCTTGTTGTCGCGGAAACAGACCTGCTTACCATAATGCTTGCTAACGACGGAAAGGATGCTGTCCAAGCGCACGTCTGAAAAACGGATGAGAGAATCGGCTTCGTTTTTATCTTCTGAGTCGGGTGCATCACGACGGAGTGCTATTGAAGTATCATGGAGATCTGTATGGGGGAACAATACATGGTAAGCCGCAAAGACCAGCCCGCCGAGGAAGGCTGCAACGAAGAAAACGGCGGCAATCTTTTGGAAAAACGAAGGTCGAATGACGGATGAAGGATATGATTGACTCTCAGCAGTTGCTGCTGACTTAGATTCATCATTCATCGTTTTCACTTTCTCCATCACTTTTTCTGTGAAGCCTTCGGAGAGTTTCATCTTACGAGCCTGTTCATCTTGTCGGCGCAGGGCATCAAGCAGCGACGGATGTGCTTTGGGAATGTCATTGGTTTTCATTGCTCAGTCGTTTAATTAAAACGTAAAGTTTTTTACGGATGCGGTGCAGGCGGCTAGTAAGAGCCGTCACAGAGCAGTCGAGGATGAAAGATATTTCGCGTAGCGGACGTTCGTCGGTATAGAAGAGATGAATGAGCGTGCGTTCCTCGGGTGAGAGTCGTTCTAGGGCATCATCCAATAGTCCTACCATATCCGTTGACCCGTTGGAGAGTAAGCAATCTAAATCGGCATCGCTTGTGTGGCTCCCCTCAGCCCAATTATCTGCAATCGGGACGAACTGCGGCTGTCGGACACGCAGATGGTGTGTCGCCGTATTGAAGGCTATGCGCCGCAGCCAAACGACGAACGGCGCTCGCTCGGCATCGTAGTCTTCCAAATGTTGATAAGCAGCGAGAAACGCATCCATCACCACCTCTTCTGATTCTTCCGGTACTGCAATTATGCGGCTCACGAAATGTTGAAGACTGTTAGCGTGTCGTTCCACAAGGAGTGCAAAACCTTCCGTGTTCCCTTCAAGGATGTGCCGGATGATTGCTTCATCGCTATTATTGTTTTGTTGCATATTTATAGAACGTGCTTTCTACTTATATATTACCACATCGCACCGAAATGTCACAGAATAGAGGGAAAAAGTGAGAAAAAAGTTTTCAAGACAAAAGAACCCCGCTACATTTCTTGACATAGAGGGGTGGAATTGGTGGAGCACAATGCCCTCTGACACCGCAACGCCAAACTGGTCGATGAAATAATCTTGAAGGTTACTCTCTGTCAGGTTCCATAACTTTGCAAAACTCCTCTGCTATATTGTTTAAAGCCACGCAGTCGGCGCGACTGATGTGGCGCTTATTCGCATCATAAGGCCAAGGGCTTAAAATCAGTACACGACCAGCAGCACAGGCATCAAAGAGGGCATCTGAGGGTTTATAATAATCGCGGAAGCCATTGTCGGCAAGTAGGATGAAAGGGTGCTGCTCGTTGATCAGCACTTGCATCACCTGCTTTTCCTGTTGCGAGATGAACGGCGACACCATCACCACCCCTTTGCGAGCCTTGAGCACGCAGCCGTTCATATAGTCCCGAAGGGGCTGGTTGTCACCGCGCTCTGCTGCCTTCACCCAGACGCTGCGCACATGCACCACATCAAAATGCTCGGCATGCAGGAGGGCCACATTGCCCACGCCGTCAAAACTGCGGCCAACTATGTTGATGCCTTTTTGCACTCTGAAGAAGCCCGGCATCAGGCGCTTAGTGGCCAACCGCTGTGGATTCATCCGCACATAGTGCATCATCGTTTGCAGCTGACCGCGCCGCGACAAGGGGCGAATAAAGGGCCGCTCCGTGAAAACGGGGAAGGCCCAGTTGTTGCTTTCTTGGGCTTTTGTCCCCGAATTCAATTCGGGAGAAACTGCCAAAGTGCTGGCGGCGGGGGTAACTGCCGAAGTGCTGGCTACTTGGGAAACTGCCAAAGGGATTGATTTATGGGAAACTGCCAAAGTATTGGCAGCGGGGGAAACAGCCAACGGGCTTGATTCGGGAGAATGCGCCAGAGTGTATGCGCGCCCTAGCTTCTTCACTCCTTGCCAATATCCGCGAATCACGCTGCGTATGCTTGTGTCCATAACCCTTGTCACCTGAATGACGGCGTGTAGGTGGTCGGGCATTAGGCAGAACTGGAAAATGCGAATGGCGGGATAGTGCTTGCACATCACAAATAGCTCATCAACAACAGCATTGCCCAATGCTGTGCGCTGCACTCGCGCCTGAGCAGGGTCGTTCTGGGGTATCACCAACGTACCCAACAACGGCTGGCGTGACGGTACAGTCAGCGTGATATGATAAATGCCAACACCCCTCCAAGCCGTTCCTGGCTCCTGCCATTGCCATTGGTCTTCTGTCATAACGCTCTTCGTTGTCGGTTTCCGCCCACAAGGATACAAACAATCTGCTGCATGGAAAATGGCGGTAAAATAATCGCTACTGTCAATCAGACATTCTCTTCGGAGGCTGTCTGCGAGCTGCCTTCTTCGGGGGCAGTCAGTGCCTCAATCTCGTCGATGTCCGTCAGTTGGGGTAGGGGATTCTTGTCGCTGGGCTTGGCGCCGAGGCGCTGCAGTTTGGCACAGGTCTGGAGGATGCTTTGGCCGGTGGGCTGGAGCTTGCGGTCGCCATCATCGAAGGCCTGCTGCGCCTTCTGGAGGGCGGTGCCGATGGCCTGGTATTTCTTCATGAACTGCCCTACGCGGTCCATCATCTCGGAGGCGAGGGCAAAGACTTTTTCATGGTTCTGGGCTTGCGCTATCTGCGTCCACGTGAGGCTGACGATGCGCAAGGCGGCGAAAAGGGTCTGCTCATCCGCGATATAGACGCCGCGCTCCATGGAGCGGCGCCACAGGTCGGGCTGGGCGTTGATGGCGGTCCACAAGGCGCCGGTGTTGGGGACAAACATGATGACGTAGTCCATCTTGACCTTGGGCGGCTGGATATAAGCGCTATAGTCCTTGCGGGCGAGGTTGTTGACCTGGTCCTTGATGCTGGCGATGTGGGCGGCGAGAAAGCGCTGGCGGTCGGCCTCGGTGTCGGCATTGACATAGTCCATGTAGGCGGCCAGCGACACCTTGGAGTCGATAATGACCTCGCGGCGCTGGTCTAAGTGGAGGATCACGTCGGGGCGCAGGCGCGCGCCTTCCTCAGTGGTAACGGCTGTGCCGGAGGCATCGCGGATGGTGGCTTGCGTGTCATAGTGGACACCGCGGGTGAGGCCTTGGCCCTCGAGGAGCTCGTCCAGCACGGTCTCGCCCCACGAGCCCTGCACGGTGTTGCTGTGGCGGAAGACGCGTGTGAGCTCGTCGGTACTGCGCTTGGTCTGCTCGCTCTTCTCCATCATCTGCTGGATGATGGTCTTGAGGGCACCGCTGTCGGCGCTCTGGCGGGTCTGTGTCTCGGCCATGGTGCGCTGCATCTTGTCGATGGTCTCGCGCAGGGGTGTGACGAGCTGCCCGATGCTGCCAGCCGACGCTTCCTGGAACTCCTTCTGCCGCTGGCGCAGCATCTCGCCGGTGGCGTCCTTCATCTGGGCCGTCACCTTCTCGATGGTCTCGTTGAAGCGCTGCTGCTGGGCGGTCATGGCCTCGTCGTGGCGTCGCTGCTGCTCGGCCATCAACTCCTGAGAGCGTTGCTCCAGCGCGCTGGTGCGTTCCTCCAGAATCGTGTTGGCAATGGATACCTTGCCGCGCATCACCAGCCAGGTGACGAGGGCACCAAGCGCCAAACCAACTGCAATACCGATGATCAATTCCATTACATTACGCGTTTTGTGCCATCGACGATGACCACGTTCTTGCCTGCCTTATGGCTCCTGCGGCTCAGTTGTGAGAGGCGGCGGCCGCTGATGTCATAGGCCGTGTGCGAGGCCGGCTGGAGGCTGGCCTGCACGGCGTGGACGGCTACGACATTAGAGATGTCGCTCTTCTTGATGACCTCGAACTCCGCGCCCTTATCTTTGTCGGCATAGACGAGGGAGCCCGCGGTCTGCCTGTCAAAATTGAAATATTTCAAGCCTTTCTCGGCACCGCGAAGGTGCACGGTGGAGGCGTCCAACTGTTCCACGAGAATCCACTGTGCGCGGTCCGTATTGTCCACGCTGGCGGCGTTGACGTTCCAGCCGCTGATGCTCATGGCTACTTTGGGCGCGGGGGACTCGATGGTGTAGTACGAGGTGAACGTGCCGATCTTGCCGAAGTGGAAAGTGAAGCTGTTGTCCGAGAGGTTGTCCATCGTGAGGCTACCGAGGGCGTAGGCGGCCTCCGTCTTGTCCGTCAGGCGCTGGAGGAAGAGGCCGGAAGCCTTGTGGCGTAGGTAATAGTAGGAGGAGCTGAGCGTGGAGCTGATGACGTTCTTATAGCTCTCGGGAATATCGGTTGCAACGCCTTCGGGGATGATGCCCAACTCGGCGGCAGAGGCGTAGCCGTTGTTGTCGTGGGTGGATTTGACAATCACCTTGAAGTAGCGGGCTACGGGGCGCGTGGAGAGCTCTATCTCCTGTACGTCGGCAGAATTCTGCAGCTTGCCCGTAGCGGCGGGAGCGCCCCACTGGCTGCCGTTCACACTGGTGTAGAACTCATACTCGGCAATGCGGCCGTTGCCCATATCTGCACGCCCCTGATAGACGAATTTGGCGACCTTGTACGTGGTCTTCATATCCACGACAATCTCGTGGGGACCAGGTGTCGTGGGATTGTAACGGGTATGCCAGATGGTGCTGGCGTTGCCGTCGATGGCGTTCTTGGCCGCCTCGTGACTGTCATGCTCGCTGGTGCAGGACTTGATGGTCCATTTGCTCTTATCCACGAACATGGAAATCGTCTCCACGTTGACGATGCTCTGGCCAAGGTCATCGGACGTTGCCCACGCCTTAACGACACCGCCCTTGGAGAGGTCGAAGGGGGCGCTGTAGGTCTTCTCGGCACCATCATCGACGGTGTAGCGGATTACCGCGCCGGCGGTGGGGCAGGTCAGCGTGACCTTGCCCTGTGCAGCCTTGATCTCTACGGGCTGGCAGACGGGGAGCGACACTTGAGCGCGTGCCGACAGCTGGGCATCGGTCTGTGCCTCGGTGATGGGCAGCAGCAGGAACGCTAAGCTGGTCTTGGCGGCGAGGATGCGGTACTGATCGAGGACGTCGGGGCCGCAGCTGTTGTTGCCCAGCGCGCGGTTGTAGGCGTCGATATTGAGGACGGTCTGGTCGCAGAAGGTCATCTCATAGGGGTGCTTCTTGCGGTCGCTGCCCTTGGTGTAGTTGTCCTCGGGGCGCCAGTGCTGGGCGCTCATGGCGAGGGGCGTGGGGGCTACGACTTGCAGGCCGGTGCCGTCGGCATCGGTGATGGCCATCCAGCGCACTTCTTCCTTATTGCCGTGCTCTTGCGGCAGCACGTAATTGGTCCACTGGTCGCCGACGGTGCTGTGGTGAAGGCCCACGAAGGCGGATTCCATGCGGTCGCGATAGCTGTCATGCGGGCCACGGCCAAACCACCTCATCTGCTCATGACCCTTCACCAGTTCGGTGCGCAGGCCCAGACGCGGCAGCTCGCCGCCCTTGGGCGAAGGATCTACGAGGGTGCTGACGAGGATGGCGCCATCGGCCATGACTTTCATGGCGTAGGTCACGGTGAAGCTGTAAGTACCAGAGGACTTATAGGTATTGGTAATCGTCAAGTCCACGGTCTTGTTGTCGGCGCTGCGCGTGACGGCCCACTGGCCGGCTCTGCAAGAGAGTTTGCGGATGCCCATCTCGTCGTAGGTGCCGGTGCGGCCACGCTCGTTATCGGTGGGCAGGCGGAAGGCCTGCAGGCTCAGGGGAGCTGCCAGCAGCGACTTGCCGCCTACGGTGTAGCTCTTGAGCTGTCCGCCGGAGAAGACGGCTGTGAAGTTCTTGCCGGTGACCGTTACGCTGGACGTTGTCTCGGTCACCTCGAGGGCATCGCCCGTGGCGGCCACGTAGGGCTTGCGGTCGGTAGCTGCGCGCAGTTGGAACTGCTCGGCAGCGACCTCGAAGCCGGCATTGGCCCATTCGGTGTCGTTGATCTGGCAGGCGCTGAAGACGATGGTGTACTCAGCCTCGGGGTGGGAGGGAACGGCTACGGCGCGCTTGGCCTCGGGGATGGTAACATCCATGGTCTGGCCGATGCCGATATTGACGGTGCCGATGGAGCCGTGGGCGAATTCAATGCCGTCCTCGAAGAGCTTGTAGCTGACGGTGACATCGTCGAGGGCGCGCTGCTGCAGCTTGCTCTTGAGGGTGAAGATGCCCTGAGCGGCATTCTTCATCGTGAAGTCCAGCGGCTGGTAGATTTTCTTCATGTTATAGCTCTTGGCCGTGGGCGTGTTGTCGGCCAGGACAACGCCGTTGCAGCAGAAGTTGCCGTCGTTGGGGTTGTCGCCGAAATCACCACCGTAGGCCCAGTATTCTCCCTTGGAGATATCGAGGGTGGAACGGACATCGGTCTTGCCCTTCAGGCCCAAGGCTTCGAAAGTCAAGGCCTGTTTCTTGGAACTCACCTTCAGACCCTGATCCTTCCAGTCCCAAACGAATTCGCCGCAGAGGGCGGGGTACTTCTCGTAGAGGTTGTAGAACTCACGCTGGTTACCCATAGAGTTGCCCATAGCGTGGGTGTTCTCGCACTGCACGTGGGGACGGATACCGGTCTTGCCGTTCTTGTAGTCGTTCTGGCGGTCGCGGCCGATACTTTCCATACTGTAGTAGTTGCCATACATCGTGCTGGTCATGGAACTCCAGGTGCTGTTGCCCTCATAGTGCGTGAGGCGGGTGGGATCCAGACGGCCGATGCTATCCATGACAGTCTGGAAATTGTTGCCGCCGCCGCTCTCGTTACCACCGCTCCAGATAACGATACTGGGATGGTTGCGGAAGGTGAGGACGTGGCGCACGTTACGCTCTACCATCGGCTTGCGGAAGGCCTCGGTGCTGGAGAGTCCCATGTTGCCGTGACACTCGACATCGGCCTCGGCCAGAACGTACAGGCCCAAGCGGTCGCAGAGGTCATAGAGGTAGGGGTTGTTGGGGTAGTGGCTGGTGCGGATACCGTTGACATTCAGACGCTTCATCTGCAACAGGTCAGTCTCGATCTCGGCTTTTGTCAATGTGCGACCACCATTCTCGCTGAAGCTGTGACGGTCCACACCGTGGAAGATCACTGGAAGGCCGTTGACGCGGAAGGAGCCGTCCTTGCCGACGCTGACCGTGCGGAAACCGACCTTCAGGGAGCGGATATCTGTGGTCTTGCCGCCTTCCTTGAGCGTGAGGACAAGGTCGTACAGGCGGGGCAGCTCGGCGCTCCATGCGGTGATGCCAGTGATGTCCGTGAAGGTCATCTCGGCTGTGTTGGATTTGCTGGGAACAGCGGTCTGCGTAGCCAGCACCTTGCCGCCGTCCAGCAGTTGTGCTTCCACTTCGGTGGTGGCGCTTGTCTGACCGCTGAGGATGACGGAGAGGGCTGCGTTGGCTGTGGTGTTGTCGTTGGACAATGCGGTGGTGCGGAAGAAGAAATCATGCAGATGGGTCTTCGGGGCACTCCATAAATATACATCGCGCGTGATACCCGTCAGACGCCAGTAGTCCTGGCACTCCAGGAAGGAGCCGCTGGTGAAGCGATAGACGCGGACGGAGATATTGTTGGTTCCAGCACGCAGCTTGTCGGTGATGTTCCATTCGCTGGGCAGGTAGCTGTCCTCGGCATAGCCTACAAACTGACCGTTGACCCACACGTAGTAGCCGTGGCCGCAGCCGTTGAAGCGCACAAAGACTTCGCGGCCGTCCCAATCGGCGGGCAGCGTGAACTCGCGGCGATAGCTGCCCACGGGGTTCTTCTTGGTGTCGCGATAGGTGAACCAGCCCGGACGGTCGGCCATCACGCTCCACGTCTGGTCGTCATAGCTGAAGGGATAGCCGGTATTGCAGTACAGGGGTGAGTCCCATGACTTGTTGTGGCGCAGGCCATAGACCTGCCAGCTGGAAGGCACTTCAATATCGTCCCACGAGGAGGCGTTGAAGTTATCCTGGAAAAAGGTTTTGCTGGCTTGATCGGGCGTGCCGACCCACTTGAACTTCCATGTGCCGTTGAGCGACAGGAAATAGGGAGAGGCTTCCAGGGCATTGGTGGGCGTATAGGCCGAGGCGGCCTCTGCGGCGCTGCTGACGGGGATGTCCAAGGTGTGAGAGCGTAAGCGGTTGAGGTTAGTGATGCTTACATCATCCCATTCCTTGAGTGTCTGTCCCATCGCGAGACTGCAGACGGCAAATAACAATAAGCTGCTCAGTGCGAGCTGCTTGAAGGGGTGCTTTTTCATTGTAATTGTTGTGTTGGTAATGATCGATGATTATTTTTCTGTCTTGTCTTTATTCTCTTTTTCTTTTTCTTTTTGTTCCTTCTCCTTGAGGTATTTGACGAAGAGGCGGGCAGCGCTCTCAACCTTGGCGGAGCAGGGACGATACTTATAATACTGCTTGTTGCGGGGAGATGGCACATAGCTGGTGGGTGACTTCTCAAAGCCCTGAACACCAAGAATCTCAGCGCAGATGAGGCTGCCGTTCTGCTCCTTGGATTGTGCCAGAAGCTCCTGAACAACCTTGTAGCAGCGCGATTTGCCGAAACGGTCTTCAGCATCGGTCTGACCGCAGTCCAGACCCACGAGCATCACCAATCCGGAGACAGCGCCGCACACCATTCGCATACGACCTATGCCGCCACCGAAACCGGCAGCGATGCGCTTTGCCATCACATCGTCCAGACCATAGAGGTCCGAAAAGGCGGCAAAAACACTTTGTGCACAACCATAGCCCGCCACAAAATTGTCAACGGCTAGATTGATCCTTTTAGTATATTCTTCGTCTGTCATATTACCTTTTTTAGTCGTTTTTCGCGTGCAAAGATACCGTTTTTTTGGAAAAAGTGTGAAAGAATTATAGATTATTGTCTTTTTTTCGCTTCATCTCGTAAATTTATCTTATCTTTGCACCACTAATTGATATTAATTACATTCACTTTATTTAATTATCAACAATGATTTATTCAACTGAAGTCAAAAACATGTGCAGTGTGTGCAAAGGCGCATACCACGGGCCTGCTCCAATCCCCGAAGAGGGTAAGTGGATCCAGGCCAAGGAAATCAAGGACATCTCCGGCTATACGCACGGTATCGGTTGGTGCGCTCCCCAGCAGGGCGCTTGCAAGCTGAGCCTCAATGTGAAGGACGGCGTCATTCAGGAAGCCCTCGTAGAGACCATCGGTTGCACGGGTATGACCCACTCCGCAGCTATGGCCAGCGAGATTCTCCCCGGTAAGACCATCCTCGAGGCGCTGAACACTGACCTCGTCTGCGATGCTATCAACACCGCTATGCGCGAGCTCTTCCTGCAGATTGTCTATGGTCGCACTCAGAGCGCCTTCTCCGAGGGCGGTCTCGCCATCGGCGCAGGTCTGGAAGACCTCGGTAAGGGTCTCCGCTCACAGACTGGTACCCTCTACGGCACCGTTGCCAAGGGTACTCGCTATCTGGAGCTCACCGAAGGTTACATCACCAAGCAGTACCTCGACGAGAACAACGAGGTTTGCGGCTACGAGTATGTACACCTCGGCAAGATGATGGAAGCCATCAAGAACGGTATGGATGCCAACGAGGCCATGAAGAAGTTCACCGGTTCCTACGGCCGCACGAGCCAGGAGCAGGGTGCCGTGAAAGCTATTGACCCACGTAAAGAATAAAGGAGGATACGACTATGATTAGAAAAGTTTATTTTGAGAGTCAGGAGCGCCGTATCAACCAGGTCCTTGCTGCTCTGAAGGAGAATGGCATCAATTCTATCGAAGAGGCCAATGAGATTTGTGAAAAGGCTGGCGTAGATCCTTACCAGATGTGTGAGGATACTCAGCGTATCTGCTTTGAGAATGCTAAGTGGGCTTATGTCTGCGGTGCTGCTATCGCCATCAAGAAGGGCGTGAAGAACGCTGCTGACGCTGCCGAGGCTATCGGTATCGGTCTGCAGAGCTTCTGCATCCCCGGCTCTGTTGCTGACGACCGTAAGGTAGGTCTTGGTCACGGTAACCTCGCCGCTCGTCTGCTCCGCGAGGAGACCGAGTGCTTCGCTTTCCTGGCTGGTCACGAGAGCTTCGCTGCTGCTGAGGGCGCTATCAAGATTGCTGAGATGGCCAATAAGGTTCGCCAGAAGCCTCTCCGCGTCATCCTCAACGGTCTGGGCAAGGACGCTGCACAGATCATCAGCCGCATCAACGGCTTTACGTATGTTCAGACTCAGTTCGACTACTACACCTCTGAGCTGAAGATCGTGAAGGAAGTGCCTTACGGCAACAACCCCAGCCGTCTGAAGGTTCGCTGCTACGGTGCTGACGATGTCCGCGAGGGCGTTGCTATCCTGTGGAAGGAGAACGTGGATGTTTCCATCACTGGTAACTCTACCAACCCCACTCGCTTCCAGCACCCCGTTGCAGGTACTTACAAGAAGGAGCGCGTACTCGCTGGTAAGCCTTACTTCAGCGTAGCTTCCGGTGGTGGTACAGGTCGCACGCTGCACCCCGATAACATGGCTGCAGGTCCCGCCAGCTACGGTATGACCGACACCATGGGCCGCATGCACAGCGATGCTCAGTTCGCAGGTTCAAGCTCTGTGCCTGCTCACGTTGAGATGATGGGCTTCCTCGGCATCGGTAATAACCCGATGGTAGGTGCTACAGTGGCTATCGCCGTAGCTATCGACCTGGCCCTGAACCGCAAGTAATTGCATTAAAAACATCTGATAAGGAAAGGGCGGTCCTATAGGGGGCCGTCCTTTTCCCATAACAATTTTCCTATAAGAATCATGAGTATTCATCAAATCCCAGTACTACTGTTAACGGGTTATCTGGGCAGTGGAAAAACGACCCTGCTGAACCGTATCCTCAACAACCGTCGCGGCATTCGCTTTGCCGTTATTGTCAACGATATTGGTGAAGTCAATATTGACGCAGACCTCATCGAGAAGGGCGGCATTGTAGGGCAGAAGGATGACAGTCTGGTGGCACTCCAAAACGGTTGCATCTGCTGCACATTGAAGATGGACCTCGTAGAACAACTGCGTGACATCACGCGTCAGCAGCGCTTTGACTATATTGTCATCGAGGCCAGTGGTATCTGCGAACCGGCACCGATTGCACAGACGATTTGTTCCATGCCTACGATGGGGCTGGAGTTTGTAAAGGACGGACTGCCCTTGCTTGATAGTATTGTCACGGTGGTGGATGCCTTGCGTATGCGCGACGAGTTCGGCAGTGGGGAATCGCTGCTGCGGCCCAACTTGGACGACGAGGATATTGAGAATCTGGTCATCCAACAGATAGAGTTCTGCAATATCATCCTCTTGAATAAGGCATCGGAGGTGACACCGCAGGAGCTGGCCCGTGTCCGTGAGATTATCCGTGCCCTGCAGCCCAAAGCAGAGATTATTGAATGCGACTACTGCGATGTCGATTTCGATAAGATTCTGAATACGCAAATGTTTGACTTCGATAAGGTCGCCACCTCAGCTGCTTGGATTGATGCCATTGAGCATCATCATGGCGATGAGGACGATGACGATGATGACGACGATGATGACGAACAGGACCATCATCACGACCATGACCACGACCATGACGAAGAAGATCATCATGAGCATCATCATGATCATGAGTCTCATGAGCACCATCATCATCACCACCATCATCATGATGACGAAGGCGAGGCTGAGGAGTATGGAATAGGTACTTTCGTCTATTACAGACGCCAGCCACTGAATATGGGCTTGTTTGATGAGTATGTAGCCCGCCGCTGGCCGCGAAGCATCATCCGAGCTAAAGGCATCTGCTGGTTCTATGGCGAGCCTGACACTTGCTATGTCTTTGAGCAGGCCGGCAAACAGGTTAGCTTGCGCGATGCAGGTAAGTGGTATGCTACGATGCCCGAAGATGAACTGCGCGACTTCATGGCGCAGACACCCGATCTCGTTCGCGACTGGGATGAGCAATATGGTGATCGCATGCAGAAGCTCGTCTTCATCGGTCAGCATCTTGACCGCGAAGCCATTACGAGCGCCCTGGACGCTTGCCTTGTCAAGTGAACGAAAAGGAGAACGGATAAATCGTTATTTCGCTCGCAGTTCCCAGAAGGCGACAGCGGAGGCGGCGGCTACGTTGAGGCTGTCCACGCCGTGGGCCATGGGAATGCGAACTACGTAATCAGCGGAGGCGATGGTGCTCTCAGGGAGCCCGTCGCCTTCTGTTCCCATAATAAGGGCCAGTCGGGGCTCGTGTTTCAGTCGTTCGTCGTCCAGCGCGACGGAGTTATCCGTCAGCGCCATTGCTGCGCTCTTGAATCCCATTTCAGCCAATTGTACCTGTAATCTTGTGTCATCAAGCCAAGTCCACGGCACTAAGAACACACTTCCCATAGATACGCGAACAGCACGCCGGTTCAGCGGGTCACAAGAATTTTTTGTAATCAGCACGGCATCAATTCCCAGTGCCGCAGCAGAGCGGAAGATGGCACCGATATTGGTCGTGTCAACAACGCCATCAATGACTACAATCCTGCGGGCGTCTTTGCAGACCTCCTTGAGCGGGAGGGGCTGTGGACGGCGCATGGCGCACAGCACGCCGCGCGTCAGTGTATAGCCTGTCAAAGAAGCCAGCAACTCGCGCTCGCCAGTATAAATGGGAATATCTCCAACACGTCTGACAATATCCTCGGCATCTCCTTCAATATGACGTCGTTCACACAGCAGTGCCAACGGCTCATAGCCTGCGTCCAACGCAACGCGAATGACCTTGGGGCTCTCCACAATGAAAACACCTTTCTCGGGCTCCAACCGATTGCGCAACTGCGCCTCGGTGAGGGTCGAGAAGACTTCTAAGCCTGGCTCCGTAAGCGATGTGATATGAATGATATTCATGGTGTAAGTAACATGAATGGCTATCCGAAGAGGAAGATGGCGGGCGTCTTGGAGAGGTCGGGAAGCTTCGTGCGCTTCCATTCGGCGATGGTGCGCGTCTTGATCCACTCTTCGCTGGTCGTGATACCAGCGGCGATACAAAGGCGTGTCTGCGGACGTAAAGTCTGGCAGAATGTGTCGAATAGCTTCTGGTTGCGATAAGGTGTCTCAATGAAAAGTTGGGTCTGGTGCTCTTGCGTGGCACGAAGTTCTAATTGCTTCAGCCGTTTTACGCGATCGGCGGGATCAATTGGCAAGTAACCGTGAAAAGCAAAACTCTGTCCATTCAGCCCCGAGGCCATGACAGCCATGATCATGGAGGAAGGCCCCACGAGAGGGACTACCTGAAAACCTTTGCGCTGGGCAATGGCTATGACATCGGCGCCAGGATCGGCTACGGCGGGGCAGCCAGCCTCAGAGATAACGCCCACATCCTCGCCTGCCTCCAAAGGCTTCAAGTACTGTGCAAACAAGGCTGTGTCAGCGTGTTTTCCCATCGGATAAAAGGAGAGGGAATCGATATCAATGTCTTTGTCCACCCGCTTGAGAAAGCGACGCGCTGAACGCACCTCTTCGACAATAAAATGTTTGATACCGAGAATGACTTCGCGGTTATATGCGGGTAGCACGCGATCCTGAGGAGTATCGCCTAATTCAACTGGAATGAGATACAGAACTGACATACTGCATGTAAGCATTGATAGCATCCTGAACAATGGCATCGCGGGTCATCTGAGCGCGCTGTTCTTCGCTATAATATTGTTGATAGAGCGGAAAATCAGCACCGAGATATTTATCAAGGCTGATGCCTATGAGCGTATCGCCAACGACAATGCTTTGATTGAGGCATGAAATCTGTGTATAGATATGAGGCCGTTGGAAATTAGGATCTTGCTTTTTCAATTCATCGAAGGCACGGTCAAAGTCGGCCTCTAAATCACTCATATCACCATATTGACGATGTACTTCGTCCAAGAGCAGCTGTACGGTGGAGTCAAGATAGAAGTAGCGAAGGCGCTGTTCCACATTGGGCTCATTGACACGTCCAATGTCCAAGACATCCTCAATGAGCAGTTTCGTCTCCATAGGATACTGGGTATTCATCCGATGCAGTGCGGCGTAACTGCCGAGTGAGACATATTCGTCAAGAACACGGTCGTAGCGGTCGATGACAACCTTCTGCTGCAAGGGCTTAGACACCATTTCCCCATGCCACGGCTTGGAGAAAAGTGCCCAAACGCCTGCTATACAGAGCATTGCTAATAGCAGAAATAAAGGCCACGAACGTTTCACGAATATTTATCTTTGTTAATAATCGCTGCAAAGATAGTGAAAACTTGTTTATCCTCCAAAAGAAATGCTAAAAAACTTAAATTTGTCTCAAAAAATATGGAGCTACCATGTGAGATAGCTCCATATACTTGTGTGTATCAAGTGAAACGATGTTTCTTACGGGATGAAAACTTTGCGATGATTGATAATGTAAACACCGCGCTTTGGAGCATGCTGCAAGCGACGACCGGCAAGGTCGTAGATGACGGATGGCTCGCTGGTTGCATGTGTGGCCATAATCTTATCGATGAGTTCATGGATGCGGAATGTGGAGCCTTCATCGCTCGGCGCACCATAAGAATCCCAGAGCTGTAGAGGACCATTTGCGCCTCCCTTCTGGTTGACACAGGTGTTGCGCGTGCCAGTCTCGCGGAGCACGAAACCGTCGCTATTGGGCAGCAGATCCCATGTGTAATTGCCTGACCGCATGACGACATTGTCGCCATCCTTTGCTAATGTCTCAGAGAAGCCCGTTGCACGGTTATATACTTTCACGTGATACGGATCGCCGCCGAAGGCCCATTGGTAGCTGAATTGTGTCAGGTCTTGTATTTCAGCTGCGGCGGGATAGTATGGTTCACTATCCTGCTTGCTGACATAATAATTGTTGCGGACAGTCATATTGTACCATGTCGCATTGGCCTCCTGCTTGGAGAACTCGAAGGGACCAGACCACTTGGCATTGAAAGTCACAGTGACATCTTTGGTAACCGTAGATGGGTGGGTTCCTGTCTTAGTTAATGTAATGTAGCTGTTAGATAATTCGGCTGGAGCACTGGGCAGTTTGCTACCCTTGGTGACGCTCTCTGTCGCTTGCGCTACGGGCTGGTTGTCAAACATGACCTGATACGTTACGATATAGATATCGATTTCCTTGATGGTCAAAGTGCCACTGGTGTAGCTGATGGTATAGTTAGTGGATTCTCCGCCACTGACGGTAATGGGATAGCTACCAGGGGTGGACGTAGCGGTGGCGGTAGTTGTGGCCTTCGGAGTCTTGGTGAAAGCCTTGGCGGCCGTGTCGTTGTTCTTCAGCCCATTATAAGTCAAGGTGAAAGTTGGTAGCGCATCGCCCTCAGTGATAGTCACATCGTTAACGCCTACAGTGAGGGGAGCAGGCAAAATGGTGAGTGTGCCGTTTTGGAACTGGATATTCTTGTTGTTCACCGTTCCGCGCTCAATGGATATGGGATAAGTGCCTACTGGCGAACTGCTGGTAGCGGTTGTCGAAAGATTTGGAGTACCTTCCAAACCGATGCCAGAGACACTGTATGTGAGGTTCGGTACAGGATCACCATAGACCATTGTCAGGTCATTGGCTGTGATTTCTCTGAGTTCTTCAAGGGCTTCCATGACACGGAAGGTGGAGCCGTTGTCGTGGAGACTGTTATCATCGTTCCAGAATTGCAGTGGACCGGTTTTTCCACCATATTGGTTGATGCAATTATGTTCGGTGCCTGTTTCCCGGAGTATAAAACCATCGGAGTTGGGCTGGAGATCCCAGATGTAATCGCCACTGCGCATGACGGCGTTATTGCCATCCTTGGTCAATGTCTCTGTGAAGCCTGTCGTTCGGTTATAAATCTTCACATGGTATGGGTCACCGCCGAAGGCCCAATGGTAGGTTTCTGTAGTGAGGGCCTGGTCATCCACAACGGTAGGATAGTAGGGCTCGGACTCATCTTTGTTAACAAAATATTCTGAGCGAATGGTCATATTGTACCATGTCGCATCGTTGGCCGAGGTGGAGAACTTGAACGGCCCCGTCCAATCCGCTTCATAATCCAACGTAAGATCATCATACACGGCATAGGGGATGTCGGCGGGCTCTTTCAGGGATATGAAACTGTTTGTCCAACTCTCAGCTGGCTCAGGCACATTTGCACCGTCGGGTACATGGTAAGTCTCAGTGCCTACCACCTTGCCGTTGAACATAATGCGGTTCGTAACGGTGTGAAGACTTTCATAGGCCAGCGCCATCGCATCAGTGGGATCGAAATCCCCGACCTCTTCGATGAGCCAACGATTGCCCTCATCTGGTTTGCTGTAGGAGTTGATGACAATATTACCGTTGTTGTTGAAGTATAGTACGTTACTTCCGTTATTGTAGGAGAGCATGTAGAGGTAATCTTCGTCAGCTTGTGTGTCGCTGAATGTAACTGGCGTTGTTAGTTCGTCCGACCAGAAACCGTTGGAGGCGCAGTTGAGGAACTGCTTGGTGACAGGGCTATAGAGGTAGTTGTATCCGGCGATATGGAGGATGGCAAACTGCTGATCCTCTTCAGGGGCATCGGTGCGTGTCTGTCCTGCTGCCAAACCTGTATGGCCCTCGTTCAAAACCAATGCTCCGCGTCTGCAGGTAAGGGTGTAAAGCTTATTGTTATCAAAGATGATAGGATTTTCTTCGGGGTCGGGTAATTCGGGACGCTTACCACTGAGGATGTCATCGTAGATTTGGTGTGCACGCGTGTCTAACCACGTGGTGGCTTCCTCAACCTGCTTCCCGTAGTCGGTGTTGTCGCCCCATTTGTCGCGGTTCAGGTCGAAGGAGTTGTGCGCGAAATCGTAATAGTCCTGACAATACTCTAAGAGTTCTTCAAGGTCGTTGTCCATGAACTTCTCCCATAGGGATTTGTACACATCGCTAAGGGGCGTGTACTTAAAGCGCAGGTCGCGGACGAATTGTACTACTTCCATATTGGGTCCGTCAAGCCAATAGTTGTAGGTCGCTTCATTGCGGAAATAGTTGCCGGCACGTTCATAGCCAAAGGCCCAGTCGAGATCCCAGACAGGACCGAAGACATATTTGCTCGTGTCGCTCTCAAACGATTCGCGATAACAGAAGGTGCTCTTCGGGTGATAGAACTCATAATTGAGTATCAGCTCATTCACCATCAAGAAACGTACTAACTGCTCGACATCCACATGCTTGGAGATGTTCTGACCGCGACTGAGCGTCTTCATGAAACTGTTAAAATCTGAGGCTATGGTCTCCAGTGTCAAACGCGTCGTGCCTTCATCGAACTCCGGCTCCTTGATATTGATGGGCAGGTTGTAGGGCTGGCTACGGAACTTTTGGCCATCCGGCTCATCATAGTAGGAGTCCAATTCTAACAGCGCTGCTGCGCTTTCGTCCTCGAGGTCAACGCTATTGTTTGCCAAACCGACCTTCTCCGTAAGATTATAGCTGCCACGATATTCACCGTTCAGATAGAGGTCCACGGGCACGATATGGTTGGCTGCCGACGCTTTCATTAAGTTGGCGGCCTTCATGCCGATGGCATTGGACATGAGTGAACCTCTTTGGCCATTTGCCAACAGTACCCAGTTCTTACCCTTTGTCATGCCCAACGGCTTTACTTTATCCTCGAACTTCAGGCGATAGGGCTTTTTACTCCAGCCCCAGCTGCTATTACCGCGTCCTTTAATTTGTAGGGGTGTTTCTTCCATTGAAGGGAAAATGCCGTGGCCGTCGATAATGATGGATGCGTCCTTGAAATCATACTTGCTGGTGATGGGCTCTCCATCAAGCGTATTGATATAGATGGTTGGTACCTCTGCACGGTCTGTTAGCCAATCAACATGTACACGGACGATACGCCCATAGGGTTGCATTTTGTAGCTGGTGGCACCCTTCTCAGAAGATTCCACGGGCAACAGCATCTGGTAATTAGGACGGGTGATGACATAATAGATATCTTTGTCAAAGCGAAGACGAGAAACCTTGCTCTCTTGCCGCACATTGTTGACGTAGACTTCAATGTCCTCTCCATCAGGCAACTTGAACGATGGCGTCAGACGTTTACCGATGGCTGCAATGGTAACGAATACCGTATCTCCAATCATCTCGCCTTCGGCATCAGTAAAGAGCTGGTCATTGAATTTGTTGTTGAATTTAAATGATTCAAAGGTCGGGAAATCTGTAGGTGCCTGATCGCTATAAGAGGCTACATTGGCAAGAGGGTAGGTGAATGTTTGGCCAATGTTGGTCTCAATAACTAATTCGCCGTTTGTCTGGCTGTGTTTGGTGACATATTCCAATGGGTATGCTTCCATACGGCCGTCCTTTAGAAAAACATGCAAGGCGGCGGGGAAAGAAGTCCTGTCAAGGGGCTGCACTTGAGGGTCTGGGCCCGGATCTGGACCAGGGGCAGGATCAGGCTCGCTACCTTTCTTTTTGAAATAGTATCGCTCATTGTTAGAACCACCACCGCTACCTGAATATGTGCCTAACAAGCCTTGACTTAATCGCAGGTTCCAACAATAAGCTGGATCGAATCGGCTTTGGATAGCCAATGATCCATCGCTTTGCTCTATAATATCCCAGTACTGACTTCCATCAGCGGGCGCCTGGTCTGCCAGTGTCAAATATTTATAATAGGCATCTACACGGTCGTATGTGAAGACGATGTACTGTCCAGAAGCTTCGTTGCAAAAAGTGTAGCCTGACTGCGTATTGGTGACAACCCAATAGGCGTCATCGGTCATGGCGCTACCATCAGTGATGTAACAGATATATGGATTTACGTCATGGTATTCACCCAGCCCAACGTAACCATCACCTTGCTGACAAGAGATGTAATAAACACCATCTGCAAGGATGGGGTCTGCAATGACGTAAGTAGGTAGCCAAAATAGCAGGCCTATTAACAGAGAGAAGAAACGTGCTTTCATAAGGATTAAATGACATTTTCGCCGCAAAGATAACGAATTTTTAAATACGTTGTTATAAAATGTCAAAAAATGTACTTGATTCTTCGTTTTTTTCTCCTAATTATATTGTTTTCGTATATGTGAGGGACCTATTATGAGTATCATTTGAGCTGTAAAAATGTAATTTTTCAAGATAATCTTTGTGATATAAAGATAAATGCCTACTTTTGCATTATAAAACAAATTATTCAATTAACAAAGATGAATATAAGAGTCTCATTCTTACTGATTGGCTTACTTTTTGCTTGTTCCTTTGCTACCGCACAGCAGAAGAGTGACCTCCAGCAGCGAGCAGAAGCGGAGGCCGCAAGTGGTAAGACCGTCAGTGCGCGTTCCTTGTGGGTACGTGCATGTCAAGACTATGCCGTACAAGGACTGACGGCGCAAAGCGTGGAGTGTGGTGTGAAAGCTGCTGCTCTCTATTATAACGATAATACGTATCAAGAGGCTTTCGATTTGTTGCGTGATGTAGATCATAACATATCACAGAACCGTCGCTTGTCCTCTCAAGAGGTTGCAGAGCTACGTTATCAGGTCGTGAAGGAGCGTATGAAAATGTACGTTAGAATGCGCCGAAGCGAACGCGCAAAAGAGCAACTGGAGATTATGGAACGTCACGCCGTCGCGTCTGGCAATGAAACTGTAAAGAACGATCTCCTGTACAACAAAGCTATCTATTATTATACTTTCGGTCAGACCACCAAAGGGAATGCTGTGTTTCAGGAAATGGCTACTAAGCTAACGGCCTCTAAAGAATATGGAAAGGTGGACGAGGTCTATCAAACTCTCATTGCCAATGGACGTCAGTCGGGTAGTGTAAATATGGTGGCTCAGGCCTATAGCGGCTATATTGCGTGGAAGGATTCTGTCAATGCCTTGAAGGCAGCAGATGAGACGCGCCTCCTAAAGGAGCAGATTGCTGCTGGTGAGAAATCTATTGCGGAAAAAGATTCTTCTCTTGCTTCTCGTCAGCGCATTATTATAGGTCTTTGCATTATTATGGCCATCCTCGTGGCCGTGCTTGTCGTGGGGGTACTCTTGCTTTTGCGTTTTATTTATCTGACACGTAAGCAGAAAAAGACCATACGTCGTGCCAATGAAAATAATGCGTTAAAAGCCAAGTTTATAAACAATATTTCTGCTCAATTGAGTCCGACATTGCAGAGGCTTGATCGCCAGAAGCCAGAGGTTAAAGCTTTGCAGGATTTCGCAATGCATATTCAAACGCTTTCGCAGTTAGAAACCAGTATTGACGAGAAGGTAGAGTTGGAAGAGATCGGTTTGCAAACTTATTGCAATAGCATGATGAATCAAATCCGAGATATCGTCCGGAGTGGCGTTGTTCTCTCTATAGATGCGCCTAATATGAGTGCTGAGTTCAATCGGGAATATGTTTCATACATCTTGAACCATTTGCTTCATAACGCAGCCTACTTTACTCCTGAAGGTGGACATATTTGGTTGGATTTTAAAAAACGCGGTGCTCATAAGTTTCAGTTCATCGTCTCTAACACAGGCTCTGTTATCCCGGAAGAAAAGCGAGAAGATATTTTCAAGCCTTTCCTCGAGGTGAAGGATCTTACTACAGGTGATGGCCTAGGGCTTCCTATTTGTAAACAAATGGCTGTTAAAATGGATGGTGACTTATACATCGATCCTGAGTTTACCAAAGGAACTCGTTTCGTCCTCAGCTTAATCGCTTAGAAGTTTACGAGACATTCTAAATAACGCGCCCGTTGACATTGTCATAGTGATGTCAACGGGCGTTGTTTATGTTCGCGGTTGTGCAATACTATAGATATAGCGGTCGTTAGGGCCTTTATGGGTAGATAGTTCTAAAGCAGAACAATCTCGTAAGACTTCTTTGAGATTTGTCGTAATACCGCTTCCCGATAACTTGACAATAGCTTCCTTCTGAGTCCACAGCCGCGTGAAAGCGAGATCTTTGTTCTTTGCGCTTTGGATGGTGGCTAATTCTTCATCATTCATTGTATATCGCGCTAAACTCTCTTTATAAGGACGGATATTTTCTATGTCAACGCCTATTGGGTAATTATCGATGACGCAGATGGCTGCTTCGCGGCAATGACTAAGGTTGAAATGGATTTCGGGATATTCAGTAAGGGTGGGTTTGCCGTGTTCTCCATATTTGAAGGCCGGCGCATCTGTGATGCCGTAGTCTTCACGCAATGCCTTCAATAATAACAAGTAAGCTGCCGCGCAGGCTCGTTGGCCGAATTCATGGCGATAACGCAAAGCCTGCTGACGTCGTTGCTCGCTGAGGAGGCTTAGGGCTTCTGGCAAGTCGAAACCATAGAGGTCATCGTTGATGAGGATTCTCATGAACTAATCAATATGTAAATACTTTAACGCCTGTGAAGGCCAATAGTTCATTACTAATTCATCGGGAAAGTTAGTTTCCTCGAGAAGGGGTAGGGCGTAGCTGTAGTCCGCGATGGAGAAAGAAATATGTGCATCGGATCCGAGGATGACAGGTACGTCATAATGACGGCAAAGACGTAGAATCTCAAGATTATTGGGCTTTGCTACGGATTTGTTTCTCGTCGGAATCATACTGGAAGAGTTGATTTCTACCAGAGTCTGTGTGTCGCGGGCTGCGAGGACGATGGGCTCAAAGTCCAGTTCTGCCGTGCCGTCTCCTGGGTGGCTGATGATATGTGTCCAGGGGTTGTGGATTGCAGCCAACATGGCATCAGTGTTCTGTGAACGTGTGCCGCCTTGCCAACAGAGAATGTGAATGCCGGCAATGCGAAGGTCGCAGCAACGATAGTGCTTTTCGTCGAGATCAAGACGTCCAGTGGTATCAAGGATATTGAGTTCCACGCCCATCAATAGGCGTACGCCATACATATTGCGTGGAACAATATGGAGATTGCGGAAATAAATGTCGGCGCAAGCGCCGGGAAGTGAGGGCGCGTGTTCTGTGATGCCGAGTACTTGCACACCTTTGTTGGCTGCAGATTGTGCCATTTCTTGAATGGTAGAGTATGCATGCCCCGAGGCTATTGTATGGGTATGAGGGTCAAAGAGAGGTGTGCGCATGATTGGCTTGTTCTAAAGAAATGAGATTGCTCTCCTCGCCCACAACCCAAATTACATCGCCTGGACGGAAAGGTGTTTGTGGATTGGGGGACAATAGTCTATTAGATGATTCCTCTTCTAGACCAACGACGAGACAGTGAAAGTCCTGACGGATGGCACTTTGCTGGATGGTCTGCCCAACAAAATGGGAGCCTGATTCTATGACTAAGCGCTTTAGTTTCATTTCTTCCTTAGGCGTGTTCGCATCTTGCGCTTTTATGGATTCTGCTTCTAACTCATGGGCGAAGTGGCTTAGCTGTTCATCGGTACCGATAACCTGCAAACGGTCGCCAGGAAAAATAGAGGTGCTACCAGATGGGATGTTCAGTCGCAGATTACCACGTAGCACTGAGACTACATGTACGCCGTACCGGCGACCGAAGTTGAGCTTGGCAAGCGTCTGGCCTGCCCATGGTAAGCCTACTGGGATTATAAAGTCTGAGAGGTGAATGTCACGTTCTACCAAATGACCTGCATATTGTGGCCGAGCAGCTTTGCGAGCAGCTTCGCGCTCACGGAAATTCAGATTATCGGTAAATGTCTGCTCCAAACGGATGCTTTGACGTTTTAGCGCGCGACTTGTTATCATTGATATAACAATTCCAACTATAACAAGGATGCCCAAAGCACCACCCCAGTGAAGAGTGTGAGCAACGACGTAGCCAACGATAAATATGCCTAGGCCAATACGCAAAACCTGCACGCCGATTAAGGGCGCTCGGTTGAAATGATTATCATTCCAAAGTGCTTGAAATTCGGCACTATGATTCTTCTTCATCATAACGGCACGAAGGAATGGAGATAAGAGTACTAACGTAAGCAATGCTTCTATAATGTCGCTCCAATGCTGTGGTAGCACTTGTTCGATTGCTGGTGAAGCAAAATTGAACATGACGATTAACACGGCGATGCAAAGCACGCCATATATGAGTACGACACGTCCGATCTGGAGCAAATAGGTGCGCCAGTGATTCTCTTGTCCCATGACTGTAGGGGCGCCGTTTGCGTAATGTTCAAGAACTACACGCACGCTTTGTGGCGTATGTTTATCAACCCATTCGTAGGCAGGAGCCGCTAAGCGTATCATATAAGGTGTGGTAAAGGTCGTGAATACCGATACGGCAACAACGATGGGGTAGAGGAAGTCACTAGTCACACCCAATGAGGTGCCCAGTGTGGCGAGAATGAAAGCAAACTCTCCAATTTGTGTCAGAGAAAAGCTACACTGCATAGCGGTCTTCAAGGGCTGGCCGGCTAGGAGGAAGCCACCTGTGCTGAAAATGATCTGTCCTAACATGATGGCAAGAATGATGCACAAGATGGGTATGATATACTCACCGATTAGGGAGATGTCCACCATCATACCGACAGAGACGAAGAAGATAGCGCCGAAGAGATCTTTTACAGGGGCGACCAAATGCTCTATATGCTCAGCTTCAATTGTTTCTGCTAGAATGCTACCCATAATGAAAGCGCCAAAAGCGGGGGAAAAACCGACGCTAGAGGCAAAAACAACCATGCCAAAACAAAGGCCGAGGCAGACAATGAGCAAAGTCTCGTCGCTCATTAATGGCTTAGCTTTGCGCAAGAACAAAGGTATCAGATAGATACCAATCACGAACCACAGAATAAGGAAGAATAATAATTTGCCGATGCTCATAGCCATCTGCATGCCTTCAAATTGTTGGCTGACAGCCAATGTCGAAAGCATAACCATCAGTACGATGGCTAAAATATCCTCGATAATGAGCACGCTTAACACCATGCTGGCAAAGCGCTGTTGACGAAGCCCCATGTCGTCAAAGGCCTTGAAGATGATTGTTGTGGAGGACATCGCGAGCATGCCGCCAAGAAAGATGCAATCCATTTGTTCCCATCCAAAAGCATGACCGGTAAAGAATCCTACGGCCATCATACATAATATGATGGCGCAAGCGGCGATGATGGGCGCGCTGCCCATTTTCATAATCTTTTTGAAGGAGAATTCCAGGCCGAGGGCAAACAATAAAAAGATGACGCCGATGTCGCTCCAAAGGTGCACGTTCTCCAAATCGGTCACACTTGGCATATAGGGCATGTTGGGTGAGGCCAGAAAGCCTGCCACAATATACCCTAGCACTAAAGGCTGCTTCAATTTCTTGAAGATTAATGTCATCACACCGGCACAGATTAGGATCAGTGCCAAGTCTGCTATCATCGGTTCCATATAATACCCTCTCTATGCAACGACCAATAACATGCCTTTGGATTTGACAGAGGCTCTCATTGCTTAGGCTTGATGAACAGTAACTTGTGGGAACGGGAAACTGATACCCTGTTCATTGAAACGATTGTATATTTTCTCTCGTGTTTCAAAGATAACGTTCCAATAGTCTTCGTTGTTAGTCCAGCAGCGAATGGTTATGTCAACCGAACTATTATTAAGCTCATTCAGTAAAACTACAGGTACAGGCTCTTCTAGGATGCGTTTATCTGCTTTAATGATGTCTAGGACAATCTGACGCGCCTTCTCTACGTCTTCGCCATATTCGATGCCGATGATCCATTCGGCTCGACGGGTTGGTGTCAATGTGTAGTTGGTAATGGTGCCACTGCTCATGGATCCGTTGGGAACATAAATGAGTTTACCATCTGCTGTGAGCAGAATGGTGTGGAAAATTTGGATGGATTGCACCGTTCCTGCTGTACCTTGAGCTTCAACCCAATCTCCAACCTTGTATGGTTTAAGGAAAAGAAGTACGATGCCTCCGGCGAAGTTCTGCAGGTTGCCGCTCAAAGCCATACCGATAGCAACACCAAAGGATGCCAATAAGGCGGCAAAGCTTGTCGTGTTGATACCTAAAGCACTGACGACAGTGATGATTAATAATACTTGTAATAGAATGCTGACGAAACTCTTGACGAAGGTCTGGATACTAATTTCAATTTTACGACGTTCCAGAAAGCGAGCGAGCAGATAATTCAGAAACTTGATGAGATAGTGACCAATGAGATAGACCACTAAAGCAATCAGTATGTGCTTTCCGGCGTCTAAGGCCCATGTGATGAGCTGGCTGATTACTTGATCCCAGCGAACATTGCCTTCAGCTAGTTCTTTAGTGATGTTCTCTACATTGGGTACGACATTCATGGAGTCGGCTGCAATTTCTGTAGCTTGCAAAAGATGTATCATAATCGAATTGTTTTGAGGTTTACGGGTGCAAAGATAAGGAAATCTTTTTGAATAGATGCTCATGCGCACGTAAAATTCGCTCAATATACATCATATTTTCATACATATACCCATTATATAATATAATTAAAGGTACGCGTACGTGCGTGCGCGAGCGGTCTCGTTTGCTGAAAAAATGCTTTAATTGTTGAACTTTTTCTGTGAAATGTTTGTGTGGATGAAAAAAAGTGCGTACCTTTGCACCCGCAAACGAGGAAGTGACACCCCTGTTTCCAGGGGCTCTAGTTTACGCTCGCTTCGCACGGGGCTTGAAGCCCTTTGGAAATCGTTCT
>JAILQO010000021.1 GCA_024698925.1 Bacteroidaceae bacterium | reverse complement strand
TTTCACCGATGCTTTTCCCCATTTCATCGACTTTGTGGATAAGACCCATTCACTGACAGATTATGAATGGTATGTCTGCATCTTCACCGACCTTGGATTAGGGAATAACGATATGGCGTTTTTGATTGGACAAACAGCCCAAAGAGTGAATAATATCAAACGGCAGGTGAATCACAATCTATTCGGAGAGGATAGCAGCGCGACACTCCAGAAGAACTTAAGACGCTCAATTCATGCAGCTTAGACTTGGGTGTTTATTTTTTACACAGGTAAAAATTTGCAACTTTCTTGATATAAGACTACCTTTGCAGCTGAAACATTACTTAAAACTATGAAACGCTACATTTTCTACATTTTCGCACTCATCTTCATGCAAGATGTTATGGCGCAAGCTTCGGGATCCCTGACAGGAACTCAGGCTACAATTAATGGCCTAAATTATAGGCTAGATGAAGAGACGCAAGAAGCGACATTGGATAACGGGAACTGTTGGGATGGAACGTTAAGCTTACCCTCGGTTGTGAATTACAACGGAAAGGATTATCCTGTGACGCGCATCGGTTGGCTTGCCTTTGCATTTTGCGAAACGCTAACAGGAATCAAGATACCTGGGACTATTCGGGAAATACTTCATTATGCTAGTTATGAAGGCTGCAAGAATCCATTTTTGGGATGTACCAATCTAGAATCCATAGAGGTGGATGAAAATAATGAATGGATGTGCTCTGTCGATGGCGTGCTTTTTAATAAGGACAAGACATGGCTTTACGCCTATCCGGCAGGCGCTCAACGGTCATCTTATATTATTCCAGATTGCGTTACAACCATCGCCGGAGATGCCTTTTCTTATAACCTCTCACTTCGATCCGTGATAATGCCCAACTCCGTTGAAAAAGAGTTCTTCAGTACTTTCAACGGTTGCAGGAATCTGGAAACCGTGAGCTTCTCAGAAAACCTCAAATCCTTAGGAGCTTGTTCATTCGATAACTGCGAAAGCATACGTGTTATAGATCTTCCGAAGAGTGTGAGTTACTTTGCTGAAAGTGTCTTCAGATGGACTCATCTTGATGCATTAGTTGTCAGAGGCACATTCCCCGCGACTCTACGTAGTGACACCTTTTATTTTGTAGATGATTCCATGATTATTTACGCCCAACCGTCTGAAATCCCAAAGTTCAAAAAGGTCTTCTCAGGCACA
Organism: Bacteroidaceae bacterium; assembly: GCA_024698925.1. Taxonomy (GTDB): domain Bacteria; phylum Bacteroidota; class Bacteroidia; order Bacteroidales; family Bacteroidaceae; genus Physcousia. The sequence continues at coordinate 55,922 of JAILQO010000021.1, read as the reverse complement.
GTTCTACCATTAGAAGACTATGTGGATGCCGTCCACGCTCCGCAATCGTCAACCATCAATCATGATTTATCCAATCATCAATATTATGACCTCTCCGGTCGCCGCCTCGTAACTCCGCCGACACGCGGACTGTTTATCCGCGACGGAAAAGTGGTAATAAAATAAGCAATCTAATTCCCTAAATCTTGCCACATATAGATTTTAGATTATGAAACGAGTATTGTTTACGCTCCTATTGTTTTCTGGTTGCATGTTGAATGGCTTTGCCGTTTCAGATACATTAGTATGGAACCATCCTCAATACTACGACGAGGGCGACTGCTGGGTGCAAGCGTTGTCACGTTATGAAATGGGAGCGTTGTATAAGGATAATCCCCAATATAAACCGGAATTTCATTTTGCCAAGTTTTATGTGAAAGGCGATACGATTATTGATAAGAAGTCATACAAATGTGTTCAGGCCAGCGTCTGGTATTATAATGCTGGCAAGGAACCCTCGTTGACTCTCAGTTCAGAAATGTCTAACGTGCTATTCATACGCGAAGATTTGGAGGGCCGCCAATGGCGACTTTTGCCAGGCGTACCTGATGAAATGCTCATGTTTGATTTCAGCGAATCGTTTAAAGAGGGAGATACTATTCGATATGGTAGGCATCCAGATCTTTTAGAATGGAGTCTCTATCTAAGACGGGAGTACGAAATAGATAGAGATTGTTTTGATCCAGAATATGTCTATTTCACGGTAGAAAAGGTCGTCAAAAGTGTAACCACTACAGAACTGCTGAATGGCAATCAAGTTACAATCGCCAACGAGAGTTTGGCACAAGGCTGGGGTAGTATTAAAGAAGGAGATTTGTTTTCTCAAAGGGGGCCCGAGAATGAGAGTCTAACAGGTCGTTTCTTATTTCGTGCCCGTCAAGGAAAAGTACTCTATGAGGATGCTGAGTTCACGGATCTTATCAGTGAGATAATCAACCAGGATGTGAAGGAATTGACACTTGGCGTTTCGCAAGAGCACACCTATTGCCCTCTCGTTCAGAGCGGTAAGGTTTGGACTTTTGAGGCAAATAACCATAATGTGTCACCTGACTATTGGACGGAGTGGAACGAGACATATAGTCTGGAAGGCGATACGGTAATCGATTCACATCAATGCCTGAAGCTCTATGCAACAAGCACCTGTTCCTATCTACCTTTGAATCATGACTACCAAGGGGCGCTATATGAGGAAGACGAGAAAGTATATTTCATCGCACCTAATGGCGATATCTCTAAACTCATTTACGATTTCTCGTGCAAGGTGGGAGAAGTTCTTATAATCAAAGATATAAAGATTCACTATGAAACAGAACTGTACATCCTCCAAAGAAGGGTCATTGACTATCATGGTTCATCCGTCACGGTTATTGGCTGGGGGCCTGAAAGTGGCGAGCATGCAAGCCTCTGGGATATGTGGATAGAAGGTGTTGGTAGTCCATTGGACCTCTTTGATACGCTAGCTCCTTTTAAGACCGGTGGCTTTATAAAAAAACTGACTGCATGTACGCTCAACGGAGATACACTTTACGACGCGAAGAGTTTTCAGGAAGCGTATAAACAGAGAGAGGCTTATCGTCCGCTTGCCAAGGAAGGAAAGGTGTGGAATTATAGATATGGCAATATTCATAGCAACGACAACACACACTCCTATCTTTATTATTCACAGGTTATACAGGGAGATACCGTCATTAACGACATCGCATATAAAAAACTGTATCTGCATCATTCGAGAATCACCAAATACAGCGCTGCTTTGCGTGATGAAGGAAGTAAGGTCTTTGTCGTTCCCGCAGATAGTACCAAAGAATTCCTCTATTATGACATGAGGCTGGGTGAGAGCCCGGAGCCTGTGGATATTGTGTATAACTATCGCGTCCAAGGATACGGAGCGAGTACGGTCGTACAATCTCACGGTTTATCGCTCGCAAAACAAACGTGGATATTGGTTTATCCGTTTGTTACGCATACCACATTTGATTGGGTAGAAAGTGTCGGATTGCCTGATCGAGACTTCATAGGCAGTAGTATCTGGGATGAAGAGCAGGAAGGTATTTCAGGTGGCGAACTTGTTTCGTGCTTTGAAGATGGCCAACGTATTTGGGGAGACGAGAATGGGATTCCTGAAGTCCAACGGGAGGTTATTCCATTGAGCTATGAGACAAAAGGAGAGGTCGCTCACGCTCCCTCGGATATATGGGTCGAGTTAGAAAGCGGCTTCCTGACTTTCTATTTCAATGACGTTCAAGATAGATTCACACTTTTTGTCGAAAATGAGCCCTATGTGAATACCTTCTCAGGAACGAAGGTGGTCACGCTCCCCTTGATGAGTGAAGAACGTAGAAAGCAGCTTAAGATAGACAAATTGTCGTATCGTCTGGAAAGCGACAAAGAAGTTTTCTCTTTTGATCTTATCACCGCCATTTCTGATGCTCAAATAGTAAATAATAAATCCTTAAATAGTAAATTATTCGACCTCTCCGGCCGTCGTCTCGCAACTCCACCCACACGCCGCGGCGTCTATGTGAATGGCGGTCGTAAGGTGATGATAAAATAAAGGCGTTGGATTACTTTGTGACTGCCCTGCGGTTACCCTGCTTAAGGTGCGGTTGAAATCATAGGTTTAAGCTTAGGGTAGCTGTCAGATGATTGGGGGTGTCACAAACTTTACAATGCAATCAATACAAATCGGCATTCCTGTAACATCATCAATAAAAACGTTTGCGGGATGCATGTCTTCGAGTGCAAGACGGTCGGAGATGTAATTCACGCCCTCACCATTCCAGTTATCGCGAAACCCCTTAGCAGAAACCATGTCGTCAATCTCCCTTTTGGTAGCCAAACGTAGGCAATTAACATAGGGTTGAGTAAGAATGATGCGTAGCAATTGATCCTTGTCGCGCGTAAAACCAATGACTTTCATGGCGGTTTCAGGGAAGAGACTGTTGTGCAGGACAATGGCATCAAGAGCCTTTTGCGTGGTAGAATAGATGGATAGCCTCTCTTTTACAACCGATGTGTCCCCCTCGCGGTAATAGACCTTTGCCTCGGCTCCTTGCGCAATCATAGGGCCAAACTCCTTGTTAAGTATTTGCTCTGAGTCAGCGACCCATAGGTTCGCGGCCTTGGCCCATTGTTCGATGAGCAGTTCCTGCCGCTCGTCTATTTCCCAGCTTGCTGGGCTTCCTTGGCTGCCTGAAGCATTGCCACCTGCTGCAAGGCTTGCTGTCGCGTAGCACGCGACGATGGACGCCCCAATGAGAGGCGCACCTGCTGTGCAGAGTCCTGCATGCTCTGATAGATTGAATCGATGAAAATCTTCTGTCCCATTTTGTATCTCGTTAACGTAGTTGTCTATTTCCTGTAGGCTAAGGTCGGTAAAGCCCTCTTGGGCAATGACATCATATATATGCTGTAATCTGTCCATATTACGGTCTCGTAATGTCGATTTGCTTTACTGCTGTGTACTATGACACTGCAAAAGTAGCGATTAATCTGATTCACACAAAGAAAAAAACGAAAAAGTTTGGAAGAATCAAAGAAAATGTGGAGGAAAAAGTTAATAAAGCCTTCCCTTAGTTCTAAACCACGACCCTGAATCAGGGGAATGATTTTGTGAAAATAACGCTGAATCGATACTAGAATTATGGCGATTTCATGATTTTTTCCTCGTTTCTTTTGACGTTTAAGATGTTTATACCTACTTTTGCGGCGAAGATAACCTAAATAATATTATTATGAAACAGCTGATTATCCTTTTGTGCGCCACGCTTTGTGTAACGATGAGTTTCACGGCCTGCGGAGAAGACGATGAAGTGGTGGTGCCCAACAGCGCTCAAAGCGAGCAGGGACAGGGCGGGCAGGACAATGGTGGGGACGCAGAGCCTGTTGCGCCTTTTGAGATGCTGATGCCCGAGGCTAACTGGCCGCTGACAGATACGCAATTGGCGCAGGCCAGCCGCATGAACGACTTCGCTTTCCGCCTCTTCCGCGAGCTGCAGGAGCCGGATAAGAGTCTGGTGCTCTCCCCCTTGAGCATCGATTATGCGCTGTCGATGACGGCCCTTGGTGCTGAAGGTGCAACGCGCGATTCCATCGTCAAGGCGCTGGGCTTTGATGTCACGGAGCCGCAGGCGATGCACAACCTGATGGCAAGCCTGATGCAGTATCTGCCGAGCGTGGACGAGAACGTGAACATCAACCTGGCCAATGCTTTCTATCTGAATGCAAGTCGCACGGAGCTGAGTGTCAATCCTGACTATCAGAAGACTCTGAAGGAGACGTATCTGGCAGATTGCGAGGCTGTGAAGACGGATACACAGGAGGGCATCAACTACATCAATAACTGGTGTGGCAGGCAGACCAATGGCTTCATCCCTAAGGTGTTCGATGAGCCGCTATCTAGTGAAAACGTTTGTCTGCTCTTGAATGCCATTTATTTCAAGGGAGATTGGTACATCCCGTTTTCCTCTAATGATACCTATGACTACTCTTTCAAGCGGGAAGACAATACCAGCGTGATGGTGCCGATGATGAGTATGGCAAGAAATGTCCATCTATCCTATGGTGAATCAGAACTCTTTCAGGCTGTACGCCTGCCGTATGGAAAGGTCGATGAATGGGGGGGCGGTGAAAGCTTATCCTCTTTCGGCATGACAATCCTGTTGCCATGCGAGGGAAAGACAACGGCAGACATCCTGTCGTGGCTGACAGCGGAGCATTTCGCAGATCTCTCCCAGCAGATGAAGACTGAAGAGGTGTTCGTGAGCCTGCCCCGCTTTGAAACAACGGTGACGACGCAACTTATGAAAGCCTTCGAACAGCTGAACTTGCCCTTCAACGAAGCTGAACTTCGCGGTCTGGTGCTTAGCAACGGACAGCCTCGCGGCCTGCACCTTTCCGATGCCTTCCAATGTGCCCGCATCAAGGTCAACGAGAAAGGTACGGAAGCGGCTGCCGTAACGGTCATGAACTATACGGATGGTATGCCCATCAACACCAAAACTGTCGTTGCCGACCACCCGTTCGTTTATCTCCTGACCGAGCAGCAGACGGGAACGATCCTTTTCGTCGGCACTTATCATGCCGAGGAAGTGCAGAACTCTTGAACTATCGATTGTTGTTGTGTAGCGGTCGTTTTTGGGGCCACAGATGAAATAATTGGGGGGAAAGGGCTGTTAAATCGTGGATTTTGCGTAACTTTGCGCCCGAAATTCATCATTTGTAATTTGTCATTAGTCATTCATCATGACCCCGTTAGTATCCATCATCATGGGCAGCACCAGCGACCTCCCCGTCATGGAGAAGGCTGCCAAGTTCCTCGACGACATGGAAGTGCCGTTCGAGATGAATGCCTTGTCGGCACACCGCACACCCGCTGAGGTAGAGGCTTTTGCACGCGAGGCAGAAGGCCGTGGACTGAAGGTTATCATCGCCGCAGCAGGTATGGCTGCAGCATTGCCTGGCGTTATTGCAGCACAGACGACATTGCCCGTTATCGGCGTGCCTATCAAGGGCATGTTGGACGGCCTTGATGCGCTGTTGTCCATCGTGCAGATGCCTCCTGGAATCCCTGTGGCTACCGTTGGCGTCAACGGCGCGCAGAATGCTGCCGTGCTGGCTTGTGAAATGTTAGCCCTTACGGATGAGGCCCTTGCTGCACGTATGCGTGACTACAAGAAGGGGCTTGCCCAGAAGATTGTCAAGGCCAATCAGGAGTTGGCCGAGGTGAAGTATAAGTTTAAGTGCCCCTCTCTAACTCCCCCCGTGGGGGGGAGGACTGCAGAGGAAAGCCTCTGAGGAAGTTAAACGTTTGTAATAGTAATGCATCAAGAGAGTATCCATAACTCGACAGCTCTCCCCCCCACGGGGGGAGCGGGGAGAGGGGCCAGACGATTCACTCACGAAGTGCGTGTCGGCAATATCGGCATCGGCGGAGATAATCCTGTGCGCGTGCAATCCATGTGCACCACCTCCACGATGGATACTGACGGCTGCGTCGCGCAGATCCTGGCTATCGCCAAAGCTGGCGGAGAACTGGTGCGACTGACTACGCAAGGTGTTCGTGAGGCCGAGAATATGCGTGTCATCCGCGAGCGTGTTCGTGCCGCAGGTTGTGATGTGCCCCTCGTAGCAGATGTCCATTTCAATCCTGCTGTAGCAGATGTGGCCGCGCGCTATTGCGAGAAGGTGCGCATCAATCCAGGCAACTATGTGGACGCTGCGCGACAGTTCAAGAAGCTGGAATATACGGATGAGGAATATGCCGCCGAATTGCAGAAGATAGAGAATCGCCTGGTGCCATTCCTGAATATCTGCCGTGAGCACGGAACAGCCGTGCGCATCGGCGTGAACCACGGTTCGCTCTCTGACCGCATCATGTCCCGTTATGGCGATACGCCAGCCGGCATCGTGGAGTCGTGTATGGAGTTCCTGCGCGTCTGCATGAAGGAGCAGTTCCTGAACGTGGTGGTCTCTATCAAGGCTTCAAATACGGTAGTGATGGTGGAGAGCGTGCGTCTCCTGTGTCAGGCGATGGATGCCGAGGGCATGACATTCCCCTTACATCTCGGTGTAACAGAAGCCGGCGAGGGCGAGGACGGCCGTTTGAAGAGCGCCGTGGGTATTGGAGCCCTATTGGTGGACGGCATCGGGGATACCATTCGCGTCTCGCTCAGCGAGCCGCCCGAGAATGAGATTCCCGTCGCTTACTCCCTGCTGCAGGCTGCCCGTCTGCGCATGACCAAGACGGAGTATATCTCGTGTCCGGGCTGTGGTCGCACACTTTACGATCTGCCCGCTACCATCCAGCGCATCAAGGCGGCTACGAGTCACCTCACAGGACTGAAGATCGGCATCATGGGCTGTATTGTCAATGGCCCAGGTGAGATGGCAGATGCAGACTATGGCTACGTAGGTGCTGCCCGTGGCAAGGTCAGCCTTTATCGCGGCAAGGAGTGCGTGGAAAAGAATATTCCGGAGGAAGAAGCAGTAGAAAGGCTGCTAAAGATTATCGAGGAGGACCGAAAAAGGCAAAGTGAAGAGTGAAAGAGTGAAAAGTGAAGAATAAACATTTCCTTTATTATAATTATTGAGAATATGAGCAACCAACCATTATTGATATATAATACGCTGAGCAGAAGTAAGGTTTTGTTCAAGCCGGTAGTGGAAGGCCGTGTAGGCATGTATGTCTGCGGCCCCACGGTTTATGGCGATGCCCATCTGGGTCATGCCCGCCCGGCTATCACCTTCGACCTCCTGTTCCGCTACCTGCAGCACATTGGCTACAAGGTGCGCTATGTCCGTAACATTACCGATGTAGGCCATTTGGAGCACGATGCCGATGAGGGTGAGGATAAGATTGCGAAGAAAGCACGTCTGGAGCAGCTGGAGCCGATGGAGGTGGCACAATACTACACCAACCGCTTCCACGACGCCATGAAGGCGCTGAACTGTCTGCCTCCTTCTATTGAGCCTCATGCTACGGGTCACATCATTGAGCAGATACAGCTGGTCAAGGAAATTTTGGACAACGGATTCGCTTACGAGAGCAAGGGCAGCGTCTATTTCGACGTGGAGAAATACAACGAGAAATACCACTACGGAAAACTCAGCGGTCGCAACCTGACCGACGTCATCAATAACAGCCGCGAGCTGGACGGCCAGAGCGAGAAGCATAATCAGGTAGATTTCGCGCTTTGGAAATGTGCTCAGCCCGAGCATATCATGCGTTGGCCTTCGCCTTGGAGCGACGGTTTTCCAGGCTGGCACTGTGAGTGCACAGCGATGGGGCGTAAGTACTTAGGCTCTCACTTCGACATCCACGGCGGTGGCATGGACCTGGTATTCCCCCACCATGAGTGCGAGATTGCGCAGGCTGTCGCCAGCCAGGGCTCGGATATGGTTAACTACTGGATGCATTGCAATATGGTTACCATCGGCGGCCAGAAGATGGGTAAATCGCTGGGCAACTTCATTACGCTCAACGAGTTCTTCACAGGCTCGCACGAGAAATTGTCGCAGGCTTATTCGCCCATGACCATCCGCTTCTTTATCCTGCAGGCTCACTACCGTTCCACGGTTGATTTCAGCAACGAAGCCCTGCTGGCTGCCGAGAAGGGCTTACAGCGACTGATGGGTGCTATTGCCGACTTGAAGCGCATTACTCCTGCCGGCGAGAGCGATGCCGAGACACATAAGGTGGTCAGCGAGCTGCGCCAGAAGTGCTATGACGCCATGAACGACGACCTGGCCTCGCCCACCGTCATCAGTCACCTATTCGAGGCTTGTGGCACGATCAACCGCATACTGGATCACAAAGGGACTATTAGCGTTGCTGATTTCGAAGAACTCTCGTCCACGATGCACCTCTTTGCTGAGGATATCCTTGGACTTCTCCCCACCACGGGGGGAGGCAGAGAGGGGCTTAGAGAGGAAGCCTTCGGTCAAGTGGTGGATATGTTGCTGGAGCAAAGGTCCATTGCCAAGGCCAATAAGGACTGGGCTACAAGTGACAAAATCCGCAACGAACTCACCGCTCTCGGCTTCGAGATCAAGGACACGAAAGACGGTGCTACATGGACGCTGAATAAGTAACTGCTTGATGATGTGACACTTGATATAAGATAAAAAAGTGTTATTAATACACATAAATCGTGAAAGGCTCACCACCCTTTCACGATTTTTTCATACCTTTGCACCGTCTTATAGAAAAAAGGTCCTGCAAGGGATCGGATTTTAACGTACCGCAAAGGAGATGAAAAAAGCAATTTTGATACTGTTATGCTTGAGTACCGTGGGCTTTGCCAAAGGTCCCACACGGCGTCATCGTGTATCCTTGTCATCACCCGATCCTGTTGCCACGCAGGCCCAGCTCCAAGCCCATTTGGGTGGCGTCCTTGCCGTTGTCTTTCCGCAGGACAAGTCCGCTGGGGCTGTAGATTTTGATTGCCCGCTCAGCGCTACGATTGCCAACGACCTCATTGCTGCTGCCAAGCACCATATCGGTGCCCGTTATCGTAAGGGTTGTATGGGGCCCAAGGCTTTTGACTGTTCCGGCTTCACCAGCTATGTCTTCAAGCGTTTGGGTATTACGCTGAAGCGCTCCTCGCAAGAACAGAACCTGCAGGGTGAAGCTATCTCTTCCGTCAACGAACTGTTACCTGGCGATTTGGTTTTCTTCGGACGTAATGGTAACAGAAGCAAGAGCGTGAATCATGTCGGTATCGTCACCAACGTGGACCGTGAAGACGGCACTTTCTCCTTTATCCATGCCAGCACTTCCCAAGGTGTTCGCATCGACTCATCTGACGATGCCTACTGGACCCGCCGTTACATGAATGCCCGTCGCATCATCGGTAACGAGATCTCTGAGGATTAACGATCTTTTTTCGAAAGGAACTCCGTGGGCGTTAGAGCCTGATGGAGTCCCATATCAGCAGCGTCTCGCTGATATATCCGATTTTACCGTTGATGTCAACTTTGTACCACCATTTGTAGTGGCCGTCGGCCTCTTTGTGGGAGACAAATCCTAAGCAAGGATAACTGTCGGGAATCTCGCCGTCATTGTCCAGCGTGAAAAGCACTGGGCTCTTCATGGAAGGCTCTTGCCGGACATTGGCTTTCTTGATTTCGCTTCGCAGATAGACAAATCCCTGGCCTTTCGTGGCCTCGCGCCATTCCACCTTGGCACCTTCTTTAGGAACCAAGCCATAGTCTTGAACCTCGATGAAATAGTTATTGCCGGAATCTGCTATGTAGCGCGCTTCGCTGCCGTCCTTACTGATGACTACCCGACCTCGGTTCATGTTGCCGCGTACCCCGCCTTTCAGCAAATAGAGTGGCTCGATGCTGATGTCCTCCGTTGGCGCAAAGTTGGTGCCGTGCCATTCCAAAACGTTTCCCGCCATCAGCGGCGCAAAGAGGCATTGGCTGTAGCCATAGTAATCGGACTGCAGCTGATAGATTTTACCGATACCCTTGAACGTGAAGGGGGTGCTGAGGAAGAGGCTGTCGTTCATGATGATTTCACGATCGTCCTCGGATTTAACTCTCAGCGTGAAGTCATCTACCTGACCGTTGGCCCATCGGGTGACGGGTGTCAGCCAATAGGGCACCCGGAAATCGCAGCCTACGGAGTAGCTCATCTTGTAGCGATAGGTGTGGCGCACCTTGTTTTCTCCTTCCTTAAATGGTGCATCGAAGTAGTAGGCATAGGCAAAACTGCTGATGCTGTCCAGTTTCTCGTTGTAGATGAGATTGTCGTAAAGGTCAATACTATCTGGCAATTCATCGCCGAAGCCTTTCCATCCAGAAAGGTCAATCGGTTTCAGATTACAGCTTCTCACGCCAGCCTCGTACTGAACGGCTACAACAGCATTGCGGTGGGGTAGTGCTTGGCCATTGAACAGGACGGTGAAATCCTGGATATTCGGATGGATTCCCTTGCGGTTCAGTGGTTCACCGGCATTATAAGGCGGATTCGCCTCGAAGGCCATCGTTACCGTCTTTGCCTTGTGATGATTATAGAAGGTATAATCAACGGTCACATTCGCATAGCCGTCCTTGCAAAGGGTAATCTCCAGGATTTCCTTCTTAGCCGAGATATCTGTTTCCTTGATGGGAACCAGCAGATTCCCGCTAGTGTAATAGACGCCGTCGTTCGCTACCGCAATATCTATCATCGCGGTCAACAGGAACAAGAAAAGAAAGAGTTTTTTCATTACTTTCTCAATAATGTGTGTTCAAAATAGTGTCAACTCTCTACCAGCGCGAAATCAAGCTGTTTCTTGTCGAGGTTGGCGCGGGCTACCTTGATGCGCACGGCATCGCCGAGCGTGTAGCGATGGTGATGGCGGCGTCCTACGAGCTGATAGTTGCGCTCGTCGAACTCGTAGTAGTCATCATCAAGGTCGCGCAGCGGAACCATACCCTCGCACTTGGAGTCGTTGAGTTCCACATAGAGCCCGAATTCCGTGATGCCGGAGATGAGGCCGTCGAATTCTTCTCCCAGTTTGTCCGCCATGAACTCCACCTGCTTGTATTTGATGCTGGCGCGTTCGGCAAGGGCTGCCGTCTGTTCCATTTCGCTGCTTTGCTCACACAGCGCCTCGTATTTCTCTTGATTGGCGGAGCGGCCACCGTCGGCGTAGCGCGTCAGGAGGCGATGTACCATCAGATCCGGATAGCGACGAATGGGCGAAGTGAAATGGGTATAGTAGTCGAAGGCGAGGCCGTAGTGTCCGATGTTGATAGTAGAGTACTTGGCCTTCATCATGGCGCGCAAGGCTACCATCTCTACGAGGTTCTGCTCGCGTTGGCCCTGTACTTCATGCAGCAGTTTGTTCAGATTCTTACCAGTGTCTTGGATAGAGCCACCGAGTCTCAGTTTGTGGCCAAACTTAGTGACGAACTGCGAGAGGTTCATCAGCTTGTCCTGATCGGGCTGCTCATGAATACGATAGACGAAGGTCTTCTTTCCTTTACTATTTGCGTTTTCATTTTTGCTCTTCCCTGTTTTCACTTTCCCAATGCTCTCTGCCACCGTGCGGTTGGCCAGCAGCATAAATTCCTCAATCAGTTTGTTGGCATCCTTTGCGACCTTGTAGTAAGTGCCGATGGGGTGTCCCTTCTCATCAATATCGAAGCGCACTTCGGGCCGCTCAAAGTCCACAGCACCTGCGGCAAAGCGCCGCTGACGGAGGATCTTGGCTAAACGGTTCAGCGTAATCAGTTCTTCTGCGAAGTCAGCCGTCGGGCGCAGGCCATGTGCCTTATCGCCATCGAACTCCGCGCCTGGCTGTGGCGCGTGATCTCCTGGGAGCTTATAGTCTTCCTCGCTGGCCTCATGCCGCTCTTCCAGCAACGCCTGCACCTCTTCATACGTGAAGCGACGGTCGCTCTTGATGACGGTGTGTGCCAGGTGCCACTTTTTCACCTCTGCTTTCTCGTTGATTTCAAAGATGACGCTGTAGCAAAGTTTTTCTTCATCGGGGCGCAGCGAGCAGATGAGGTTGCAAAGGCGCTCGGGCAGCATCGGGATGGTGCGGTCCACAAGATAAACCGAGGTGGCCCGTTTGACGGCTTCCTTATCGATGAGGCTACCCTCAGTGACATAGTGTGAGACATCGGCGATGTGAACGCCTACCTCATATAATTTACTATTTGACGATTTACTATTTACAATTTTCTTGAACGAGAGGGCATCATCGAAGTCCTTGGCATCGCGCGGGTCAATCGTGAAAGTCACGCGGTCGCGGAAATCCTCGCGCTCGGCATAGTCTTGTGCCGTAATGGTGGCATCAATCTGCTTGGCTGCATCCTCAACAGCCTTGGGATAGGTATAGGGAAGTCCGAATTCGGCGAGGATGGCGTGCATCTCCGTTTCGTTTTCGCCAGACTTGCCTAGTACTTCCACCACTTTGCCGATGGGATTCTTGGAGCCGTCTGGCCACTCGATGATCTTCACGATGACCTTGTCGCCGTTCTTGCCGCCTTTGAGTTGGCCTTTGGGTATGAAGATGTCGTTGGAGAGTGTGCGATCCTCGGTGAGCAGGAAGGCGAAATCCTTGCGGACACTGAGCCTGCCTACGAAGCTCTTGTCGGCGCGCTGGAGGATTGCCGTCACCTGTGCCTCGCGAACGTGCCCTCGGCGGCGTGCCATCATCTGCACCTTCACGCGGTCTCCATCCATCGCATGCAGCGAGTTGCGCTCCGCCACCAGAATGGGCTCCCCGCCGTCGTCGGGCAGGAAGGTGTTCTTGCCGTTGTGCTTACGCTGGAAGGTGCCCTCCATTACCGTCGATTTCGTGGCGAGCGTATAGCGCATCTGTGACTGTTCGATGATATAGTCGTCCATGAGCAGGTCATCCAATACATCCATGCATAGTAGTTTGGCCGGATGGGTGTTGAGATGGAGCTCGCGGAAAATGGTCTTGATGTCAATTACTTCGCCAGCGTGAGCTTGGAAGAGGTTCATGACCTGTTCGCCCAGCTGCGCTTTGTTCAGGCGGCGTGCGCCTTGCTTATTTTTTCCTTTTGACATGGTTGGTATGTTATTTGAGGTTTATTCCATAGATGTTTTTTACTTCGCTCATAACGAACGTGCTCTCAATAGCGCCGACGTTGTCGATGTCTCCTAGTTTGTTGAGCACGAACTCCTGATACTGTTTCATATCGCGCGCGCGAACCTTTAATAGATAGTCATAAGCGCCGGAGATGTTGTAGCACTCCGTCACCTCAGGTATGCGTTGGATGCGCCGCATGAAGGCATCGGCAATCTCGTGGTTGATCTGCTGGAGTTTCACCTTGCAGAACACTAACAGTCCTTGTCCCAGTTTCTCCGGATCAATGACTGCTGTATAACGCATGATATACCCCTGTCGCTCCAGCCGCTTTTGGCGCTCAAAGACAGGAGTTGGGGTCAAATGAACCGCGTCGGCCAACTCTTTGGTGGTCAATTTGGCGTTCTTCTGCAGCGTTTTGAGGATCTGCAAGTCGATTTCATCAAGTGTATCGGCCATATTTCAGTGTATGAGAACGTCGGTTAGCGAGTCCTTTAGAATATTATTCTGTAAAGGGGCTTTTTGAGCACCTTGAACAGAAGCATTTTCTTTGTATGCCGCAAAAGTAGCTATATTTTCTGAAGTAAGCAAGAAATTTGGAAGATATTTCTAAAAAGCCGTACCTTTGCAGCGTTAAACAAAGAAAATAATTCATCAATCATAACAACTAAAAATTTACAACTATGGCACAGAAAGATTATCGCTTTGAGACTTTGCAACTCCATGTAGGTCAGGAACAGGCCGACCCCGCTACCGACGCACGCGCCGTGCCCATCTACCAGACCACGAGCTACGTGTTCCACAACTCGCAGCACGCTGCAGACCGTTTCGGCCTGCGCGATGCAGGCAACATCTATGGTCGTCTGACCAATTCCACACAGGGCGTATTCGAGGATCGCGTGGCTGCCCTCGAAGGTGGTGTGGCTGGCCTGGCCGTTGCCAGTGGTGCCGCTGCCATCACCTACGCGCTGCAAAATATTGTACAGAATGGTGACCATATCGTAGCTGCTGACAATCTCTATGGTGGCTCCTATAACCTCATCACTCACACACTGGCTACCCAGGGCATCACGAACACAATCCTCAACGTGAACAACCTTGCCGCCCTCGAAGCTGCCATCAAGCCCAACACCAAGGTGGTTTACGCAGAGACTTTCGGCAACCCCAACTCCGATGTGCTCGATATCGAAGGCGTAGCAGCTGTTGCCCACAAGCACGGAATACCCCTCATCGTGGACAATACCTTTGGCACGCCCTACCTGATTCGTCCATTGGAGCATGGTGCAGACATCGTCGTCCACTCTGCCACTAAGTTCCTTGGTGGTCACGGTTCCAGCCTCGGTGGTGTCATCGTGGATGGTGGTAAGTTCAACTGGAAACAGAACGACAAGTTCCCCACGCTCTCTAAGCCCGATCCCAGCTATCACGGCATCGTGTTTGCCGACGCTGTTGGTGCTGCGGCATACGTGACTCGTATCCGTGCGGTGATCCTCCGCGATACCGGTGCTTCCATCTCTCCTTTCAACGCTTTCATCCTGCTTCAGGGTGTTGAGACGCTGAGCCTGCGCGTGGAGCGCCACGTGGAGAATGCCCTCAAGGTAGTGGACTTCCTGAATCGTCATCCGAAAGTGGCTAAGGTGAACCATCCTGCCCTCGAGAGCCATCATGACCACAAGCTCTATCAGAAGTACTTCCCCAATGGTGGCGCCTCCATCTTCACCTTCGAGATCAAGGGTGGACAGGAAGAGGCCTGGAAGTTCATTGATGCCCTCCAGATTTTCTCCTTGCTGGCCAACGTTGCCGACGTGAAGAGCCTCGTGATTCACCCCTACACTACGACCCACTCTCAGCTCTCACCCGAGGAACTGGCAGAGCAGCACATCACGCCCTCAACCATCCGCCTCTCCATCGGTACCGAACATATCGATGACATTCTGGAGGATCTGGCACAGGCTTTCGATAAGATTTAAAAGCGGATAAATAAGAAAATGAAATAAATGTTGTATCTTTGCAACGTAAAATCGCACAAACAAGTATGGCACAGATTGCAAAACAGCTGACAGAGCTCATCGGCAACACTCCTCTTATTGAGCTCAACAAGTTCTCAACGGCTAAGGGTCTTGCTACGCCCTTGATAGCCAAAGTAGAGTTCTTTAATCCCGGGGGCAGCGTGAAGGATCGCATTGCGCTGGCGATGATAGAGGATGCTGAGGCCAAGGGCATCCTGAAGCCGGGAGCTACCATCATTGAGCCCACGAGCGGCAATACGGGTGTAGGACTGGCGCTGGTCGCTGCTGTAAAGGGCTATCGCCTCATCCTGACGATGCCGGACACGATGAGCGTGGAACGTCGCAATCTGGTGAAGGCCTATGGCGCTACCGTGCAGCTGACACCTGGCAAGGACGGCATGAAGGGCGCCATTGCAGCAGCCAACGAGTTTCGTGACTCGATTCCCGGCGCTGTGATTCTTCAGCAGTTCGAGAATGCAGCCAACCCTGCCAAGCACTATGCTACGACAGGACCTGAGGTGTGGCGCGACACGGACGGACAGGTCGATATCTTTGTAGGCGGTGTGGGCACTGGCGGAACGGTCTCTGGTACCGGTAAGTTCCTCAAGGAGCAGAATCCCAATGTGAAGATCATTGCCGTAGAGCCTAAGTCGAGTCCCGTGCTCAATGGTGGCCAAAGCGGTCCGCACAAGATCCAGGGTATTGGTGCCGGCTTCGTGCCCAAGACATATAATGCCGATATCATCGACGAAGTATTCGACGTGGAGAATGACGATGCCATCCGCACGGGTCGCGAGATTGCGCAGCAGGAAGGTTTGTTGGTGGGTATCTCAGCTGGCGCAGCCCTCTTCGCAGCCTCCGAGATCGCCAAGCGTCCAGAGAACAAGGGCAAGAAGATTGTCGTCCTGTTGCCCGATACTGGCGAGCGTTATCTCTCCACCGTGCTCTATGCCTTCGAGGATTATCCGCTCTAAGAGAAAAATTAAATATTTCCTCATGAATCTTATGTTTCCGGTACAGAGAATGTATGTTCGTAGTACCGGAAACATACGTTCATGGTACTAGTGGCTTAATGATTTGAGCATGCCAGGGAGCTTGCGCTTGCGACAGGTGGGGGAAAAATTAAAAATGAATAAAAAATAGAAAAATATTCATCATTCATCATTTGTCATTCGTCATTCGTCATTATCTTTGTCCCGCACCTTTATGCAAACACATGAGTAAACTATGACTAAAAGTTCAAAAACGTTGCTTGCAGCCGCAGTGCTGCTCACATCCTTCGCCTTGGAGAACCAAGGCGCCGTGCCTACAGATGTCCTCTCGAACGAAGAAGAGATGGACACTCTTTCACTCCAAGAAGTTGTAGTAACGGGAACACGCAATGCCGCAGATTTGCGCTATCTGCCTCTGACGGTTTCCGTCATAGACCGCGAAACCCTCACGGAGCAGCACCAGCCTAATATCCTACCAACGCTACTGCAGCAGGTCCCGGGTCTGTTTGTTACCTCGCGTAGCATGATGGGCTACGGAGTCTCCGACGGCAGTTCCGGAGCCATTAGTATTCGTGGCATCAGTAGTGGTACTGCGAAGCCGCTCAGCGGTGCTGGCCAGCTGATGGTGCTTATTGATGGACATCCCCACTATCAGGGCCTTTTCGGTCACACCATTGCCGATAGTTACCATACGTTGATGGCTGAACGCGTAGAGGTGCTGCGTGGTCCGGCCTCTGTCCTCTATGGCTCCAATGCGATGGGCGGTGTCATCAACATCGTGACCCGTCAGGCCAAACAAGACGGCGTCGCAACGAACGTTACACTGGGCGCCGGTAGCTGGGGCACTGTGCAGACCGAAGCCACGAACCAGGTGCGTGTAGGTCGTTTTTCATCGACGGTAGCAGCACAGTACAATCGCTCAGACAACCATCGTCCGAGCATGGGCTTTGAGCAGTTTGGCGGATATGCTAAGATGGGCTATGATATCAGTAACCATTGGACGGCTTCTGCAGACTTTGACCTCAACCGCTTCATTGCCGCCTATCCCGGTTCAACAACCGCGCCGCTGGAGGATGCCAAACAGTGGATCACGCGTGGCGTAGCATCAGTGGGTGTCACGAATCAGTATGAGAAGACCAGTGGCGGCGTGAATTTCTACTATACCTTCGGCAACCACCAAATCAATGATGGGCACGCTCCTGCGGCCCCTGAGAAGGCGAATTACTTCCGCTCGGAGGATGCGCTGATGGGTGTCACGCTGTATCAGAGTGCGCAGTTTTTTGAGGGCAACCGCGTCACCGTAGGCTTTGACTATCAGAACATCTACGGCAAAGCGTGGAATCAGGTCATCGCTACTGGCGAGGTCAAGCCTTCGATGGTGGATAAGCGCGAGGAAGAGGTGGCTGGTTACGTTGATTTCCGCCAAGACCTCACAGATTGGTTGACAGTAGATGCCGGCGTGCGCCTCGATCATCACTCACAGACGGGTTCTGAGTGGGTGCCGCAGGGAGGACTGGTGTTCAGACCGATGGACAATGGTGAACTTAAAGCAACGGTGAGCAAAGGCTTCCGCAATCCCACTGTTCGCGAGATGTATCTCTTTGGTACCAAGAACGATGCACTGAAGGCCGAGCGCCTAATGAACTATGAGCTGGCCTGGAACCATCGTCTGGATGGCGGCTTCAACTACGGTGTCAACGTGTTCTATATCAAAGGAGACAATATGATTCAGCAAGTGCCGGTAAGTGGCGGTAACCGCTTCATGAATACCGGCGATATTGAGAACTGGGGCTTTGAGCTGGAGGCAAGCTATCCCATTGACCACTATTTCAGCGTCACCGCCAACGGTTCGTACCTTCACATGAAGAACAAGGTAGTGGCCGCGCCCGAGGCCGCAGGGTTTGCCGGCGTGAACTATCGTCAAGGAAAATGGTTTGCGACAATGGGCCTCCAGTATATCAATAACCTCTACACGTCTGTCGGTACTACAGAGACTACCGAGAGTTTTTGGCTCCTGAATGCGGCTGTCAACTATCAACTGCTGAAGGATGTGAGCCTTTGGGCGCGTGGAGAGAACCTGTTGGCACAGAAGTACGAGATCAATCGCGGTTATCCCATGCCGCGTGCCACGTTCATGGCAGGCATTAGCCTTAATTTCTAAAAAAGATTCTTCAGACGACGCAACAGGCGTCCGAGCCATGTGTAACGTACACCCCAATCGGTGAGCGCTACACGCATTTTAGCCTCTATCGTTGGGTTGACTGCCGGTTTCTGGTGGGTCAATATAACAGGCGTTGTAGAAGGCTCACGATCATACTCATAGCGTTGCAACAGAGGCACCAGCCACTTGGGGATGAAACCATAGTGTGTGCCACTATCAAGGCCGATGTTGCGTACCAGCGTTCGGGTAGGGTAGAGGCATAGTCCATCCGCACGACGGATGGCAATGCTCCAGCAAAGATCCCAGGGAATCGGTTGGCGGTCGAGATGCTTCAGGCAGGGAAATACGCCGCCATACTCCAAAGCATCAAGCATTGCTGGCGTGAGACCTTCGAGGGCCTCGGAGCGTGACTGGTAATGACAGAAATGCTGCTGCCATTGGTCACGCCAAGTGCCCCAGCCCCAACCGGCCATGAAAGGTGAGAAGTAGGAGCTGTTTTCGCTGCTACCACCGGCAAATGCCCCTTCTATTCTTGTAAATCCGCTGACGTGCATCACGCGAGAGTCATTGCGATAAAGGGTGAAGGCATCGTTCATGTACTGAAGGAAGTGAGGTGAAGTGACGATGTCATCCTCCAGGACGATGATGGTGTCGTGAAGAGCAAATACCTCGTTGATGCCCTCCAGTACATTGCGTTCCAGATAGTAGTTCGTGGGTCGCTCTACGATGGTCATCCTGTATAAGGAATGTGTGCGGGAAACATCCTCTTTCACCTCCTGCAGCACGGCTCTTACCTCGCGGACAGCAGCCCACGAAGCCTCATCGCGCCCACCGTCAGAGAAGACATACAACTCAGTCTGAGGTGCAAGGGTGTTAGCTAACAGCGCTTGCAGCGTCCGACGGGTATTATCGGCGCGATTATAAACAAAGAGAGCAACAGGGGCTGGAGTGTTAATCTCTGCCGAAGAGCCATTTCTTGAGGAAGGGACTGACGCGGAGGACATGACTGGTAAGAAGTGAGAAAGCGATAACGAGCGTAGCAAGAATGATGGCGCTGGTGCCCTCAAGGACGAAATTCGTGGGATGTGCCTTGAACCATACGCCGATATCTGGGAGTCTCGGGATGAAGAAATAATGGATGAGATAGATGTCCAGAGTGCGCACACCAATGTATTGCAGGGCAGCACCGAGACGTGTCTCCTTGGTGAACCATCGTTCATAGTGGCGGAAGAAGGCTACAATCATCAGCAGGAAGGCGTACATGGAAAGTGTGCGAGGCAGGTTGGCCCATTCCATTCGCAGGTTATGCCACTTCAAGTAGTCGCCAGCGCCGAGGAAAGCAATGACGATGAGCAGGGGATAGAACCAACGTGTGTCGAAAAGGCGTTGCACTTGAGGCCAGTAGCGATGCACAAGGTTACCCAAAAGGAAGAACTGGAAATAGCGGGCTACCTCCGTGAGACTACTATAGCGGAAGAAAGGTTCTTTGCGCCATGAGAACCAGCGCATATACAGCGTAGCATAGGCAAAGACGGCTACGCCCCATACGATGATGAGCACAGCTGCCTCAATGCGACGCTGTGCGGCCAGATCTTCCTCAGATGAGCCCATTGAGAGCGATGACAGCTTACGCGTGATGAAGCATACGGTGTAGTAGATGAGAAACATCAGCAGCAAGACCATCGTGAACCAGTAGCCTCCCTTCGTGGGACTCTCCCACGCTTCTCCCATCCGTTCCCAGAAATGTTTGGCCATGAGGGCAATCTCTGCCGTCATGAAGACCAGCGTAGGTATGATTTGTACACGCAGCTTCTTGGCAACGAGTTCCCCCGTGTCACGCAGGCTCCATGAGAAAGAGGCCTTATAGGCGAGGAAGCCGCTGATGAAAAAGAAGAGAGGCATACGGAACAGCAGGCACAACGACATGAACATCGAATATTTGGTGTTCGTGTCGAATCCGAAACCGTAGGTGTGGTTGGCTACCACGAGGAACATCGTAAATCCTCGTAGGGCATCAAGCCATTCAAGACGCTGTTTAGGCATTACGATTGTCTATTATAAATCTTCTTGGAAGAGGGGATCTTCAGGCATAACTATGATGGGCTTTTGCTCGGCCTCTTTCAGCAGTTTCTCAGGAACATATTGTTTATCTACGACCAGGCGGAACATGTATTCGCGGAACCAGCGGGCAGACATTATGAGATAACCATTCAGCCCAGAAGAGGTACCCCAAGAGTTTTCCACCTTCCACTTAATTGGTTGGCCGTCTTTGCCTAGATCAACAGCTGTTAGTGTCATGGCGTGGGTGGATCCGCTGTCGAAAGTGGCGATGCGATCGGCCTTGTTCATGGGGAAAGAGGTTCCCATCAAGGAGGCATAGTCGAAATTCTCCGTGTCGGCATAACCACGTTTGCGATCAAACTGTTTGCCTACATCGTAGCTGCTGTACATCTTGCGGCCGTCCTTCAGGACAGCGATGGCCAATTGCTCGATGTCTTCCATGGGCAGGTTCAGGTATTTCCAGTTGGTACCATCGTAGGTGTGACGGTCCCATTCCACTTCATAGGTCTTGTGGTATTCGCGACGCGGGTCATTCATGACCATGATGAAAGAACCTTCAAGTTGGCGTCCCCCCATAATCTCAGCATAGAATGACTGTGGGGTAAAACGTTTCGGCTCGGTGCGTGTTTTGCCATTTTTGTCGCGGAAAGCGTAGGAAAACTCCTTGACAGGCTCGCCTAACGTGAGCGTAAGCATACGATAAACCTCGGCCAGCATCTCTGTCTTGCGCTTCATGATGGCATCATTCTTTTTCTTGTCTGCCACCATGCGACGCAGTTCCAGGCCGTATTCGCGTAACTTGGAAGTAATCAGTGCCCGCATCTTCGAGGTATTCTCGGCGGAGTAAGTCTCCGGAACAATTTCTGCCGGGACGAGGCCATATTTGGGCGCGAGATCTGCCACGCCGCAGAATGTGCCGCCATCGCCGATGGGATGCTGGAAGAAAAAGCGCACACGCTCGCTTTCCATGGGTTCCTTGGCGGTATCGAGAACACCTTGCAACATCAGGTTGGCCTTCTCTAACTGGTCATAGAAGAAGAGGTAGTCCTGCGAGAATACAATGGCGAGCGAGTCTTCATGCTGGCGGGCAAAATCGGCGCGCAAGACATTCAGACCGGAGAACATCCAGCAGCGACCACTGCTTTTCTGATCCGTAATGCTTTGCTTGGGCGTCTCAATGCTGAAATGTGTATCAATAGGGCCTGCATTGGAACGACTCGTGGCCAAATCATCAATGGGATTGGCGGCAAGGGCATTTGTCAGTGCAGTAGTCATGGCCTTGTTGATGGTCGAGGAGTTCTGAACTTGCTGTATTTTCTGAAGCATAACAGGCGAGATCCCGCCGCCGACAGTCTTCTGAGCTAAGGCTTGGCTGCAACCGATTGTGAAGACCAAGGTTGCAGGCAGGAGTACAAGAGCAAGAAAATGTTTACGCATAGTCTTATGTTTTTTGTTTTTTGTTTGAGAGGATGGTGAAGGGTGTATGCCCCAACCGAGCTGCAATCTCAGAGAATGAGCTGCCGGCAGATCCATAGATATGGCTGGTTGCGGCGAGCGACCACATCTCTACGACTGCATCTTGAAGCCCACTCACAGAATCGCGACGAGCGGCTGCAACGGCTGTGATGATTCGCTGGTTACCGTATCGTTGGCGCATCGCGGCTTTGGTAGGCTCATCGTCTGTGGCTACATAGACGCGAGTATCTGAATAGTGTTCAATCGCCTGATCGATGGCTTGATAAAAAAGGTTAATAGGGCTTTCATTGATGCTCTGTTGATTATCCGTGCGACGAATGTGAACTCCTATGGTGTGAGTCGTGAAGGAAGCGCAACGTTCGTTGATACGTTGTTGCAGGGTGGGGAGCGGACGGAAGAGAGCATTGAGATCAATGTCAGTCCATGGATAAAAGTCCCACCATGTCCACAACAGGGAGCAATGTGCGTTGGCCCAGTTTGTGAAATCAAAGTTCTCACGAAAGAGGGGTAAGACTTGCTCGTTATATAGCACTTGACGAAAGAACAGACGATTCGTGAGGCGAGGAAGGAACAGATTGCGAGGACGAGGACGGGCTGCGATGATACGCTCTATGTATGTAGCATCACGCAACATAAAACCTTCTCGAGCGTACGGCTCGAATAAATCGCTGAAGCGACACTCCATGCCCCATTGTGAAGTCCATAAGGCAGCGACCTTGCCTCGCAGATGTGGGGCAATGGCAGCGGTAGCAGCAGCTGTGCGCATACGGTTCCCTAAACCGCCTTCAAGACCTACAATGAGTTGATACATATTTTAAATAGGATTTAGTGAGAAGCCAGAAGCGGCGATAGCCACCTTCGCGCCATGCCTCCAACCAAAGATTCACCAAACGGCGACAGTATTCAGGGTGTCCAATCTGGCGCAGAAAGGCGTTGGAATGGATGTTTACATACAGCAGATCACGTGCCTTGGCGTTGTCCCATTGGCGATTGGTCTGACTGGCAGGATAATGGACGTAGTTATATAAAATGTGACGGTCCACGGCGATGTGGGCGGCATAGTGGCCTACTTGCAGGCTAAAGAAGCGGTCATTAGCGATGCATGTCTCGTCGAAGCGGATGTCGTGCTCGTGTACCAGCGCTGAGCGAACCATCTTGCACCAAGGAGAGTTGATACCAAAGCGAATTCTGGCCTCTGCCGCTGCGCTACCATCGTAAGCTTGGATAAAATTGGCTGTGACGATAGGCTCTGGTGAGAGGGTCGCGGCGTCCACCATTTGAAAACCGAAATAAACGGCATCAAGATCTGCGCGGTCAGTGTATGTGTCCAGAACCTCCAAAAAGCCTTCGGTATAGAAGTCATCGGCATCGGCGAAAAGCAACCATTCTCCATGTGCTTGTGGCAACCCTTGGTTGCGGGCATAGCCCCCACCGCGTCCCTCTGGGTCATCAATGACAATAACCTCGACGTCTGGTCGCTGCGGAATAGATGCCAGCTGGCGTTTGAGCAACTCAGGAGAGTTGCGATGAGGTATGATGAAGCTATATCTGACCATGATGGAAAATGTAGTGAATACTATCGCGAAGAATCTGGGCACGGGCGACCCAAAGTAAACCGACGTAAAGAATAATGGCAAGTATGACGCGAATAGCCAGGCGTAACCAACTGATTTCCATTGTCCACGTGAACCACCCGCAGAGCAGCATCACACCCAAAGCGAACGCAAAAAATGGGACAACGTCCTTGAGCGCATCACGCCAGCGAAGACGAATCAGGCGTTTGGCGCTTGCCTGCCACACTAATAGCCATGCGATGTTAAGTACAACATAGAAGATAACCATGGAGGTTAGCCCCTCACCTAACTGGTGGAGAACGATGATGCCGCCCCAGACCAAAGCGCAGTTCAGCAGGCCGATAATCATGTTAATGGTGGAACGGCCACGTGAAATGACGAGGTTGCTATAAAGTGTAACGACAGGTGAGAAGGTACCATAAACGCAAAGCATTGAAAGCAATAGTGCACTCTCATGCCATTTCTGGCCCACAAGTAAGACAATAAAATCCTCGGCAATCAGCGCGAGTCCCAGCAGGCAGGGAAAGGAAACAAAGCATGTGAATCGAAGAAGTTTGCGGAAGGCTGTGCTTTCACTTTCCCGTAAGACAGGTTGTGCGACTCCTTGAATCATGCTGCCGATGGTAGATATGGCCATATCATCCCATTTGCGTGCGTTATTGTAAATGCCGGCGACATAGCCACCAGGGTAGAAACGGTTAAGGAGCACACCAAAAGCGTTGTTGTTTAATTGATAGGCTAGGCTATTGACAAGGAGCTTAGAAGAGAATCCGAACATACGCCAGGCGGGACGTAAATCTATGCGTAAGGAAGGACGCCAGGGAGAAACCTGCCAACGCAGAAATGTACCAATAGCGGTATAAAGGACACTCTGTGTTGCCAACCCCCAAAAGGCATAATCGTGAAATACCATCAATATGCCGACAATATTGGAGGTAATAAGCGCTGTGAGGTTGATGAGGCTTGTCTGCTTCACCTGCAAATGGCTAAAAAGCCATGCCTGTTGACTGATGCCAAGGCTGCTGATCCATAGCCCAATGAAAACGAAGCGTGCCAGCGGCTTGAGCACAGGTTCGTGGTAGAAATTGGCAATAGCAGGAGCAGATAGGAAGAGAATAATATAAAGGATTGTTCCTGCGATTACGTTGAACCAGAAAACGGCATTGTATTCTTCATGGCGCGCTTCTTTCCTGTTGGCTAATGCCGCTGTAAATCCACTTTCTTGCAGACAACCAGCCACATTGCTAAAAACATATAGGGCTGACATTTTTCCATAATCCGAGGGATCGAGGAAATTCAATAAAATGACACCGAATATAGCTCCTAATAGCTGAATCATCCCATTGCTAAAACCTCCCCACAGAAGGCCACGAGCTGTTCTGGCTTTCAGGGATTGATGTCGCGATGATTCATGCTGTGCCATGATGATCAAGTAGCAAGCGTTAAGCAGAATGGACCGATGAGAAGACCTTCTTAAAAATGATGTCGGTCGCGCCGGAATTATTGCTGATGTATTCGTTTGCAGCTGTGGCGGCACGGTTGTAGGCCTCGGCATCAGAGAGAAGATGGTCTGCTACACGGCAGAACTCGGTAGCATCATGGATTTCAAAACAGGCACCAGCTTCAAGCAGGTAGCGGGCCTCGCGGAAATTATGATTGTTGGGACCGATGAGTACAGGAAGACCATAAACAGCGGCCTCCGGGATGTTGTGAATGCCAGCGCCGAAGCCTCCGCCAACCAAGGCCAACTGGCCATAACGATAAATGCTGGAGAGAAGCCCGAAGCAGTCGATAATGAGAACATCTGCAGATGCAACATTTGACTCATTAGCTTGCGAATAGCGAAGTACGCGACGGCCAGTCAAGTGGTTCTCAATATCAAGGAGGTGGTCCTCGCCAATCATGTGTGGAGCAATAATGAGTTTCAAGTCATTACCTTTAGACAGGAACCAAGGGATGAAGAGCGCTTCGTCTGGGGGCCAACTACTGCCTGCCACAAAGACATTATATACGCCTGCAAACTTCTCGACTAAAGGCAATGGCTTAGCGGCATTACGTATATCAAGGACGCGGTCGAAACGTGTATCACCAACAATGGTGACATTCTCTGTATGGCCAAGCGTCGCCAAAAGCTCTTGGGATTGTTGGTTCTGTACAAAGAAATGAGTAATCGTGTTGAGAACTTTCGTATAACCAGCCAAACGACCATACCATCTGAAGAAGACTTGATTGGTGCGGAAAATGCTGCTGACTGAATACACTGGGATTCCACGTTTGCGACAACCCTTAAGGTAATTCTGCCAGAACTCGTATTTAATGAGGAATAGCATTTCCGGCTTGATGTAATGGAAGAAAAGACGTACGTTAACAGGCGTATCAAGGGGTAAATAGCATACGATGTCGGCACCTTCCCAATTTTTACGTACCTCATAGCCTGATGGTGAGAAAAAGGTCAGCAGGATTTTGAACTCAGGGTGTTCGCGACGCAAACGTTCCATGAGTGGACGTCCTTGCTCGAACTCTCCGAGTGAGGCGGCATGGAACCATATGTAGCGGGCATCTTTCTCAACCATTCGTTTCAGGCGGACGAAAGCATACTGATGGCCCAAAGCAAGCTTTCGTGCTCGTGTGTTGAAGAGCGCGGCGATACCCACCGCTAACATGTAGAGATAAATAGCAATGCTGTACATGCTTTTTGGTTTAGCGTTTAGCGATTATTGAAGGGTAGCAATGGCATAATCCATACGACGTAGTACTTCCTCTTTACCTAGGAATGCGGCAAGACCATACATGTCAGGCCCTTGACCTTCGCCGACCAGGCATACACGCCATGCGTTCCAAGGCTTGATACCGGTCTGTCCTACCCATGGATCTACAATGGCTTTTTGTCCATCGATACTGAAATCATCTATCGTAGCGAGAACGTCACGTAGTAGTTGCATTTCGCTAGCGGTTTCTGGCTTCCAATTCTTCTTGATGAATTTGTCCTCGCGGTTGAATGTCGTGGGTGCAACAAAAAAGAAACGGCAAAGGGGCCATAGGTCTTGTACAAAAGATACATTACGTTTGCGCGGCCCTTCTTTGGTCTCATATTCGATGACTTTGGACTTCATCATGCTCACGACTTCTGCGGCACGCTCCTCACTGCACGTGATACCTTGTTCGGCCAGCAGCTTAACGAAGGTTGGTGCCCATTCAGCGTCAGTGAGTTTTAGGAGATATTCGCGATTGAACCAATAGCCCTTTACATAATCAAAACGGGCTCCGTTTTTAGAACATTTTTCAAGATTGAATTTTTGTATAAGCTCTTCCAATGAAAGAATTTCTTGGTCGTCACCTGGGTTCCATCCAAGTAGCGCGAGGAAATTGATGACAGCCTCTGGCAGATAACCTTTCTCGCGATAGCCGCTACTAATCTCTCCGCTTTTGGGATCGTGCCATTCAAGTGGAAATACGGGGAAACCGAGACGGTCGCCATCGCGTTTGGACAATTTACCTTTGCCATCTGGCTTTAGGAGAAGAGGAAGATGAGCGAAGCGAGGCATCGTGTCCTGCCAGCCAAAAGCACGATAAAGAAGGACGTGAAGGGGGGCTGAAGGTAACCATTCCTCACCGCGAATGACGTGGGTGACCTCCATTAAATGATCATCAACGATATTGGCAAGGTGGTAGGTTGGCAGTTGATCAGCGCTTTTCCAAAGGACCTTATCATCCAAGATACTAGAGTTGATGCAGACATCACCACGGATAATATCGTCCACGTGAACATCCTCACCAGGCTCAATGAGAAAACGTACAACATAAGGGTTTCCTTCTGCGATGAGGCGAGCCGTCTCCTCCGTGCCAAGCGTCAGGGAGTTGCGCATCTGCATACGTGTGGTAGCATCATATTGAAAGTTCTCAACGGCTTCACGCTTTTGTGTTAGCTCCTCCGGTGTGTCAAAGGCAATGTAGGCTCGTCCAGCAGCCAAGAGTTGCTGGACATATTCTTTATAGATTTCCTTGCGCTCACTCTGGCGATAGGGACCGTGCTTTCCTCCGAAACCAACACCTTCATCGAAATCAATGCCCAACCAACGGAACGACTCTAAAATATACTCTTCTGCACCCGGGACAAAGCGTGTGCTGTCAGTATCCTCAATACGGAATATGAATTCGCCACCATGTTGCCGGGCAAAGAGATAGTTGTATAAAGCTGTTCGGACACCGCCAATATGCAGGGGACCTGTTGGTGAAGGCGCGAATCGGACGCGCACTTTGGATGTATTCATAAGCGAAGTATTCAAAATTTTTGCAAAAATACAACAAAAAATTGACGCGGACACAAATAAATCTGTATTTTTGTCCTTGAAAAATAGAAAGAATACCTTTTTTTGAGTATGAGTAGATATAATAAGCCCCAAGTACATACTTGGAAAGACTATTTGATACAGTCTATCTTCGTTATTGTTACGACCCTCGTAATCGTTTGGTTCTTACCGCATGGCGATTGCACGACCTTTCATGTCGAGGTCGGTCAACCATGGCCCAATGGCCGATTGATAGCTCCCTTTAATTTCCCTATTCTGAAATCGGAGGCAGAACTTCAACACGAGCATGATAGCATACAAAGTGCTTATGAACCGTTTTTTGAGTTGATGACAAATGTCGGTACTCAGCAGATGAATGCGTTCCACAATAATTTCAGACTGTATAAAGGTATTGCCGAGAATCATACCTATCGTTCATTTGTGGAGAATAGGTTGGCGGAGGTTTATCAGCAGGGAATCATTGATGCCAATGATTTACAGGTCCTGCAATTACAGGAAACGAGGATGATTACTATCTATCATGGGAATGAAGCAGCTGTAGTGCCTGTTAATAAACTATATACGGAGAAATCTGCTTACGAACATTTGTTTAGTAATACGGAGAGTCAGGGATTGAGCCGTCAGGCGCTGCAGAATCTGGACCTCAATCAATATATCAAGCCGAATTTGGAATACGATGAGGGTCGTTCTAAAGCGCTCTGGGATGAGATGGAGCAATCGCTCTCTGGCAGCTCAGGGATGATGCTGGCAGGGCAGAAAATAGTGGATCGGGGTGAGATAGTCAGTGAACATATCGCACAATTGCTTCGTAGCTATAATCACGCAATGAGCGGCGGCGATTCTTCAGATTCCGGTAATCTTTTGATATTGTTGGGACAATCCCTGTATGTTTTTGCGGTTGTCCTATGTCTGGTACTCTATTTCGATCTTTTCCGCCGGGATTACATCACCAATGTTCGTAGTGTTGCATTATTGGTGGTCCTAGTGTTGGCTTTCCCACTTATAACCTCTGTGCTTGTCAGTCATACGGTACTATCGGTCTATGTGGTCCCTTATGCAATGCTTCCTGTATTTATCCGTGTTTTCATGGATTCACGTACAGCTTTCTTTGCCCATGTCTGTACGATTCTATTGTGTGCAATCTCCCTGCGTTTCCCCTTTGAGTTTATGGCAACACAATTGGTCGCAGGCCTTGTGGCTATATATACCATGCGTGAAATGGCCGAGCGTTCGCAAATTATCCGTACGGCGGCATTGGTGACGCTATCAGCGCTTGTTGTTTATCTGAGTATTGACTTGGTACATGGACGTTCGTTTATAGATAATGATTCGCTGAAGCGCGTTGATTACATGATTTATCTCCATATTTTCATCTCTGGTTTACTCTTGCTGTTTGCTTATCCGTTGATGGCTTTGTTGGAGCGCGCATTTGGCTTCATAAGTAATGTGACATTGGTAGAACTCTCCAATATCAACCGTGACCTCTTACGGCAACTATCTGAAACGGCGCCAGGAACTTTCCAACATTCGATGCAGGTTGCAAATCTGGCAGCAGAAATTGCCATAAAGATTGGTGCGAAACCCCAATTAGTCCGAACAGGTGCTCTCTATCACGATATAGGTAAAATGAATCGCCCGGAATATTTTACCGAGAATCAATTGGGAGGCGTGAACCCGCATCGGATGTTATCGAACAAAGAGAGCGCTGCAATTATTCTTAGTCATGTTATAGAAGGGGAGGAACTGGCGGATCGTCATCAACTACCACGTGTCATCCGTGATTTTATCTCTACGCACCATGGCTGTGGTGTGGCAAAATATTTCTATATTAGCGAGAAGAACGAACATCCAGATGCCGACATCAATATCAAGGACTACACGTATAAGGGGCCAAATCCAAGTACTACAGAGCAAGCCATCTTAATGATGGCAGATGCGGTGGAAGCCTCGGCTCGTTCCCTCGCGGAATATACAGAGGATAGTATCGGACAATTAGTGGACCGTATCATCGATGGCCAGATGGCAGAAGGCTTTTTCAATTATTGTCCAATCACATTTTTGGATATCCAGACGGCGAAGGAGGTTTTGAAGGGTCGTTTACGTACGATTTATCATACCCGTGTTTCTTATCCAACCTTGAACGAAGAGGCAAAAGAGAAAGACGAGGAAGCTCAGAGCGGATCAACATCAAAATAAATGTGGGCCGAAGCGTAGAGGTGGTTGGAAAGAAGCGTGGTGCGAGTGTCCCAAAGACATTGTCGCACATGCGTAAGCGAGATGGCCGGTTCTAACTTCAAAATGATGCGGCGGATGAAAAGGTTCTGAATACGGGGTACAGGTGGATCGTCAGGACCAAGAATACGTGTCCCAAAAGAGTTTCGCAGAAGCATTGCCGCTTCACGGGACAGAGCATCAACGGTTGCTGAGTTGCGATGTTTGAAGTAAACCATAATCATGCGTGTGAAGGGCGGATAAGAGAAATTACGACGTTCAATCATCTGCTCCTGATACATCGCTTCATAGTCATTCTTTACGACTTGCAGGATGAGAGGTACGCTGGCACTCATGGTCTGTAGTAATACGCGTCCTTGTTGCTGACGTCGTCCTGCGCGCCCTGCGACTTGTGCAAGCATTTGAAATGTATGCTCGTAGGCTCGGAAATCGGGCTGATTCAGTTGTGTATCTGCTGAGAGTATACCTACAACGCTGACATGCTCGAAATCCAGTCCTTTTGTAACCATCTGTGTGCCGACAAGGATGTCTGTGCGATGAGATGCAAAATCATCGATGACCTGCTCATAGTCAGCGCGTGAACGAGTTGTGTCCAAATCCATACGTGCAATACGAGCCTCGGGAAAGAGACTCGCTAAATCGTCTTCTATACGCTCAGTACCAAACCCCTTTCCTCGTAAGTCTGGGTTTTCGCAAGCGGGGCATTGTTGTGGAATTTCACTGGTGTAGCCACAATAGTGACATGTCATTCGTCCAGTGCGTTTGTGCAATGTCAGGGGAACGTCACAATGTGGACAGCGAGGCACCCATCCGCAAATATGGCATTGCATTTGTGGTGCATAGCCTCTTCGGTTTTGGAAGAGAATAACCTGCTCATGATTGGTAAGCGCTGTTTGAATGGCCTCCATCAGCTGTGGAGAAAAAGGACCTTGCATCAGGCGTTTACGTCGCAGCTCATGGATATCTACAACCTCAATATCTGGGAGTTGTACGTGCCCAAATCTTTCTTTGAGCTGCACAAGACCATATTTCCCTAATCGGGCATTGTAATAACTCTCAAAGGCGGGAGTAGCGGTGCCAAGGAGTGTCTGTGCACCTGCTCGTGCAGCCATGAGTATGGCGACGTTGCGTGCGTTGTAGCGTGGCGCTGGATCTTGTTGCTTGAAGTTTACTTCGTGCTCCTCGTCAACGATAACAAGTCCTAACCTTTTGTACGGAAGGAAGATGGAGGATCGAACGCCGACGATGATATCGTAAGGCTGTTGCGAGAGTTGGCGTTGCCATATCTCTGCTCGTTGGCTGTCGCTGAACTTACTGTGATAAACGCCCAGATGGTCGCCGAAGACAGAACGTAGGCGATCCGTTAATTGGGTGGTTAGTACAATTTCCGGTAAGAGATACAACACTTGCTTACCGCGTGAGATGGCTTCGGCAATTAAATGGATATATATCTCCGTCTTTCCACTAGAGGTTACCCCGTGAAGGAGGCAGACGGGAAGGCATGTCCATTGTTGCCGAATATCTTTTAATGCCCTTTCTTGTGCAACGGAAAGGGTTGGTAGCTGTAATTCCTCTGTGAGTAGATATCTCTGTTCTTGAGCCGATCGCGATGTGTGCATCTTCCCTCGTTTGAGTTTAGCAGGAAGTGCGGCCTTGAAAACTTCCCCAATGGTGCAGAGGTAATAATCAGAGATCCATTGCCAGAGCGAAAGTTGTGATGGGAGGATAACGGAGGCATTATCGATGACTTCGACTATCTCTTTAACAATGAACGTGGTATCTGTTGGTGGTTCGTGATGGCGTCTGGCAATTAATCCTGTTGTTTTCTTCTTGGTACCAAATGGCACGCAAACACGGCATCCTTCTTGTGCCATATCCTCTAAGTCTGGAGGGACGGCATAAGTAAACAGACCAGGCAAAGGCACAGGCAGGATAACGTCAACGTACACCATTAGAAATAAAAGCTTAAGGCTATTTGCCAACCATAGTTCTTCATTGCCATTTCAGCATCTTCCACTTGCTTAGATACAGTATTGTATACCTTTGTTACAAAGGTTCCTTGATTTTCAATGGGGATATTTCTGCTTAGACAGAGACTGACACGATCCATGACGGATATGCCAATGCCTATATTCCAACTGAACATACTATGGTTAAAGGTGGCTCGGAAATTATCTTCACTTTCCCATGTGGAGGTTCCAATATACCAGTCCCATTGTGGCCCTGTAGCTAAAAAAAATCCGAATGCCTTCAATGCCGAGAACTCCCAGAGAACATTGACTGGAATCTCAATATAACTCATCTCCTCCTTGACGTAAACTTGATCGCTCCATGATTCAAATGCAGCGTTCTTTTGGGTATAGCGAACGGCAGCATCAGCACCGAGTCCCACGATGGGTAATGTTGCTTTCACTTTGGGACCTAGGAAATATCCTTGCCTATTACGAGTGTCTGCGACGGCCTTAGACATACTCAGCTGCGAAACGTTCATGCCCATATCTACACCAAAAGACAATTGAGCGCAGGCACGATTGGCTACGCTCAATAAAACAATTAGTGTGAATATGATTCTACATTTCATGAAAGATTCGTAGTGCTATCGCCGTTGCCTACGGGCTGACACTCGAGGTGCCGAAGAACCGCCAGAGGACTTAGGCTTAGATACCGTCGTTGAGGCTTTTGAACGACGTGAGGAAGTCGAAGATGATTTTGCCTTCTCTTTCTTTGAGGATTTATCTTTGGAGTTTTGTACCGCCACGCTGTCAAGTGAGTCTTTTTGTGCTGGCTGATGCCATATGTGCTCTTCAAAATCCTTCAGCTGTTGTTCGATGCGTTCTTGCTCTTGCACGCGGGTGCTGTCATTGGCTAAAACGCGACCTTGCAAATTATTTGTCTTGTAAATCTTACCTTTATAGCGGTTCATCGTGAAGTAGTCATCCACTGTCATGTTTGTCACGTTGTTGAAATTGGACGCCATGACGGGCATGCGAGACAGGTACGAAGCCACATCATCGTAGTTCACCCAAAAAAGCGGGTAGGGGGTCGCTTCTGTTCCGAAGTCATCAGCACCGCGCATCATCACGGGACAGAGGGCCGTAACACGAGTGCGGTAGGTCGCGGACCGTTGATCGAAATAGCTACTTTCTTTCACATAGAAACGTGTTACTTCAGCAGAGGGAATATCACTTTCCGCAATAGTGGGTTTACCATCTTTGACTTCGTAGTAAATAGAATATCGTTCCAAAAACTCTTTGGCATCAGCTTTGTCTTTTGCTTCAAAACTCTCGTTGCCATCCAACTTATATGTATATACAGGAATGCGTCCGGAGATGAATAAACGGAGGAGATAGGTAAACAGGTTTTGTTCTTTACCATGAGGCTCCACTGGATAGTATAAGGGCGCATTGGTGTCATCAAGTAAGTCCAGTTGGCGATAGATATCGCGGCGCCATACCACATCCTCTGGCATTTCCGCTGAGGTCGGAAACATCAGAGATGCGCGATCGCTGGTGGTGGCGGGCTTTGCTGCCGTGCTCTTCTGGGCAGGAGTGGTGGGGTTTGTTACCACACGACTCTTCTTGGGCTGGGCGGAGACGTTAGCTACTGCCATCATGCCTATTATGAATATCAGAACTCGCTTCATATCTTGTTTATTACGAATGATCAACTTATATTATCTATATTTATGTCACTTATTAGTTCACGATTACTTCCATTGCGGCATCGAGTTTTCGCTCTACGCCATCTGGTCCAACAGCTCGAATCTCGCTGATGTAGAATCGCTTGCCGCGCCCTAGGCTGCGGAACATGTTTTTTTGACGCTCGGTGAACTGTGCAGAGTTAGAAACCTCAGGCACAGCATTACCCATGTTATCATAGAAGATGGTCTGAAAGCCCAATACGCGGAACGGTATGTTCAGTAAACCATCGTCGACGGCAGCTCCCAGTACATCGGTATTCATCAGAATCTGTTTAGACAACTTGCCGCTTTTGAAACGATTTTCACCACCCTGACCATCACTATAGGCAATGTAAGCTGTTGGATCGGGCAACTTGCGAATACGGAACGTGAATTTTCCCATTTCCTGAACGCGTCCCTCTGTCTTGGCGGCAACGGTAATCACTGCCTCACCACCAACAGCAGTGGGCTTTGCGATGAATTTTCCATCTCCTTTTGGCGTAAGGTTTCCGCCAGTCATGGTCACTTGTAACTGATTGGCAGCAACACCGGGGACACTAACACTCATCGGGTTGTCAAATCCTGCATAGAGAACATTCATCAAGTCAGCTGATACAGTTGCTGATGGTGCTACAACAGTATACTTTTGTTCAAAATTGCGGCGCACGAGCTCTCCTTGGGCATTCATCATTTCAATGTAACCAACGAGGTTGAAGTCGCCAGTGCGAGTACATACGGTTTCGTAGATGCCGCGATCGCTTTGTATTTTCTGCCCACCTATATAGATGGTAGGACGATTGGTTGTATCTACGGCGGCCATCAGTATCTGTGCCGTGAACTTACCGCCTTGTACTACGGTCTGTGAGCTGGGAATAACCCATGCGTTCAGCTCGTTTACGCGGATATCCTTCACGCCGATGTTTGATGCCAATCCGTGCAGCACTTCACCTTCTGCATAGCGAACATCGCTTTGAAGTTTGGTGAGTAAAGTGACTGCTGCTGCTGTCGGCATAGACTCAAACATATATTCTTGCCAGTTCTTGCCGAGTGTTCGTACGCTTTGTGGAATCTCTGTGGAGAGGTTGCTGGCGATAATTCGGCGTTGGGCGGAGTCGGTTACCATTTTAATAATACGTTGACGATAGCTGTTAATTCCATCGTACAGCGCACCCCCGCGTCCAGTGCCAGGTGCGAGCATTACACTTGTAGCTGCTTCCAGGTCTTCACGGTTCTTGATGTTGCGAACATCACCGTCCTTGCCGTCACTCTTTTTGACTATCAGTTCCTTCAGTTCCTCTGCAAAATTAAAGAGTGAGTCGGACATCTGGCGAACCACCTGCGCTTTGTCGTACCATTCCTTCACCTTCTTAGGGTTGGCTTTCATTTGCTCCTCAAAGTCCTCATAGATACCTTGGTTGACTTGCGTGGCGTTGGATGTTGTTGTCTGCAAGCTTTTATCCACCAGAGAGAAGCCATTGAGCACATCGCTTGACACGTTCAGCGCAAGCATGGCCATCAAGACGACATACATCAGGTTAATCATCTTCTGGCGAGGTGAGACTGGTCTTTTCTTTACGGGCATAATCGCAATTTACAATTTTGACGATTTACGATATACTATTTATGCCTGCGGAGCAGACTTTGGCATATTCACAGTGAGCGCTTCAATCATACGTGCATAGACACCATTGAGCTCTTCAATCTGCTGAGCCATCTTACGAGTTTGGTCATTAATCTGATCAATGGTTCCAACTTGCTGGCTGATACTCTTCAGTTGCATCTCGTAAATGGTGTTAATACCAGTGAGCGTACGGTTGAGATTGATCATCTCTTCGCTGTCTTGCGTCATGCGGCCAGCTTGTTCGCGAACGCGACCGAGTACTTCTGTCAGTTGTTGCAGCTGATCAACATACGCTTCGATGGCATCTTCGACCTCGGGCGCATTGGCAGCTTGGGCGTTAGTGAGCAAGCCCTGAGCATCCTGTCCCAGTGTCGCACCCACGCTTGCTGCAGCCTGAGCCGCAGCTGCCAGATTTGCAGCATCTTCAGCAGAGAGACCAGTTCCACTGCCTCCGCTTATCACGCCGCCACTGATTGTTCCACCACCGATAATGGTTGTTCCACCTTCTGTAGCCTCGCCAGCAGTTTGATCGCTACCGATAATCACGGTGCCGCCCGCTGGAGCTTGACCGCCGCCAATGATAACAGTACCACCGCCAGTACCACCGGCCACAATAGTTCCTCCGGCCACAGCACCACCTGCCTCGGCAACGGCATGAGCGGCTGCTTTCATGGCTTCCAAATCCTCCAAATCAACGAACTCATCTGCCAGTTCTGTATCCTGTGAGGCGTTGAATGGGCGGTCAAAACCGGAGATGAAGAACACGAAGACCTCGGTACCCATACCGATAAATAGCATGAGGTTAGCGCCAGGGATATGTGTCAACTTGAACAATGTACCAAGGATGACAACGGCGGCACCCCAGCTATAGGCGTAATTCATGAAAGTCTGGCCCGGCACGGAATCCATCCAGTGCTGTAAACGGGCTATGAGGCTAAACTTACTCATTGTATTCTATTTCGTTTATCGTTCAGCGTTTTCGCGTTGATTTTTTATTTCTTTCCTTTATTCTTTTCTCCGCTACCATCCCGAACCATGCTGCGGACACAACGGAAACCGATATATGAGCGGGGTTGGTTCTGGTACTCATAGGAGCGCCATGCAGAGCGAATCATAGATTCAGGATCTTTCCAAGAGCCGCCGCGTACGCTTTTTTTCTTTAAGCGGTAAGGGTCTTCCTTGGCTGCATTATAGCGCAACTCGGGATTCATGTCACTCATGGCTTGCACGCCAGCTTCGGTATAGACGGTCGAAGTCCATTCTGCCACATTACCCGCCATGTCATAGAGTCCATTGCTATTGGCAGAGAAAATGCCGCACTTTGAGGTGATTAGGCTACCGTCCTTCGTGTAATTGCCTCGATCTGGTTTGAAGTTGGCATAGAAACAGCCTTTCTCGCTCTTGACATCAGGAGCCTCCCAGGGGAATGGATTACCATCCTTTCCGCGGGCGGCAAACTCCCATTCAATCTCGGTCGGCAATCGGTAAGGCTGTACGTCATTTCCATTGCTGCCAAGACCTCTCAAGAGGAAATCTGTACGCCAACGGCAGAAGGCCGTGGCCTGTTCCCATGAAACGCCAACCACTGGGTAATCATCATAGGCTGGATTGGAGAAATACAGGCGCATATAACGCTCATTTTCTGCGTTCTTAAAATCATTAATCCAGCACGTGGTATCAGGATAGATATTGACAATATACGTGTTAAGGAAATCCCAAGGACCTGACAAAGGACGTGTAATCGTTTGGCGCACAATCTTTCCTTCATCATCAATATAAGCGGTGTCCTTGGAGATCATGACATCTGCGGTGGACACGGCATGATCCGTGTTTAGGTCGCGCTCTTCGGGGTTCAGACGATTACGACGCAGGGCTGCCTGTGCATAGTCATAAACTTCATAACGATAGTTCATCTGATTGGCATCCAACATCTTCGTGCCATCAATGGGGTGGATGATATAGACGCTCTCGATGGCCTTCTGCTCCTCCTCTGTAGCTTTACGCCAAGGGATATTTTTATTCCAATTGAGGTGAGGCGTGATGGGATTACCCTCTTTGTCTTCCACGATCTTGTAGCTTTCATCGCCTCCGTAATTAGGATCTGCAAGGCGTTCCCGAATAATGCTGTCGCGTACCCATTGTACAAACTGACGGTACTTGGCGTTGCTAACCTCGGTCTGATCCATCCAAAAGCCATCAACGCTGATGTCGCGGACAGGGAAGCCTGCACCCCACAGCGTATCACCATCCTCGATGCCAACCTGCAGGGAACCCTTAGGAATGGCAACCATGCCGAATGGAGCCGGTTCACCAAGGGATGTTCCGCGAACACCCGTTACTTCACCACCTGTGGCCATTGCATTGCTTTTGGAGCCTGCACAGGAAGTCAGCATGGAGGCTGATACAAGAAGGAATAATAAATAAATCAAAAATTTATCTTTCATATTCGTATAATTGTCTTTTTCGCTCATCGTTTGTAATGCTTCGAGCTAGAAGGACGTAGTTGTTTCTTTGTTTTAATATCCAAATAATCAAAGGAGTCTAACACTTTGGTGCCTGTTCTTTCCCTTTTTGAAGAGGTTCAGGTCTGTCATGTAACCGATGCTGATTTCATGCGTTCCTTGTAAGGCTCCAATGCCGCCTGTGTAAATCTCGTAGCAATATCCGAGTTGGATTCCGTGTAGATCACCGCCGATGAACACTGAAGTCGAGATCGTGGGGCTATATCCTAAGCCTGCATACATCCTGCCTTTTGGGCTTTTATATACCAATCGTGCTGTAACGTCGCCACGCCAAGCTTGTAAATTGGTGCGCACAATTGCTGATGTCTGCATTGATAATAACGGATTTCTAAAAGGAATATTGTATCCGCCAGTCAAATAAAATGTCTGAGGTACCTCATATTCATTCACTTTTTCATCTCCGAGCTCCACTAGAGGTGATAATGCGTGTACGACAGAGAAGCCCGTATACCACCTGCGGCCATCATAACGAATTCCAGCATCAAGGTCGAAGGCGGTACCGTTTACTTCGGACGTGGGGAAGGCTGGATCGCTGGCCATTTCCATGTCAACGCCAGAACCGTCGAACGTCTCAGCCAATATGGCGGCTCGCACGCCTGCGCTCAGACGCCCGCCCCATAATTTTTGGTGATATGCGTATTGAAAATGAAATTTCTTGTGCTCAAACAGACCGATTTTGTCGTTCACAAAGCCCACGCCAACGCCGTGGGCTGGACCAATCATCCAAAGCGGCATGTCAGCAGTTACAGCCATGGTGACGGGTGCGTGCTCGTAGCCCATGAGCTGCATGGCATAGCCTCCTTGAATATTTAGCTGTTCCACTAAGCCTGATGCCGCAGGGTTATAAAGCGTTTGCAGTGCCCAATAATGATTAAAGGCCGCATCATATTGTGCTCGTGCAGCAATCCACGGGCTTATGATGCAGAGACACAAAAGATGGAATCTCAATCTACTCACTTGGCAGTCAGGTCTAGTAATCGGCTGCAAAGATAAACATAAAATCCCATATGGAGTGTCTCTTTATTAAAAAAAAAGTTCGTGAGACGAAAGGAGGCTTTTTTGAGACAAGATTTAATTTGTTTTTTCGCGTATACGTGTATCTTTGCACCCAGAAATCTACTTTATAAACACAGATGCAATGAAAAAGTTAGCAATTCTCCCCATCCTGCTCTTCGTGAGCGGCATGGCTGTTCAGGCTCAAGGCCTGAAAGATGCCTACAAAAGCTATTTTACCATTGGCGTAGCTGTAAACCAGCGTAACGTCACGAACCCAGATCAGCAAGCGCTTATCTGTCGCGAATTCAATAGCGTGACAGCAGAGAATGACATGAAACCTCAGCCTACGGAGCCGCGGCAGGGTCAGTTTGACTTCTCGCGTGCTGACCGTATTGCCAATTTCTGCCGTCAGAATGGTATCAAAATGCGTGGTCACTGCCTAATGTGGCATTCCCAAATCGGCGAATGGATCTACAAAGATGAACAAGGAGATCTTCTTCCCAAGGAAGAGCTTTTCCGTCGTATGCGCGAGCACATTCATGCGGTTGTGAACCGATATAAAGATGTCGTGTATGCGTGGGATGTGGTGAACGAGGCCATGACGGATGATAAGAACGCCGAGGACCCGTATCGCCAGTCTCCGATGTACAAGATTGCCGGCGACGAGTTCATCGCCAACGCATTTCGTTATGCCCGCGAGGCTGATCCTGATGTGTTGTTATTCTATAACGACTATAATGAGACAGATCCCGTTAAGAGCAAGCGCATTTTCGAGATGGTTAAGAAGATGAAGGCCAACGGTGTGCCCATTGATGGTATTGGCATGCAGGGTCACTACAATATCTATGGTCCGAAGGAAGATGAGATAGATGCTGCACTTACGCTTTACAAGCAAGTGGTGAAGCATATTCATGTAACAGAATTGGATGTCCGTGCCAATGAGGAAATGGGCGGTGCCCTGCAGTTCAGTCAGGAAGGTGCTGCCGTGAGCGACTCTCTCAAGCAGCATTTGGCCGATCAGTATGCCCGTATTTTCCGCGTGTTGCGTAAGCACAAGGATGTCATTGACAATGTTACCTTCTGGAATCTTTCAGATCGTGATTCTTGGTTGGGCGCTCGCAACTATCCTTTGCCCTTCGATACAGAGTATCAGCCCAAGAAAGCTTATGATTACATTCTGAATATGCGCAATCCCGAGTGGCAGACGCCGGAAAAGCCTAAGCGTCAACCGCGACCGGAAGGCCAGCAAGGCCAACGTCGTGGTCAACGCGGCCCGCGTGGTCAGCAGCAGGCCCAGCAACGCCCGCCGTTCAATGCCGCTTTGGCTTTTCCTGAGAAAGCTGATGTGAAAGAGGATTTCAAACCTTCAGAGATGAATCAGCCTGGGCGTGACTATCCGCAGGTAAACTCTCAGGGCGTTGTGCGCTTCCGTGTAGAACTGCCCGAGGCAAAATCCGTAGTCGTTAGCCTGGGCCTTGGCGGTCAGGGTGGCACACAGCTCCATCAGTGCTATGACGGCTCTTGGGTCGGACAGACCTCCGGTCCCATGGATGAAGGCTTCCACTACTACCATCTGACTGTAGATGGCGGCGTAGTGAATGATCCCGGAGCACAAAACTACTATGGTAGTACACGTTGGGAGAGCGGTATCGAGATTCCAGCCCACGACCGCGATTTTTATGCTACCAAGAATGTTCCTCACGGCTTCGTTCAGCAAGTGCTATTCTGG
Source organism: Bacteroidaceae bacterium (assembly GCA_024698925.1). Classification (GTDB taxonomy): domain Bacteria; phylum Bacteroidota; class Bacteroidia; order Bacteroidales; family Bacteroidaceae; genus Physcousia. The sequence continues at coordinate 15,463 of JAILQO010000021.1, read as the reverse complement.
AGTGAGAGCACGCAACAGGTGCGTCGTGCTTTTGTCTATACACCTCCTACCTATGGTAATGACAAGAAGAAATACCCAGTCCTCTATCTCCAACATGGCTGGGGTGAGGACGAGACGGCATGGAGCAATCAAGGGCACGCCAACCTCATCATGGACAACTTGATTGCCGAAGGAAAATGCACGCCATTCATCATTGTAATGACTTATGGTATGACCAACGATGTACGTTTTGGTGGCATCGGCTCATTCACGGCCAAGGAGTTTGAGACGGTGCTGGTGGATGAGTTGGTTCCTTATATTGACAGTCATTTCCGCACCATTGCTAAGAAAGAGTCGCGTGCTATGGCTGGCCTTTCCATGGGCGGTATGGAGACAAAGACTATCACCCTGCGTCGTCCCGAGGTGTTTAGCTACTATGGTTTGCTTAGCGGTGGCACTTATGCACCCTCTGACATCAAAGATCCCAAGCAGGTTAAGCTTATCTTCCAGAGCTGCGGTAGCAAAGAGAATCCCGATGGCATCCGCCAGTCAACAGCTGCCTTACAGGAGGCTGGACACAAGGCTGTCGGATATGTCTCTGAAGGCACTGCACATGAATTCCTGACATGGCGCCGTAGCCTTAAGGAGATGGCTCCCCTGCTCTTCAAATAATTTGTTAGATGAATGATAAACTATCTGATATATTCTAACACTTGACAAAACAACTACTTTTATGAAGAAACTAACAATCTTTCTGTTTGTGCTGCTGGCCGCCGTTGTGACGACCCAGGCACAGGTTGAGAAACCGCTGCCATCTATACACGTGGATGGCAAATGGCTTGTCGATACGCACGGAAATCACGTGGTGCTCCATGGTGTGATGGACACTCCAAGCGCCTGGTTCAATGGTGGCCGTTGGGGTTGGTCCTACGACGATGCAGGCATGCAGCGTTGTCTCGACTATTTTGAGAAACAATTTACGGCTTTCGAGATTGCTAATTGCAATATTTTCCGTCTGCACCTTGAGCCGGTTTGGACTAATGATGATAGCTTTAAATATCCTGGTGCGGCTGCTCAGCCCGAAGGGACAAGTGGTGAGGCTGACATCAGTCACTTCAATCCCACGCGATTGAAGACTTATCTGAATAAACTCTATTTCCCGTTGGCCAAGAGAGCCATGAATCACAGGCAATATGTTGTGATGCGCCCGCCCGGAGTGTGTCCTCACAACCTGAAAGTCGGCGATTACTATCAGAAATACCTGATGGAGGTGTGGGACATCGTCACTAAGAACGACTCTGTACGTAAGTATTGCGGCCAAATCGGTATTGAATTGGCCAACGAGCCCGTGAACATCAAGAACATGAACAACGAAAGTGACACGAAGGCGTTGCATGACTACTTCCAGCCCATCGTCGATCTGATTCGTGCCAATGGTTTCAAGGGTATTATCTGGGTCCCTGGTACTGGCTATCAGTCCAGCTATGCAGACTACAAGACCTATCCCATTACGGACTTCAATTTCGGCTATGCCGTCCACGTTTATTCTGGCTGGTACGGCTGTGACGATGGGAAGGTCGATCGCGATGGCGTAGAAAAGAGTAAGACAGATTTCATCAACCAATTCAAGAAGCAGGTTCCTGTCGTGGAGACTAATCCGATTTTTGTTTCCGAGGTGGACTGGAGTCCGATCAAAGAGCCGAAGGAGTTCGACAAGGTCAATGAATGGGGCGATTCTATCTATAAGAATCTTGGCACGTGGGCCACGGCTTCCACCTCAAAGTGGGGCGTTTGTTATAAGGCTGTGTTAGACCATTATGGCAATATCTCCATGACGCTGACCCATCCTCATGACTATTTAGATCTAGATAAGCTTGTGGAAAATCCCAAGAATCCAGTGCCCGCGTTTGATGGCAATCCGGAGGCTTGTTCCGGTGCCTGCTGGGATTGGTATGCGGACTACTATGTCAAGGACTTCCCCAAGCCCGATTTCCGTAGCGTGCCTTGTAGCGATTGGGGTGCCAAGTACATGAATCCCATTGTGCGTGCAGATTTCCCCGATCCAGATGTCATCCGTGTGGGTTCTACCTACTATATGGTCAGCACCACGATGTTCCTCTTCCCGGGTGCTACGATTCTTAAATCTCAGGACTTGGTGAATTGGGAATATTGTGCACAACCGCTGAAGAAGTTACTCAGTAATGATAAGTACAATCTCAAGAACGGAAATAACGCTTACGCCTCTGGTATGTGGGCTTCATCGCTGAAATACTACGATGGTAAGTTCTATCTCCTGATCAATGGTAATGACGACAAGGCATGGTTGCTGACAGCAACGAATCCCGAGGGCGAATGGACGGTGAAGCGTTTGTCACGTAACTATTACGACCCAGGCCTGCTCTTTGACAATGGCAAGGTCTATATCGTTTGCGGTATCAACCACCTGTATATTGTGGAGCATGACTTGAAGTTCAATGTGAAGCGCGAGAAGAAAGTGATTGAGCGTGAAGGAACAGGTCTTGAGGGCTGCCATTTTTATAAAAAAGGTGACTATTACTATATCTATGCCACCTATGGTGGCTGGCCCAGCGGACAGGTTGCCTTCCGTTCAAAGACCATCTTTGGCGACTATGAGGAGAAGATGGTTGTGGAGAAGTCATACGATAATGTACCCAACACCATTCATCAAGGCTCCCTTGTAGAAGACGTTGCCGGCAAATGGTGGACCGTGATGCAGGAGGATCTTGGCGCCCTCGGACGTTTCCCCAATCTGCAGCCTGTGACATGGAAGAACGACTGGCCCGTCGTGGGTAGCAATGGTAAACCTTACGCTTCGTTCTCAGCTAAGATTACCCGTCCTGCCCGTTCTGGCGACAACAGCATCAAGCGCCTGCCTACCAGCGATGTCTTCCGTGATTATCCGCTTGGTATGCAATGGGAATGGAACCATAATCCCGTTGACACCGCTTGGTCAGTCTTCGAGCGTCCCAGCTGGCTGCGTCTGAAGACCGTAGGCGTTGTTCAGGATGTCTATCAAGCGCGCAACATGCTCACACAGCGCATCTTTGCCGATAAGAATCGGGCCAGTACGGGTACTATACGTCTTGACGTGAGTCATCTCGTGGAGGGCGACCGCGCCGGTATTACGATCTTCCAGGATCCATACGCGATGATTTGTGTAGAGCGTACGGCAGATGGCTATCAACTGCTGTGGAAGCAGGACAAGGTCCGTGATGCCGGCAGTAGTTTCGTGCCCGCCGAGAAGACATTGGCTATTGAACCCGTAGATGGTATTGTTTACCTGCGTGCTTCGATTAAGTATGGTGATAATAAAGCCTCGTTCTCCTACTCACTTGACAACGAGAAGTATAAGCAACTCGGTAGCGAGACGTCGCAGTCGTTCAACCTCTCTATCTTTGTCGGTTCGCGCTTTGGCATCTTCTGCTATGCCACCAAGCAACAGGGCGGCTATGCCGATTTCGACTGGTTCTCTACTGAGGCCAGCTTCGATGAGGCTGCTACCTATCCCGAGGAGTTTGTGGCACCTGATTCTACCCGTTATGTGGCCACTAAGCTGTCAACGGGCCAGGCTACCTATACTACGATGGTCGGTCGCTCTCAGTTCCCCGTCATGAAGGCTCAGTATCAGAATAAGAAGAGTGCGAATGTCGCAACACTGACCAGCTTCGCGACAGACAAGAAGGATATCGTGGACTTTGACCATGGTGAGATGTTTGGTATCGGTCAGGGTGAGACAACCGTTACTGCCTCCTATACCGACCTCTTCGGAAACAACTTCAATACAACCTTCAAGGCTAAGTCCAGTTACTTCCCCTTCGACCCGCAGTTCATCTGCGCCAACGTCGTAGGCCAAGGCACCTATAATCAGTTAAGCTCTGGTGATGCTTCCTTCAAGTTCGCCAAGGACAACCAAATGGGCTGGAACTACGTTACTCCGGTCGATATGTCTGACTATAGGTATCTGGTCATCAAGTACAGAACGAAGCCTACCACCGACTTATACCTGGCGATTTACACCGCTGCCGGTATCAGTGGAACCAGCCACACCACCGACGCTTTGCCGCGCGACACCGTGGTCATCGTCGACTTGCAGCAGGCTAAGAATACTTCGACGAGCAAGAAGAATCAGGCACTCAACACCAAGTCGGTATATATGGTGACTTTCCGTAGTGGTGTGGCTAACAAGACCGTCAGGATCAAGGACATGTATCTCACCAACGATTTGAGCGATTTGGGCGAGGTCGGTGTGAATGACCTGGTGGCTCGTCCGAAATCTACGCGTGTTACCGTGGCCAACCTGTCTGGACAGGTGCTGCGCCGCAATGTGGAGCGCGATGCAGCCCTAAAGGGCCTGCCCAGAGGTATTTACATTGTCGATGGTCAGAAGCGAATCGTAAGATAAGAGTTGATTCCCCCTCATGCAAGAAAAAAGAGACTGTGCCGTAGCGCAGTCTCTTTTGTTTTATTTATTCGTCGCTCTTGGTAGCGTAGTCGCGTGGCGCTACGCCAAAGTGTTTGCGGAAGACGGTTGCGAAGTAGCCAAGACTGGAGAATCCCACGGTGTAGGCCACCTGCGTGACATTCAGTTTCTGTTCACGCAACAGGCGTGCTGCCTGCTCCAAACGGATATTGCGGATAAATTCGGTGACAGGCAGACCCGTCAGCTCCTTCATCTTTCGGTGCAGGTGGGCGCGGCTGATGGCCGCTTCCGCACAGAGCTGCTCTACGGTGAAATCGCTGTCGCCGAGGTGGCGGTTGATGCTTTGCATGATGCGGTCCATGAGCAGTTCGTCGTTGCCGCGTTGCTCGGGCACCTCCACGCGCTCAGCCATGGCCTCAATGTCGCTATATACGCCGTGTTTGTTCTTGCGGCTTTGCACATAGCTGTTCATGGCGCGCTTCATTTCATCGAGCGTTAGCGGCGTATTCTCCGCGTTGATGGCGCTGAGGAGCAGGTGCAGTTTCTCTCGGTCGTGCTGTTGCTCGATATGGCGTTGATACATGTAGATACTGCCACCGAGGAACGTCAGGATGATGATGATGTACACGACATACGCCCATGTGGAACGCCACCATGGGGGCATCACTTCAATGACATAAGTGGTAATGGGGCCATGTGTGTTTGCCAGCACTGCCCGCACTTCCAGTTCATGTTTCCCTTCTGACAAGTGGTTGAATGCAATGGCATTATTTCCACGTTCTGCCGATTGCCATCGCTCTTCGCCCTTGAAGCGGTATTCAAAGGTGACATCGTTTGCGTCATAGAAGCGCAACAGCGAGAACTCTAACTGGAAGCTGGCATCGATATAGCTGAGGCGGAAATGGTGGCAGTCGTAGAGGGCGGAGTCCATGACCTGATGACCATTACTGCGGGTGCCGATATGTGCACGTTCATTGCCAATCACAAGGGCTGTCAGCTGTACCTCCATTGCGGGGAGAGTGCGGCTACGGAGGCTGTCGGGATGGAACAGTGTGACGCCGTCGTTCGTGCCTAAGAGGAGGGCGCCATCTGCCGTTTGCAGGCCCGCGCCAATCACAAACTCGCTGGATGCCAGTCCTCCGCCAATGTAGGGGGTCAGTTCTTGCGTGTCTGGTGACCACTGCCAAAGACCATCGTTGGTGCTCAGCCAGATGTCATGGTGTCTATCCTCTGTGATGTAGAAGATAGAGCGGCCGCGTAGGCTCTCTGTGCCTTCCTCGGCTTTCATGCCTTCTTGGGCGTTCCATCGGAAGAGGCCGTGCTCGAAGCCCATGAGAACATCGCCGTTGCTCAGCACCCGCAGGGCCGTACAGGCATCGCGGTCGAACAGACGCTCCGGTTTGACATGGAAAGTGTTGCGCTCTGCATTGTAGCAGCATACACCTGACGCCGTGCCTATCCATAGGTTCCCTTCTTGGTCCTTGTCGAAGGTGTAGATCCAGTCATTCACCAGATTGCCGTGATTCAGTGTGTCGCGGTCGTTCATGGACAGGTGACGTACGACCTTGCCCGTGGCTTTTTCCACCAGGCAGAGGCCCGTACTGAACGTTGAAACGGCAAGTAGTCCCTGTCCCATGTCCCGCATCGTATTGACACGGTTGCTGGGAAGGTATGCCACGAGCTCGTGGCGTCCTTGTGCGGGTTGGATGCGGTAGAGGGCATCAGTCGTTCCCAACCATAGCTGTCCCTCGTCATCGCAGATGATGGACTCTGCATCTTGTGGCGTGCGATTGTGATGGATGATGAAGCCGTCATGGTTGAAACCATATACACCGTCACCGGGGACGGCGCACCAGATGATGCTGTCGCTTCCCAAGGCGATGGAGGCTACGGAGCTGGCTGTCTGTTGCTGCTGAGCGGCGAAGCTCCACGTGTTGAAGAGTGGCCGATGGCGCAGGGGCACCATCAATAGTCCTTTCTGCTGGCAGCCCGCCCATAGGTTGCCGTTTCTGTCCAGAAAGAGGGTGCTGATATTTGTCTTGGCTATATCCACGCCACCCGTGAGTACGGGTAGCGCTCTCAGTTTCCGCTCACCTGCTGGGATCCAGAACAGTCCTTCCCCGCGTGTACCTATATATATATTACCCTGCGCGTCGGCAGCCACCGCCGAGAACAAACGCGAAGCTGCGGGAACCGAGTTCTCGAGGGGCTGTTGGGTGGGAGGCGTCAACTGGAGGAATCCGTGCTGGCAGAGGGCGTAATCGGTATCTTGGCGGCGGAAGAAATCCACGACCAATCCCTCCTCTGGTACGATGGTGCTCAGTTTGCCGTTGGTACTGCAGCTGGTGATTTTCCAGTCCGCGCCACCTTTCCAGATGGCTTTGTCCTTGGATTGATAGAGCTGGTTGAAGTAGTGGTCATCATTCTCGGGAGCCATGCCGAATAGTGGCGTAGCGGCCATTTCATCGCGGGAAATGACATATAGGCCATAGCCGGCAGTACCGGCCAGCAACCGACCGTCATCGGCTTCCAGCAAAGCGCTGACGCGCGGCTCTATCTGCCCTGGAAAGCTGACGGGCAGGAAAGCGTCTGTTGACTCATCGTAGCGCAGCAGGCCGCGTGCCGTGCCCACCCATAGCTGTCCCTTACTGTCTGTGAGCAGCGAGACGACAAAGCATGGGCGCTGGTCATCGGGGTTGAGCGTCGTGTAGTTGTGGAAATGGTAGCCGTCAAAGCGGTCGAGTCCGTGTTCTGTACCAATCCATAACAGCCCGCGGGCATCCTGCTCGATGACGGTGATGAGCGAACTGGAGAGCTTGCTGGCACTAAAAAAAAGCCCTTCCTGCGCGAAACTGAGGGCGCAGGAAAGGGTTATAAGTAAGGCAAAAATGAGTCGTTTCATTGCTATTTTGCGGTTATTTCGCCGCAAAGTAAGCAAATTATTCCCACTTTTGCATCACGTTTTGCAAAAAAATATGTTATTTGAGTCGCAACTCCTCGCCGTCGTACTCCAATTCGGCAATCTTCACGCTGCGCAGCCACGTGCGTCCGCCGCTGGGCACGCTGTCGTGGTGGAACAGGAACGTGCGACCCTGCCATTCGACGATGCTGTGGTGGGTTGTCCATCCCACAACGGGCTGCAGCAGTTCGCCGCGGAAGCGGAAGGGACCGTAGGGTGAACGGCTGGTGGCGTAGCAGAGCAGGTGACTGTCGCCTGTGGAGTAGCTGAAGTAGTAGAGGCCATTGTGCTTGTGCAACCACGAGGCCTCGAAGAAGCGATGAGGATCGTCGGCGCGCAGGGGCTGGCCGTTATCGTCTGTGATGATGACGGGCTTCGGCTCCTCCGCAAACTGCGTCACGTCAGCTTTCATGCGCACTACGCGTGCCGGCAGCGCGGGTTCGGCGCCTTCGGGCAGGATGGCACTCTCCAGCGCTTTGTTGTCGCGATAGCGCTGCAGTTGTCCGCCCCATAGTCCACCGAAATAGACGTAAATCTCGCCATCCTCGTCCTTGAAGGCACAGGGGTCGATGCTGTAGCTGCCACGGATGGGGTCGGGGAGGGGTGTGAAGGGTCCCTCGGGACGGTCGGCAATGGCTACGCCGAGGTGGAAGGTGTCGTTCTTGTCTTTGAGGCTGTAGATGAGGTAGTAGCGGCCGTCCTTCTCTACGACGTCGCTGTCCCACAGCTGGCGTCCTGCCCAGGGGATATCTTCCACATCGAGAATCTTACCCAGGTCCTTTGCCTCGGGCTGGTCGGGATCGTCCATGCAGAGGACGTGATAGTCCTTCATGTCAAAATGATCGCCGTTGTCGTTCTCGGGAATACCGCTCTCGCGGTCGTGAGAAGGATAGATGTATAGGCGGTTGCCAAACACGTGGGCCGAGGGGTCGGCCATGTAGTCAGAGGGAAATAGATAGCGCATGGCTTTATGATTTTTGATTTTGATTAATCAAGAGTTAAGCTTTTGCTTTTTCTTCAATTTCGCGGTTGATTTTGTCGATGACTTCGTCCGAAAGCTCGTAGCGTGAGATGATGAACATGGCCAGAATCAGCAGCGCTGCGGGGATGACGCAGACGAGCCAGCGGATACCTTCCTGTGCCAGCGGATTCTGCAGTTCCAGGTCGTTCATGAAGTAGGCACCGGCTGCATTGCCCACGGACATCATGGCAAAGGCGGTGATGAAGAAGAGGGCGATGATACGCAGCGGACGGTTACGCATGAATTCGGTCCACAGGTCGCTCACCTTCACGTTCTTGGTCTCGCTGTCATCCATGACCACGCGCTCCTTGGTCTGCGTGAAGCAGAAGATGAGCAGGGCCAGTCCCACGAGGGCGAAGATGAGCATCGTGAGGAACCAGGCGCGCGAGTCCTTGGGGAGCGTGCAGGCTTCCTCCACGGCCTGATAGTGGGTCATGGCCAGTACCCATCCGGGAATCACTCCGCCCAGAGCCATACCGGCCTTGAAGAAGATGCCCGTCAGCGCGTTGACGATACCGGAGATGCGGCGTCCCGTTTTCCATTCGCCGTACGAGATGACCTCTGGAATCAGTGCCCACATATAACCTGTAGCCACGATGACACCGGTGGATTTGATGAATTGTGCGATATAGACGAGTACGATGTGCTCCTTCACCGTTCCCATGCGGCTGATGATGTACAGCAGCGCCATGCCCACGATGGCTACCGACAGGAAGATGTAGAACATATTCTTCTTGCCCACCTTACGCTTGATGGCAGGAACCAGCGGCATGAAGATGAACGAGGGCAGCGAGCCCAGTCCCATGAAGAAAGCCATCTCCAGCGGCAGACTGCCTCCAGCCAGCACAGCAACCAGGATAGGTACACCGGCCGATACACACAGACCGCCCACGTTGGCCATGAACATGCGCGTGGAAGTGAGGACGGTAATCTCGTCCGTGTCGCGTGTCAGCGAGGAGTTGAGTGCGCCGTAAGGTACATTGATGAGCGTGTAGAGCATCGACATGCCTACATAGGTGATGTAAGCGTAGATGATAGAGGGTTTGAAGCCGTCCCAGAAGCAGAGAATCGCCAGCAGTGTCAACGGCACACCGCCCATGACCAGATAGCTGCGGTACTTGCCCCACACGGGATGGTGCTTATCCACGAAGGTACCTACGAGGGGGTCCCACAGCACATCCACGATGCGCACAATCAGGAACATCGTGCCCGCCAGTCCTGCCGCCTTCGCTGCGTCGCCACCGAGGACATACACGTCGGTGTAGAAGAACAGCAGATACATGCAGATGGTCTGATAGATGAGGTTCTGCGCCAGATCGCCGGCGCCGAAGCCGATGCGCTGCAGCCACGAGAGGCGGTAGAAGCCGTTTTGTTGGTTGTTGTCTTGCATAGGATAGTATTTGTTTTTAGTTGTTAGCTTATTTCCGCCGCAAAGGTACAACTTTTCCGCGAATACCGCCCGCCTTTTTTGTCACATTCTTTTTTGCCTATGTTTCATAAGCGGAATTTCGCATTCATTTTGGTCATTTCACGGCTTCCTTCTTGCCGTTGTGGATGTAGAGGCCCTTCGCCTTGGGCTTACCTGCGAGCTGCCGCCCGTTCAGGTCGTGCCATGCAGCTCTCCACCCTGTCTTTTCTCCTTCTTGACGGGCCGGTTTCTTGATGCCGTTGGGGTCGTTATATTCGATGGTAATGGAATTGATATGGTTCCGGTAGGTGCTCGTGAGCGATGCCTGATTCTCAGTGCATAGGGTGGAGAGTCCTGCGTTGTTCACGTTTCTGTACAGTCTGGCGCTGGCCCCTTCCTTCAGGATCTTGACGGACTCCACGTCGTTGCCTTTCAGTCCGTACATGGCCAGTTCGCCTTTCGCCAGCTTCCCCTCGGGCAGCTTCACACTATAGCCTGTGTAGTTGGCACCGCTGAACACCTCCACCATCGCGTCCTCCTCTGGCAGTTCCACCGCCTGATAGACGCGGTTCATGCCCGATGCCCATGCGTTGAGGTCCCACTCCTCGCTGTTGTAAACCCACACGAAGCCGCCCGTCGCTACGCCGTCGTCCTTCCACTTCTGGAACTGCGCAATGTTCAGGTCCACGTTCCAGTCGTTGGAGTAGTACATGAGACCTGCATGGCGCTCCGTGACACCCGTGAACGTCCAGCTGCCTACGCTATTGACGTTTCCGGCACCGCCATCGTAGCACTGCACCATGACGCGGTCCACGGCATTGGCCTTGGATGCGCGGATTTTGGTGCACAAGTCCTGCCAGTAGGATTTGTAGGTGTATGGTGCCAGCGTGGTCTTGTAGCCCAGTCTGTACATCATCAGGTGGAACTTGGCGCCCGTCTCCAAGTCGTAGCAATGCTCATCGTCATTGTTCACGGCGTCAATCTCCGGCACGGCCTCTTTCAGCGCCTTGAAGTTCTTGTACAACATGGTACTGGCACCTGTTCCGTGAGCGTTGATGAGGTCGCGTATATGGTCGTACGAGTCGTTGCCCCATCCGCCTATGACGATCTCCACGCGCTGTATGCTGGTAGGTGCTGTCTTCAAGTTCTTGATGTCCTGCTGATAGTTGGGCTGCGTCTCATGGAACACATATTCTCCGTTCTTGCAGATCGTCTCGCCGTCGGTCATCAGTGTGCCGTCGGTATCTACGTGGACGTTGAACAGCAGGGCATACGTGAAGCCGGATTCGCGTAGCTTGGTGATGGTCGTAGGGCGTTCGCGACGGATATGTCCGCCGATATAGACGCCCGATACGGGTTTCACCGTCGGTTGTGCCGCAGCGGGTAGCGTTAATGCTGCCAGGAGGGAGAATAGAAGTAGATTAAATGCTTTCATCATTATCGTTTTTATTTTGCGCTGCAAAGATATACATTTTCCGCAACATTTGGTCGCCTGTCGGTTCAAAATTATTAGATAATCTAATAAATAGCCAATGAATAATACGGTTGAATCAATTTCATGTAGCTTTTTGAGAGATTTTGAGGTCGAAGACTGACTCGTGCTAATGTCAATCGAAAATTTGATTGACATCGGGAGACGGCATAGGAGAAAGTCAACGGGCGCAAATTTGCGCCCGTTGAATATCGAGACAATAAAGGACGGATTCCTGACGATGATAGAATAGAGGATGAATGAAAAATACTGCGAAAAGTGCGTGCGTATCAAAATAATGCTGTATATTTGCGGCGTGAAACAATAATAAACTGATTTATGCCTACCATATTCATCTTCTTTGGATTCAGATTCATGTTCTATTCTAACGACCACGAACCAGTTATGAATAAAGACATTTAATAACACTTAGTTAAAAAGGATTTGTTATTTTCAAAAAAACAAGAATACAACAATAAATCAAAAAAATTGCGTTTTATTATTAGATAGTCATTATGGTAAGATGCAATTAGCGAACATGACAAAAAAATGAAGTATATAAATTTGATTTTGATATTTGTGTTTTGTGGATGTACTTCCAACAAAGACACTAAACATGTTATAGAATCTACAAACAAAATAGTTTGTGAACAAATTATCAAAAAAGATTCAACAAAGAACAACGTAAAGATCTTAAGTTTAGTCGTTGACACATTGACTTTATCTAATGCTTATAATGCACTTATGAAGCATCCTGATGACAAGAAATGCCAAGAGAAATTTTTCAAGGAATTTCCCACCACATGGTTTGAGTATATATCTACATATGGATATCCTGAAGGCCAAATCATTTCAGAAAATGATATAGCATATGGACGTGGCCATATAGAAGCCTTCGGTAATTTGGACTTAATTAATGACACGTTGTATTGTACTAAATTAATTGATTTGTCAATTGGAGCATATATTGATGCTGATGCTCCTAATTATTTGCATTGGCAGTTACATAATAATATGGGGAAAAAAACAGCTTTAATGATGAAACTGATTTCAAGCATGCTTGAGTCTGATCAAATGCTTTTTTGGGGCTTTTATTGGGCTAGTCTTCATAAGGACAATACCCTTCAAACTGAGTGTGACAATCTTATTTCATCCCAGCAAAATATTTATCCTAATGAAGTTAAAATAATGAGAACAGCATTCGAGCTTTTTTGCGGGAAATCATCTTTTTCAAGTGTTTCGGATACCCATGTGGGGTTAAGATTAGCAGAAGGATGTTGTTGCCAAGATGAATAAAAATGATGTACAGTTTCCATAACAGACAATTTTTTCTTTTTTCAAAATAAAGAAAACTTTTTAAGGTTCGATCTGTACGACCTCCAGAACACCACCAAGGCACTATGGATGAATGTCATCAGGGCTTGACTGAAGGAACTGGTGCAAGGAATTCTATTCGAACTGTTCGACATTTGGAAACAAAGGAGGTCCCCCATTTATCGGCAGTCTCTGGTAGTGATTAAGTGTGATACTAGTAGTCTGTAAAGTTTTAAACTTCACTAAAGTCAAATGCTGCTTGAGTTTTGTGTGCCTTTGCAAACTGGTAGGAGCAGATTACAATCTTTTCTTGGTTGAATGGATTAAAATTACCCTCATTGGTGATGGTATTAAAACTTTTACTCTCCAATAATATAGTTGGTAAGTAAAATTTTGATTGAAGTTCTTCGCACCATTGCAATCTTCGACCTACGTCAGGGCTGCCGATGTCTCGGAGGGGCAAACTGTTGATTTTAATGTTATACAGGATGTGAATGTGGATGGAATCTGCGTTATCCCTAGAGGGACATTGGTTAAAGGTATAGTCTCGGAAGCGAGAAGGAGTACGATTGCTGGGACTAAGGGCCGGTTAGTCATCGCCATTAACAAACTGATTTTGCCTAATGGCGAACCTCTGTACTTCAGCAATTCCGATGTTCGCATCTATGGTAGGAATAGGACTCCGCTTGCTGTCGTCCTAGCTTGTTTCTGCTGGCCATGCATTTTTATTCCTGGCTCAAAAGCCGCTATGCCAGCTGGCTATGAAGTTCTGGCTATGGTAGCCGCTAATACGACCATCGTTGTAGAATAAAGCGTGATAGTATAGAGCCGGTATAGATGAAAAAAAATGCGGGTCGAGTTTTCGCCTGACATCCCCAAGCATCATCCAGCCTAACAATAAATTCCCGATGTGCTTCATTATGAGGCACATCTTTTTTTACGCCGATTTTTAACATATAATAATGGGGAAAAGATGTGGCGGATTCGAAAAATAGTTGCTATCTTTGCAGCGTAAAACAATAAAAATGACGAGAATTATGGAAGCTACGACAGCAAGAAGACGGCGTGTGGTTCAGCCCATCACGAGGGCTTGGAACCTGGCCAAGAAGCTCGATGACAATGAGAAGCTGGAGCTGGTCACTATGCTCATCGACAGCGTCAAGCCAATTCATAAGAGGACATTGATAGACATGCCTTTAGAAGAGGAGTTCGCGGACATGGACAAGGAACTGTACACGCCCGAGGAGGCCTACGAAATGACGATGAAGGACATCAAGGCTATCTACGAGGATGCAACAGTATAAGTATCTGTACACCAAGCGCACTGCCGGCAAGATAAGGTCTTTCTACAAGAACGTAGCCAAGAAGTACCGCCACACCTACTCGTATGAAGACATGGAACGCAACGTGCACGATGCCTTCTTCGCCATCTACGCCATCGAGCGCTCGTTGCCGCGCCGCAAACCTACCCTCAGCCGATGGGACGGCTACTACATGGCGAACACCGACAAGTGGTACTATGCCTATATTATCGAGGGTGACACGATAAAGGTGGTCGATGCATGTCATGCGCAAAACATGCACGACTGAATATTTAGATGGTGGCGTTGCTGCGCAGGACGCTGGAGAGGTACGAGGTGAGGAAACACTGAGAAATATCGAACTTGTGCCGTGTTTTGAAACAACCGCGGTCTATCTTTGCACCCGATTCAATGATGGCGGGTGTGAACCCGCGTATGTTCCACCTAACTAACATTACAAGAAACATGGACAAGGAAGAATTGAAAGAAATGATGGGTCTGCTGCGGGCAGCGGGCATGCAGGCGATGTTGTGCGACACTCCGGTTGCGGTGAGCACCGTGGGCGTGCCATGCGGCAGCCCCACGGAGCTGGGCGACGAGTGCATAGAGGACTACTACCTGCTGCCGAAGGCGCTCGTGGGCATGCACCCGATGATGTTTGTGCCGGCCGACGGTGATTCCATGCTCGACGCGGGCTACGAGGACGGCGACCTGCTGCGCGTGTGCTTCGGCAAGGAGGCGCACGACGGCGACGATGTGCTGATGTATATGGACGGCGCGTGCACGGCGAAGACGCTGTTCACCGACGAGGAAGGCACGCGATGGCTGGTGCCGCGCAACGAGAAATCGACAAGCGCATAGCCGCGATGGGCGACGCCGTGAAGCATGCCCGCCAGTGGTACGCGGTGTTCCGGATGATGGCTGACTACGACCTTGTCAGCGAGGACGATGTGGCGGAGTTCTGCGATCGCGTGAGGCGGCTGCTGCCTGAACACGGCCATCTGCCTGTGACGAAGGAGGTGCAGCGCATGGCGGTGCAGAGTTTCGCCAAGCGCGTGTCGATGTGGCGGCCGGACAATGCGCCCGTCTCGGGCTCACGCTTCCAGGACTATCTGAGCATAGCGCTCATGATGGGTCGCCTGCTGGGCGGTGAGGAGGCCTGAGCAGAAAACTCCCACCAAAACGCCAAAACTCCCACCAAAATCAGAAAAACTCCCACCACGGAGCCTGAAAAGCACAAAACTCCCACCAAAACTCCCACCAACTCCCACCCGACGCGACAATCGTTGCGCCGGGCTTTTTTTACCCCTACCTTTGCATCGTCGAAAGTTGATCGACGGTGCTCTCTGACATGTTGGGTAAACAAGACCACACGGAAGGCCGTGTGGGAATATAAAAACAACTACGGAAGGTACGGATTATACGGTTTTTTCGGGTCACTTGCAAAACCCTGTGTTGAAAAATTAGTCTAATTGTTTATTTCTCGTCATTTGTTAGTACCTTTGCACACAAAGAGTACTGGTATGAACGAGAATCCCTATATGATGCTTGCAAAGGTCATCCTTCCCA
>JAILQO010000005.1 GCA_024698925.1 Bacteroidaceae bacterium | reverse complement strand
CAATGCTTCTGCAGAGTCCCTAAACTCAAAGATCAAGCAATTTCGTGCACAGCTTAGGGGAGTAATTGATGTGGACTTCTTTCTCTATAGGCTGTCAATGATATACGGATAAACACAGGAATTTACTGGTGAGCCCATTTTTTTGCCCAAACATTGAATTTGCGCAAAGTATCATTATAATAATAATATATAAACGATTCGTTTTCATCTCTTCTAGTATAAACTTGACATAAACCTGCCGCCTGTCATAATTGTTCGCTTTTCTTCCATTTTACTACTCTACTCAAACACGGTTACATTAGCTTTCAAACCTGATCAGTTCGTTCATGTCCACTTCCAAAACCTTGGCGATGTTTACCAGCGTTTCGAGAGAGGGCTGGCAGCTGTTGGTGCACCATTTGCTGACGGTTGCCGGGTCTTTGTCCAACTGTTCGGCCAGCCATTTATTGGTCCGTTGTTTGTCGGCCAATACTGCTTTGATTCTATTCAGATTCTTAGTCATTAAATAGATTAGTTAGAATATACTGCTGCAAAAATAGCAATAATTCCACTAATATCGTGCTTCAAATGGATTTTTTTGAAATAATTCATGCTTTTTTATGGCGAATTACACATTTTCCCGATTATTATTAGTATATTTGCGGGCTGAAAAATACACCTTCTCCTATCTCACCTTTTAATTAATAATAAGATGATAATTCATTCTTTCGATGATCTAGTGGCCATAGACGAGGAGCTGGCGGGCTTGTTTCTGCGTCCTGATCAGGCTGTGAGCTGGGTTTATGCTGTCGAGAATGGTATCAAGGAATGGATTGGCAAGCACAATAAGCAGTATTGGGAGATTGTGAGGTTTGTCAGCCAGGAAAGGGGTGTTCTTGGCAAACTGAGGCGGGACGGGAAGACCGTCAAGCTGAAACGGGAGGACTTCGCTCGCGTTCTCCTGAAGTTCTGTCCCGAGGCGTTCGCGGAGGGTGAAAGTGTGAGTGCGCTGAAGTCGAGCATGGAGCATTATGAGTTCACAGATAAATTGCGCGACCTCAACAGGACACTAAGTGGTCATCTTGTTCGCCATCATATTAAGGCTGTGGAGGATATTCTCGATGGTAATCCTGTTGTTGAACCACATGAAAACGCGTACAAGCCCACGCTGGAAGATTTGGTTGTGACGTACCTGCGGCGCGAAGTGGACGAGCGGGCAAATCAATTTCCTCGCTCAAAAATATGCATCCGACCGCATTATGACGGCATCAGCCCAGCCATCTCGGTAGAGACCTACAAGTCAGAGCAGTTCCTGAAAGAGCGCCGACCGTCGTCCATTGAAGCCTACGAAGTTGTCGATGGTGTGCTCCAGAAAAGCAAGTTTTATGAACTGGCGGGGCAATATGCGGATAAGCGTGTGAAGTTGTACATTGTTTCTTCCGCTGGCCTGCTCCCTGACGTAAGAGCCATGGCCGCGGACAGGAATATCGGATATGTACTGCTCAACCCGAATGCAGTCATGACGAGCGATGGCTATGTCTTGCCACGATCGATAGAAGATTACACGAAAATGCGGCACGACCTTGATGTGCTGGAGGGAACGAGACCCATGACAACGCCGCTTCTCATTTGGGACGGTTCGAGGTTGACATCTTCGTTGACGGATGTGCTGAGTGAGAATGGCGTAGCCGTCAAGAACCAACGGCTATTGTATATTCCCTTCGTTCCAGAAGAAGAAATTGAACAACGCGCAAACGCATTGACAGCCGCAGACGTGGAAAGAATAACAAAGGAACTCCAACGTTCTACGATGCTGGATGCAGAGTTCTCATTAGACCCCTTTGCCTATGCGGATTCGTGCGGGCTGAGCCATGACGAAGTGCCCATGGAAGCAGACTACCAGCTGGGCCGAATGGACGTAGAGAAGAGTCATGTCACATTAAATTCGGCGGGGTCGGTCAACGCCAACAGGTTTCGTTTCACGATGGCACACGAGTTGGGTCACTTTCTGCTGCACGCTCCATTGTTCAGGAAACAAGGCGTCGTGTCGGTGGGCGAATCTGAGGACACATTGTCCATCAGCAAAAGCAATTCACGCCGACTTGAATACCAAGCCAATAAGTTTGCCTCTTGCCTGCTGATGCCTAAAGATTTGGTCGTACCATTATATGCCTATTTCTTTAACCAATATGTTAGCCAAAGATTTGGTGACGGTTTCCATGCCCTTTACTACAATCCCAAACAGCCTGAAACATGGTCTAGCTACAACAGCATAGTAGGAAATATGGCCAATCTGTTTGGTGTCTCACTTTCGGCCTTGCGCATCAGACTTCTGTCATTACGGCTATTGAAAATGCCTGATTAACTACGTGTTTTTACAACGTTTCATTCAGAAATAAAAACTGAATCCCGCTGGGAGATTCAGTTTTTTGTTTTCCCTTCTTAGTAGGTAGAATTCTACTTACCTTTGCAGCAGGATTTCCAAATCGGGGTTTCTGCTGCTTTCTTTTTCAGATGTCAGTCAGCAGTCAAAAACTGAGCACGGCTCCGAGCACGAGATGAAGAACGCCTGTCTATATCATCGTGTGAGTGCGAGAAGGCATTTTAATACCGCTATAAAGACTATGAAAAAGGTATTAAATCCGCAAATCGAGGCAGGTTCAAGAGCATCCAACGAACCTCGCCTCCTCGGAAGCATCGTCAAGGAAATGCTTCATGGTAATTCACCTCTCGCAAAGGGCTACCGCCAGCACATCGCTTCGCGGGAGAACGCAGAAGCGGTAAGCTGGAAGCCTAACACGCATCTTTGTGTGGACGTGAAAACATTCTTGCGCAGCGACCGTTGTGCAAAGCCGAACAAGGAATATCAGGGCTGGCTCAAACGAGACCGGGAGGACCACTTTACCTTCGTGGAGTCGCTCCCTCAACCTGCCGGCAAGCGCAACCCGCACGTGTTCAAGGGCGGGTTCATCACGGTGACGCGCAGGGATGACGGCTCTTTCCAGCCTAACTTCCGCCCGATGCCGAAGGGCAAAGGGTTCAACCTTGAGCGCTATGCGCAGGGAGTGTACAATGAACTTTGCATTGCACTCGGCGGCCTGGTAGGAGAAAGTGAGTAGTGAACTAAGCTATCTCAGAATCTCAGAATCTCAGTAATAATAAATGTCATATTTCACATCGGATTACTCTTTATTTATACTTATAATATATTAATAATCAATTATATATAATATATATAAGTATGTGTTCAGGAGTTAGAAGGTATCTTTTAATTTAACTGAGATACTGAGATACTGAGATTGAAAAACAACAACAATCCTTTTTAATTCTTTTAAATCAATGAGTTACAATATATTTAGACGTACCGCACCTAAGATGCCTAAACCTTCAGCAGGTACAGAAGTATGCAAATTACTCCTCTCTCAGGCATCAAAAGATATGCATGAACCGCTTATTCCCATGTCTCTTCCTGCGCTGGCTTCGCATTTGACGGATGTAGAATTCATGTATTGCGACAACAAATACTATGAACTTTGTGGCCAGATGGGGCATTTGATTGGTCCCTCCGGCATAGGAAAGGCGCAGTTGACCCATCTCGTAGAGGCCATTATGCGTAAGTTCAGAGATCATGATGAGATGGAATATCAGAAACTTGTAGATTGGCAGCGCCTGGTAAAAACACGTGGGGCTAATAAGGAAAAGCCTGAACGTCCCGATGTGAGTTTCTGGTTCCCGCCCGCCGACCTGACTAATCCGGCATTCATTCAGAATGCAATGGCGCTGGAGAAGATGGGTGGTCGCACTCAATACCTGAATCTTCCTGAGGTGGAAATGGCCGACCGCATGTGTGGCGGTCACAGACAGGTGAGTCAGATGATACGTTATATCTACGACCGCCAACGTGCAGGTGCCCTTCGTGCAACAAGCGAGGGTGTGTCCGGCAATCCGATTCTCCGCGTAAACATCACGTTCAGTTCCACTCCAGAAGCGGCTCGTCTGTTCTACAAGAAAGACCTTACCAATGGCTTCTTCGGGCGCGTTCCTTTCGCCTACAAGACGCGTGAGGAGCGCAAGGGAAGGATTCCGCGTCAGGGCGCTTACGATGAAGCGTTTCTGGCAAAGCTCGACGAATACCTGCTGCGTTTGGATAACTGCAAGGGCAGGTTCGTGGTGAAGCCGTTGAATAAGATTGCAGACCAGTTGGCAGAGGAGATGGCCAAGCTTGCCGATCTGGCTGACGATGACATGCTCTTTGAATTGTCGCATAGATGTATCTTCTCTGCATGGAAGAAGGCTGCCACGCTTTGGATTCTGAACGACCAGACTTGGACACGCTCCATCGGTGAATATATGATATGGTTCTGTTATTATGACCTTTGGTCGAAGGTTCAGGTGTTCGGCGATATGTTCAAGGATGCCAGTTCTGCGACGGAAGACGTTCAGAGAAAGGGGCCTGAGAACATGCTCAATACGCTTGAAAACGCATTTAATGAACAGCAACTTGAGGCTTTGCGCACCAGCCTTGGAAAGAGCAAGGAAGGCACAAAGCACCAACTCAGCGTATGGCTGAATCGAGGCTTCATTGAGTATTCTGCACAGACAGGCCTGTATAGTAAAACGGCAAAATACCTGAAGGGCAATGGAAAAGAATGAACTGCAACGGCTCCGCGACCTCCCCATTGAGGGGGTCGCCGAGCGACTCGGACTCACGGTTTCGCGACATAAGGCGCTCTGCCCGTTCCACGATGACCGCCACCCAAGCCTTTCGTTCAACGTGCGCAAAAACACCTTCCGTTGTTTCGTATGTGGGGCCAGCGGTGGGACGATTGATTTGGTGATGAAGTACCTGAACAAGGATTTCAAAGAGGCCACAGGATGGTTAGCGAACGAGCACAATATCATCCTTGCGGATGAGAGCGCCAAGTTTCAAGATTCAAGTTACATGAAACCTGAAACCAGAAACCTGAAACCCTTCGATGCCAGCCGCTACGAACGCTTCTTTGAGCGACCTTTCCTGAACGAAGAAGCACGAAAATTTCTCTTTGAGGAGCGAAGGCTAGATCCTCGCGTAATCCGCTGGTGCCGCCTCACCTCGTGGCGCGACAAGCAAGGTGTGCCTTGGCTGCAAATACCATACTATAATCGCAACGGCAAGCTCGTTGGCGTCCAAAACCGCAACCTGCTGGTTTCAGGTTCTTTGCAGAGCAAAGCGGCAGAGCCGAGCGCCAAGATTAACTTCGTTGATTCTTGTCACGACTCGGCCAAACAAGCAAGCTTGATGGCTCTCGCTGCTCCAAGAATTCAAGATTCAGGTAACATGAAACCTGAAACGGGCGCAAGCCCTATGAAACCTGAAACCAGCGGCCCACAGCCGCCTCGCTTCCGCTTCCCGCAAGGCTCACAATGTGGCATCTACAATCTGCCCGTATTGAACCTTCTCCGTCCTGGTGACGAGCTCTACATAGCGGAGGGCTGTAGCGATTGCTGGAGTCTCTTGTCCGCAGGCCACAAGGCCATCGCCATCCCCTCGGCCACGTTGCTCACGCAGAAGGATGTGGAGTTGCTCTCAAAGCTCCACTCCCTTGGGGCGACTGGGGTCTTCAGAGAAGCCACTGAATGTGGCTCCGGCCCCACAAAGGGGAGCGAATCCCCCATTCGCGACGGTGGCCGGTCGGGGGTGGGCCCCACGTTCCACATGTTCCCCGACCGCGACGCCCCTGGCGAACGCCTCTTCCTCCAACTGCAGAAGGTCTTGCCCTCGCTGGTGCATCATCAATTGCCGCCCGACTGCAAAGACTTTAGCGAGTATTATCTAAAGAACCCAAGTTTTGGATGTTTATAACGAACACGAATTTCACGAATTAAACGAATTATTATTCAAGGCAACATGCTA
>JAILQO010000089.1 GCA_024698925.1 Bacteroidaceae bacterium | reverse complement strand
TCCGCAGACGGCAGCATCGTCGCCCGTCACCTCAATGCGGTCAATGAGGGCGTGGATGGCTTTGTCTGAACGAAAGTCCTTATTCACCTCATGTTGAAAGGTAGAACCGTCGGGATAGTTGACGGTAGCGATGCCGTGTCCAATAGCCACGCTGGCCATCGGATTAATGCCAATAAACGAGCGCGAATTGCTCTGGTCGTGATAGTCCGAGCTCTCCATCAGTGCACTCTGTGGATAGAGGTCGCGCAGCCGCATATATACGCCAACTGGGGTATAAAGATCCGCCAAAATGGTCTTGCTTGTTGTCTGATATTTAAAAGTTTTCATAATCCGTTTAATCCGTTAAATCCGTGGTTAAAAATTCCCGTATTCCTTCGCCATCGCCTTGTTCTTGAGATACGTCTCGACATCCTTGTCGCCACGTCCGCTAACCGTCAGCACCACCACGTCGTCTTTCTTAAAGTTTAGCTTGGAAAGCGCTGCAATGGCGTGGGCACTCTCGATGGCAGGGATGATGCCCTCCATGCGCGTCAGTTCGTAGCCGCCGTAGATGGCCTCGTCGTCGTTGATGCTCAGCACCTGCGTGCGTCCCTTCTTCGCCATGTTGCAATGCATCGGACCCACGCCCGGATAGTCGAGACCTGCCGAGATGGTGAATGCCTCCTGAATCTGACCGTCCTCGTCCTGCATCACCAGCATCTTCGCGCCGTGCAGAATACCCGTAGTGCCACGATGGATTGTTGCTGCGGTATAGTCGGTGTCCCAGCCGTGTCCGCCAGCCTCGGCCAGCACGATTTTTACGCGCTCATCGTCCATGTAATGATATATGGTACCGGCGGCATTGCTTCCGCCTCCGATGCAGGCGATGAGGTAGTCGGGATAGTCGCGGCCTACCTGCTCTGCCAACTGCCACTTGATTTCCTCCGAGATGACGCTCTGCATCCGAGCCACGAGGTCGGGGTAGGGATGAGGCCCCATCGTCGAACCTACGATATAAAAAGTGTCGGCAGGATGACAGCACCAGTCGCGGATAGCCTCCGAGCAGGCGTCGCTCAGCGTCATGTTGCCTGTGCGGACGGGATGCACCTCAGCTCCCAGCATCTTCATCCGCTCCACGTTGGTGTGCTGACGCTCCACATCCGTCGCACCCATAAACACCTCGCACTTCATGTCCATCAGCGCACACACCGTCGCCGTTGCCACACCGTGCTGTCCGGCTCCCGTCTCGGCAATGATGCGCGTCTTGCCCATCCGCTTCGCCAGCAGAATCTGTCCGATGGTGTTGTTGATCTTGTGCGCACCCGTGTGGTTCAGGTCCTCACGCTTCAGATACAGCTGACAGCCGTACTTCTCGCTCATCCTTCGGGCATAGTAGAGCGGCGAGGGCCGCCCCACATAATCCTTCAACAGCGCATGATACTCGGCCTTGAACTCCGCACTCTCGATAATCGGCAGATAAGCCTCCTGTAGGTCATGCACACACTTGTAGAGAATCTCAGGCACGTACGCCCCTCCGAACTCTCCGTAGAAACCATTTTTGTCAACTTGAAATTTTTCCATATCTTTGTCTTTTAACTTTTAATTCTTAACTCTTAATTCTTAACTAAAAATCCGGAGGCCCATCGCAAGAACGACAGGCCTCCGGAGTATCTCTTCTACAAACATATAGGTACGCGGCTATCTTCTCACGATCTTTTGAATCTTGAGTTGCGCCACCACCAAATGTTTGTTGTTCTAATCATACCAATTTTCTGTTTTTGATAACTTTCCGGCTGCAAAAGTAATGCATTTTGCTGAAACAAACAAATTTTTGCTTATTTTTTTCTCAAAAAAATTTTCACCCTCTGACATTTTGCTCCAAAATCATCCATTTTCCATCAAAAGTGTAAGCATAACATCCACCCCATCCCCTTCATTCTTTACACTTTGACATTTCGCCCTTATTCCAACACTATACTTCTTTCATCAATTCGTTATAGAGTGCCAATCCCTTTACCGTCAGCAGGTATTTCTGACGGGGATGACGGGGGGACTTGGGATATAGCTGCCGGATGAATTTCTCTTTTATAGCAGGGTTAAGATAAACATTCATGAAACTCTCTCTATCCTTCAGCCCTAAGCCCGTAAGCATTTCTTTTATAGACATCTCGTTACCGCCGACAAGTTTTATTAAATTCTTGATATATTGGCTATTAGCATTAAACTTGCCGGGTAGCTTGTCGGGTGTTTTACCCCTAGCTTGTCGGGTGCTCGTTGCACCTTCCAGATTTGGCTGCGCTCTCCATTCTTCTGTAGGATGAATATGCAAATAGCGGTTACGCAAATCCCACTGCTCACCCAGCAACAGGTTACGGAAGAAACGCTCCAGATAGACAGGAGTATAGTCGATTCTTTTTGCCACATTGCGGTAGTTGGCTCTGACCAGTGCATTGCGAAAATACCATGAGTGACGTGCAAACGGGTCATTGTTTACGTCAACCCCAAGCGAGCGCAGATATTGTATGGTGAATACGGCTGTTGTACGTGTGTTGCCCTCACCGAAAGCATGAATCTGCCACAGGCCTGAGACAAACCGCGTCAGATGACTGATCATCTCATCCTGGCTCTTCCCTTTGTAACTATAGCTGCGTTCCTGTTCCAGGTCATAGTCGATGGCTCTGCGCAGGTCTTCCCAGTTCAGGTAAAGCACCGTGTCACCTTCCAGCACCCACTCCTTCTTGGTGATGTCGTAGGTACGCAACTCTCCAGCATGCTTCATCACGCCCTCAAACACACGGCGGTGTACCGACTGGTAGCCACCTGTGCTAAAGTCGAAAGTGGGACTTGCCAGCACCTTCACGATATTCGATGAAACGCGGTCAGCCTCTTCCTTGTCTTCATCGTCTGCATCATGAGCCGTCTTGGTGACATAGTACTGGTTCACCAGTTCACGAGCCTCATCAATGGTAATCTCACCCTCAATGTTCCTGCGAGCCGTCTGCTGCAGATACTCTGAAGTCTTCAGTCCGTCCACAGCCTGCAGTCCTATAGCCGCCTGCCAGTAGCCTGCCTTTTCCCTTTGTGCCGGTTCGCCCTGACGGATATACTCGTCAAAATTCAGGTACAGTTCCTTATCGTTATTCTCACTCATATCTCGTCTTACTTTAATCTTATAACGTTTCTATTCGTCTTTTATTCTCTCCACCACTTGCACGTCCGCAGGCAACCACTTGACACTATCCAACTCGTCCTTCGTAAGCCACTTCGCTGCCTCATGCTCATTCAAGTGAAGCGCTTCCGTCAGTAACGAGCAGAGGTAGCAATGCATCGTCAGGTGGAAGGCTGCGGTTGAGCGAGGGAAAACCAAAGCTTGCTTTGAGTCTTCCGAGCGTGAGCAGGCTCGGCCATTGGCCAAAGCGGGATAATCATACTCCACCGTACACAGAAACTCATCCACGCTAATCTCCGTCGACAGTTCCTCGCGAATCTCCCGCTTCAGCGCCTCCTCCGGCGTTTCCCCAGCCTCCATTTTACCACCAGGGAATTCCCACCAGTCCTTCCATTCGCCATACCCTCTCTGAGTGGCGAATATCATATCATCCTTATGTATAATCGCTGCTACGACTTCTATCTGTTTGACCATTGGTCTTCCTCCTCCTTGTAAGGCAGAGCGGATGCAAGCATCACTCTGCTCTTCCTTCGTTCGTCGGTTCATATACCATGTTACATTCATCTACTTGCCTCGTTCTTCTCTCGCTCTAGCCATACTCATGAGTAAGCCTAGAAGCAGCCTAGAGTATGGGTAGAAGCAGCTTAGGAGCAGGCTAGAGTATGCCTGCGCTACTTCAACAACTGCCACTCACCCTTTACCTTTGAGTGCTCAGGGTCGATGTATCTCAGTTTCTTCAAATCGTCAATTGCACGCTGTATGGTACGCTCACTCACACCTAAATTGTCCGCGAGCCACGAATACTTGGCTTTGCGGTTCAGCTTGATGGCTTGATATACATTCCACGTGACCATCGTCGGGAAATCAGAAATAGACAAATTTGGCTGTTTTTTTGGCTGTTTTTCGTCAAAAGTAGACAAATGTGGCTGTTTTCCTTCATCACTTTCCGTCAAATTTGACGGTTTTTCTGACGGTTTTCCTTCAAAAATGGTCAAATCTGACCTTTTTTGCAAATCCTCTTCCGTCAGGAATCCATTCGCAATCGCCTCAGCCGTAGCCCGTTCCCCTCGTGGCGAATTCTTTTCCGTCACCATCACAGCCGTCTGGTAACTGAAATCATATACCGCCTCGCCGTTCTCGTTGGCCTTCAGGTCCTTCTGCACCCTCAGCACACCACGACTATGACGATTCACAAAGCCCAACACCTTCATCGCCTCAGCCACCACAATGTTCCTGTAGTCGTTCACCTTTGGAAAGTTCTGCTCGTTGGCGCGTCCATACAATCCGCCGTGATTCATTATCTCGATGCGGTCATCATACTGGTAGAACTGAATCGGTCCGTTGCTCGTGTAGTCACGATGGCAGATGGCATTCATTAGTAGCTCACGAGTGGCCCAATAGGGATAATCCACAAACGGGTCTTCACGCGTTGAGCTGACAGGTATCGGACGTCGGTTGGCAATCGTTGTTTCCACAAACGTGTCCAGCTCCTGAAGCGTAGTACACAGGTTCGACTTAAACTCATGCTCCGTCATAATCTCACCCGCACGGTCTTTACCCGCAAAGCGCACATACTGGATATACGCGCCAGGGATAAACCGTCGCAGGTTCTTCGCAAAAAACAGCATACCCGCATTCGTGGGGCAATCATATTTCGTGTCAAAGAAACCGAAAGATGACATCTGGTCCTTAATCGTCCGACCCTCCTTGCGGTCTTCATCAATCTCGTCGTCGGTCATCGCCTTGGGCAGATAGTAGTGCTTGAACTTCTGCAGATCCATGTCGTCAATCGTAGCGTTCAGACAAGGCGACGCATCAAATGCCGTTACGTTCACTCTACGTTTCTCCATCAGAATGCGCTCGTCGTTCTCATTAGCAACGCCCTTGCGAGGCCCTATGCGAATCCAGATACGCCCCTTATACCTGACGGGCGGGAAAACCGATGGCTCTACTCTCACCATCACGATGTCACCCTCTGGCATCGGTACCTTTTCTACCGTCATCGACGGCTGCGGCTGAATGTTGCCGTCCGTGCGGATAGCCGCCACATTCTTCAGCAGTTCGTCCGTCACGTTCACGCCCTTCACATTGCCATCATCATCCACACCCAGAAACAGATATCCCGGCATCCGATGGTCAGGCAGGTCGTTGGCAAACGCACAAATAGCCTGTCCGAACTTATCCGTGTTCGTAGTCGAGATAGTACGCTCCACCCGGTCGCTTTCCAAGTCGTTGAGCAATGCTCGTATTTCGTCTATTGTCATAATTCTATATCGTTTTTATCCTTCTTTTATTCTAACGCCTAGCGTCTAAACTCTCTTCTGCTGCCATAGGCATTTGTTGTTCCTCTTCCTCTAGACCTGGATATGGGATGGCTTTTGCACCATGATCCCGTAGCCAGATATGGTTCAGCGTAAAGGCTATCGACTCCAGTGTCTCTTCCCGTTTCGACGGTTTCAGCTCGCACTCCCATACCGTGATGCAATGCCACCCCATCTGCGCTAACTGTCGTTGCTCTGCCTTGTCCCGCTCCTTGTTCCTGCGAATCTTCGCCACCCAGAACTCCCTGTTCGTCTTCGGAATCTTGCAACACTCCGAGTTTGAAATCGTAAATTGTAAATCGTCAAATTGTAAATTGACGTGGTGTCCATGCCAAAAGCATCCATTCACGAAGATGCACGTCCTATATTTCCTCAGCACCAAGTCTGGATGCCCAGGCAATCGCTTATGATTCAGCCTATATCGGAATCCTCTACTCCACAGCCCACGTCGCACAATCATCTCCGGCTTCGTGTCCTTCGAATGGATCGCTGCCATATTGGCTGATCGCCGAGCCTGCTCACGCTCGGCAGAGCTGATGCAAGCATCGCTCTGCTCTTGCTTAATCGCGGCCATATTCTTGTGCCGTTGGAGTTTCGAGAGTTTATCCATAAACTAATGCATAAGTTCTTCCCAAGTAGCAAACCAAGGGCGAGCAGTACTGTTTCTCCTCGCAAGAGCGGGTATTTTGGCATAGTCTTGCGATTTACTTGTATCAAAAGAATATACCAAATAATAATCATGCCCCAAGTTTTCAAAGCCTTTCTTTTGCAGAGCTTCCTTAGACATAAATCTTGGCCCCCCACCTTTCAACTTATACAATGTGCCAGATGTTCCGTTATGCAACATCACGTACTTTGCATTCAATGCTCTTGGCTCCAAAACAATTGCTCCCGCATCTTCGCCTGTACGAAGATAGCACAATCCCAGTTCTTTCATTTTCGCAAGTTTGTCCTTCTTTGCGAAATTTACAAGAAGCACATCATCAGGATCTTGGTATTCCAATCCATGTTGGGGCGCCACATTCTTATACAGATAAGTCTTCATCCGGCTCCGCTTCAACCATTCCGCTATCTGTTCACGCAATGCCTGCTCACTACTATTAGGATCAACTATAATCCCGTCTGACGGCTTCAATGGAAATGCGCCGATGCCAATAGCCTTGATCGATTCATAATAATGTGACTTCTCAAACTCTTCACGAGTGTAGTTTCCTGGGAAAAGAACATATCCGCCAATTACTTCACGCTTGGGCTTCTGGTTGGCTGGTTCGATATAATAGATGGCATCACGATAGCGGTGCATCTGGTCAATGGCATCGCTTGGTGGAATGTCCATATCGTCGGGATGAGAATCGCTTATGCGGTATTTTGCATCGAAAAGGAAGGTATATTGAATTCCCTTCTGCCGTTTGGTCAAACGCAACACGATATCAGGACGCTGTTGAGTGGTAAATGTCTTTGTCCCCTTTATGGCAGACGACACTTTACTATCATCTTCTTTCACTGGAGCATTATACATTACCGATGCCAATTCCACATTGTCCTCCGTCCGCAGGAAGATAACTTCCGAATGCGTGCCCCAGTTCAAATCACGGATAAACTTCGGCGTCATCTTCTTACCCTTATATTGAGCAACAGCCTTCTCACCTAACAGGTCGGAAACAATGTTTTTTACTTTCAAGAAACACCATATCTCATACAACATGGCGATGTCCTTCGTCTCCAGTTTGTTAACACCTTCCTCCAGTTCATATCCGCATAGCAACTCAATCCATTTCTGGTAGATGGTTCGATAGTTGATGGATTTCTTCATCACCAGCGAGTCTTGCGAGAATCCCTTGAACACTCCGATATTCCGGAAGAAAGGATGGCTCACCAGCCGTTGCAGTTCATCTCCCATCTCGTCAAGCCTGCTTTCCATAATTTTGGATTTAGCAACAGCATTCCTGATATGTTGGCTCACGATGTTGAAGCGTTGCAGCGTTTGCCCCATTACAAATTTCAGGAAGCGGTTCTCTATGGTGTCGTTGGTGTGACAGAGTTCATGAGTGCGATAAAGGTGATGCGGGTCATCCTTGAATTCGTAGTATTCGTTCTCCAGTTCACGCTCCACCCATCTCAGCCTCTCCTGACGTTCATAGCTCACTCTATCGTGCAACTTCCGTTTGGGAGAGTTGATGATTTGTCGGCAGGCTTTAGTGATGTCGTTGAAGCACGATTGGAATATCTGCCACCAAATCAGATCGGACGATTCACCGCTGCTGGTACGGAAGTTAATGTAGGTTTCGCGCATGAAGGCAAACGACAGCATACTGTATTCCTGCTCTATGTCACGGATAATCCACTTCATGTCAGTGCGGTAATCCATCTTGTAACTTAGTACCTCCGTGGTGAAACGCAGGCTTTTCGTCCTTCCGTCCTTCTTATAGTTGAGACTGATGTCCGTTTTCCCTACCTGATTGCCGAATCCGACAGCACCAAACAACAGATTCCCGTCGATACTCAACTGTGAGTCTTTTGTGACGTTAGAGAACATCAGCGACATCTCGCTCACTCCATTTTCCCCCAGAATAAGCACGGGGTATTGTGTGTTCTCGAAGAAAAGAGCCTCGTGCGTCAGTTGCTTGTCATTGCTTTCGTGACCGTTAAAAACAAAGCTGGCATCCGCTTGTGAGGTGACAAATTCAGCCATCAGTTTCTCGTCGCCCCGTTCCACAGAAAGGTTTTCCATCGCCTTTCGTATCCGATCGATGGTTCTGTCACACGAGAATCGTATTCGGACATCATTGTTCCGAATCTCAAAGTTGAATATGTCCCCCTTCACAGCCATCTATGCCCAATAAGAGACAAAATGCTCACGTTCAAGCGTATTACACATTTGGTCAATTTTCTTCTCTGTCTCACAAGAAGCTCCAATGTGTTTATGGACGATAGCCTTCAGGCAAGTCAA
>JAILQO010000088.1 GCA_024698925.1 Bacteroidaceae bacterium | reverse complement strand
GCCACATCAGCCGCGGAGATTACCGACCAGTCACATTCAAACGTAGGCTCTCCCACGCAAAGCCCCGCAACGGCTATCAGCGTCATCGCCGTCATCAGGATTATCCAACGCTTCTTAATCTTCATACCTTCTTTACCTATTTAAAAATATAACATCTCTGACTTTTTGTAAGTTTGCAACTGCAAAATTACTGCTTTGTGTCGCAAAACCGCCATAATCCCTTACTCTTTGTTTGTTAAAATCCGCACCAACTTACATTTTGTAAACTTTCTGTTCGGTTTTCCTTTCCATTTGCTAACACTCTGCACCCAAAACCTATCATTTTGTTACAAAGTGACAGATGCTATATCCTAGCATAGGCGTAGCGTAGGCCGAGCATAGGCGTAGCTTATACCCTCGGAGATGGTTCGACGTAGCAAGGCTGCGATTAAGCGAGAGCAGAATGGAGCTCGCTCCGACTATGCCGAACCGAGTAAGCAGCGAGTGCCATGAGTGCTTACACTCTGATGGCCGAGTCGCGATCGAGGTCGATGAACATCAACGTGAGCAGACTCGACCAACAGGTCAAGGGAGATGGAAGGGACATGGAAGGGGGAAGGAAAGAATTTATCTCAAAGAAAAAAATCGTGATTATTTTGAAATAATCATGTTTTTTACTATCTTTGCAACCGCAATGTGCATCAAGAGGACTATCGTAGGTTGGGCTACTCTGACAAGTGGATTAACCAGCGACTGAAGAGTATCGAGGTGCGGAAGGAACTGACAGATGAATGGGACAGGGTTGGCGTAAAGGAGGGGCAGCAATATGCCTCGCTGACGGATATCATCACTCAGGCTTGGAGCGGAAAGACCACAAGACAGTACAAGCAGTATAAATGGTTGAAGAAAGAGAGTCTGCGCGACAATATGACGAACATAGAGTTGGCACTGAATATTCTGGCTGAGGCCTCAACCACAGAGATTAGTAAGGCTCAGAATCCAAAGGGATTCAAGCAGAGTGCAGCCGTTGCACGCAAGGGTGGAAAGATTGCGGGTGATGCCAGGAAGAAACTGGAATCGCAGATTGGCCGTTCTGTTATTACGAGGGACAAAGCCTCAGACTATCTGCCGCCAGCAGACAGGATTCAGGAGTTGCCTGAGGAAACGGAAGATTGATAATGAAACGACGAACGAAGGAAGAGCAGAGTGATGCTTGCATCCTGGACAGCGTGAAGTGGCTGCCAGCGGATTTGGAAGTAGTGTGTCGGTGGCTTTGTTTTGGGGACGAAATATCAAAGTGTAAAGAATGAAGGGGATGGAGTGGATGTTATGCTTACACTTTTGATGGAAATGAGGTGATTTTGGCACAAAGTGTCAGAGGGTGAAATTTTTTTTGAGAAAAAAGTAAGCGAAAATTTGTTTGTTTCAGCAAAATGTATTACTTTTGCAGCCGGAAAGTTATCAAAAACAGAAAATTGGTATGATTAGAACAACAAACAATTGGTGGTGGCGCAACTCAAGATTCAAAAGATCGTGAGAAGATAGCCGCGTACCTATATGTTTGTAGAAAAGATACTCCGGAGGCCTGTCGTTCTTGCGATGGGCCTCCGGATTTTTTAGTTAAGAATTAAGAGTTAAGAATTAAAAGTTAAAAGACAAAGATATGGAAAATTTTCAAGTTGACAAAAACGGTTTCTACGGAGAGTTCGGAGGGGCGTATGTGCCTGAGATTCTCTACAAGTGTGTGCATGACCTGCAGGAGGCTTATCTGCCGATTATCGAGAGTGCGGAGTTCAAGGCCGAGTATCATGCGCTGTTGAAGGATTATGTGGGCAGACCCTCGCCGCTCTACTACGCCAAACGTATGAGCGAGAAGTACGGCTGTCAGCTGTATCTGAAGCGTGAGGACCTGAACCACACGGGTGCGCACAAGATCAACAACACCATCGGACAGATTCTGCTGGCGAAGCGGATGGGCAAGACGCGTATCATTGCCGAGACGGGAGCCGGACAACACGGTGTGGCGACGGCAACGGTGTGTGCGCTGATGAACATGAAGTGCGAGGTGTTTATGGGTGCGACAGATGTGGAGCGTCAGCACACCAACGTGGAGCGGATGAAGATGCTGGGAGCCGAGGTGCATCCAGTCCGCACGGGCAACATGACGCTGAGCGACGCCTGTTCGGAGGCCATCCGCGACTGGTGCTGTCATCCTGCCGACACTTTTTATATCGTAGGTTCGACGATGGGACCACACCCCTATCCCGACCTCGTGGCTCGGATGCAGAGCGTCATCAGCGAGGAAATCAAGTGGCAGTTGGCAGAGCAGGTAGGCCGCGACTATCCCGACTACCTCATCGCCTGCATCGGAGGCGGAAGCAACGCCGCAGGTACCATCTACCACTATATGGACGATGAGCGCGTAAAAATCGTGTTGGCCGAGGCTGGCGGACACGGCTGGGATACTGACTATACCGCTGCCACCATCCATCGTGGTACGACGGGCATCCTGCACGGCGCGAAGATGCTGGTGATGCAGGACGAGGACGGACAGATTCAGGAGGCATTCACCATCTCGGCAGGTCTTGACTATCCGGGCGTGGGTCCGATGCATTGCAACATGGCGAAGAAGGGACGCACGCAGGTGCTGAGCATCAACGACGACGAGGCCATCTACGGCGGCTACGAACTGACACGCATGGAGGGCATCATTCCTGCCATCGAGAGTGCTCACGTCATCGCAGCGCTTTCCAAGCTGAGCTTTAAGAAGGATGATGTGGTGGTGCTGACGGTTAGCGGACGTGGCGACAAGGATGTAGAGACGTATCTCAAGAACAAGGCGATGGCGAAGGAATACGGAAATTTTTAACCACGGATTTAACGGATTAAACGGATTATGAAAACTTATAAATATCAAACAACAAGCAAGACCATTCTGGCGGATCTTTATACCCCAGTTGGCGTGTATATGCGGCTGCGCGACCTCTATCCGCAGAGTGCGCTGATGGAGAGCTCGGACTATCACGACCAGAGCAATTCGCGCTCGTTTATCGGCATCAATCCGATGTCCAGCGTGGCTATCGGACACGGCATCGCTACCGTCAACTATCCCGACGGTTCTACCTTTCAACATGAGGTGAATAAGGACTTTCGTTCAGACAAAGCCATCCACGCCCTCATTGACCGCATTGAGGTGACGGGCGACGATGCTGCCGTCTGCGGA
>JAILQO010000054.1 GCA_024698925.1 Bacteroidaceae bacterium | reverse complement strand
TCGCGATTTTGAAATCGCAATAGAGTGGCTTGTCAGGGCAGGTCTTGTGTATAAGATTCGCAGATGTAAGAATCCAGAGATGCCGTTGAAATTCTATGAAGATTTCGATGCATTCAAACTTTATCTGTTGGATGTTGGACTATTAGGAGCTATGTCTAAATCCAGTCCGAGACTCATGCTTATTAATAATGGTGTATTTACAGAATTCAAAGGTGCTTTCACGGAAAATTACGTGTTGGAGCAATTGAAATCAATTGGCGATTTGGATGCCTATTATTTCAGCAAGGATAATTCTACCCAGGAAGTTGATTTCTTGGTGCAGACAGCCGAGCGCGTTATCCCCATTGAGGTTAAGGCAGAGGAGAACGTGAAGAGTAAGTCGCTGAAACAGTTTGTAACGGTTGATCATGCCGACAAGAACCTCAAAGGTCTGCGTTGCTCCATGAAGCCCTATATTGATCAGGGCTGGATGGAGAATATACCGCTTTATGGCGTTCTGGGATATATTAACAAGCAAATCGTCAAAGAATTAGGAGAGTAGCGTATGGAAGCAATAATCAGTTTTATCAAGGAATATGATTTCTTGTTTACGATTGTACTATCAGCAATCGCGGCTATATATGCGTTTAAGTCATTTAGATTGGCTAAGCAAAACGATAAGGATGTCATCCATCGAAAGATAGCCCAGAAACAAGCAGAGCTGAAGGCGCTCAACTCTCAGCATCACTTTATGGATGGGACGACAATGAATGACACCATGATACGTCGTTCTGTACTGGAGAATGAAATCGAAGAACTAGAAAAGATGTTATAGTATGGTGGAGTGGAAGAGGTTAGGAGATATATCTAATATCACAATTGGAGAATTTGTACATAAGGATAAACAAAGTCCTTATGCGCCATATCCCGTGTACAATGGTGGAATAACAAATACAGGTTTTTATGACCATTATAATAATTCAGGAAATAAAATAATCATAAGTGCACGAGGAGCAACAGCTGGTTTTGTGAATCGTATTTTCTCCAAATACTGGGCAGGTAATAGTTGTTATTCGGTTGATGTCAACCCTACAGTTTCATCATGGACTTATGTATATTACTATCTAAAAAACTACCAACAGGTACTTATTTCAGACCAACAAAAGGGAGGAGGGATTCCTTCAATTTCGAAGAAACAAGTTGAGGAACTTCTTATCCCAATCCCCTCTCTTTGTGAACAACAACGCATCGTTTCCATCCTCGATACCTTCACCAGTTCCATTGAGAACCTGAAAGAGCAAATCGCTCAGCGGCGCAAGCAGTATGAGTATTATCGTGACCAACTCCTTGACCTTGAAGGGAAAGAAGGAGTGGAGATGAAAACGCTGGGAGAGATTTGTGAGATTAAAGGAAGAATAGGTTTTAGAGGTTATACACGTGAAGACCAAGTTGCAGAAGGTGAAGGTGCCCTTACTCTTACAGCGACCAATATTACTAATCAAAGAATCGATTATTCAAATAACACATACATCACTTGGGAAAAATATTACGAATCTCCAGAAATAATGGTTCAAGAAGGTGATATTATTGTATGTCAGCGTGGTTCTATTGGGAAAATAGCCCTTGTAGAAAATTTAAAAGAAAAAGCAACCATTAACCCTCAACTTCTCCTGATTAAGAACATTAGGATAAATAACAAATATCTAATCTATACTTTTTTGGCAAGATATTTCCAAGACGATTTAGCTCAAATAATCGGACACGGAACAGTACAAATGATAGCGCAGAAAGATTTTAAGAATCTTACCATCCCCGTCCCCTCCCTCTCCGAGCAACAACGCATTGTCTCCATCCTCGATACCTTCGAGGCTTCTATCCGCAACTTGGAGGCACAGCTGGCTGAGCGCCAGAAGCAATACGAGTATTATCGAAATAAACTACTAACCTTTGAATAATTGATTTATGAGCGACGAACAACAATATAATACTCAAGGACTTGATGAATACATCCGCCAAGGGGAGCCACAGCAACGCGAACGTAGTGAAGCGTGGAAAGTGGCAATTGGCCTGCAACAGGTTGACAGACTTCAGACGTCTGAATATCTGCTCGATACCGCCAAACGCCATATTGAAGGTGATATCAGTATCCGTGAGGCCAAGGAACTTATAGACTCCTATTACAAATCCGCTTCAGGACGTAAGGACATAGAAAATGATCGTACGGAAGAAGCTGACAAAGTGGCTGCGCGCATCACAGAACTGATAGAAGAGAAGACTTTCTCATTCACACCAGCCCAGCTGATCTCAATCCATCGCAGATTGTTTGATGGTATCTATAAGTTGGCTGGCAGAATTCGTGACTACAACATCACAAAGGACGAATGGGTCTTAGGCGGTAAGACGGTATATTATGCCAGTTATGACACCATCAGTGATACGCTGGACTATGATATGGGGCAGGAACGCCAGTTTGATTATTCCCTTCTGAATATTGACGAGGCAATCCGTCATCTGACGCGTTTCTGTGCCAACCTGTGGCAGATACACGCGTTCTGCGAAGGGAACACACGCACCACAGCTGTGTTTATGATCAAGTATCTGCGCTCATTGGGCTTTAACGTTGTAAACGATGTGTTTGCAGAAAACTCATGGTATTTCCGCAATGCATTGGTTAGAGCCAACTATAGTGACCTGACTCAAGGTATCACGGAGACAACGATTTATCTGGAGCGATTCTTCCGTAGTATGCTACTTGGCGAAGAACACGATCTTAGGAACAGGATTATGCATGTAGATTGGGGAAAGGTAGATGCGGAAACAACTCCCCAAAGTGCAAAAACGGAAGTCAAAAGTGCAAAAATAGGAGAAGAACTGCCTCCAAAGTGCAAAAATTGCACTTTAGAAGAGGTGGCCGTACTCCGCATTGTACAAAAGAACAGTTATGCTACTCAGAAAGAGATTGCTGCAGAGATTGGCAAATCGGAACGTACGGTAAAATCGATTACCATTGCCTTGCAGGATAAGCAGATCCTAAAACGAGTGAATGGTAAACGAAATGGTTATTGGGAATTCGTAGAATAACTACAAATATTGCCTTATGGACGACTATAAGATCATAGTAGAAGAGGAGCGACAGACGGTGATGGCCCACTACGAGGTGGAAGCCAAGCCGGCTGAGGGCTACCAGAGCGAGGCGCAACTGGAGACAGCACTCATCAATCAACTGATGGACCAAGGCTACGTCTATCACATCATCCGCAACGAGGAGGGCCTGCTACGCAACCTGCGCGAACAGCTGGAGGCGCTGAACGGCGTGCGGCTGAGCGATAGCGAATGGGCACGCCTGCTACCTATGATCACGAATGAGCAGATGACCATCCAGGACAAGACGGAGATGCTGCAAGGCAAAGGTTACATCCTCGCCCTGACGATGGACAACGGACAGACCAAGAACATCAAGCTCATTGACAAAGCCAACGTCTATAACAACCGCCTGCAGGTCATCAATCAGTATGTAGAAGAGGGTGGCGCACACAAGACACGCTACGACGTCACGATTCTCGTGAACGGTCTGCCCTTGGTGCATATCGAGCTGAAGCGCAGAGGCGTACCCATCAAGGAGGCTTTCAACCAGATCAACCGCTATCTGCGCGACTCGTTCTGGGCTGGTCGCGCGATGTTCGACTTCGTGCAGATATTCGTCATCAGCAACGGCACAGAAACAAAATACTACTCCAACACCACACGCTATGCCAAGGAGAAGGAGGCAGATAACGGCCAGCGCAAGCATAAAACAGACGGCAACACGTTTGAGTTCACGTCCTATTGGACGGATCAGGAGAACAACCGACTGACGGACTTGCGCGACTTTACCACCTCGTTCTTTGCCAAGCACACCATCCTGAACATCCTGACCAAGTACTGCGTATTCAACGTGGACAAGCAGCTGCTGGTAATGCGCCCCTATCAGATAGCAGCGACTGAGAAGATACTGTTGCGCATCCAGACGGCCATCAACAACCGCTGGCAGGGAACGACAAGGGCTGGCGGCTATATCTGGCACACGACAGGCTCAGGCAAAACGCTGACATCGTTCAAGACAGCGCAGCTGGCATCGCAGATGGAGCAGGTGAAGAAGGTGCTGTTCGTGGTCGATCGTAAGGACTTGGACTACCAGACGATGAAGGAGTACAACAACTTCGAGCCGGACTGCGCCAACTCCAACTCCTCTGCACGCGTGCTGCAACGACAGATGAAGGACGACAACTGCCGCATCATCATCACCACGATACAGAAGCTGTCGAATCTGATGAAGCCCGCCATTTACGATAATGACGAACGGCTGAAGGAGATACTGACCAAGGAGAATATTGTGATGATATTCGATGAGTGCCACAGAAGTCAGTTTGGCGACATGCACCAGCTGATAGTCAAGCGTATGAAGCGTTATATGATGTTCGGCTTCACAGGAACCCCTATCTTTGCCGTGAACGCCAACAAGGGCAGTAAGTACTCGACTACAGCACAGCTGTTTGGCGGCGAGCCTGACAAGGACGGACAGCCCACGCGAGCGCTACATATCTACACCATCATCAACGCTATCGGCGACAACAATGTGCTGCGCTTCCATGTGGACTACGACAGTACGATGAAAATGAAGAGCGACGTGGAGCGCAAGCAGGTGTGGGGCATCGACACGGAGGAGGCGCTACACGACCCACGCCGCATCAGCATCGTCACCCGTTACATCATACACCGTTTTGGCGAGAAGACCAAGCAAGATGCTGACGCCTACGCGATGAATAAGCTGCTGAATGTGCAGGACGTTGTGCGCAGCAAGCAGACCAAAGAGCAGAAATATACCTACAAGACACGCGGCTTCAACAGCATCTTCGCTGTGGACAGCGTGAAAGCCGCGATTCTCTATTATAATGAGTTCAAGAAGCAGCTGGCAGAGCCAGGTGCGCCCAACCTGAAGATAGCCACCATCTACACTTACTCCGCCAACGAGGCTGAGGAGGACGAGTGGGGCTTTGAGGATGAGAACAACGAGAGTACAGAGGGCATGGACCTACAGAGCCGCGATGCGCTGGAGGCAGCCATCAGGGATTACAACCAGATGTTCGGCTGCAGCTACTCGACAGACGGCGACAACTTCCAGAGCTACTACAAGGACGTGTCACTCCGCATGAAGAACAAGGAGATAGACATCCTGATCGTGGTGGGCATGTTCCTCACGGGTTTCGACGCTAAGACGCTGAATACGCTATGGGTCGATAAGAACCTGAAACTTCACGGACTGCTGCAGGCCTACTCGCGCACAAATCGCATCCTGAACGCCGTAAAGGATTGCGGCAATATCATCTGCTTCCGTAATCTGAAAGAGGCTACAGACAAGGCGCTGGCTGTGTTTGGCGACCCCAACGCCAAGGGCTTGGTCTTCATGAAGTCCTACGAGGAATACTACAGCGAGGGCTACGAGGATGCCAAAGGGAAATGGCACCAGCCATACGTGGAGCTGATAGCCGCGTTACTGAGCGATTACCCCGTTGCGCTGATGGGCAACATCCTCGACGAGGAGCGCCAGAAGGCATTCATCAGATTGATGGGCGAGATCCTGCGCCTGCGCAATGTGCTGAGCGTGTTTGATGCCTTTGAGGGCGATGCCAAGATTGTTGCAGACATGGACTATCAGGACTATCTGGGATGGTATAACAGCTATTATGAGAAGTTCCGCAAGAGTGGTTCGCCTGGCGAGAAGGATACCATCAATGATGATATCATCTTTGAGATAGAACTGGTGCGTCACGACCAGATTAATATCCACTATATACTCAGTCTTGTGCAACAGTATCATGACAGCAACTGCCAAGACAAAGAGATTATCGTGAAGGTGAGAAAGATGGTGGACGCCAGCCCTGATATGCGTGACAAGCGCGACCTCATTGAGAAGTTCATCGACCAGATGACTCCTGAGAAAGGCGACGATGTGGGCAGCGAATGGGAAGCCTATATCGAGCAAGAGAAGAAAGAACAGTTGGACGCCATCATCGCGGAGGAACGCTTGAAGCCTGCGGAAACAGCGGCATTCATGCAGCGTGCCTTCATGGATGGCTACGTGACGGAGACAGGTACGGGCATCGCCAAGATCCTGCCACCTGCCAACCCCTTCCTGCCAGAAAGCGGGCAGAAAAAACAGACCGTATTGGACAAACTAAAGGCGTACCTGAGAAAATTCCTTGGTACTACAGAAGAGACCTACACAACCCCGCATATTATATCGCTATATTCTACGAATGAAGACAAACTGCCTATGGCGGCAGAGAATCAAAAATAATAGAAGTACTCATTTAAAAGAATAAATATATGGTTTACTTATTTTCTGCTGAATGGCTGTTGGAGAGTCTGACAAAGGACGCTTCACATTATGCGTTGCTGGCTGCTTTCTTCTTGTTGTATGTTTTCATGTGGAGAGGATCGGCAACCACGCAGAATGTTAGGAATAGTAGCATCGTACTGGCCGTCGCGACGGCGCTGGAGGTGTATGCTCAGGTCACACACCACGGAAAGGCGCTGTGGCTGTTTAACTCGTTTGAGGATTTCCTGCTGGGCGTTGTGGTGATGTATGGTGCTTATCTCATGATGACCGCGCAGGTCGGGCTCACAAAGGCGCTGCTGCAGGACGTGGCCATGATGGGCGGTTTTGAGACGCGCTTCTCCAAGCTCTTGGAAGGACTGGTGGTACTGGGTGTGGCGATGCTGGTATGTCTGTTCTTGGGCGAGGTGTGGGCCGTGATTGCGGTGTGTGCATACCTGCTCTATGCGCTGTGTATCATCTGCTACCCGCTGTATTCGGCCATTCGGAATCACGGCAATGCCGGGTTGGCGTTGTATTCGGTAGTCATCTACCTTGTGGGGCTGATAGGCATTTGTGTGATGTTGTACCACTTCATCGTGCCCACCTTGATAGCCCTCGTGTTGAAGGGTACTGCCGAGAGCCATGACTACTGCAACGATTGCCTTTATTTCAAGCAAGGGCAATGTATCAAGGATAATTCTGGCAGAACGAACGTGTCGAAGAGTGACCATGCTTGCCGGGAGTACAAGTACGACATGTACGGTATACGTTTTAAATAGTCCCCAGCACAGGAGCGCTTCCACTCGCGTGAAGCTTCTTGTGGATGACTTCTTTGCTCGTCGCAGCAATGTGCGCTAAGCGCATGAGCGGAAAATGGAGAATGGACAATGACGAATGAGGATTGGCGAGTGATGAAAAAAATAAGTCACGGAAGGATAATTATGTGTAATTCGTGCATGGGCGGGGAAGATAATCGGGAAATACTTGGGGGAAACGCTTGTAAATTGTCGGGAAATGTTGTTTCTTTGCACTCGAAATAGGTAACACAAATAACAATGATGAACAACATGCGACATTTTTTTGTTGTAGCAACGCTATGCCTTGGAGCTCTGCCGTGTCTGGCTCAGGAGCGGGTGATGAACATCCAGAAGAAGGATGGAACATGGACCAAGACGCGTGTGGCTGACTTGAAGAAGGTCAGCGTCCTCGTTGGTGACGAAAAGAGTCAAAGCGAGCCCAAGACTCCTTCCACGATGATCGTGAGGACCACCAATGGTGATGTCGTCCGTACCGAAGTGGGTGAGGTGGAGCAAATCTCATTTGCAGATACCGTGTACAACCTCAATAGCTCTGGGCTTCGCATCCTTGAGGCGGACGAGCTTTGCTGGCCCGAGAATCGTCTGCTGCCGCTCTTCCTTCCGCCGGCATCGCCCGTCAGGTCGCTGGATATGAATGCCGCATCGCTCAATGATGAAGAGCGCATCATGTTCTGTACGCTACAGGGTATCATCAATCGCACCCGTCCACGCATCCTCCTTTACAACCATAACGAGGAGCCGCGCAGCACGTGGCCCACAGCCCACGGCCTCAGACTCTCGGCCATCACGTCCTCCAGACCCTATAATCTGGTGAAAACGTTTCAGGAGGAGATCAAAGGTTTGGTGCTCTACAGCAGGGAGCGTAGCGATCATTACGCCAACCTGGCTGTCACCATCGCCGGACTGGACCGTCTGCTGCCTGTGACGGCTGCTGTGCGAGACAAACTCGTGGCCAACGGGATGGATTTCCCCGTGGTGGTGGACCTCACGGAGCTCACGATGACAACGGCAACGGATATCTATACCTATTTATATAATAATTATTGGGATCGCTGTACGCACCGACTGCTCATCAGCGAACGGCCTACCATACCTTATGTGCACGACATCGGTGCCGCCTGTGGCTCGGCCTGTGTGTGGCTCGACCCACGCACCCCAAGTGAACGCCAACTGCTCGACAAAATGCTCAAGACTATGACATCCGGACGCGACTTCGTGATGGGGTGGTATCCTGAGGAACGTTCTGGCGTGGGAGAGGCTACGAAGTATGGCCTGTCCACCGTGCCTGGCGACTTCTTTGAGAACGCGTCCATCTACACGGCTGTCAACAACCCCGTGAAGATAGCTCCTGTGCCTAAGCGCCCGAAGCTGGAGAATAAGGTCTATGCGACAGTTTATATCAGCGATGGTGACAATATCCAGTACTGCCAGCACGCCATGGCCAAGATCTTTGAGCAGGGCGGTCGTGGCCAGATGCCTATGAACTGGACAATCAGTCCTGCGCTGGCTGACATCGCACCCATGATGCTGAACTATTATTACCGCAAGGCAACGACCAATGACTGTTTCGTCAGCGGGCCGTCGGGTATGGGCTACGCGATGCCGTTCAACGGATTAGGCACCGGCAGCGGTACGTACTACAACTCGTCAGGCCCGAACATGACCCCCTACATCCAGTTGACCCAACGTTACATCGAGAAGGCTGGACTGCGTGTCATCACGATATGGGACAATATCAGCACGGCGCAGCGCAAAGCATTTGCCGAGAACTGCCCCTACCTGTACGGACTGACCATCAACGACTATGAGCGACAGAGCGGCCGACTGGCCTATTCTGTACAGTCGGGATGGCTGCCAATCGCCCCACAATATCCTTGCTATCGCGGCGATATAGATGGGATAACCGACTTCTTCAACCGCGACATCAAGAACTTCAAGGGCACGGCACCGATGTTCGTCACCGGACAGGCCGACGTATGGAACTTAGGGCCCGATAAGCTCATTGAACTGAAGGATAGGCTTGATGCCCTCTCACCTGGCAATGTCACTATTGTACGTGCTGACCATTGGTTCAGCTACTACAACGAGGCTCACAACTTGCCGTTCAACTTGACCCTATTGGAGGATATGGAGATTACCTCGTCTCCGGCCAAGAGCAATGTGAAGTATGCTGCCAACGGTTCGCCCTCCGAGGGCTACCAATGGATCTCGCAAACCACCGACGGAACGGGTTGGGTGCAGTTGGATTTCAAGGAGCCTTTCCAGATCAGCCGCTATGTGGTGCGCCACGCTGAGGCTGCAGGTCAGGAACCGCAACTCAACAGCCGCGACTTCACGGTTGAGACCAGTCTGGATGGCGAGACATGGACCACGGCAGGCACCTACGTGGACAACACCTTGCCCGTAACTGACGCAACCATCACGCCCGTCGAGGCACGATATATACGCATCAATGTCACCAATGGCGGCAGCGATGGCTATGTCCGCATTGGTGACATTGAGGTTTACGGCTCACACTAAATTACTTGCCGAATTTCTTGTTTTTCTCGATGGTCCAGCCTTGGCGCTGTGCCAGCTGACATTTCTTGCCCTTGAACATCTTGGCAGCCGTCTTATTGTTCTGTAGCTGCCACTGGAGCCAGGCGAGGGCTACGACGGTGAACTCGCCGCCGTGGGGCTGGCGATAGGTACCACCGTGGCCTACGGGATAGTTGGCGGCGACGGCAGGGACGTGGTTGATGCGGTGGAAGTCATCCATACCGTTGGCGTAAGCGATATCCGTTTCGCCACCAAGGATGTAGATGACGGGGCAGTGGATGTCTGCGAGCTTCTCCTTGGGAGGCATGGGCATACCGCCCACGGCCTGATGGGCATTCTGCTGGTTGAAGAGACCGCTATTGCAGACCATCAGGGTCTTGATACGCGGATCAGCACAGTTGTAGAGGGTCTGCAGACCGCCGCAGGACATACCGGCGACGGCGATATTCTTGACATCAATCTTTCCGTAGTAAGGTGAAGCGGGATCGGCATTCTGTGCCTCGGCCCAGTCTATGGACTCAATCTGCTGGGCGGTGGTGGACATGGGACCCTGATAGGGTGTCTCGTCCATGGGAATGTAACCCGTAGCGAGGACGAGGAAGCCATGTGAGGCAATCTCGTTGAGGAACTTGTAGTGCTCCCATGGAGAGTTGGTGCAGGCACCATTGCCCCATACCAGAACGGGGAGAGGATGTTTGCTGCTGAAGGCTGTGAGGTCCTGTGGTGCAAAGACGGTGTGGGCTGCGAGCGTAGGCTCCTCTTTCATGATAGCGGGATAGGCG
Source organism: Bacteroidaceae bacterium (assembly GCA_024698925.1). Lineage (GTDB taxonomy): Bacteria > Bacteroidota > Bacteroidia > Bacteroidales > Bacteroidaceae > Physcousia. The sequence goes on along the minus strand of JAILQO010000054.1, from coordinate 28,766 downwards.
CCTGTGCCACCGTCCTCGACGATGCGCTGTTGGGGTGCCTGTGCGTGTGCGCTGAGCGAAGCGGCTGCCAGCGCGAGAGAAACGAAAATCTGTTTTGTTTTCATAGATTGATAAATAATATGTTAATGAATAAGATCGTGTGCGAAGTGCGAGGTGAAGCGACGGGCACCGTCACCTGTGAGATGGGTGGCATCGCAGAACAATTCCGGTTGGTCGGCGAAGAGACCGGAGGTGTCGTAGTCAAACAACGGCACATCGTATGCTGCGGCCACCTCGCGGATAGGAGCGTAGAAGTCAGGGGGGAGCTGTGTGAGACTGGGCGAGATGGCGAGGATCAGCATGATGTCATGCTCGCGACAAAGGGCGATGAAGCGACGGAAGCAGTCCAGCTTGAGGCTGTCAACGGCAAGTACGGGTGCAGCAACGGGCTCAGGCGGCGTAGCAGGTGTAAATAGTGGATAGAAACCATGTTCCTCGAGTGTGTCTGCGCGAAGCACGAGGCCGCCTAACGTGAGCTCTGCCTTGGTGTGGTAGCGGTAGAGGTGGGAGAGGCTATAGAGGGGCGCTTGACCAGCGCGGCGGAAGAGTGAGTCGAGGGTGGAAAAAAGGCCGTAGTAGGGGGCAAAGACGTTGAGCGGATCATAGTCGTGGGCATCGCCTGCGCCAAACTCCGATTCGCCTGTGTCCAGACAGACCATCTTGGGCGTATGGTAACGCAGGATGCAACTGAGGGCTGCGTACTGGGAGTAGATATTGTTGGAAGCATCGATGCCGGCATTATAGACGGTCATGTGGAGCGAGTCGCTAAGGATGGACGGGACATAATGATACTGGCAGCGCGAAGTGCCCAGAAGTACGACATCGGCATCTACGCAACTTGTAATCTCGCGGATTTTGCGCGCCTTGCTGTATGTCGTCCGCTCATGAGCCGCACTCATCAGGTCTGCTCCTACGCGGTCGATGGCGAACCAGGCGACGAGGAGGATGAGGAGGTTGCGAAGGAATTTGCGGTAGCTCATGAGCGTGTGTGAAAAATTAGAATTGGAAATAGAGGAACTGGCTGCTGTCCATGATGCCGAAGAGCGTGATGAAAGCGATGACGAGCGCCAGCGCCAGCGACATCAGACTACTGTTTGCGAGACGCAAGAGGCGGCGTCGTGAGGAATATTCCAGAATAAGCTCCAAGGCGACCACGATGGCGACGGCGAGGAGGCATAGTCCCACCTCCACACGGCTGAACAAGGGCGTAGCCCAGCGCGTGATCATTTCCGTGAAGAAACGTATGGCCTCGCGCAGGCTTGGGGCACGAAACAGCACCCAACCCATACAGACGGCGACGTAGGTGAGCGCCCAGCGCAACAGACTATAGATGCGGCTGGCGCTAAAGGGAAGACGGATGGCAGCACAGCATTTCTCCAGACAGAGCAGGAGCCCATGCCATACACCCCAAAGGCAGAAGGTCCAATTGGCTCCGTGCCAGATGCCGCTAACGGTGAAGGTAACGAGCAGGTTGAAGTAGTTGCGGATGCGGCTGACACGGTTGCCGCCGAGGGGAATGTAGAGGTAGTCCTTGAACCACGTGGAGAGCGAGATGTGCCAACGATGCCAGAACTCGCCGATGGAGCATGAAAAGTAGGGGCGACGGAAGTTGGTACATAGGCGGAAGCCCATCATGCGGGCTGCGCCGATGGCGATGAGCGAGTAGCCTGCAAAGTCGCCGTAAATCTGCCAGGGGAAAAGCATCGCGGCGAGCAGATAGGAGCCGCCGTTGTGCTCATCAAGGTTGTCCCACACGGCATCGACATAGATGCCGCAGCGGTCTGCCACTACCAGCTTGAGAAAATAACCCCATACCATCAACTGGAGGCCGCGCCAAAGATGGAGGGGGCGCAACGGATGGCGCTGGCGAAACTGTGGAAGCAAGTGAGTGGAGCGCTCGATGGGGCCTGCGACGAGCTGTGGAAAGAAGGATACGAAGAGGGCATAGGTGGCGAAATCACGCTCCGCGGGTGTCGTGCCGCGATAGACATCAATCGAGTAGCCCAGCGCCTGGAATGTATAGAACGAAATGCCTACAGGCAACAACAGAGTGAATGTGGGCAGTTCCATAGCCAATCCCGTGGCGTTCAAGATGGAGGCGACGTTAGCGGCAAGGAAATTGTAATATTTGAAAAGGAAAAGGATGCCGAGGTTCAACACCAGACTGCCTGTGAGCCATGCCTTGCGAACACGCTTCCGCTGACTGCCGGCAATGCCCAAAGAGGCTGCATACGTGATGACTGTGCTGGAGAGCAACAATAACGCGTAAGCTGGTTCCCAGTTCATGTAAAAGTAGTAACTGGCAAACAACAGCCATAGGTTCCTCGCCCTCGTCCAAGAGGTTGGAATACAAAACCATACCGCACAGACAACAGGAAAGAAAAGCAGGAACGAAAGGGAGTTGAACAGCATGATTCAGGGCATCATTGCTCGTAGATGGCTTCGGGGCCGCCAGCAGTCGAGAGCTCGTGGAGGAGGGTGGCGTAGCGGTCGGCAACGGCAGCGGCAAAGCGCTTTCCCTTCTCGGCGGTAGCGAGACGGGGATTGCCGATACCCGTGTCGGATGTCACCTTGGTCCAATAACGGGGTACCCAAGCGGTCTTACGGCGCAGGCTCTCGAGTGAGAAGGGATGGGCCTCGCCCGCTCCGGCCTCGCTGAGGTTGACGAGTTCGGGGTGATAGTGCATCATCACGGAGGTCTCCAACTCATCGGCATGATCACCTGGATCATCGAACCAATCCTTTCCGGGAAGTACGGCAAACCAGTCGCTCACGAGAATCAGGAAATCAGGATAATCGACAGCGAGGTCGCGAATCATGCTCTTGAATGAGTTGCCGCCGTGGCCGTTGACAATCAGTAATTTGCGGAATCCCTGATGGTGGAGCGAGGCGACGATGTCGGCGAGGATGGCGCGTTGCGTGTCGTAGCGATAATGGATGCAGAACTTGAGGTCGCGCTGTCCCGGATTCTGGGCTCCCATCATGACGGACGGAAGCACCATTGTGCGCACACCGTAGCGGTCGAGCGCCAATTGGGCAGCATCAACGGCAACGTCGTGTGAGAGAATGCTGTCGGTGAGGTAGGGGAGATGCAAATTGTGAGGCTCCGTAGCGCCCCAAGGAAGGATGGCCATATCGTAGTCCAACGGTCGGGTAACGCCGTAGGCGCTGACACTCAAATCAATTTCTCGGTTCATATTGTTGACGTTTTTATGGAATTGATACATATAATCGTGGCAAAAGTACAACTTTTTCGTGATTTCATGCATCTTTTGTGCAGAATATTTACTAATTTTGCGGCCAAATTGCAATTATGAGATTATTTCAGGACGCAAACCTATGAAGGTAACAATACTACAACACGACATCGAATGGTGCCGCGTGGAGCATAATCTTGCCCACTTGGACACCTTGACGGCGACACTCCCGAAGACAGATTTGCTACTGTTGCCGGAGATGTTTGCCACGGGATTGAATAATGCTGCTATAGATATAGTGGACCAACAGCCGCGCATCTTGGATTGGATGAAAGCAAAGGCCCAGGCATTGGATGCTGCCGTAGTAGGCAGCGTTGCTACAGAGGACAATGGGCGATGCTATAACCGACTCCATTTTGTGCGCCCTGACGGGACGGTGATGACTTACGACAAGCGCCATCTCTTTGCTTACGGCGGCGAAGCGGATAACTATACCGCCGGGCACAAACGTGTCATTGTGGAGTGGCGAGGCGTGCGCTTCCTGCTTCAGGTGTGCTACGATCTGCGCTATCCCCTTTGGGCACGTCAGCGCGGAGACTACGACTGCATCCTCTACAGCGCCAATTTCCCCATCAGCCGTGATACGGCCTGGCGCACACTCATCCGTGCTCGCGCCATCGAGAATCAATGCTACGTGGCGGCCTGCAACCGTATCGGCACAGACCAGCAATGCGAGTACTACGGACGCTCCGCCATCATCCATCCCTACGGCGAAACGATTATGGATTGCCCGGACAAGACGGAGTGGGCGGCTTCGGCTGATATAGACATCGAATTCCTTCGCCATTACGAGAAGAAGTTCCCCGTATTGGCGGATGCGGATCCATTTGAATTGAAAAATGAAAAATGATAAAATAGTTAATAAGTAAATAATAATGAAGAAATTATTATTAGGTGACGAGGCTATTGCGCTGGGAGCCATACATGCTGGGCTCTCAGGCGTTTATGCTTATCCGGGAACACCTTCTACGGAGATTACAGAATTCATACAAGGCAACGAGATCGCTCGCGAACGTGGCTTGCATAGCCGCTGGTGTACGAACGAGAAAACGGCGATGGAAGCCGCACTTGGTATGTCGTTTATGGGCAAGCGCGCGCTGGTGTGCATGAAACATGTGGGATTGAACGTCTGTGCCGATCCCTTTGTCAACAGCGGTATGACGGGTGTCAACGGTGGCGTCGTTGTGCTGGTAGCCGATGATCCCTCGATGCATTCCAGCCAGGACGAACAGGACAGCCGCTTCTACGGCAAGTTTGCCATGATTCCTACGCTTGAACCGTCTTCCCAGCAGGAGGCTTTCGATATGATGGAGTTTGCCTTTGACTACTCCGAGAAGCAGTGCTTGCCTGTACTCATGCGTGTAACAACCCGTATGGCCCACTCACGTGCTGTCGTGATGGTGAAGGATGAGGCTCGCAAGGAGAATGAAAAGAACTACGATGCAGCAGCTGCCAATTGGGTACTGCTGCCTGCCAATGCCCGTCGTCGTAACGATAAAGTGACGGCACAGCAAGCACAATTGGAAGAGGATGCTGCTGAGGGCAAGTGGAACAATCTCAGTGGACTAACGGGAAAGAAAGCTCCTCTGGGTATTATCGCCAGCGGTATCGCTTATAACTATGTGCAGGAGGCTGGCGTTGAACTTCCCATCCTCAAGGTCAGCCAATATCCGCTTCCCAAGCGACTGGTGCGCGAGCTGCTGGACAGCTGCGAGAAGGTGATGGTGGTGGAAGAAGGCCAGCCGTTCATCGAGGAACAGGTTCGTGGCGTCTTTGAGAGCCAGAACATCTTAGGACGATTGACAGGAGAATTACCTCGCACTGGTGAACTCACGCCTGACTGTGTTGCTGAGGCTCTCGGAATCCCTGCGCATCGCGCAGAAATACCGAGTCTTGTCGCTGCCCGTCCGCCACAGCTTTGTCAAGGCTGTGGACACAGAGACGTTTATACGGCGTTGAATGAGGTGCTGAAGGAATACGAGAATCCGCGTGTGTTTGGTGATATAGGTTGCTACACACTCGGCTTCCTGCCTCCCTATAAGGCTATTCATTCATGTGTGGATATGGGTGCCAGTATCACGATGGCCAAAGGCGCTTCGGATGCGGGCCAGTGGCCTGCCGTAGCCATCATCGGCGATTCCACCTTTACACACAGCGGTATGACAGGCCTGCTGGATGCTGTTAATGAAAATGCAGATATCACGGTGATCATCAGCGATAACCTGACTACTGCAATGACTGGCGGCCAGGATAGCGCAGGTACGAATAAGTTCGAGGCCATCTGTCGCGGACTGGGTGTCAGCGAAGAACACTTGCATGTCGTTGTACCCCTTCCCAAGAATATGCCGGAAATCACGCAGATTATCCGCAATGAGATCAACTATCACGGCGTGAGCGTCATCATTCCTCGCCGCGAATGTATTCAGACTTTCAAACGTCACGCTAAAGAAAAGAAACAATGAAAACAGATATCATACTCTGTGGTGTAGGAGGACAAGGTATCCTCAGTATTGCCACTATCATCGGCGAAGCAGCCATGAATGAGAATCTCTATATCAAGCAGGCCGAGGTGCACGGAATGAGTCAGCGTGGCGGTGACGTGCAGAGCAACTTGCGCATCAGTAGCAACCCTATTGCCAGCGATCTGATTTCAAAAGGAGGTGCTGATGTCATTATCTCAATGGAGCCCATGGAGGCGTTGCGCTATCTGCCTTACCTGAATAAAGAGGGGTGGGTGATTACTTCAAGTGTTCCTTTTGTTAATATTCCGAATTATCCTGAGATAGAGAATGTTAAGAAAGAGCTTGAAAAGCTTCCAAACGTCATCTGTATTGACATTGAGCAGCTGGCTAAGGACAACGGCATACCTCGCTCGGCGAATGTGATCCTTCTCGGCGCTGCCCAGAAAGCGCTTGGTATTGACTACGACAAAATCGAGGCTGCCGTTCGTAGAGTATTTGCCCGTAAGGGCGACGCCATCGTGGAAGCAAACGTCAAAGCGCTGGCTCTTGGAAAGGAGGCTCAGTCATGATGCAGACTCCTATTAAGAAAGAGCTTGTTGACGGACTGATTGCCCAAATGGGTATTCAGAACTTTGCCAAGGCTACTATCCGCGAGGTCAAGCAGGTGGCGGCGATGGCAGAGAAGGAGAGTGGGGTAGAGTTCATCAAAATGGAGATGGGTATTCCTGGCCTCCCTGCAGCTAAGGTAGGTGTGGATGCTCAAATTAAAGCACTCCAGGATGGTATCGCTCACAGCTATCCAGATATTCAGGGCTACCCCGAGCTGAAGAAACAGGCCTCACGTTTTGTAAAAGCATTTATCGGCGTAGATATCGCAGCGGAAGGCTGTGTTCCCGTATGTGGTTCGATGCAGGGCACCTTTGCCTCGTTCCTCACATGCTCGCAAGCTGACAAGAAGAAGGATACTGTCCTGTTTATAGATCCGGGTTTCCCTGTGCAGAAAATGCAGTTGCAGGTACAGGGCGTGAAGTACGAAACCTTTGATGTCTATGACTATCGGGGCGATAAGTTGCGTGGCAAGCTGGAGAGCTATCTCTCGAAGGGCAATATCTGCGCTATCGTTTACTCCAATCCTAACAACCCTTCATGGGTGTGTCTCACGGAAAGTGAATTGCAGACGATTGGCGAATTGGCAACTCAATATGACACGATAATCATGGAAGACCTGGCATACTTTGCCATGGATTTCCGACAGGATTTGAGTGTGCCGTTTGAGCCTCCTTATCAGCCTACTGTAGCCCGATATACTGATAACTATATGCTGCTGATTAGCGGCTCCAAGGCCTTCTCATATGCTGGTGAGCGCATTGGAGTCGTGTGCATTAGTGATCAATTGTTCCATCGTCATTACGATGACCTCGGTGCACGTTACGAAGGTCTTCCCTTTGGACTTGTGTTCTCCACACGCATGCTCTATGCTCTGAGTAGTGGAACCAGCCATTCGGCCCAGTACGCGTTGGCGGCTATGTTCCGTGCCGCTTGTGATGGTGAGTATCGTTTCCGCGAAGAGGTGAAGGTTTATGGCGAACGGGCGAAGAAACTCAAGGAGATATTCCTCCGCCACGGCTTCCATGTGGTCTATGACCGCGACCTCGACCGCCCTGTGGCAGACGGCTTCTATTTCACCATCGGTTACAAGAAGATGACCAGCGGTGAGCTCGCGCGCGAATTAATGTATTATGGTGTATCCGCTATCTGTTTGATCACAACAGGTTCGCATCAAGAAGGGTTGCGTGTCTGCACCTCCTTCATTGAAGACCATCAATATGCACAGCTCGAAGAACGTATGGCAATCTTTGAGGAGAACAATCAATAAACAAACAAAACACACAAAATTAACAATGAACCAAATCAGAAAACACGCATTGCTCTTGGGCGCAGCCCTGGCGATGCTTTTTGTAGCCAATAGCGCAGCGCAAGCCCAGGAAGAGATTGACTGGAACGATGAGTTGACCTCCCGCTTTACGTTCAATGGCTATGCGCAGGCCGGCTTTGACTGGAACAACAAGGGCGGTAACGAGACCAACAGCTATAACCTGAAGCGGACACTCTTTTGGGCCAAGGCGCGCATTACGGATCGTTGGTCGTTCCTCTTTATGACGGACTTTAATAGCGTCGTTCAGGAATTCTATTCAGACTTCCGTGTAACTAAGAATAGTGCGATGACTGTGCGTCTGGGTCAGTTCAAGAACTCCCTCACCATTGAGAATCCCATGTCGCCAACCACACTGGAACTGGTAGATGTCTGCTCGCAGGGTGTTACCTATTTGACAGGCTGCGGTAGCGATCCTATGCATGGAGTCAATTATGGACGTGATCTCGGTTTGAAGGTCTATGGTGACTTGTTCAAGGGACAGTTCTATTATGAGGCTGCCATCATGAGTGGTGCCGGAATCAACCGTGTTGACAATAACACCGATAAGGACTATCAGCTGCATTTGGAGTATCGTCCTATCCCTGGACTACGGTTTGTCACAACCGGCCAACTGGGTACGGGGCACGCAATCGGCACCGCTGCTTGGAATAACGGCATAGCTGTGGGAGATAATTATCGTCGTAATCGTTATTCCGCAGGCGTTGAGTATAAGTTTGGCAGTTTTGCCCCTGCCAAATATAAGGAAGCACGTCCCATCAGCCTACGTGGTGAATGGTTGGGCGGCAAGGATGGTGGCGTCATCAGTCAAGGTGGTTACCTCACGGCTGTTGTGCCTCTTGTGGATGGTCTGGATGTCGTTGCCAGCGGTGACTATTTCGACTATAACAAGGACGTGATCGGGTGGAAACAGGCCAACGGTACGATAGGTATTCAGTACTGGTTCTACAAGAAGTGCCGTCTGCAGTTGCAATATACCCGTTGTATCTGTGGCAGTAACTTCGGTCCCGACTACAACAAGTTGCAGGCACAGATGCAAGTGGCCTTCTAAGCATGCTAAAATTGTAAATTGTCAAATCGTCAAATACTATTGTCGTGTTTATCAAAGTTTTTCTGACCATCGTATTCTTGGCCGTGATGGTCGGCGTGGGCGTTTATTCCCATAAACAGGCCAAATCCGTTGATGGTTTTGTCCTCGGCGGTCGCGCGGTAGGTCCCTGGCTCACCGCTTTTGCCTATGGTACAAGTTATTTTTCTGCTGTCGTTTTCGTTGGTTATGCGGGACAGTTTGGATGGAAGTATGGCCTTTCCTCTACGTGGATAGGTGTGGGTAATGCCGTTATTGGTTCGTTGTTGGCCTGGCTTTTGCTTGGACGTCGTACCAAACTGATGACGCAGCACATAGAGAGTCGTACGATGCCTGATTTCTTTGGCACACGTTACGATAGTCAGAGCTTGCGTGTTGTCGCCAGCATTATCGCCTTCGTGTTCTTGATTCCCTATACCGCCGGTGTCTATAAGGGTATCTCCACGCTCTTTGAGATGGGATTTGGTATTCCTTACGAATATTGCGTGATTGGGATGGCTGCCTTCACCGCTATTTATGTGATTTTTGGTGGTTATAAGGCAACGGCCATGAACGACTTTATTCAGGGTATCATCATGCTCTTTGGTATTGTGACGGTCATTTTTGCCGTATTGGCTTCGCAAGGTGGTTTCACGGCTGCTGTCGAGAAATTGGCGACTTTGCCATCTGATGCTGATGCAGCTGTGAACGGTGGCTTTGCTTCGTGGTTTGGTCCTGATCCCTGGGGATTGTTGGGTGTTGTCATCCTGACGTCGCTTGGAACGATGGGTCTGCCGCAGATGGTGGGCAAGTTCTACAGCATTACAGACGAGAGTGCTATCCGTCGCGGAACAATCATTAGTACTATCTTCGCCTTTATTGTGGCGGGTGGTTGCTACTTCTTGGGTGGCTTCGGACGACTCTATGACCCAGTCATCGCGGAAAACGGGAAGATTGCTTTTGACTCCATTGTACCTTCCATGCTGGTGACTTTGCCAGATGCGCTCATCGCACTTGTTGTGTTATTGGTACTTTCTGCTTCTATGTCCACATTGGCTTCCCTTGTGCTCACGTCCTCTTCTACGATGACGCTTGACCTGATTTATCGCGATAAGAAATCGTTGCCGGGTGAGGTTGAGGAAGGTAGCATCGACGACATCGTGGCAGAGAAGATTGAGCGTCGCAAGGTGGTGGTAATGCGTGTCCTTATTGTATTCTTCATTGTCATCTCGCTGATGATTGCTCTGAATCCTCCCACATTCATCGCTCAACTCATGGGTATCTCATGGGGCGCTTTGGCTGGTGCTTTTTTGGCTCCTTTCATGTTGGGACTATACTGGCGAGGTGTCACGCCTGCTGCGGTATGGGCTTGCTTCAGCTGGGGTGTAGGCTTAACGGTCATCAATATGCTGGCGGGTAATCCTATCAATCCGATCAACTGTGGTGCCATCGCTATGTTGGGTGGATTCCCCGTCGTCTGGCTTGTCAGTCTCTTCACGAAGAAGATGCCTGCAGACAATGTCGCCAGTATCTTTGAGTGCTACAAAAAGTAAATGGCAGAATCTGATTCTATCATCATACGAATTACTAAGGAAAAGGAGCCCGCGTGGCTCCTTTTTTTGATGCTTTTTGCCAATCCAAGCGGTCTTTCGGCAACAAATAGGCATTATTTTGCGTTTTTTCGTGATTCTTTTGTCACTTTATGCCTCTAAATACAGAAAAAGTCGTACTTTTGTGCGGGATTCAACCAATCTCAACACAAAAACAGAAATGATTTGGAACCCTAACAAAGAATGCATGAGCCGCGACGAGATGAGCGAGCTCCAGGGCAAACGACTCCGCAAGATTGTGGAGTACGTTTATCATAATGTGCCCTTTTATCGTAACAAACTTCAAGAAATGGATATCCGACCAGATGACATCCAGACCATCGAGGATATTCGTAATCTTCCCTTCACGACCAAGAAGGATTTGCGTGACAACTATCCTTTTGGTTTGCAGGCAGCACCGCAGAGTGAGATCATTCGTGTGCATGCTTCCAGTGGAACGACGGGTAACCCCACGATTGTGGGTTATACGCGCAAAGACATTGGTGTCTGGAGTGAGTGTATGGCGCGATGTCTGACAGCTTACGGTGTCACGCGCGAGGACATTTTCTCCGTGGCCTACGGCTATGGCCTCTTTACGGGCGGTTTAGGCGCACACTATGGTGTGGAACATCTTGGCGCCTCTGTCATCCCTGCAGGTACAGGTAACACGGAGAAGCACTTGAAACTCATTCGCGACTTAGGCATCACCGGTATTGCCTGTACGCCTTCCTACGCTCTCTATTTGGCCGAGACGATGGATAAACTAGGCATCCGCAAGGAGGATATCAAACTGCGTATAGGAGCTTTTGGTGCAGAGCCTTGGACGGAGAACATGCGTAAGGAAATCGAGGAACGTCTCGGACTGAAAGGATACAATATTTATGGCTTGTCTGAAGTGATGGGGCCGAGTGTGAGCTATGAATGTCAGATGCAGCATGGCTCGCATATCAATGAGGATCATTTCTTCCCCGAGATCATTAATCCGACAACGCTGGAGCCGCTGCCTAACGGACAGACGGGTGAATTGGTGTTCACTACGCTGACCAAAGAAGGTATGCCCGTCCTGCGCTATCGTACACGTGACCTCTGTTCGCTGCTGCCGGGTACTTGTGACTGTGGCCGCACCAATGTCCGTATGGGACGCATCGAGGGCCGTTCGGATGATATGTTGATCATTCGTGGTATCAACGTCTTCCCCTCACAGGTGGAGAGCGTTGTACTGTCGATGCCGGAATTCGCACCACGTTACATGTTGATTGTTGATCGTGTCAACAACCTCGATACGTTGCAGGTTCAGGTGGAGATACGTCAGGAGTTCTTCACGGGTGTCTTCGATACGCCGGCGGCTGTTGATCAGTTGGAAAAGAAGCTCGCGGCTAAGCTCAAGAGCGTGCTCAGCATCTCTGCAAAGGTGCAGCTGAAAGCACCCAACACCATTGAGCGCAGTCAAGGAAAGAGCGCTCATGTCATTGATAAGCGTAAACTATAATCTTATAATCAATTATGAGTGTAATTCACGAGGGACCTTACTTTAACCCTGAATTTGAAACTCTGACGCGTGAACAGATTGAGGCGTTGCAATTGGAACGTCTGCAGAAGACTGTGCGCCACTGTATGAACAATGAGTTTTATCGCAAGAAATTTGCAGAAGCAGGTATCACACCCGAAGACATTAAGACGTTGGCTGATGTACGCAAACTGCCGTTTACGACAAAGCAGGATCTGCGCGATACATATCCTTTCGGTATGTCTTGTGTACCTTTGCGTGATTGTGTGCGCCTTCACTCTTCCAGTGGCACTACCGGAAATCCGACTGTTATCCTGCATACCCAAAAGGACTTGGATGAATGGGCCAATCAGGTGGCTCGCAACCTTTGGATGGTTGGCCTTCGTCCTGACGACGTGTTCCAGAATTCCTCTGGCTATGGAATGTTCACGGGTGGCCTTGGCTTTCAATATGGTGCTGAACGACTGGGAATGTTGACCGTTCCTGCTGCTGCAGGAAACTCGTTGCGACAAATCAAATTTATCAAGGACTTTGGTACCACTGCTATACATGCAGTTCCCAGTTACGTTACCCGTCTTTATGAGGTGATGAAAGAGGAAGGCGTTGATCCGCGGCGCGATACAAAGCTGAAGGTTTTGGCCATCGGTGCAGAGCCTCATTCAGAAGAGCAGCGCAAGCGTATCGAGGATATGATGGGCGTGAAGGCTTACAATTCATTTGGCATGAGCGAGATGTGTGGCCCAGGTGTCGGATTTGAGTGTCCCGAACAGAACGGTTTGCATTTTTGGGAGGACTATTACATCGTAGAGATTGTCGATCCTGAGACCCTTGAGCCCGTACCCGACGGTGAGATTGGCGAACTGGTGCTTACGACTCTCTGCCGTGAGGCCATGCCGCTCTTGCGTTATCGCACTCGTGACTTGACGCGTGTCTTAGGTCGCACTTGTCCCTGTGGCCGCAACCATATTCGTCTTGATAGAATGCGTGGTCGTTCGGATGATATGATGGTGCTTCGCGGCGTCAATATCTTCCCCATCCAGATTGAGAAGATTTTGATGCAGTTCTCAGAGCTTGCCAGCAACTACCTCATCACGCTCACAACTGACGAGGAGAATGATAATATGACAGTTGAAGTGGAGTTGGCACAGCCTACTGATGACTATAACCAGCTGCAAGCCCTTGAGCGTGAGATCCGTCGTCGCTTGAAGGATGAAATCCTGCTTACGCCCATCGTTAAACTCGTAGCTAAAGGTTCGCTGCCCGTCAGCGAGGGTAAGGCTGTCCGTGTGGTTGATAAACGTAAGGTTTACCAATAGTTTTCGTAATAACGTGATAACGAAATAACGTAATAACGACAATAATAAGGAATCATGACTATCCATCAACTATCCATCTTTATTGAGAACCGTTCAGGTACACTTATTAAGGTTCTTGACGCCTTGAAGGAAGCAAATATTCAAATTATTGCTTCAACAATTGCTGATACAGCAGAGTATGGCATCTATCGTTTGATATGTAGTGAACCTCTACGCGCTTGCGAAGAGTTAAAGAATGCCAATGTGGCCGTTGCTCTCAGCGGAGTCTTTGCCATCGAGATTGACGACCAGCCCGGCCGCGCTGCTGAAGCTGTTAAGGCTTTCAGTGAGGCCGGCATCAGCATTACCTACATGTATTCGTTCCTGTTGCGTGGTAAGGGAATCCTCATCTTCCGCACGGACGATAACGAGAAGGCTGCTGCTGTCATTAGAGATAATCATCTCAAGAGTATTGACGAGAACGACCTTTCCGCATTAGCTTAATGCGTCGTTTCTTGTTCTTTGGTGTAATCGTACCGCTCCTGCTGGGCTTTGCAAGTGTCCAGGCAGAGAGCGGTGCTTTACGTAAGTACCGAGTCCTTGAATGGAACGTTGAGAACTTGTTTGATACAGTTCATGATGAAGGCTTCCGTGATGAAGAGTTTTTGCCGAACGGGGAACGTCGTTGGACATCTTTTCGTTATTGGCAGAAGCTGACGGACATCGCTAAAGTCATTGCTGCTGTGGCTGACGATGGAGGCTTTCCAGACCTTATAGGTTTATGCGAGGTCGAAAATGACAGTGTCCTAACGACGCTTACGGAACGTAGTATTCTTCGTACTATGGGTTATCATTATGTAATGACGGAGAGTGAGGACGAGCGTGGAATAGATTGTGGCCTATTATATTTCCCCGATCGTTTTCGACTGTTGGAACATCGCGGAATACGTGTCCCAAGTCGTAAACATGGCTATCGTGCTACACGTGATATTCTCTATGCAAAGGGATTGATTCTCTGTGCTGAGAACCGATTGGATACGCTCCATGTCTTGGTGGCGCATCTTCCAAGTCGTGCAGGTGGTCAAGAGGGAGAGCGGAATCGCAAATTGGCCGCCGAAAAGCTGTGGTCTATCGTCGATTCTCTGCAAGCGACTTCCTCGCTTGTACTTGTGATGGGGGATTTTAATGCTGGTCGTAACGACCGTATATTTAAAGGCTGCCCGCTTCGTTTAACGGATGCTCCGGAGGATCCGGGAACCTACTGCTATCAAGGAATGTGGCAATGGCTCGATCATATCCTTGTTTCCCCGTCGCTGGCTGGGAGCGCTGTTGCACATTCCGTACGCCTGCCTTGGCTGTTGGAGGAGAACAAGACGTATGGAGTGGATATGCCTCGTCGCACGTACCGAGGTCCTGCATATCACGGCGGCATCAGTGACCATTTGCCGCTTGTGATGGATCTTTATTTAAATACGAAATAGACGGCAAGAATCAGGCAGACAAAGGCAGCTAAGTGATTCCAGTGGAAACTTTGACCTTGAAAGAGAAAACCTACGATGACGGTGAAAATCGTTAGTGAGATAACCTCTTGAATCACTTTCAATTGTACTAAGGTAAACGGGCCTCCGTTTCCTGCAAACCCAATGCGATTGGCTGGCACTGCAAAGCAGTACTCGATGAATGCAATGCTCCATGAAAAAGCAATGACACCGATAAGGGGCCAGTGGCTGCTGATACCAGCTTCTTGAAGACGAAGGTGACCATACCATGCGAAGGTCATAAACACATTGCTGGCAAGCAGCAAAAGGATTGTTTGTAAGGCGGGCATATAAAATCAATTAAAATCGGGCGCAAAGTTAAGGCTTTTTCGTGAGAATGTACTATCTTTGCGCCGTCAAAACGGCGTAAAGGACAAAAAACGTCCAAAAACAGATGTCAAACAGCCAATGGAATGAACAGCTCGTGGTAGAACAGTTGCGCGATCCCGTGCAACGGCAGCGTGCTTTCACCCTGATGGTAGAGCATTTCAAGGAACAACTCTACTGGCAGATCCGACGCATGGTGCTCTCACACGATGACGCGGACGATGTGCTTCAGAACACGTTTATCAAAGCTTGGACGGGACTTGACGGCTTTCGTGGTGAAGCCAAACTCTCCACTTGGTTGTTCCGCATCGCCAACAATGAGACTCTGAATTTCTTGGAACGACGTCGTCAACAGCTTAGTCTCGACGATGATGCTGCCGTCGGGGTTGCTGCACGTTTGGAAGGGGACCCTTATTTTGATGGCGATGAGACTGCTCAACAACTACAAGAGGCGATAGCCAGCTTGCCTGACAAGCAGCGGCAAGTTTTCAATCTCAAGTACTTCGAAGAGATGAAATACGAGGATATGAGCGAGCTCTTGGGAACAAGTGTCGGAGCGTTGAAAGCGTCGTACCACCACGCAGTCAAAAAAATATCTGATTTTTTCACTGCTCGCGATTAAACCTTTTATTATAGGACTTGTCGTAGAATCAGAAAAAACGAAAAATATGATCAAAGAAGAAGAAATCATCCGGCAACACGATAGCGGCCAGCGCCCGTTTACGACGCCTGAAGGCTACTTTGACAGTTTCACCAGTAGATTGATGGAACGCATGGAGCACGAAGGCTTGTTGGAACAGCCCGCTGAGAAACCTGCGCTTCAGTCTGCAAAGGTGATTCGCTTGAATCCGATGCAGCGCTTGATGCGCTATGCTGCAGCAGCGGTAGTCGCTGGTGTTTGTGTAGTTGCTGGTACTTACCTTTACAATCACGAAATGTCACAGCCTCAGGGTGCTGAGTTGGCAGACTACGTCCTTTCTAATGATGATATTGATGAGTTGCTGGACTATGAAGTTGTAAACAATAGTCAGATTGCATATTATCTGACGGAAGCATATTAATTCAATAATCAAGTGACAATGAAACGTAATATTTTTCTCTTGATGCTGATGTTCATGCCTCTCTTGACGTGGGCGCAACCTCAGGGCGGTGATCGCCCGTTCGATCCTTTCAAGTTCCAGCAGATGGTGGAAGAGTCTCTTACGAAAGCGGCATGTTTCACTCCCGAGGAAGCTAAGGCATTCTTCCCGCTTTATAACGAGATGCGCACCAAACAACGCGAACTCGGCACGCAGATTCACAATTTGAAGAAGAATATTAAAGGTGATGCTAATGCCTATAATGAGACCATTCTGAAGATTAAGTGCCTTCAGGTTCAATCTGCTCAGATAGAAGAGTCTTACTATAAGCGTATGTTGAAAGCTGTTCCTGCGGAGAAGGTCTTCAAGGTGATGACGGCAGAGGACGATTTTCATCGCAGGATGGTGCGTGGCAATCGTGGACCTGAGGGCGCTCGCGGACAACGCGCCCCTGGGCAACGGCAAGGACAGCGTCCCCAGCGCCAACAGTAATGCGAAGCCCCCATTGGGGCTCCCGCAAGAGACATAAGGAATAGAAAATAATAAAGGACGAATGCTTATTCGTCCTTTAATAGTTTTGCGAGGAATTCATCAAGTTCTTCGTCCAATCCTTCCAGCAATTCTGTATCTACGATGATGGTGTCGTCATCTACGATGTAAAGATCGTTGAGTGTTTCACTATCTTCGCCCATCATGACGAAAGAGTAGGGGCGCATAATGCTCATTTGCTCGATTTCGGCTCGCAGTCCGCTGATGCTTTGCTTAATGGCTAAAGCAGCTGCATCATATAGGTCTTCCTCCGTTGGCTCCAGCCATTGATCCACCACAATGCGCATCAGTTCCTCCATGTCGTCGTTGAAGATGCGTAGCTCACCGCTCTCAGGACGGACTTGCATGTGAATGTCCGTGAGGATGGGATCGGCTGTAGGCGGGAATTTCTCGATGACTTTGCGGAGTGCCCGTTGAATCTGTTGGATGGTCTGAGGAGTAGCTTTCATACTTTTTTCTTCAAAGAAGGGCCGGAACAGGAGTCCGACCCTTTTGATTCCTTTCTTTTTTGTAAAATGTTAGGAACGAAATTATAGCTAGTCAGTTTATTTTTTCTTAATGGAAATCTTGCGGACGACTTTTCCAACCTTAATCATATAGCAACCATCATTGAGGTTCACTTGAATGGTTGTCTCGTCGTTCTCGATTTTGTAGGTACCTACACACTCGCCAGCGAGGTTGTAGATTTGCAGAACCTGATCAGCAGCGTTCTTGATGCGAATATATTTGCCGTAGGCTCTAATCTCAATGGCATTCAGTCCTTCATCCTCGCTATCCATCTCGAAGGAAACCTCAGTTGGGGCTTCCGTCTCAAAGGCCTGCGCAGGTTCATCAGTTACGTAGCTCTCACTAGCGTGTGAGGGCATCGCAACGAGTGCTGCAGCGAGGGCAAAAAAGAGATAAAAATGCTTCATCTGCATGTTGTTTTTGCATTATTCGAGGGCAAATATAGGCGTTTTTGTGATACGATGCAAATTTTTTTTAAGAAAAACACAATAAAAACGCAATTATAGTGTTATTTTGAGCCCTTCGTGAGCTAAAATCGTATTTTCGAAGACCTCTTGTGCTTCTTTAAACAGTATGTTTTCGTTATCATAGCGTGACGAGAAATGTCCAATCACTAATTGCTTCACTTTGGCTGCTTGTGCGATGCTTGCAGCTTGTCTTGCAGTACTGTGAAAATACTTCTCGGCAAGTTGGCTTTCACTGTCTGCATATGTGCCTTCGTGATACATCAGATTCACACCTTCGCACCATGTTGCCATTTCTTGTACAGGCATGGTATCTGAGCAGTAGGCATAGGCTCGGGCAGGCTCGGCTGGCGTTGTCAACCGTGTGTGTGGAATCACCTCGCCTGTAGGAGTCTTCCAATCCGCTCCCGCCTTGATGTTATTGATGGCCCAAATGGGAATCTCGTAGAAGTCTATCATCTCCTTGCGGATATGTGGCAACTCGGGCTTCTCCTTAATCAGATAGCCGCAACAAGGGATGCGGTGCTTCAGTGGCAGAGACCAAACCTCCATAGAACGATCTTCGAAGATGCATTGATGTTTTGTTGTATCAACGATCTCGAAGTGTATCTCGTAGCTGATGTCATCAAAGAAATGGGCTTTCGAATATTCAACGTAGTCCTTGAGCGAAGCCGGTCCGTGCAAATAGAGTGGGGACTTACGTCCCAGTAGGCCCATCGTAGATAGGAATCCGGGCAGTCCGAATACGTGGTCTCCGTGCGCGTGTGTTAGAAAGATGTGTGTAATCCGCTGCCAGTTTAAGCCAGTCGTGCGCCAAGCCAGCTGGGCTCCTTCGCCACAGTCTAGCAACAATAGTTTGTCCCTTACGTCAACAACTTGGCATGAGGGCAGGTGGCGTCGTGTAGGCAGCGCCGATCCGCAACCGATAATGTGAACGTCAAACTTCTGTGCCATCTTTCCTCTTTCGCTTTTTATTTCAGAACTCTGAACTTAGGATTCTGCTTCTGTGCGAGGTATTCTTCCAGTCCTGCTCTTCTGAGTTTGCATGCAGGACATTCTCCACATCCGTCGCCGGGGATGCCGTTGTAGCAGGTCAGAGTCTCGTTACGCACCAAATCCAATACGCCCAACTTGTCCGCCTTTGCCCAAGTCTGGGCCTTGTCAATCCACATCAGCGGCGTGTGAATGACAAATTGCTCGTCCATACCGAGGTTCAGGCTTACGTTCAAGGCTTTGATGAAGGCGTCGCGACAGTCAGGATAGCCGCTATAGTCTGTTTGTGAAACGCCCGTCACGAGGTGATTGATGCCCCGCTCGCGAGCGAAGACGGCTGCTACAGCGATGAAGAACAGGTTCCGTCCAGGAACGAATGTGTTGGGAGGACCGTCTGCGGGCTTCTCTTGGTCCATTGTGATACTGCTGTCTGTCAGTGAGTTGTGTGACAGATTGCCGATGAACGAGACGTCCATCTGGTGCCATTCCACTTCGCCGCCTCCCTCGTTCAGCCCGTTCTGGCGGGCTACCTCGCCCGCTTTCGCGGCTATCTTCTGCGCCATCTCCACTTCTAACACATGTTTCTGTCCGTATGTGAACGTGAGCGCCACCACCTTCTGGAAGTGTTTCAGCGCCCAGAACAAGCATGTGGTGGAGTCTTGTCCGCCGCTATAAACCACCAAGGCGGTTTCCTTATTCATCGGTTTCATACCAAACTCTTGTTCGTTTTTTTAAATATTTTAATTGTTGCTAAATTACGCTATAGGTCATTCCGTCATCATATACGTCAACACCCTCTGAGTGCTTCAGCCATGTGACGAAACGGATAGTTGCTGGTAGCATAACTATCTCATATAGTGTTTTGATAACCACTTGACTAACCATCATGAGTAAAAGATTCTCTTTAGGAACGATTCCGCCCAAGGCAATAGGGAAGAAAATGATGGAATCGCTTACTTCACCAACTATTGTTGAGGCGATGGCACGCAATGAGAAGCGTTTTCCTTTGTCGTGAACCTTCATACGACTCATGACGTATGCGTTGAGCAACGAGCCTACGATGAATGCGGCAAAGGAAGCCAGTGCGACGCGAGGTGCAAGGCCGAACAGTGCGTGGAACCCTTCTTGGTTAGTCCAATAGGGCGCGCCTGGGATGAGGTCTGCAATCCATGCTAAGAGCACGAATATGAAATTCATCAGGAATCCAGTCCAGATGATGAGCTTTGCCCGACGATAGCCCCACACCTCGGTGATGCAGTCGTTGACGACATACGAGATGGGGAATACCAGCACCCCCGTGGTGAGATTGAGAGGTCCGAATTGTATTTGCTTGGTTGCTAACAGGTTTGCCAGAATGAGGCAAACACAGAACGTGACGCCCAGCAACATAAACGTCACACTGACAGGTTCTCTTTTTTTCATTTCCTTGTTTTGTTATAGAGGGTGGTCTAGGTTACCCCTGCGTTTTGCGCTGCAAAGGTACGACTTTTCTCTGACAAAACATAATTTTTCTTATTACTTATTATTCCGTCTGTCGAAAATTTGGACGAATGGCAAAACTTACATATCTTTGCAACGTCTTATGACAAAGAATCAAATAATCCCTAAACTAACTCATACAAATGGAAAAAATCAAAGGTCTTATCGACGCCCCCTTTACGCCGATGTATGCCGATGGCAGCATCAATGTGTCTATCATTCCAGACTACGCCGCTTTGCTCTATCGCAATGGACTTAAAGGCGTGTTTATCAACGGTTCCAGTGGCGAGGGCTATATGCTCACCGAGGACGAGCGCAAGCAGATTGCAGAGGCTTGGATGGCCGCAGTCAAGGATTTCAAGGACTTCAAGGTCATCGTTCATGTTGGCAGCACTTGTGTGCGTTCTTCTAAGAATCTGGCAGCTCATGCCCAGCAGATTGGCGCTTTCGGTATTGGCGCTATGGCACCTCCGTTCCCCAAGGTGGGTCGCATCGAGGAACTCGTGAAGTACTGCGAGGAGATAGCTTGTGGCGCTCCTGAGCTTCCTTTCTATTTCTACCACATCCCCGCCTTCAATGGCGCTTTCCTCTCGATGTACGACTTCCTGCAGGCTGTGGATGGTCGCATTCCCAATTTCGCGGGTATCAAGTACACCTTCGAGAGCCTCTACGAGTACAACCGCTGTCGTCGCTACAAGGACGGCAAGTTCGATATGCTGCATGGTCAGGACGAGACCATTCTGCCGTGCCTCGCTATGGGTGGCGCTCAGGGCGGTATCGGTGGCACAACCAACTACAACGGTCGTTGTCTTGTGGGTATTATCGATGCTTGGCAGAAAGGCGACCTCGAGAGTGCCCGTGCCCTCCAGAACTATGCGCAAGATGTTATCGATGTCATCTGCCACTTCCGCGGCAATATCGTAGGTGGCAAGCGTATTATGAAGCTGATTGGTCTCGACCTTGGTCCCAATCGAACTCCGTTCCAGAATATTACGCCTGAGGAGGAAGTGCGCCTGAAAGCCGAACTCGATGCTATCGACTTCTTCAATCATTGCAATAAGTAAAGACCCACCCCTCACCCTCCCTCGCAGGGAGGGAGTAGATACCTTTAAAAAGAGTGATTATGAAAAAAATCATGTCTCTTTTCGCTCTAGCGATTCTCATAACAGGCATTTCATTCGCAAATGATACTACAGCCCACCGCTTCAATACCGCGACCTTCACACCGGCGCCTCCCCTCTGTGTAGAGGGTGGTCAAGGCGTTAGCGGGGCCTATGCGGGCATCGTGAATGGACGTGTGCTGGTAGCTGGCGGCTGCAATTTCCCAGATACGCCTGCTGCCGAAGGAGGACAGAAAGTCTTCTACACAGATATCTATGCACTTGGGCTTGCTAGCGCCAAGGCTTCCACGGATTATGCCCGTTCTGAGGGCTGGGTGCGTGTCGGCTCCCTTCCTTGCGGCCTTGCCTATGGTGCCAGTGTTACCACTCCTGATGGTCTCGTCTGTCTTGGTGGCACTGCCGATGGGCAGGAGAGTGAGGACTATGCCGTTCTCCTGACGTTGGATGAGAATAACGCCCTTATCAGCCGCAACCTGCCGCCTTTGCCTACAGGTCTTGATAACTTTGCCGCAGCCTTTGGCGATGGCTATATCTATATTGCAGGTGGTCAGCATAATGGTGTGATGAATCGCAAAGCCTTCCGCCTCAAGTGGCCTTTGCCATCTGCTTGGTTCGAGTCTCAGAGCGGAGCCGCCTGGGAACAGCTCCCGAATATGCCTGGTCCTGCTCGTGTACAGCCTTCCGCAACTGTCCAGAAAGGCGCTATTGGCAGCAACTTCTACCTCCTTGGTGGCTACGATCCTCGCTACGGAAAAGCCGTTACCAATGGTGTCTATTACGACCCTCGCAAAGATAACTGGTATTCCACTTCTCTGATACAAACGGCTCAGGTGGATCCCCTTGCCTTAATTGGCGGCTCCGCTATTTCCTCTGGTGCAGCCCACATCCTCTGCTTTGGTGGCGTCAACAAGGACATCTTTGAGTCCGCCTTGAGGCGCAATGTCCAGATGGCCGATACGGCTACCACCGATGAGCAGTTGGAGCAGCTTCGTGAGGAGGCTTATTCCTACATGACTCAGGAGCCTTCCTGGTACAAGTTCCGCAGCAGCATCCTCGT
Organism: Bacteroidaceae bacterium; assembly: GCA_024698925.1. Taxonomy (GTDB): domain Bacteria; phylum Bacteroidota; class Bacteroidia; order Bacteroidales; family Bacteroidaceae; genus Physcousia. Next base: position 6,504 of record JAILQO010000054.1, on the reverse strand, counting down.
CTATCACACCGTTACCGATTCGTGGGCTGAGGTATTCGACAGCCCCTTGATGGCTCGTGCGGGCGCTGCGGTCGTACCTATGGCATCACCTTCAGGAAGCGTGGCTCTTATGGTGATTGACGGCGAGGAAAAGCCTGGTGTGCGTGCTTCTGAGGTTACTCGCGTAGATATCGGTTATACGGCTCACTTTGGTTGGCTCAACTGGACTGTCCTCATCCTCTACCTTTTGGGTATGGTCTATTTGGGCTACTATTTCATGAAACGTGCCTCCAACTCGTCCGATGACTTCTTCAAGGGTGGCGGTCGCATTCCTTGGTGGGCAGCGGGTATCAGCATCTTTGCTACGATGCTCTCGGCCATCACCTATATGAGTATTCCTGCCAAGGCCTATGCTACGGACTGGACCTACTATCCGATGCAGATCTGCATCCTTGTGGTTTCGTTCCCTGTCATTCGTTACTATCTTCCCTTCTTCCGTCGTCTGAATGTCACCACCGCCTACGAGTATCTGGAGCGCCGCTTCAACTCGGCTACGCGCCTGATGGCCTCCATCCTCTTCATCGTCTTCATGGTGGCGCGCACGGCCCTCGTGCTCTTCCTGCCTTCGCTGGCGATGACAGCCGTTACGGGTATCAATATTTATATATGTATAGCCCTCATGGCCCTCATTACCATTCTGTATTGCACGATGGGTGGCGTAGAGGCTGTTGTCTGGGGCGATGTGATTCAGGGCATTATCCTTGTCGGAGGTGCTATCCTTGCTGCCGTCTATCTGATTGTCAATACTGGCGACAACGGTGCTTCGGACTTCTGGCAGATTGCTACGGACCACGACAAGTTCCGCCTCTTCCTCTTCAACTCCGAGAACCCTTTCGACTTTGTCAACGCCACGTGGTGGGTGGTTATCCTTGGCGGCTTGGCCAATAATCTGATTAGCTACACCAGCGACCAGACCGTCATCCAGCGCTACCTGACCACTTCCGACGAGAAGAGCGCAGCGCGTGGTATCTTGACCAATGGCCTCATGTCCGTTGTTGTCACCATCGCCTTCTTCACCATCGGTACAGGTCTCTACACCTTCTTCAAGACCCATCCCGCCGAGTTGGATATTACGATGGCCAAGGGCGACGCCATCTTCCCGTTCTTCATGATGAGCCAGTTGCCGGCAGGCCTTGCAGGCCTCCTCATCGCCGCTGTCTTTGCGGCCACGATGTCCACCATTGCCTCCAATATCAACTCCATCTCCACCGCCTTTACGGTGGATCTGTGGGGTAAAGCCCACCCCCAGCCCCTCCCCAAGGGAGGGGAGCAGGTGAAGGTGGCCCGTATTGCAGGTATCTGCGCTGGTATGATTGGTATGGCGATTGCGTGGCTGATGGCTACGATTGACATCCAGTCGCTGCTCGACTACTTCAACACTATCCTCGGCCTCCTCAGCGGCGCCATAGGTGGTCTTTTCATGATGGGTATCTTCTTCCCACGCATCGGATCTCGTGCCGCCATGATTGGTTTCCTCTGCGGAACGGCTACTGTCCTCTACATGAACTTCTGCACGCAGGCCAATTTTCTCCTCTTCGGCTTCGTTTCGATGCTCGTCAGCGTCCTCGTAGCCCTCTTCCTCAGCATTTTCATGCCTCAGACAGAGGAGCAGAAGGGACTCACATGGCGCACTTTGAATAAAGAATAACAGACCCACCCCTCACCCTGCCCACCGTCGCGAATGGGGATCCGCTCCCCTTTGTGGGGCCGAAGCCACATCCAGTGGCTTCTCTGAAGACCCCAGTCGCCCTTGTAGGGAGGGAGTGGTTACCATTCAAGAATAGACAATTAATTTAATCATTATCTTACCCATTTTTACAATGAACAATAACAAAGCCTCAATACAATCTACTCCCCTCCATACAAGGGAGGGGCAGGGGGGTGGGTCTTTTAGGACTCTTGCCGACCTCTATCGCTCTGAATTACTCGATCGCACGATTCCTTTCTGGCTCAACAAGAGTCAGGATACGGAGTTTGGCGGCTACTTCACCTGCCTCGATCGCGACGGCTCTGTCTATGACACGGACAAGTTCATTTGGCTGCAAGGTCGTGAAGTGTGGATGTTTTCCAAGCTCTATAATACCGTAGAGCCCCGTCAGGAGTGGCTTGATGCCGCCATTCAAGGTGCCGAGTTCCTGCGTAAGTATGGCCACGACGGCAACTTCAACTGGTACTTCGCCCTCGACCGCGAAGGCCATCCCCTCGTGGAGCCTTACAACATCTTCTCCTACACCTTTGCCGTCATCGCCTTCGGACAGCTCAGCATCGCCTTGAAGTCCGCAGGACAAGTGGAGCTGGGAGAGGAGTATGCTTCCATCGCTAAGCGCACCTTCGATATCGTCCTCTCCAAGACCGATAACCCGAAGGGCAAGTGGAGCAAGGCATCGCCTGGCGCACGAGCCTTGAAGACCTTCGACCTGCCCATGATCCTGTGCAACGTGGCCCTTGAGATCGAACCCCTGCTGGAGCCCGCCTTCCTGCAGAAGGCTATTGACGACTGCCTGCATGAGGTGATGGATGTCTTCTATCGTCCTGAGCTCGGCCTCATTGTCGAAGCCTTGGGCAAGGACGGCAACCTCGTGGACTGCTTCGATGGCCGCAAGCTTAACCCGGGGCATGCGATCGAGGCGATGTGGTTTGTGATGGATTTGGGCAAGCGCCTGAACCGTCCTGAACTCATCAAGCAAGCTGTTGACATCTGCCTCGCCGAGGTCGAATACGGTTGGGACAAGGAGTATGATGGTATATTCTACTTCATGGACCGTCTGGGTAAGCCGCGTCATGAACTGGAGTTTGACCAGAAACTGTGGTGGGTTCACTTGGAGACGCTTATCTCCCTCATCAAGGGCTACCAACTCACGGGAGACCAACGCTGCCTCGACTGGTTCCAACGCGTGCATGACTACACGTGGAGTCACTTCCGCGACCCTGAGTATCCTGAGTGGTATGGCTACCTCAACCGTCAGGGCGAAGTTCTTCTGCCCCTCAAGGGTGGTAAGTGGAAGGGTTGCTTCCATGTTCCACGCGGCCTCATGAATGTCTGGAAGATTCTAGACGACCTCGCTTCACGTTCCTAACAGCTACATATCAACGGCGCCCCATTCGCAAGAACAAGGCGCCGTTTTTGTTATCGTTATCGTTGCAACGCCCCCTTAGAAAATAAACTGTGAATTGTGAATCTGTGAAGGGGTGATGATGCGTCCGTTACGGATGTAGAGCCCTCTTTGGGTGGGCAGCTTTTGTAGCCGCCTGCCCTGCAGGTCATATATGGCTCCTTCTGTGTGCAGTGTTGCTGGGGCTGCGATTCCGTTGGTGATGCCAAAGTAATTATCTACCTCCTGAAAGCGCTTTGTGTACCAGGCTTCGATGCACTCGATTTCCTTGGCCAAGTCCTGCACATAGCAGGGCTTCGACACTTGTGCCTCGAAATGATCCACCATTCGTTGCCACGCGCCGCTCTCGAGGAACAAGTCGCGATAGGCCTCCAGCTTCTTATTGACCGATCTGATAGAGAAAGCTCCCTTGCGCCCTTCTATCCATCGCCTCTTGAGGATGGCCAAGTATTCCTCGTCGTTGATAACGAACGAGATGGGGTAGAGCGCGTTCTTGACTTTGTCCTCGATTACCCATTCCGTATAATTGCCGTCATAGTATGAACCATCATAGCGCCCGCCTAAGCTGGTATCTAAGTCCCACGGCGTCATCACGAACCGCCTGCGGTCCGATTCCGTCGGGTCTGGGTCATTGATGTCTTTGTTGATGTTGCGGATACTGAAGAAATGGTTCTTGTTGCCCCAATTGTCTTCAATCGCAAGTGTCATGATCAGAATCTGATAATCTGCCAGGTTCTCCAGGAAGAAGTATTTCTTGACGTATTCGCTTGAATGTCCGTTCAGTATCGCGTCCTGTAGCGGCTCCCACGTCGCCTTGCCTCCCAACTCCTCGGGGTATGACAACTCCCACGCATTATGCCATTCCACTACGCACGCCGAGGAATCCTCGTTGTAGCACGGCTCGTTCTGATTGTCGATATCGTTGGTTCCGCACTTGTAAAGCACACCACGCACACGTATCGTTTTGTCCTCCTGTTCCTGCGCTTTCTTCAGGTTCAGCAATTTGCGGTTGATGCGGTCGCTGAGACAGTAGATGCCGTAGTACTTGTCATTGATATAGAGCTCAACGAAGCGTCCCTCGGTGCCGTTGCGGCCGTCGTAATCAGTGGCATAGGGTAGGCGAGAGAACTCATTCCAGATATCAAACGCTACGCGGTTGCGCATACAGATCCTGTCAATAGCCATCGCGTCCAGAATCCACGAGGAGCACGATCGCATCCCCAACAGCGCAGAGTCCTGCTCCTCGGTGTAATCCGCTGTGCGCAGTTTCATGTTGAGCGCTGGTTTCATCAGGTATTGTTTGGCGGTCGCGCCGCGCGTGCGGAACTTAGCGGGCAATTCCACCACAGCACCATCGGTGTCCGTCAGGCGCATCGAACCATTGGCGTATTCCATATTCGGCGTTATGGCACCCTGAAAATAAATTCTCAGCACAGGCATCTTAGTCTCGCCAGCGCTGACGATAGCGGCGTGCCATAATCCCCATAATATAATAATGAGTAATCTCTTCATATCTGTCTTCTTGATTTCATATCAAACCAAAGAACTGGTGGCAAAGTTACACTTTTTTCTTTGCTTTCGCCGCATCATCGTACCACAAACTCTTCCGTCTGCCCCATTTTTTTGCGGTTAGACAAGCCATAATTTGAGAACTGATGGACGGCGAGTGGGATAAAACAAAGGAGCTGTGCCTTCTTGACACAGCCCCTCTTCTAAGCATGTATGTTCTTTGGGTTTAGTCCCAATCGAATTCCTCGCCAGCGAAATTCGCTTTGGTATTGGCCTCGGTGGGAACTTCTCCGTCACCCAGACCAATGCCTGAGTTACCTCCGATGTTCTTAATGCTGGTCGCTATGATCTTCACTGAATCGAGATTCAGCGTGCGGAGTGTGGGAACGATATATCTCTTTTTCATAGTTGTCCTGTTTTAATTTACTTGACGATAATCTTTTTGTCGTTCACGATATTCACGCCGCGCTGCAACTTGTTCAGTCGCTGGCCTGCGAGGTTGTAGATACGTTCACCTGTAGTAGCGGGGTAGGGCGAGAACTCTCGGATACCCGTCTGCGTGTCTTCGATAAACATCTTCACGTTGCCCACAGCCTCCTTCGCGTTGAGGAAAGCGCGGAAGGCCTTCATGTTGGTGGCGCCTGTGCTCTTGTAGATGGCATCGTTGGCTACGAAGTAGTCGCCAGCAGCCACCGTCGTGGGTGCATAAACGCCTTCGAAATTGATGTACTTGCCTGTGGCCACAGGTGCCTCGTCCTTGATGACTACGTTCTCAATCGTCTTCGTGGTACTGGCGGCTGTAGCCTCTACGAGTACAGGCACATTCGCCGTGATGGTCCCTTCGGTTACGAGGTTGAAGTTAATGGTGGCCTCGTTGGGGTCGTCGCTGTTCTCGCTGTAGGCATAGACTTTGGTGCCTTCGCCAAAGACTGCCTGCACCTGTTCTGCGGTGAGGTCGAAGGGTACGGCTACTGTATTGAAGCCAGCGACAATCGTCCTGTTCATAGTCACGTTTGCCGGCTTGCCGTCTTTGTTGGCAATGACTGCTGCCATATCTGCAGTCTCATTGAGGGTAATGTCGAAAGTTTTGACGAGATAAACCTTGAAGTCAACAATGTTGACATCTTTTCCTGCTTCTGTGGAGTTGACCGTAATGGTGGTGCTCTTGGAGAGTAGTCCATTCACCTCGAATGGTGTGAAGGCGTTGGTTGCAGGTTGGAAGAAGCTGCCATCAGCTGCTGTTACGGTGGCGTACTCTCCGGAAGTACTACTGCCCAGACGGGCCTTCAACTCATATCCCTGAATGAAGTAGCCATCGGGAGCAGTTAGTGTTATCACGTAGTTGGTATTCGCATTCGTTGGACGTACACATATATTGTAGTGATTTTGCCAGTTTGAGTAACTATTGAAGATGGGAGTTCCTGTAGCCATCGTAAGCCCCGCAAGTCCACTGTTTGCATTAGAAACCCAACTGGAAACCCAACCGCCTGAATAGTTTCCGTAAGTGTTGTAACCAGTCGTACCTTCAACAATCTTCACTTCTTTCTCCATTGCTGACTTATCCAGGTCGGGGATGTACTGCAGCAGTTGCTCGCGTGTAATCTCAATGAAGTTCAGAGGATAGTGGTTGTAGTCTGTGTAGCCACCGGCACTGTTCAGCGACTGGTCCTCGAAGAAGAGGTAGAGGCTGCCGGGGTTCTCGTCGGTGCCACTCTTGTCCATCGTGACGTAGCGCGTGCCCTTTGTCTGTACGTTGAGGAACTCCGTCCAGTTGTTACCTTGGTCAGTACTGTAATAGAGCTTGAAGTTCGTATGGTTTCCAGTTGTGATGGAGTGGAAGATG
>JAILQO010000042.1 GCA_024698925.1 Bacteroidaceae bacterium | reverse complement strand
TGTCGCCCAAACCATAATAACGTTGCAAGAATATGACCTTGAACATCAGGACAACATCGAACTGCGGACGGCCTGCCGCCGACTTGCAGTCTTTCTTTACAAGGATGTCCTCCAACTCGGGACGGAACATCTCAAAATCTAAGAGGGCTGTTAGCTGCTCCAGAGGGTTACCCATTGCAGACAGGGCGGCGATGGTGAGCTCATCCTCAAAGAGATTCTCGCCCTTCGGCTTCCTATATATCGTCGTTTTCTTCATAATTACGTCGTTCTCTACTGCAAAGGTACATAATCTTATTGAATTATCATCAGATTCCTCTGACTTACTGATGGTTAATTTTTAGAACGTCCCTTAAGTAAAATGATCCCAAATACTTAAGGCAGGTTTTGGGCATACCTATAGCGCTGTGAAAAATGCGGACGATATAAGAGGGCGCAGAGTCTTTGTTGTGCCGATGTAACGAGACAAAATTTACGGCCTGCCTAGGGAGAAAATTCTCGTAGGCCTGCCAGTAAATTTTTTATAGGCATCGCGTAAATGAACGAAAACGATGACGAAAATTGTCACAGGGAAAAACTATGACAGCGGGAGATAATCAACTAAGGATTATTCTGGAACTTGGGCTTGAGCTCGTCTGGCGACTCGTTGGTGAACATATTCACGGCAGGTGCTTCGCGCTCGAAGAGGTGGCGAAGGATGTCGGGAGAGAGGGTTAGCGTGGGCTGGAAAACGGAGCTCTGCATGTAGCGGAGGATGCTGTGGCGCAGCTGACGGGCTACGATGCGGCGGTCCAGGTCGGAGTTGATGTCGAGGGTGGTGAGGAACAGGCGACCGTTGAGGACGCGAGCCTCCAGCATCATGCCGAGTTTACGCGAAAGGTGCCAGGTATCAATGGGTTGCACGATGGGCTGGTAGTCTTGGGGAAACTCCGCGAGGTTGATGCATTGTGCGCGATTGGTGAGTTCCCACCACTGGAGATCCTGCCAGTCATCTGTGGGGAAGTCGTTGAAGACGGGGTGTTGGGCTTGGATGTAGGCGCCAGTGGTGTGAGGCGGCTTCATCTTGAACCACGAGGTGTTCCAGAAAACGGGTAGGAAGCGGTGGACGACATCGTTGCCGTAGCGAATCTGACCTGCGGCGCAGAGCAGCACGTTGTGACCGGCCTGTAAAAGGGTTAAGGCAGAATCAAGGTTCGATGTTGCTATCAGGTTTTGCGCCGCAAAACCTGATGACAACGACGTCGGATACACCCAGAAGTCCCAATGGTTATGGTGGGTGGCATCGGCTGTGATGGTGAGGGTCAGCTTCTGCGCCTGCGTAATCATAGAGGGTTGGAAGAGGATGGAGCCGCCCTCGGCGCAATGCCCTTGCTGAAGCGTTGTGCCGTCAGCGGCGGTGATGGAATAGGCAAGGGGAGAGGCGGCGGAACTGTTGCGCTTAGGGCGTGCATCGTAGAGGCTGACGCTGATGCGTACGGTATCGGTAGTCTGGAAGGTGAAGCGTGGGAAGCGGGCGAGGGGCACAAGGTCGCTACAGAACTCGCGCCAGTCGGATGCCGTGCAATACCCCTTCTCGCGCCAATGAACATTCAGCGGACCTACGAGCGCGGTGCCCTGACCGCTATAGTCGTTGAGGCTAAGGAGCTGGAAACCGGCATAGTGGGGTGTGCGCATGTGGCGCTCTATCTCGTACTTGTACGCCAAGACCTGCAGGCGTCCGCTGGCCATCAGGAACTTCTCGGCCTGCGCAGCCATTCCGTGATCGGTGAGCAAGTCACGGAAGATCTCGAAATTGCGGGCTTGATAAGCGCCAGTATATTGCGGAATCTCTTTGAAATCCGGGAAGGCGCACCATTGGCCTTGCTCGTGAGAGATGAGGGGCGAGGAGTTAGGGGTCGCACCTTTATAATTGCGGGGATGAAGAATCTGTTCCGTGAAATCATCATCGCTGCTGGGCTGCGTGCGGTTCCACTCGAGGCCGCGGGCACCACCCTTAACATGATACTCCGAGCCATAGTCCCACTCCCAACCGCCGCCTACGCTGGCGGTGCAGTAGATGCGTGAGGGGTCGTAGGCTTTCATTTCCTGTACGAATTCCGCGCCCCATTTGACCCAGTTGCCAGCGGGCTCATTGCCTGCTGCCAACATGATGAAGGAGGGGTGGGCGCCATAGGTGTCGAGGATCGCACGGCACTCATCCTTGAGGTATTGGTCAATCGCCTGACCATTTCCAAGCTTCACGCCATGATTGGGCCACGAGGGTCCTTCGGGCTGGAGGTAGATGCCGAGGCGGTCGGCAGCCTCGAAAGCAGCCTCGGGCGGACAGAAGCTGTGGAAGCGGATATGGTTGAGGCCATATTCCTTGCATTTACCCAGTACACGCGTCCATGAAGAGATGTCCATCGGAGGATAACCGGTCTCAGGGAAGCAGCAGTTCTCGACGGTGCCGCGAAGGTGGATAGGCTGGCCGTTGAGCAGGATATCCTGCCCCTCGATACGCACCTCGCGGAAACCGAAGGTGACACGCACGGGGACACCCTCGTATGTGACAGTAGCCGTGTAGAGATGGGGATTGTGCTCACTCCAGGGCTTTGCGTTGGGGATGTGGATATCGAAGTTGCGATCGTTGATGGTGATGTGGGCTGTGGAGGTAGCAAGGTCCGTCACGACGCGGCGGCGCCAGATGAGCGGTTCGGCGCGCAGTTCCATGCGGCCTACGATGCCGTTCCAGTTACCTTGTGTCTGATCCGTCACGCTGTGGCTGTCCTGACCCACGCAGACATTCTCGATGCCGTTATAGACGCGGATAGCTATCTCATTGTCCTTGCCTGGGCGCAGGTAGCGTGTCACATCGTATTGGTGTGGTGCGCTGAGGCTCATCTGATGGCCTACCTCGTGTCCGTTCACAAAGACTGTCGTCTCGATATGCGGGCGCTCCAGGAAGAGTGTCACGGGTCGGCCACGCCAATCCTTAGGCACTTTGACGGTGCGTGTATAGGTCGCTGTGCCCACGAAATGTCGCTCAGGGGTAAGGAAAAACGGGAACTTCATCGCGCCCTCGCGGCGATAGCGCTCCATGTAGGGGTTGAAGAAATAGCTGGAGTCATAGAGGGAGCCTGTCCAGCGCGTGTGGATATTGACGGGGTTGCCCTTGCCGCTGGTGAGCATGGAGGACGGGAGGTCCATCTGGTCTGTGGCGGTCGCGCCCTCAAGGGTGAGTTGCCAGGAGCCGGCAAGGGAGATAGAAGCCCTTCCCTTTGGCTCTTCTACGGCGCGGAGAGGCGCGGCCTGTATGAGGGAAACTGATAGGGTCAGCATGACGCTGATAATCGTCAAAAAGAATCGTTTCATGCAGTTATTTGTTGATTTCTTGTGGCAAAGATAGTGAATATGAACGGAAGTGATGACAAAAAAGTGAAAAAGATAGCTAAGAATTGAAGAAAAGTGCGTATTTTTGCGGTCAGAATTAATCTCTGTGACTATGAAAAAGATGTTTTTAGCCATTCTTCTGGTGTCTTTGACGGCTGAGTTTTCGGCACAGACGCTTCCGTACAAGGACGCGTCGTTGAGCGCACGTGAACGTGCGATAGACTTATGTTCGCGTCTGACGCTGGAAGAGAAAGCCCAGCTGATGCTCGACGAGAGTCCTGCTATCCCCCGTCTGGGCATCAAGAAGTTTTTCTGGTGGAGTGAGGCGCTGCATGGCGCTGCCAATATGGGTAATGTAACGGTGTTCCCAGAGCCTGTGGCTATGGCGGCATCTTTCAATCCTGATTTGCTTTACAAGTGCTTTGACGTTGCCAGCACCGAATTCCGGGCGCAGTACAACCACCGCATGCACGACCAGAATGGCGAAGACGAGAAGTTCCATAGCCTGTCGGTGTGGACGCCGAATGTCAACATCTTCCGCGACCCGCGTTGGGGCAGGGGACAGGAGACCTACGGCGAGGATCCCTATCTGACGAGTGTCATGGGTGTGCAGGTGGTCAAGGGCTTGCAGGGCCCTGAGACAGCAAAATACCGTAAGCTGTGGGCCTGTGCCAAGCACTATGCTGTACATAGCGGACCAGAATACACACGCCACACGGCTAACCTCACTGACGTGTCGTCCCGCGATATGTGGGAGACTTATATGCCGGCCTTCAAGACACTTGTGGAGGATGCCAAAGTACGCGAAGTGATGTGCGCCTATCAGCGACTCGACGATGATCCCTGCTGTGGCAGCCAGCGTCTGCTGCAGACGATCCTGCGCGATGAATGGGGCTTCCAGTACCTGGTCGTCAGCGACTGCGGCGCCGTGAGTGATTTCTATGAGTCACATAAGAGCTCGTCTGATGCCACTCATGCCTCTGCCAAGGCGACGATTGCCGGTACTGACGTGGAGTGCGGCTATGGTTATGCCTATAAGAGCATTCCGGAGGCTGTGCGCCGCGGCTTTATTACAGAGGAAGAGGTTGACAAGCACGTCATCCGCCTCCTCGAAGGCCGCTTCGACCTTGGAGAAATGGATGATCCTTCACTTGTAGAATGGTCCAAGATACCTTATTCCGCGATGTCCACCAAGGAATCTGCCAACATCTCGCTCGACATGGCGCGTCAGGCTATTGTGCTGCTCCAGAACAAGGGTGGCATCCTACCCCTCACGAAGAATAAAGAGAAGATTGCCGTGATCGGTCCCAATGCCGACAACAGCCCGATGATGTGGGGTAACTACAATGGTACGCCCAATCATACGGTGACCATCCTCGACGGCATTCGCGCCAAGCAACGTAAACTCACGTACTTCCCGGGCTGCGACCTCACCTATGATAAGATTATGGACAGCCGTCTGGCTACAGAGTGCAGCGAGGCAGGACGCCGCGGACTGCGTGGTACTTTCTGGAACAACACGGAGATGGCGGGCACGCCCGTCACTACCGAGTATTACACCTCGCCGCTTGCCGTTACCACAGCTGGCATGCATAACTTTGCACCCAAGGTGGCGCTGGATGATTTCTCGGCCCGCTACGAGACAGACTTCCAGCCGAAGGTTGGTGGAGAATATGTTGTGAATGTAGAAGGTTGCGGCGACTTTGAGGTTTATGTCAACAGCGAGCGCAAGCAGCGCGTTCATTCGTGGCGTACCACTCCCACGCGTACTGTCATTGATGCTACGGCGGGTCAGACTTACCGCGTGGAAGTGCGTTATCATACGGTGAAGACCTGGGGTGCCAACATGAAAATCGATATTGCCCAGGAGCAGCCCATCGATTATGACGCTGCCATCGCACAACTCAAGGGTATCCAGACGGTCGTCTTCGTTGGCGGCATATCTCCCGCACTTGAGGGCGAGGAGATGCCCGTTGAAATCGAGGGATTCAAGGGCGGCGACCGCACCAATATAGAACTTCCGCGCGTGCAGCGTGATTTCCTCAAGGCTCTGAAAGCGGCTGGCAAGAAAGTGATTTTTGTCTGTTGTTCAGGTTCTGCTATCGCTCTGGAGCCCGAGACAGCCAGCTGCGACGCCATCGTGCAGGCATGGTATGCAGGTCAGGAGGGCGGTACGGCTATCGCTGACGTGCTCTTCGGCGCTGTCAATCCCAGCGGCAAGTTGCCTGTGACGTTCTATCGCAATACGGCTCAGCTGCCTGACTATGAGGATTACTCTATGAAAGGCCGCACCTATCGTTACTTCAACGATCCCCTCTTTGCCTTTGGCTACGGACTGAGCTATACCACCTTTGAGGTGCAGCCCGCCAAGTGGAGTGTCACGAACGACGGCCTAGCGCTGAATATCCCCGTCAAGAATATGGGTAGTCGCGATGGCGCGGAGGTGCTGCAGGTCTATGTGCGTCAGCCCTCCGATACCGAGGGACCGCTGAAATCCCTGCGTGCCTTCCAGCGCGTTCAGGTGAAGGCCGGACAGTCTGTACCCGTCAGCATCCAGCTCGATGCCAAAGCCTTTGAATTCTTTGATCCCCCAACCAATACAGTACACAGGCAGAGCGGCACGTTCGAGGTGATGTACGGCACCAGCTCGCGTGACGAAGACCTCCGCCGATTCACCGTTACGATTCCAGCATGGCAAGACTAAATGCTTTGATGAAGGACACGGCCATCTACGGGCTCAGCAGCATCGTAGGACGGTTCTTGAACTATTTGCTCGTTCCCCTCTACACGCACTACATGCCGCGTGAGTCGGGCGATTATGGTGTCAACACCAATATCTACGCCTACACGGCGCTTATTCTGGTGCTGCTCACCTTCGGCATGGAAACGACGCTCTTCCGCTTCGCCAGCGACGAGCGCGAGCAGCCTGATACGGTGTTCTCGGTGGCTTTCGCTACCGTCGGTTCACTGACAGCGCTCTTCCTGCTGCTCATCTTCGGCTTCATCACGCCCATTTCCACTTCTCTGGGTTATGCCGATCATCCTGATTACCTGCTGATGATGGCTGCCGTAGTAGCAATGGATGCGCTGCAGGCGATGCCTTTCAGCTTCCTGCGCTATCAGCGCCGCCCCATCCGCTTCGCATCGCTCAAGCTGCTGTTCATCTTCCTGAACATCGGCCTCAACCTGCTCTATTTCGTGGTGCTGGGCAAGACGAGCGTGTTCTATGTCTTCCTCATCAACCTGATGTGTACGGGCTTCATCTCGCTGCTGTTCATTCCGGAACTGTTCAAGATACGGTGGCACTTTGACGGTTCGCTGCTCAAGCGGATGCTGGGCTACTCGTGGCCCATCCTCCTCCTGGGCATTGCCGGTATTCTCAATCAGGTGGCCGACAAAATCCTGTTCCCCCTTGTCTATCCGGACAGGGCTGAGGCCGACGTGCAGTTGGGCATCTATGGTGGCTGCGTGAAGATTGCGATGATTATGGCTATGATTACACAAGCCTTCCGCTACGCCTATGAGCCGATTGTCTTTGCCAAGGCCAAGGACGCTGATAGCCGCGAGTACTATGCCGCCGCCATGAAGTACTTCCTCATCTTCACGCTGCTGGCTTTCCTCTGTGTTGTAGGCTGGATGCCTGTGCTGCAGTATATCATCGGTGCCGGCTATCGCGAGGGCCTCGGCGTAGTGCCGATTGTCATGGTGGCGGAAATCATGATGGGTGTTTATTTCAACCTCTCATTCTGGTACAAGCTGATTGACAAAACCATCTATGGCGCCGTCTTCTCCATCATCGGTTGCGCCGTGCTGTTGGCTATCAATATCTGGTTCATCCCGCGTTATGGCTATTGGGCATGTGCGTGGGGTGGGGTCGCAGGCTACGGTACAGCGATGGTGCTGAGCTATGTCGTGGGGCAGCAGAAAAATCCTATCAACTACCCCATGACAGACATCATGCTTTATGTGGCACTCGCAGCTGCACTCTATGCGGTGATGGCCTTGCTGCCCACCTTGTTGCCGCAGATGCTGCCCGCCCTCTTCTCTGCAGGTGTTCCGGATTGGCTGGCGCTCCTCGTGAACACCATCCTCATCCTCCTCTTCCTCGCCTATATCGTCAAACGCGACCTTCCCCTGAAGAGTCTTCCCTATATCGGTAAATACTTTTAGAAAATAGGACAATAAAAGAAATACAATATGTTTATGTTAAAGAAATTTTTAGCGAAGGTGACCACTCCCTCCCTCACAGGGAGGGTGAGGGGTGGGTCCTCCCTTTTCATTTTTTGTTCCGTATTATTCGCCACGACTGCCTTCGCCGACGAAGGTATGTGGCTTCTTGGTAAAACCGACCCCAAGGCGATGGCAGTAGCCCGCAGTCTGGGTCTGCAGCTCACAGATGAACAACTCTATGGCGAGGACGGAACAAGCCTCAAAGACTGTGTCGTGGACTTCTCGGACTATTGCTCCGGAGTCATCGTGTCACAAGACGGCCTCCTTTTTACCAACCACCACTGCGGTTTCCGTGCCATCCAACAACTTTCTACGCCCGAGGATGATATCCTGCAGAATGGTTTCGTGGCTCATTCTTATGCTGAAGAACGTCCTGCAAAGGGCATCTTCGTGAAGGTGTGGCAGCGCACCATTGACGTAACCCCACAGGTACAACACGAACTGGATAGTATCTATGCTTCAAGAGGTAAGATAAAGGAGGCGCAAAAGGCAGAGCTTTACAGCGATTATATCGGTGGCATCCTCAATAGTATTGCTGCACGCGCCGAACAACGGGCTGAGGAAGAAGGCCTGAAGGGAGTTGTCTGTGACTGCAAAGCCTTTTATGGCGGCTCCGTATTCTATCTCAACGAATACCGTCAATATTCTGATGTGCGCCTTGTCTTCACGGTTCCCCAAAGCTTAGGAAAATTCGGCGGCGACACAGATAACTGGATGTGGCCCCGTCAGACGGCCGACTTCAGTGTCTTCCGCGTCTATGCCGACAGCCTCGGACTTCCCGCTGAATACAGCGAGACAAACATACCCCTTCATCCCAAGCGCTGGGCCAAGGTGAGTCTCGATGGCTTAGCTCAGGGCGACTATTGTATGACCATCGGTTATCCCGGAAGCACCAGCCGCTACCTCAGCAGTTACGGCATCGATGAACGTGTAAACGTAACGAATATCCCCATGATTCAGGTACGTGGCGTCAAGCAGGATGTTTGGACCAAATGGATGCGGGCTGACCGTGCGGTGGGCATCAAGTATGCCTCCAAATATGCCAGCTCCAGTAATTATTGGAAAAACTCTCAAGGCATGAACGAGGCCGTGAATCGCCTTGGCATCATTCAGCAGAAGGAACAACGGGAGCAGGAGTTGCGTCAATGGTACAGCGCGGATCCACAGCTCAAATCGCGCTTCTCCACCATGTTCCCAACCCTGAAGAAGAGTTATGCGGCGCGCCATGATGCACGCTACGCCTATGGCTTCGTCAACGAAACGTTCTATCGCGGTATTGAGATCATCGGTTTCGCACGCTATGTGGATAGCTACCGACGTGCCTATGGAGATGCGCGGGAGAGTATCATGGACTATGTCCGTGCCAGCTATCAGGACTATGATGCCCGTGTCGATGAGGAAACAATGGCTGCGCTCCTTCAGAACTACGCCCAGCAGTTGCCCCGCAAATACCTGCCTCGCTTCTATGCAGATATCCGTAAGAAATACCACAATGACTATGCTGCCTATGCTCATGATATCTTTGCGCAAAGCAAACTTACCAGTTACGAGGGATGGTATGCGATGACCCACGCTACCGTGCGTTCTTCACAACGTTTCGACAACAAGGAAGAGCAGTCAGTGGCTGACAACAGGGCCTATGAAGCGTATATCGCAGCAGACCCCGCCGTGCAGCTCTGCAGGCAGATTAATGGGATGGTGCGTAACGTTATCGCAAAACGCATGAATGACTCAGCGCCCATCATCCAGTACAACGAGAATCTGCTGACGCAAGCCGTCCTCGAGATGGAAATGGATCAGCCGCATTATAGCGATGCAAACTTTACACAGCGCATGAGCTACGGTATCGTCAGTGACTACACCAACGCTGGCACACATCATGACTTCCTCACGACTATGCCCTCGCTCATCGCTAAAATCGAAGGCGGTAAGGACAACCCGGACTATCAGGTGCAAAGCGAAGTCCTGAATCTGCTGAAGAGCGGCGACTATGGGCGCTATGTGGATCAGAAAACACGCCAGTTGCCTCTCTGTTTCCTCACAACCAATGACATCACAGGCGGTAATAGCGGTTCGCCGATGTTCAACGGAAAGGGAGAACTCATCGGACTCGCTTTTGATGGTAACTGGGATGCCCTCAGTTCCGACATCAGTTTTGATAGCGACCTGACGCGCTGCATAGGCGTTGATATTCGCTACGTTCTGTGGCTCATTGACAAGTGGGGAAATGCACAAAACCTCATAGAGGAAATCCTCAAAGACTAATCACTTCTCTCCTCATGCATCCGTTAGAACAATTCCACTTCTGTCCCAAGTGTGGTTCATCACATTTCGTGGAGCATAATGCCAAGTCCAAGCATTGCGAGGACTGTGGCTTCACGTACTATTTCAACCCTTCTGCTGCTACGGTAGGACTTATTGTCAATGAACGGGGAGAGTGGCTTTGTGTGCGACGTGCGAAGGAACCAGCCAAGGGTACACTGGATCTTCCCGGAGGCTTTTCAGATATGTTTGAGACGAGCGAAGAGGGCGTGATGCGCGAGGTGAAAGAAGAAACGGGACTTGATGTGGACCGTGTTGAGTTCCTTTTTTCTATTCCCAATCAGTACCTTTACTCTGGTTTCCTGGTTCATACAATGGATATGTTCTACCGTTGCTATGTCAAGGCGGAGAACGCCAATGTCTATTCCCATGCCCACGCCGCCGATGATGCTGCCGAACTGCTATGGATTCATCCTTCCGACATTCATCCTTCTGACTTTGGACTTCTCAGTATCCGCAGCGGTGTAGAGAAGTTACTCGCGATTGATAATCAGTCACATCATAAATCATAGAAAAACCGTTAATCATCATGAAACGCTTCATTATCCTTCTGTTGATGTCAGTTGCTGTACAGCAATATGTCATATCCGCTAATCCTTCGTGGATGAGTCGTGTTCCTGACGAGACTTTTGTTAGTCAGCTTTCTATTCCCGGGGCCCACGATGCGGCCACGGGGCATGGTACATCAAGTGATACCTTTGGACGGACTCAGGATCTCACACTTTCTGAGATGTGGGAGGCTGGCGTTCGTGCTTTCGACCTGCGTCCTTGTGTAGATGGCGATAAACTGGCCATTTATCATGGCATCCTTTCCACAAATATTTCTTTTGAGGATGCCGTCACCACACTCTGCTCGCTACTGGACAGTAATCCCACGGAATTGGCTATCATCATTATGCGACATGAGACGGAGGGTGATGACAATAGTTCTAAATGGAGCCAACTCATGACGAAGCAGCTCACGACAGAACCGGTCAAGAGTCATGCCATTAACTTCACTCCCTTGCTCACGATGGGGCAAGCGCGTGGCAAACTTCTTGTTTTAAGCCGTGATGAATATCGAACCTCGCCCGTTGGCGGCTATATTAAAGATTGGAAGTTCAGTGATGACTTTAACAATCAGAAAGGTGGCACGATCAAGGGACGTGCAACAGCTCCCTGCTATATTCAGGATTTCTATGAGGTAACCGCCAGTGGGGCAGTCGCTAAGAAAACAAATAGTGTAGCACGCATGCTTCAATTCTCTTGTACCGAGAATACAAATCCCAATATTTGGGTCATTAACCACACATCTGGCTATTCCAAGACATTTTTTCTTACAGACATTGCCTCACAAGACGGTTATCGCGATAATGCCGCTACACAGAATGCCGCAGTCATCGAATACCTTAAACAAAATGCAGGTGCTACAGGTCTTGTCATGATGGATTTTGCGGGTTCCAATCGTTCAGGTGACTATGATGTCAAAGGACTGGACCTCACGGAAGCCCTCGTCGCGAATAATTTCCGTGAGGGGAATCATACCGCCTATTTCCGTGCGATAGCCAATATCAAAAATAGTAGTAAGCGTAGTATTACCACCATGGTGGGCACCAAGAAGTACTATCTCACCACAACGGGCACACTCTCTTCGGATCCTATTGATGCAGGCGTTTTCACTTTTACACGTCTCACAGGTGGAACCTACTATTGGGGCTTCCGCTTCCGTGAAGCTTATTTCACGAATCCTCCTGTAGGTGGTAATCCAACACTTCATACAGGTCATTTGGAGACTAATGAGGAACTGAAACGTGCCGATTGGGAGGCGCAAGTCTTCTTCCTCGGAACGGATGGGCTCTACGCCGTACGTGCGACGAATGCCGCCGCTTCAGATAGTGGTTGGGGCGTAAATGCCAACACTTTTTGGACGGTGAATACAACGAAAAAAACGGCACCACTCGCAGAATACTCCCTTCAGCCAAGCTATGTATGGTCTATTGAGGAGCCGCCGGTTGTCGATGCCCTTCAATCTCCAACCGAAAATAGCCGTTTTTCAACACTCCCCCGTCAAGTCTATAGCCTTTCTGGACAACAAGTAACCCCTTCTTATCGCGGGCTACGCATCATAGGAGGACGTAAGATCTTACTCAAATAGCTCTTTTATCCTTGTTTTTAGAGGCTTAGTATCACTTTCTTTCCGAAAAGTTTGGGTAAGCAAGGATTTCGCGCTACCTTTGCGACGGAAAATGAATCGACAAACACCTTCCCTATTGACTACGCTGGCCCAGGAACTGGCCAGCCCAGAGTCGCTATGCGGCCTCTTTCATGAGCACCAGGACGGTGACCCGCTACCTTCTCAGCCAGCGCTGGCTGAGTTGATGGAATTGTGCCGCAGTATTCTCTTTCCCGGATTCTATGGAAAGAGTAATGTGAATAACCAGAACCTTGTTTTCTACACCGGAGTTGCGTTAGAACGGCTGTATGGCATCCTTTGTGAACAGATACAGGCAGGTTTGTGCTTTGCAACCGGCTGGAACGAAATCGAGGCTTACGGAAATACTTACGTGACGGCGCAGGACCTCCGCCGACAAAAGGCGACAGAGCTCTCCCGTCAGTTCGTGGCTAAGTTGCCGGCGCTCCGCCAGACGTTGGCGACCGACGTGGAGGCTGCTTATCTTGGTGATCCTGCGGCCGAGAGTTATGGCGAGGTCATCTCGTGTTATCCAGTGATCAAGGCGCTAACAAACTACCGCGTGGCGCACGAACTGCTGCTGCTTGGGGTACCTTTGATTCCGCGTATCATCACGGAGATGGCTCATTCCGAGACGGGTATCGACATCCATCCTGGCGCTACCATCGGTGATCATTTCACCATTGATCATGGCACGGGTGTCGTCATCGGTGCTACTTGTATCATCGGCAATCACGTGAAACTCTATCAGGGCGTTACGTTGGGTGCCAAGAGCTTCCCACTGGACGAGGAGGGGCATCCGATTAAGGGTATTCCCCGCCATCCGATTCTCGAGGATAACGTCATCGTCTATGCTAATTCAACCATTCTGGGCCGCATTACGATTGGTCATGATGCCGTTATTGGCGGTAACATCTGGGTGACGGACGACGTGGAGCCCTGTACCAAGATACTTCAGAACAAATATAGTCATTAAATATGAATTCTTCCCTCATTGCCAAAACCTTCCAAGGTTTGGAACCCCTCTTGGCACAAGAACTGACAGAGCTGGGCGCTACGGACATTCAGATCGGTCGGCGCATGGTGACCTTCACCGGCGACAAAGAGATGTTGTATCGCGCCAACTTCTGCCTGCGTACAGCGATTCGTGTGCTCAAACCTATTAAACTGTTCAAGGCCAAGAGCGCAGACGATGTCTATGATGCTGTCAAGGCTATCGACTGGACGCAGTATCTGTCTGCTCAGACCACCTTCGCCGTGGATAGCGTTGTGTTCTCTCCTGAGTTTCGCCACTCCAAATTCGTAGCATACAAAGTAAAGGACGCTATCGTGGACCAGTTCCGCGAGCAAACAGGGACGCGACCTAACGTAAGCGTTTCCAATCCTGACATACAGCTGCACATTCATATCTCCGACTATGATGCCACACTGGCGCTGGACAGCAGTGGTGAGAGCTTGCATCGTCGCGGCTATCGCCAAGAGAGCGTCAGTGCGCCCTTGAACGAAGTCCTGGCTGCCGGCATCATCATGATGACGGGATGGAAGGGCGAGACGGACTTCCTGGACCCCTTCTGCGGAAGCGGCACGTTGTGTATCGAGGCCGCACTGATTGCTAGAGGAATTGCGCCCGGTGTGTTCCGCAAGAGCTATGCTTTTGAGAAATGGCCTGACTTTGACCGCGACCTCTTCGAGCGTGTCTATAATGACGACAGCAACGAACGTGAGTTCACGCACCACATCTATGGCCGTGACAACGACCCGAAGGCGGTGGGCATTGCTACGCGGAACGTCAAGGCTGCAGGCCTTGCCAAGGATATTACCATCGAGGAGAAGGATTTCACCAAGTGCGAGTTACTTCCCGACCACGATGCGCAAGAGAAAACGCCACTCATCATCACCAATCCACCTTATGGCGAGCGCATCACGTCGCCAGATTTGTTAGGCTTGTACAAGACCATCGGTCAGAAACTCAAGCGCGAGTTCACGGGTGGCGAGGCTTGGGTACTCAGCTACCATGAGGAGTGCTTTGAACAGATCGGCCTGAAACCGTCATTAAAGACACCTTTATATAATGGTTCCCTCGAATGTGAACTGCGTAAATACGTGCTTTTTGATGGACGCCTGAACGAACACCGCGCGGCAGGTGGCACAGTGAAGACCGATTCGGAGCGTAAGCAGATGGCAGAGAAGCGCCGCTTCAAACAACACCGCGATGACTTCAAGCGCAGTTTCAATGACGAGGATCGCGATGAACGCGCGGACCGTCGCGAACGCCGCGATGACCATCGCTTCAACAAGTTCTCCAAACGGGATGGTGAGAGAGGCCATCGTGACCGCGAATTCGGCGACCGCGGTGATCGTCGGGAAGGCTTCAAGGGGCATGGCGGCTTTGGCAAGCGGGGTAACGATTTCCGCGCCAAGGGCAACGATCGTAATGCACGCCAGGAGGCACGCCGCCGCTTCTTTGGAGGACAAGAAGAGTAAGGAATAACGAATGATGAATGACGAATGATGAATACAATAAACCTTGGAAAGGTGATGGTAACTCTTATTCGTCATTCATCATTCATCATTCATCATTTATCATTCATCATTCGTTATGCGACCATTTACCATCAGATTTAGTGCCATCTTGGCCCTCTCTTTATTCGCCCTGAACGTCTCTGCCAAAAGCGGAAAGACACTGGCGGCTGGTTATCCCATCTCACCAGTGCCCTTCACAAGCGTGAAGGTAAGCGAGGGCTTTTGGGGCCAGCGACTGCAGGCTGCCCGTACCGTCACTGTACCCCTTGCCTTCTCCAAATGTGAGGAGACCGGACGCTACCGTAACTTCGACAACGCTGCCGCCCACATGAAGAACCCCGCAAAGGTCTTTGATATCAAGGAAGGCACCTTTCCTTTCGATGATACGGATCCGTACAAGACCATTGAGGGTGCTGCTTATCTGCTGCAGACATATCCCGACAAGCGCCTTGAGCACTATCTTGACTCCGTGATTGCTATCATCGGCTCGGCACAGGAGCCCGATGGCTATCTCTATACTGCGCGCACCCAGAATCCGCAGAAACCACATCCGTGGTCTGGTATGCGCCGCTGGACGAAGGAGGAAGAAGGCAGCCATGAGCTTTACAACCTCGGACACATGGTGGAGGCTGCTATCGCCCACTATCAGGCCACGGGCAAGCGCTCCTTCCTCGACATTGCTATTCGCTATGCCGACTGCGTCTGCCGTGAGGTCGGCAATGGTGCAGGGCAGGCTCGCGTTGTACCTGGACACCAGATTCCGGAGATGGCGTTGGCAAAGCTTTATCTGGTCACCGGTGATAAGAAATACCTCAACGAGGCTAAATTCCTGTTGGATGAGCGTGGAAAGACTACCATTACGCATGACTATTCCCAGGCTCACAAGCCCGTCATTGAACAGGACGAGGCCGTAGGGCACGCGGTCCGCGCGGCCTATATGTATGCTGGAATGGCCGATGTGGCTGCCCTCACGGGGGATAGCGCCTATATCAAGGCGATTGACCGCATCTGGGACAATATCGTCACCAAGAAACTGTATATCACGGGCGGTATCGGGGCTACGAATCAAGGCGAGGCTTTTGGCAAGAACTATGAGCTCCCCAACCTGACCGCCTATTGCGAGACTTGTGCAGCTATCGGTAATGTTTATGTCAATCACCGTCTGTTCCTCCTGCACGGAGAATCCAAATACTACGATGTCCTGGAGCGCTCGCTTTACAACGGACTCATCAGCGGTATGAGCCTCGATGGCGGCTCGTTCTTCTATCCCAATCCTTTGGCCTCGGAAGGTCAGCACCAGCGTCAGCCCTGGTTTGGCTGTGCTTGCTGTCCCTCCAACATCTGCCGCTTCATTCCCTCCATTCCGGGCTATGTCTATGCAGTGAAGGATCAGAACGTTTATGTCAACCTGTTTCTGGCCAATCAGAGTGCGCTTAGTGTAGGTGGAAAGAGCGTCAAGCTCTCCCAGAAGACCAACTATCCGTGGGACGGCGACATCGCTTTGACGGTGGATGAGAACCGCGCAGGTGAGTTTACCCTGAAAGTACGTGTTCCTGGCTGGGCTGACACACAAGTGGTCCCCTCGGACCTCTACACCTTCTGTGACGGTCACACCGCTGGCTACAACTTCCGCGTTATGTCATCTGACGGTAAGATTGCTTACACGACGCAAATGGAGCGCACCAGCGACGGCTATTTCTCCATTACCCGTAAGTGGAAAAAGGGTGATCGCGTGGAAATACGCTTCGACATGCCTGCCCGCACGATACGGACGAACGAAGAGGTAAGTGCCGATCAGGGACGTGTTTGCGTGGAGCGTGGACCGTTGGTGTATTGTGCAGAGCATCCTGATAACGCTTTCAACTTGAACAGCGTGCTTGTCAGTCGTCTGCCAAGTTTCACCATGGGTGAGGCGACCATCGCCGGTACAACGGTCAGGACGCTGCAGACGTTGGCTCAGACACTTTCCTACGATAACGCAGGACGTCTCGACGTGAACGATGTAACGCTCACGATGATTCCCTATTATGCATGGGCTCATCGAGGACGTGGACAAATGGCTGTCTGGCTGCCCCAGGATGTCAGTGCAGTCAGATTGCAGAAAGCAGTCGTTGTCAAACAGAAGGGAAATGGCTTCTACAACGGTGAATAGCCGTGTGATCAATAGCCGCGCGATACGCTTATTCCTTGTATCCTAACGCTTGCAGCTGGTCATAGCTTCGCTGTTGAATGGCTAAGCCAAGGCGCACACGGGCGTCCGTTTCTTCGTTGAGGCGGGCGCCCTTGTTGTCCCAGACACTGATGCCGGTTGAGTCACGAAGAACGAAACCATCATTGAACGAAGAATATGCCACAGGCCGAGTATAATCCGGCGAGAGAACATCGCGGCTCCAGGGAAAGTCGCTGTATGAAAGATGTATCTGCGCGAACAGCGTAGCCGGCAGGTCGCTCTGCATCATCAGTTGGTTCACGCAAGTATGCTCCTTGACAGCTCCACCCGTCCATACCATAGGGATATGATAGAGTTCAGGGTCGTCACGCGAGGGTGTCAAGACGTTGATGATGCCGTGGTCGGGAAGAATGATGACCAACAGGTCATTCCAAAGGGGTGATGCCTGCAGGCGTTGAATGAGGCGACCTAAGCAGCGGTCGGTGTAGCGGAAAGCACGGTATTTCTGTTCCTGATCTGAATCCTGATCATTGGCACCTGGCACATCCCAAGGCTCATGACTGCTGAGTGTCAGTGCTGCGTGGAAGAAAGGCGTAGGTGAGGCCTTCAACGATTCATAGAGATATTCGCAGAGCACACTGTCCGCGACACCCCATTCTGCAGTATGGCGTTCAGTCATAGAGAAATCTCTATCCGCTGTGAGATGTTCAAAGCCGGTTGCATGAAGATAGCCTTTCATGTTTGTGAAATTGATGTCACCGCCATAACTGAATGCTGTGCTATAACCTACGGAGCGCAGTGTACGGGCAATGGAAGGCAGATGGGCAACACGCGCGGACATTTTCATTAAAGAATGAGTGGGGAAGGCCAGATGGCCACTCAGGGTGCTTAATGTGCCACGATCCGTACGGAAACTGTTGGCATAGAACTGGTTGAAGAAAATACCACTTGCAGCGAGGGAGTCTAAGTGTGGCGTTACATCTTTTACTTGGCCTAATGCATCTGTAAAGACTGCGCTACATCCTTCCCAGAAGACGAGCAGGATATTGGGACGTGTTGTGCAAAGAAGTGTATTCACGGGAGCTGCCTCCGTGTCAAAAAGGCCTTCTGTCAACTGTGCAGCTTCTTCATCCGGCAAAGCTCGGTAAAGTTCATCAAAGCGCTCTGTTTTCTGAGAGGAAGCCAACAGGCTGAAAGCGGGGTTCACGGCAGCTTGGTTTAGGAACTGACGATCGCTGAAGTAAGCGTGCCCTACATTCATCGTAGATTCCGTAACACCACCACGTAGAACGATGAAGCATACTGCTGCCAACAGCACATAGCCTAGGTTCCATGGCCATGGATGTTTAACGATTTGGGCCTGTTTGATGATGTCACATGACAGCCAGATGACCAATACCATAGCGGCTATAGCCATGACTACGTGTACGATGATGAAGCCTGCACTCACACTGGCTACAGCATCTGCAGGGCTATCCATATAGGTCCAAATGGTAGCATCTAACTTAAAATCCCAGAATGGAAAAAGGGCGATATCACCAACGATACAGGCTACGACAGCCACTGCAGCCACAGTGTTAACCACCACAAGCATCCAGCGCCCCCAACGCCATGCAGTAGGTATGTTTGCACAAAGCCAGAGGCACAGACCAGGTAACGCAATAAGATAGATAATCGTTGAGAAGTCCATCGGCAGACCATGCCATAACACAGCAAGCACATCCGACAACGTCAATGTCTCTGCGCCATGACACACAGCCATAAATGCTAACTTGCCTGCGAGAAAAACCGCGAGCCACATCCCTATCAGTTTTGCCAGCGTTTTCATGTACTTCTCGTGTGTTCAAAAATAAAGAGTCCGTCTATTTCCTTCCGAAGTCAGCTGGAATTTCACCCCATACTTCGGTTTCCCATTTGATGAGAGGAAAAGGAACTCCGTTCTGTCGCAACCACGCCTCTGCACGAGCTACGAGTTGCAGCAAAGGCTGATTCTCGGGGGTAGGTGCCAGCGTAGTCTTCGCTTTGCGCTTCTGTACCCAGATGATGGCAGTGCGGCTGTCGCTATAAACCGGCATCGACAGCCCTTTCTGCTTCAACAGCGCCATAGCATGCACAATTCCCAGGAACTCACCGATATTGTTCGTGCCGTGAACAGGACCATAATGAAAGATTTCCTGGCCCGTCTTCAGATAAATACCTCTATACTCCATGGGCCCGGGATTACCGCTACAAGCAGCATCCACGGCGATAGCCTCTGCCGGCACTTCCATTGGTAACGGCAGTACTGTATCGTGACGATAGTCGGGAGGATTTACGAGTGCAGCCAATGATCAATGATACATTATCAATTCGACATTCGCATCACATGCGTTCCGGCACCTCAATACCTAACAGGCCCATACCCAGACGAATGACCTTTGCAACACTCTCGCAGATAGCAAGGCGGACAAGGCGCTTCTGCTCGTCGGGTTCCTTCAGAATCTGGAAGTCGTGATAGAAGCCATTGAATTCCTTGGCCAAGTCATAGCAGTAGTTCGCGATGACGCTCACATTGTAGTCTGTACCGGCCTGTGCCACAGCGGCACCGAAGGCCGCGAGCTGTTGGATGAGTGAGATTTCCTTCTCGGAGAGAATATTCTCAGCAACAGACCCACTAAGAGCGTTCATTTCAGAACCTGCTTTGCGGAGGATGGAGCGGATTCTTGCGTAAGTATATTGAATGAAGGGGCCTGTATTACCGTTGAAATCGATAGATTCTTCTGGATTGAAGAGCATGTTCTTGCGGGCATCGACCTTGAGGATAAAGTATTTTAAAGCACCCATACCTACGATGCGCGCAATCTCCTGAGCCTCTTCTTCTGTGAGGTTCTCGAGTTTGTTCACCTTATCCTTGCTCATCTCGCGTGCATCGCTGATCATCTTGGCGATGAGATCATCTGCATCCACGACGGTTCCTTCACGCGACTTCATCTTGCCATTAGGCAGTTCGACCATGCCGTATGAGAAATGAACCAAATCTTTGCCCCACTTGAAGCCCAACTTATCTAACAAGATAGAAAGGACTTGGAAGTGATAGTTCTGTTCGTTGCCCACCACATAAATCATCTTGTCAATGGGGAAATCCTGGAAGCGTAGTTTGGCCGTTCCAATATCCTGCGTCATATAAACACTGGTACCATCGGCGCGCAGCAGCAACTTCTCGTCAAGACCTTCCTTGGTCAAGTCTGCCCACACAGAGCCGTCCTCACGACGATAGAAGAAACCTTTCTCAAGGCCTTCCATGACCTTCTCTTTGCCTTCAAGATAGGTCTGGCTCTCATAATAAATCTTGTCGAAACCGACGCCCAGCGCCTTGTAGGTCTCATCGAAACCTGCGTAGACCCAGTCGTTCATCTTCTTCCACAGCGCACGCACCTCGGGGTCATTCTGCTCCCACTTGACGAGCATAGCACGCGCTTCCTGCATGAGCGGACTTTCTTTCTCGGCACGCTCCTTCGCGGCCTCTTCGTCCATGCCTGCTGCCATGAAATTCTCTGTCAGCTCCTTGACCTCAGCACGATAGTGCTTATCAAAAGCTACGTAGTAATCGCCGATAAGGTGGTCTCCTTTCATGCCGGTACTTTCAGGAGTAGCACCGTTGCCCCACTTCAGCCATGCGAGCATTGATTTGCAGATATGGATGCCGCGGTCGTTGACAATATTGGTCTTCACCACACGGTTTCCGTTGGCCTCCATCACTTGTGCCAACGCCCAGCCCAGAAGGTTATTGCGTACATGCCCCAAATGCAGGGGCTTATTGGTGTTGGGCGATGAGTACTCAATCATTACCAATGGCGACTCAGCTGTTACAGGCTTTAATCCCCAACGCTCATCTTTCTGTATATCGGTCAGCAGGCTTACCCAGCAGGCATCGGCGATGACCATATTGAGGAAACCTTTGATTACATTGAAGCGTGCTACGACGTCAGGCAGGTTTTCTACCAGATACTGACCAATCTCCTGGGCTGTAGCCTCAGGAGCCTTGCGGCTCATTTTCAGGAACGGAAAAACAATGAGCGTGAGCTGACCTTCAAACTCTTTCTTGGTGGCGCTCAGCTGTACCATCTTTTCCGGCACATCCTGTCCATATAGATTCTTAATTGCTGTGAGTATTGCAGCCGTTAGTGTGGACTCAATTTGCATACCAAATATAATATTATTGTGAATTTGGCTGCAAAGGTACGGAAAAGTTTAGAGTTTAAGGGGCATCATCGTTAGTTTTTTGTTTTTTGCTTAAAAAAAAGAAAGAGGATGTGCCATTTGACACACCCTCTTTTTGTGTTAAACACTTTACTCAAGAAGCTTACTGGATAGCCTTGTCGAGCTCAGCACCAGCCTTGAACTTAGCCTGCTTCTTAGCAGCAATCTTGATTGCCTGCTTGGTCTGGGGGTTGATACCGGTGCGGGCATTACGCTTTGAAACAGCGAATGTGCCGAAACCAACGAGAGCAACCTTATCACCAGCCTTCAGGGCAGCAGTGATAGCAGCAATAGTAGCATCGAGAGCCTTCTTGGCATCTACTTTGGACAGGCCAGCCTTCTCGGCAATGGCATTTGTTAAATCTGTTTTGTTCATGATGATGAAGTTAAAAGTTAATAGGGTTAAAGGTAAAATAACTCTGAATTGTTGCAAAATGGGTGTGAATCATGTGTTTCACGCCACAAATATATGGAAAGTTGCAATTCGCACAAAGCATTTTCTCAAAAAAGATGATAAAAACATTAATTTTATTACATTTTAGCCCGAAATCAGCGTAAAAATGCCTACTTTTGCGGCCTCTAACAGATAAATTGTCGCATTATGAACCTCAATATGCCGCCTGTAACAAAGAATCTCATCATCATCAACCTGCTGATGTACTTGGGTAAAGTGGTTTTGAACCGCTATGGCATCGATTTTGATGAATTATTGGGATTACATTTCTTCTTGTCATCTGACTTCAAGCTCTATCAACTTTTCACGTACATGTTCGTTCATGGAGGACTGGAACACATCTTCTTCAACATGTTTGCCGTGTGGATGTTTGGTAGGATCATGGAACAGGTGATGGGTTCACAACGTTTCCTCTTTTTCTACATCGTCTGCGGACTTGGCGCAGGCTTGATGCAGGAGGGCGTGCAGTATATACATTATTTATACGATGGGCTCAATGCCTACAATAGTGTTAACCTTGAGGGTTACGTGATTCCTATGGAGGCTTATCTCAACCGTTGGACAACGGTTGGCGCTTCAGGTGCTGTTTACGGTGTGCTTTTGAGCTTTGGAATGACCTTCCCGGAAGAACGGATGTTCATCATCCCCATCCCCGTTCCCATCAAAGCCAAGTGGTTTGTTATCGGTTATGCTGTGATTGAACTACTGAGTGCGCTGGGTAATCCTGGTGATGGCGTTGCTCACATGGCGCATTTGGGCGGTATGCTCTTCGGCCTTGCACTTATCCTGTATTGGCGTAAGCATCCTGGCGACCGTGGCGGTCGGTTCTTTGGTGGAAGTGGCAATGGTTTTGGCGGCTTCAGTGGCTATAATAACCACTATACTCGCTATGAGGATATCACCTATGGCGAGCGCAAACCTTCCATGTGGCAGCGTGTTAAATCATGGTTCCAGGCACGGCGCAAGCCCAAGATGCGTGTCCACATCAACAATAGCAAGCATAGTGCTGATATGGAATGGAACCAGCAGAAGAAGGAACGTGAGGAGGAGATTGACCGCATTTTGGCCAAAGTGAAGCAAGGTGGATACGAGAGTCTTACCGCAGACGAGAAGAAGAAGCTCTTTGATGCCAGTCAACGATGAAACTGATTAAGACCATACTTGTTCAGTTGTTTACGGGCGCTAATATCGCCACGCTCATTCTGCTATGGGCTTGCTGTGCAGTTACGTTTGTCAGCCCTGAACAACATCCACGTTTGGCATTGCTGACGTATGCTTTTCCTTTCATTTTGGTTTTCAATGTGCTTTTTGTGTTATTCTGGCTGGTGTTCAAAGTGAAACGAGTATGGATTCCGATTGCTGGCATAGCGCTATGTTGGTCTTTTATCCGCGACTACATCCCCTTGAACTTTACAGGAAAAAGCACGACAGAACTTTCTTCAGACTCAACGCTCACGATCCTTTCCTATAATTCTTGTCACTATGGCACTCCCAATGCAAATCTCGAAGATGGTACAAATGCTGTTGAGACGCATTTAGAGGAAAGTGGTGCTGATATTATTTGTTTACAGGAGTCTCTTAATAGAAGCGGTCTCACGGAACGCATGGAGGCCAAAGGATATCATCTTGCAAATGCAAAAGAATTTACAATCTATTCCCGTCTGCCGATACTCTCTTATGATACAATAGCCATTCCGGATTATAGTTGTCATGCCCTGCGGGCTTATCTGGCTTATGGCAATGACACCATTATGCTCATCAACCAGCATCTTCAGAGTAATAAACTCTCCCCAAAGATGAAGGACGCGTATCGAGAATCCATTAAAACCCTTGAGCGTGACTCGATGCGTAAGGATATTACACCCATCTTGCAGTTCCTGACACAGGCTTCGCCAAGTCGTGCCATGCAGACAGATAACATAGCAGATGAGATAGATGCGTGGTTACCTCGTCCTATCATTGTTTGTGGTGACTTTAATGATACGCCTATTTCTTACACGCATCGTTTGCTGACCAGACGACTTGCCAGTGCCTACCGTGAGAGTGGCAACGGCCTTGGGTTTACTTTCCGTGAGAAGGGTTTCCCTGTGCGTATTGATCACATCCTTTTCAACGAAGACTATTGGCGAAGTGTTGAGACCCATGTGGAAAATGACTTTTCCTACTCAGACCACTTCCCAATACGTACAAAACTGGTGAAAAAGGCCCCTTAAGACACCAAAATACACCTAAAAATATAAATAAATGCCCCAAAAGCGCGATTGATACGAAAAAAAGGCGTATATTTGCGCGCTATTTTGGGCGCAAGCCCTTTTTAGCCTCCAAAAATGAGAGAAAATAATCAATAAATAAACATCAAAACAATTCAAACAAAATGCAAAACAAAGGATTCGTAAAAGTCTTCGCTGTCATGCTCGCCCTTGTGTGCATCTTCTATCTCAGCTTCTCCTTCGTGACCAGTCACTACGAGAGCAAGGCTGAGAAGATTGCTGCCGTTGAGGGCGAAGAGGCTGGACAGCACTACTTGGACTCTCTTGCCAACGAGCCCGTCTATTTTGGCGTCTGGACATTGAAGGATTGCCGCGAAATGGGTATTGGCCTGGGTCTGGACCTAAAGGGTGGTATGAACGTCATCCTCGAAGTGTCTGTACCCGACGTGGTGAAAGCACTTGCTGACCACAAAGAAGACGCTAACTTCAACCAGGCTGTGGATCAGGCTAAGGCCGAAGCCAAGGCTGGACAGGGCGACTTCATTTCTCTCTTTATCAAGGATTACAAGGCGCTTGCTCCCAACAGCAACCTCGCAGAGCTCTTTGCTACACAGCAGCTGCGTGGCAAGGTGAACACCAAGAGCACCGACCGTGAGGTGGAGAGCGTGTTGCGCGAAGAGGTGAAGGCTGCGATTGACAACTCTTTCAATGTCATCCGCACCCGTATCGACCGCTTCGGTGTTGTTCAGCCCAATATTCAGGCTCTTGAAGGTCAGGAAGGTCGCATCATGGTAGAGCTTCCTGGTATCAAGGAACCGGATCGCGTACGTAAACTTCTCCAAGGTTCTGCCAACCTCGAGTTCTGGGAGACCTATACCACAACTGAGGCTGTTCCCTTCCTTGTACAGCTCGACAGCAAGCTTGCTGCTGCTGGTGTAGAAGAGGCTACCGAGGAGGCTCCCGCCGAGGAAGTTGCTGAAGAGGTTGCCGACAGCGCAACCGCTGCTCCTGCCGAGAATGCTGCTGACGCAGCTCTCGCAGCCATTGCCAAGGGCGATAAGGCTGAGGCCGCTGCCAAGAGCAATGTCGCTTCAGAAGAAGTTGTCAAGGCTCATCCTCTTTTGGCTCGCCTGCAGGTCCTCAATCAGGACAATGGTGCTGTCGTAGGTTACGCTGGTAAGCGTGATATGGAAGCTATCAACGCACTCTTTGAGACTCCCGAGGCTAAGGCTATCCTGCCTGCCGACATGAAGCTCCTGTGGGGTGTGAAGGGTATCGACAAGAACGAAGAGGTCTTCGAGCTCTATGCCATCAAGGTTACAGAGCGCAACGGCCGTGCTCCGCTGGAGGGCGACGTTGTGACTGATGCCAAGGATGAGTTCGATCAGCAAGGCCGTCCCTGCGTAAGCATGCAGATGAACGTGGAAGGTGCCCGTCGCTGGGCTGCCCTCACCAAGGCCAATGTGCACCGTCCCATCGCTATCGTTCTTGACAACTACGTCTATAGTGCTCCCAATGTGCAGAACGAGATTACTGGTGGTAACTCTCAGATTACCGGTCACTTCACTCCCGAAGATACTCGTGACTTGGCAAACGTGCTGAAGTCCGGTAAGATGCCGGCTCCCGCCAACATCGTCAGCGACGAGATTGTTGGTCCTTCTCTCGGTCAGGAGTCTATCCGTCAGGGTCTGTGGAGCATGATCTTCGCCTTCATTGCGCTGATGATCTACATGGTTTCCATGTATGGTTTCCGTCCCGGTATGGTAGCCAACGGCGCTCTGCTCTTCAACCTGTTCTTCACCCTCGGTATTCTCACCAGCTTCCAGGCTGCGCTGACCATGAGTGGTATCGCAGGTATGGTGCTGACGCTGGGTATGGCTGTGGATGCCAACGTGCTGATTTTCGAACGTACCAAGGAGGAGATGCGTAGCGGCAAGGCTGTGCGCCAGGCTATGCAGGCTGGTTACAGCAACGCCTTCAGCGCTATCATCGACTCCAATGTAACGAGTGTCCTCACGGGTATCATCCTCTACTACTTCGGTACAGGTCCTATCCGCGGCTTCGCAACGACCTATATCATTGGTATCATCATCTCCTTCTTCACCGCTGTTTATCTCACACGCGTCGTGTTCGACACGCGCATGTCCAAGGATAAGTGGCTCGACCTCACCTTCACCACTGGTCTTAGCCGTAAGTTCCTCTCCGACACGAGTTTCAACTTCATGGGCAGCTACAAGAAGTCCTTCGCTATCTTCGGTACGATTGCCGTTCTGGCTATCGGTAGCTGGATTGCCCGTGGCTTCTCTCAGAGCATTGACTTCACGGGTGGTCGCAACTTCGTGGTCCTCTTCGAGAACGAGGTTCAGCCCGAGGCTGTCCGTACCATTCTCGCCGATGCTTTCCCCGAGAGCAACACCAGTGCTATCGCTTTGGGTACTGAGGGCAAGACCATCCGTATCTCCACCAACTATCGTATTGACGAGGATGGTGCAGAAGTGGATAGCGAGATTGAGAGCAAGCTCTTCGACGTCCTCAAGCAGGGTGGTTTCCTGAGCGCAGATCTCGACGAGCAGACCTTCATCAACCGTGACGAGCGTGCCGGTGGTTCTATCATCAGCTCTCAGAAGGTTGGACCTTCCATCGCTGCTGATATCACCCGTGGTGCTATCATCTCCGTCATCCTCGCGCTGATTGTTATCTTCGTCTATATCCTCGTTCGTTTCCGCAACGTGGCCTTCTCCGTGGGTGCTATCACAGCGCTCGCCGTTGATACAATCTTCATCCTCGGTATGTTCTCCGCTTGCTGGGGTTGGATGCCCTTCTCACTCGAGATTGACCAGACCTTTATCGGTGCTCTGCTGACCTGTATCGGTTACTCCATCAACGATAAGGTGGTTGTCTTCGACCGTATTCGTGAGAACCTCGGCCTCTATCCCAAGCGCGACAAGCAGCTCTTGTTCAACCAGTCCCTGAACGCTACGTTGACACGTACTATCAACACGTCAGTCTCCACGTTCATCGTCTTGCTGTTCATCTTCGTCTTCGGTGGTGCCAGCATCAAGAGCTTTGCCTTTGCCATGATCCTCGGTGTCATCATCGGTACCTTGACATCCATGTTCATTGCCGCTCCTACGGCTTACCTGATCTTGGGTCGCAAGATCAAGGAAGATGCTGAGTAATCAGAATAAAGAAGTAATGCAGCCTCGCTCTGTCCAGGGCGAGGCTGCATTGTTTCGTCGTTACTACCAATACCTCATCCTGGAACGTTCCTTCTCGGAGAATACGCTGGATGCCTACAAGAAGGATCTGTATAAGTTGCTGCGGTACTATGAGGAGGAAGGTATCGACTTCCGCAACGTCACGTTGGAGCAGCTGCAGACCTTCTCCGCTACGCTGATGGATTTGGGAATCAGTCCTCGCAGCATCTCGCGCATCCTCTCGGGTGTGCGAACCTTTTATAAGTTTCTCTCGCTGGAGCATGAGATAGAGAACGACCCTTGCGAGTTACTGGAATCGCCAGCCCGTGGCGAACACCTGCCCGATGTGCTTACCGTTGAGGAAATAGACCAACTCATCGCTGCCATTGATATGACTAAGCCAGAGGGCCAGCGGGACCGTGCCATCTTGGAGACACTTTATTCCTGCGGCCTTCGCGTCAGCGAACTCTGCGGTCTGCGTATCAGCAATCTCTATCTCGACGAAGGGTTTATCCGTGTTCATGGCAAGGGCAAGAAGGAGCGCCTCGTACCCATCTCCGACACCGCTATCATGGAGTTGAAACTATGGTTCACGGATCGTGACCAACTCCACATCAAGCCTGGTCACGAGGACTATGTTTTTGTCAGCTGCCGCAGGGGAACGGCCCTTTCGCGCATTACCATTTTCCATATCATCAAGGTCTTGTGCGAGGCTACAGGCATCCGCACCACCGTATCTCCTCACACTTTCCGCCACAGCTTTGCGACCCACTTATTGGAAGGTGGCGCCAACCTGCGCGTCATTCAGGAACTGTTGGGCCACGAGAACATCGACACGACAGAAATCTACCTGAACATCGACCGCCATCACCTTCGCCAGCAGATTCTGGACCACCATCCGCGCAACCAGAAACACTGGGAATAGCTTTTCCGAAAAGTAGAAATCATGAGCCAAGACAAGTTTTTTCAATGAATTAAAGTTTTTTTATCCTTTGCTTTTCTTTTCTCATGCTTTTCGTTGTACCTTTGCCGAGAAAAAGCGCAAAGAATACACCTATTTAAAATATAAAAGAAACTGAATATGCGTAAAATCCTATTATTCTCTGCAGTCGCTGTGACTGCGCTCTCGTTTACTTCCTGCAGCAAGCTTCGCAGCCTCAGTGCAGATGATGTCCGTGTAACGCCCCATCCTCTGGAGGCTGTGGGCAATGAGGTTCCGGCTACGATTAGCGCCACCTTCCCCAAGAAGTATATGAAGAAGAAAGCTACCGTCACTATCACTCCTGTTCTCAAGTTCCAGGGTGGCGAGGCTACTTCTGCCAGCTCTACATTCCAGGGCGAGAAGGTTCAGGGCAATGGTACCACCGTTGCGTACAAGGTGGGCGGCAACTACACCATGCGTGCCACCTTCCCCTAT
Organism: Bacteroidaceae bacterium; assembly: GCA_024698925.1. Classification (GTDB taxonomy): domain Bacteria; phylum Bacteroidota; class Bacteroidia; order Bacteroidales; family Bacteroidaceae; genus Physcousia. The sequence continues at coordinate 53,013 of JAILQO010000042.1, read as the reverse complement.
CAGGAAGCTATGCTGCAGAGTGATCTCTATCTGCGCTTTGACGCTCGCTTGGGCAAGAAGGCTGTCAACCTCCCCGACTTGAAGGTTGGCTATGGTGTCATCGCCACCAATGATCTTCTTCGTCACACCGTCTCCACGACCAATCCTGCGCTCGCTCCTGATGCCTATCAGCGTATCATCCGCCAGAAGCAGGAGGCCCAAATCAAGTACCTCGTCAATCAGGCCAACATCCGTGCTACCGAGCTCAAGACTGGTAGCATTCAGGACTTCGTGAAGATCCTGAAGGAGATCAATGACAATCAGGAGACCCTGCGCCTGCAGAACATCGAGGTCAGCGCCTACGCTTCGCCCGAAGGCCGTTATGACTTCAACGAGAAACTGGCCGAGAAGCGTCAGGACAGCTCCACAGACTATGTCAAGGAGCAGCTGAAGAAGAACCGCATGCGTGCTGAGGTCGATACCAAGTTCACCGCTGAGGACTGGGACGGTTTCCAGCAGCTGGTTGCCAACAGCACCATCCAGGACAAGGAAGTGATCCTTCGCGTCCTCTCCATGTATCAGGATCCTGCTGAGCGCGAGGCTCAGATCCGTAACATGAGCGTTGTCTATGAGGAAATTTCCAAGGGTATCCTGCCCGAACTGCGTCGCGCACGCCTCATCGCCAACTACGACGTCGTAGGTCGTAGCGACGAGCAGATCTTTGACCAGTACAAAGCTGATGCCAAGCAGCTGAGCGTGGAAGAGCTCCTCTACGGTGCCAGCCTTCAGGAATCTACTGTTCAGAAGCAGAAGTGGTACGAGAAGACATCAGAGCTCTATGCCAATGATGCCCGTGCCTTCAATAACCTCGCTTATCTGGCTTACCAGAATGGCGATGTAGCTACTGCTGCCAACTACGTCAAGAAGGCTAAGGCCCTCAACCCCGACTGCCCCGAAGCTGCTACCAACGAGGCACTTCTCGCTATCGGCAAGGGTGACATCGAAGCTGCTGAGACAGCCCTCGCCAAGGGTGTCGGCGCTGATGCCTACAACGAGATTCTGGGCAACCTCAATATCGCCAAAGGTAACTATGCTGCAGCTGCCGCAAACCTCGAGAAGACTTATAACAACAGTTCTGCACTGGCATTCATCCTGAATCAGGACTATGCTCAGGCTCGCACGATTCTCAACAATATCAGCAAGCCCGACGCTTACACCTACTACCTCGCCGCCATCCTCGGTGCCCGTAGTCGTAACGTGACGGATGTAACCTCCAACCTGAAGGAAGCTATCAAGCTTGATTCCACATTGGCGGCCCGTGCAGCCCGCGATTTGGAGTTTGCACTCTATAAGAAGCAAGTTGCTGAGATTCTCAAGTAAATAAACCTATCTCCCCGACCTCTCCCCGAATGGGAGGGGTTGGAGAGTAGGACAAAAATAAATAGGAGTGGGGAAAGGAAAAAGATATAACCAAGCGGTAGGCTTGTTTCTGAGCCTCATCCTCTGTGCCTGTGGCAATAGCGGTACTTTTCGCCTACGCGGTGACTTCACACACCTCCGCGAAGGCGATTTCTATATCTATAGCACCGATGGCGGCCTGAATCGCATGGATACGATTCACGTCAAGGACGGACAGTTCAAGTGGGAGACGCCCCTTGAGGCAGAAGCCACCTTTACCGTAGTCTTCCCCAACCTGAGTGAACTGGTGATCTTTGCCAATCCAGGTGACCGTGTCAAGATGAAAGGTGATGCTCAGCAGCTGCGTATGACGCAGGTGACGGGCAACAAGGAGAACAAGGCCCTCACGCAGTTCCGTACGGAACATGCTGAAGATAGCCCGGCCGAGCTTCGCGAGGCGATGGAGGCCTTCATCGCCTCCAATCCGGATAGCCGCGTCAGTACCTACCTGCGTCGTCAGCTGATACTGCAGCAGCCACAGCCCTCACGTCTCCGCAAGGGACAAACGCTGGATACCTTCGTCTTGCCCCCCGATCAGCTTACAGAAGCCGTTGACAGCCTGCGTCCTGACAGCCTGCGCCCCGTCCTCCTTTTCTTCTGGGCTAGTTGGAAGCGCGACACGCGCGATGCCTTTTTTGACATCCGCCGCCTGATGGACCGTACCGCTTCCCTGCCAGCTAAGCGCCGCCCCCACATCATCAGCGTCAGCCTCGATGTGGAAAAAGAATCGTACCGCTCCACCTGTCGCTACGACTCTGTGCTGTGGGATAGCCGCTGCTATCGCCAGTCGTGGGCTACGCCCCTTGTGCAGCAGTTTGGCATCCGCGAACTCCCCCTCTACATCCTTACAGATAGCGCCCACGTCATCACAGCGCTCGGCACAGACTGGAAACGCGACATCAAACCAACCCTTGATAAACTCTTTCGCTAACCCATGATCAGGCGATGGTTCTTTACGCTCCTGACCCTCCTTTGCGCCTTTCCCCTTGCGGCGCAGGAGGATTTATCCGAGGACGATCTCGAGCTTCGGGATGCCCCCGATATGCCATCGCTTCTGAACCTGCAGTTCTATCGCTACAAGAATCCCTACTACGACCCCATTCATGGCGACACTATCTGGTGCTACCTGATGCCCGAACTGCCCGTCTATAAACCTCTTGTCTTCAAGAATAAAGCCCAGCGCCAGCAGTTTGACCGTACCGTGCGCAATGTAAAGCGCGTCCTGCCCTTGGCTAAGAAGGTCAACCTGATGCTACAGGAGACCTACGAGACGCTGGAGACGCTACCCAACAAGAAAGCCAAGGATGAGCACATCAAACTCGTAGAACGTGAAATCAAGAAGACCTATACACCCGAGATGAAAAAGCTCACCCTCACGCAGGGCAAGCTTCTCATCAAACTCGTGGATCGTGAGTGCAACCAGTCCACCTATGAGATTGTCCAGGCCTTCCTGGGCCCCGCCCGTGCCGCCTTCTATCAGATTTTTGCCTGGACCTTCAAGGCCAGCCTCAAGAAGGAATATGACCCTCAGGGCGAGGATGCCATGATAGAGCGCATCGTCCGTCAAATCGAGGCTGGTCAGCTATAATCAGTATATTTCCATGTGCTAATAGGATGCCAATCCTCCGCCCGTAGGATTACTATTCCTTCCGCTATAGGATTACTATTCCTTCCGTTATAGGAATACTAATCCTTCGTCGATAAGAATATTATTCTGCCGAATCGTCTATCAGATGATACGACAAAGGTATACCATAAATAGGTAGTTATCTATAGGTTTTAAGGGAAAACCAGCCGCCTCAATCGGGGCATTTAGTTACCTCATTTCGGAACGGCCCTAGAGGCAAACCATCGCGTGCCTTGAGGCAGATGATCATGCGCCTTAAGGCAGACAATCATTTGCCTTTAGCCAAATCAAAGTGCAAAGTTCATGACTTTTCGCCTCTTTAGGCAGAAATTACTGAGTGAAAACCTCTACCGCTTTCATCACGACGGGATCCTCCTCATAGATAATCTGGAAGTACTCGCTGAGGTCCCATAGGTCACGGGCAACGAGCCCTTTGAGGATAAGTCGCATGTTCGCGAGTGTGTGTTGCAGTTCCTCGTCATCCTTGGCCTTGAGCTTGTCTTTCTTTTCGGCTTCGGCAAGAATCTTGTCCAGCACGCTCTGCGGAATCGTGAACTGTGCGTTGAAAACGTTGAAATCGGGGTATTTCTTCTTCAACGACTTACGATTCTCATCCATGTACTGCAGGCTGGCGTTGTTGATATAGCTGCGGGCGGAGAGTTCACGATAGAGCCGCGTGAAGCGTGTGGTGTCCAGCGGAACAAAGATGTCCGGCATGATGCCGCCGCCGCCATAGACGGTGCGTCCTTTCTTGAGTGTCGTGTAGCGTAGCGAATCGGGGAAATGGATGCTATCGGCATTGGTGAGTTCTCCACGATTGTAACGATCAATGACGTCGCGTGCGTAGCTCTTGGCATCGCCCTTCTCATAAGGCTTCTGGATGCAACGGCCTGAGGGTGTGTAGTAGCGTGCAATGGTGAGGCGGATCATGGAGCCGTCATCCAGCTCTATGGGGCGCTGCACAAGGCCTTTACCGAAGGTGCGTCGGCCAATGATGGTGCCACGATCGTGATCCTGAATAGCTCCAGCCAGAATCTCGGCTGCCGAAGCGGACTGCTCATCCACAAGCACGATGAGGCGTTCTTTCGTGAACAAACCACTGCCATTGGAGCGGTATTCACCCATATTCACGCCGCCGCGACCGCGGGTATAGACAATCATCTCGTTGCGGCCTAGGAACTCGCTGGCAATCTCTGCCGCTGTGCCAAGGTAGCCGCCACCATTGCCCTGTAGGTCCAGTATCAGCGACTCCATGCCTTGCTTCTTCAGGGTTTGCAGCGCCTCCTTCAGCTCGTTGTGCGTGGTGGCTGAGAAGTTGCTGAAGCGGATGAGGCCGACACCCGGACGAATCATATAGGAGGCATCTACGGAGGTTACAGGAATCTTGTCGCGCGTAACGATGAACGTCAGTTCGTCCTTGATACCGCGGCGAATAATGCCCAATTTAACCTTTGTCCCGCGCGGACCGCGCAGGCGTCCCATGATGTCCTCGCGGCTCATCTTCACGCCAGCGATGGCGGTGTCATTGACATGAACGATACGGTCGCCGGCGAGAATGCCCACTTTCTCGGACGGACCCTTCGCCACGGGCTGGATAACCACCAACGTATCCTCCAGCATATTGAACTGCACGCCGATGCCGTCGAAATTACCTTGCAACGGCTCGTTCATCTTCTTGGTGTCCTTGGCGTTGGTGTAGGTGGAGTGGGGATCGAGCTTGGAAAGCATTCCTGTAATCGCATCTTCTACCTGACGGTCGAAATTGACGGTATCAACGTAGAATTGGTTAATCATCACCGTGCTCTGTATCAGCTTGCGCATTGCCGCCTCGCGAGGGTCGGAGGAAGGCTGCGCTTTAATTGATGATTGATGATTGATGATTAATGATTGCAAAAGAAGGGCAACCGCTATGTATAGAAATCTTTTCATAGTCACTTATTATTATACTTTATTATATTCATCAATCATCAATCAACATTCTTCAATAGATAGCCTTCTGGCAGGAAGGCGCTGATGTCTTTACCGAAGTGGGCCAGCTCACGTACCAGAGAACTGGAGATGGCTGCGAGTTGAAGCTTGGCAATCAGCAGGACCGTGTCAATGCCTGTCAACTGTCGGTTGATATCCGCCATCTGTTGCTCGTACTCGAAGTCCTTGATGGTGCGTACGCCTCGTAGGATAGCCGTAGCACCTATAGATGCTGCATAGTCAGTGGTCAGACCGGAGTAGCTCTCCACGCTCACACGTGACTGATTCTTATACAATTCGCGCAGCTGACGCACACGTTCTTCCACAGGAATCCATCCCTCCTTCTGCTCATTGATGCCAATGGCTATCACCACCTTGTCAAAGAGAGCCAAGGCGCGTTCCACAAGGTCGGCATGACCGATTGTGAAGGGGTCAAAGGAACCGGGAAAGAGGATAATAGACTCTCCCTTCGCCTTGCCAATTATGATCACTTCAGGATATATAGGGCTATTGGCGTTTTTCTCCATAATACTTTATGCGGTTGGCGTATCAAGCGTCTCCTTATATTCATGCACTTCTTCTTCCTCGTCCTCGGGGCGATCTTCTTCGATGACCAGATTGTCGATGATGAAATTCTGGCGTTCCATCGTGTTCTTGCCCATATAGTACTCCAGAAGCTCTGCTACCTGGTCACTCTTGTGGAGTGAGACCTGTTCGAGTCGGATATCTTCGCCGATGAATCCGCGGAATTCGTCAGGACTGATTTCACCGAGACCTTTGAATCGGGTGATTTCCGGTTCCGGACCGAGGGCCTCAATGTTTTGCAGGCGCTCCTCCTCGCTATAGCAATAACGCGTGATGAAATCGCCCTTGGAGTCTGCCTCACCAATAGCTTCGAGGCGTGCCTTCGGGAGCTTCTTGCGGCGCTGGCGCACGCGGAAGAGTGGCGTTTGAAGAATATAGACGTGGCCTTTTTTGATGAGTTCGGGAAAGAACTGCAGGAAGAAGGTAATCATCAGCAGACGGATATGCATACCGTCCACGTCAGCATCGGTGGCAACGATGACCTTATTATAGCGCAGACCGTCAAGTCCGTCCTCGATATTCAAGGCAGCCTGCAAAAGGTTGAACTCCTCGTTCTCATAGACAATCTTCTTGGTGAGGCCGTAGCAGTTCAGCGGCTTACCACGCAACGAGAAGACAGCTTGCGTCATCACATCGCGGCTCTTGGTGATGCTTCCGCTGGCGGAATCTCCCTCCGTGATGAAGATGCAGGAATCCTCCTGTCGATCGCCTTTGGGGTCATTGAAATGAATCTTGCAGTCGCGCAGCTTACGGTTGTGCAGGTTGGCTTTCTTGCTACGCTCGCGTGCCAACTTGGCTACGCCGGCCATGGCCTTGCGCTCTTTCTCGCTCTCGCTGATTTTCTGGATGATGACGTCAGCTACTTCGGGCGTGCGGCGCAGGTAGTTGTCCACCTGTTCCTTCACGAAGTCACCGATGAACTTATCGATGCTGATACCGCCGTTAGGCTCTGTACTCAAGGAGCCCAGCTTGATTTTCGTCTGACTCTCGAAGAGCGGTTCCTGAATATTGATACTGATGGCGGCCACAATGCCGTTACGAATATCCGAGTAATCGAAGTTCTTGCCGGAGAAATCCTTGATGGTCTCGGCGATATACTTCTTGAAGGCGCTTTGGTGAGTACCACCTTGTGTGGTGTGCTGACCGTTGACAAAGCTGTGGTACTCCTCGCCGTACTGTCCGTCGGTGTGGGTAAAAGCGATTTCGATGTCTTCACCCTTGAGGTGTACGATGGGGTAGAGGGGCTGGGTCGTCATTGTATCCGTCAGCAAATCCTCAAGACCGTTGCGCGAAAGGATGCGACGGCCATTGAACATAATGGCGAGACCCGTATTCAGGTAGGTGTAATTGCGAAGCATCACCTCCACGAACTCATCGCGGAAGAGATAGTTCTTGAAGAGCGTATTGTCGGGCTCGAAATAGATGAGGGTGCCGTTCTCCTCTGCCGCGTTAGCAGCGGTGCTATCGTCCTTCACCAAGATACCTTTCTCAAACTCTGCGCGTCGTGTCTCTCCGTCACGGAAACTCTGAGCCACAAAATGAGAGCTGAGGGCGTTAACGGCTTTCAGGCCTACGCCGTTCAGGCCCACACTCTTCTTGAACGCCTTGGAGTCATACTTACCACCCGTGTTCAACATAGAAACAGCTTCGACGAGTTTGCCTAAAGGAATGCCTCGGCCATAGTCGCGGACGGTCACACGCAAGTTATCGTCAATGGTCACTTCGATGCGCTTGCCGGCATTCATCTTGAATTCATCGATACTGTTATCAATGACTTCTTTCAGCAGCACATAGATACCATCCTCGGCGTGGGAACCGTCGCCCAGCTTACCGATATACATACCAGGACGCGTCCGCACATGCTCCATGTCGGAGAGGTGGCGGATATTATCTTCGGAATAGTCAACAGGTTGTACAACCTCTACGTCTTCAGCCATGCATCAAAGGTTTTTCTGGAAGCAGCGTCTGCGTTTGTGAATCGTGCAATCGAGGTGAGCCCACTGTCCCTGACTCTTCTCATTGGCCTCCAGCTGCGGGTGTGTCTCTGCCCATACGAAGCCTATCTTCTGGGCTGCGGGAATAATCTCGGCAAACAGCAGGGCGTTGACACCCTTGTTCTGATATTCAGGCAGCACGCCGACAAGCAACAGGTCGATGACGGGAGCGGGTTTGAAATAAATAGCCTTCGCCAGATGCCACCAACCGAAGGGGAAGAGCTTGCCGTGAGCTTTCTGCAGGGCATAGGAGAGCGAACCGATACCGACGCCCATAGCAATAGGCTGGTTATCCTCGTTCTCAACGACGGCCAAGAGGCGCATATCCAGGAATTGCAGATAAGTATTGGCATACTGCATGATTTGGCGCTCGTTCATCTCGGAGTAACCATAGAGGTCCGCATAAGCCTTGTTGATAACATCGAAGACCTTGAGGATATACTTGCCGTCGTCTGCAGCAAGAATTTCCTTATGGTTCTTGAAGCGGCGCATGTGCAGATGGTAGCGTTTCATGCTCATCTCTGCCACACGCATGTATTTGGCAGCATCGGCCTGTGCCTCGGATGTGGGCACCATCACCTTACGTTCCACCCAGTCAACTTCTTTCTCGTAGCCTAATTTCCCTACGAGTTCAGGATAATAAGGATAGTTATAGATGGAACTCATGGTAGAGAGCTGGTCGAAGCCGTCGATTAGCATACCTTCGGGGTCCATATCTGTAAAGCCCAAGGGACCTACGATTTTGTTCATTCCACGCTCGCGGCCCCATTGCTCTACGGTGTCGAGCAGCGCCTTTGCTACTTCCAGGTCATTGATAAAATCAATCCAGCCGAAACGGACGTTCTTGGTATTCCAAGTTTTATTGGCCTTGTGGTTGATGATGGCTGCTACGCGTCCCACAATCTCGCCGTCACGGTAAGCCAGGAAGAGGTCGGATTCGCAGAACTCGAAAGCTGCGTTCTTCTTGCGGTCAAAGGTGTCTAACATATCCTCCAGAAAATCGGGGACTGCATAAGGATTACCTTTGTACAAATGGTAGTTAAAGCGAATGAAGGCGCGCAGTTCTCGCTTTCCTTCAACTTTCTTAATGGAAATCATAATAGAATAAACATATTTATAGGTGCAAAGATAGTCATTTTTCGGTTGTGCCTGCAAAAAATCCATGCTTTTTAGCTTATTATAAGGCAGAAAGTTAAAAAAACTGCAAAAAACTTTGGTCTTGGCGAGAAAAGCTCTAATTTTGCGCACAATAATCGAAAAAAACAAAAGCATGAGACTGAAGAATATCTTTGCTATCTTGGCCTTGAGCCTCGCTACCACCGTTTCTGCGCAGACCTCAGAGAGTGGCTTGAGCTATGACCCCTATCCCTACTTGTTTATAGGACTTCAGGGGGGCGGTCAGACAACCTTTACCAGTTTTGATCAACTGAAGTTGATTACTCCTACAGCCTCTGTCTCCTTCGGCTCGTTCTTTAATCCGACGGTAGGTGCGCGCCTGCACGTCAATGGTGCCTGGAACAAAGGAGGTATCAATGCAGATGACGGCTCGGAGTTCACGTACAAATATAACTACGTCACTACAGATGTGGATCTCCTGCTGAACCTCTTCTCACTGTTTGGTCGGGAGGGTTATTCACCCTTGAACCTTTATCTGATAGGGGGTATCGGATTGGACGTGGCTTGGAACAATACCGACCTCACCAATAGCGCTTACCAGCTGCCTCGTGCTTGGGACAAGAACTTGTTGAGCCACAACGCCCGCATTGGTGCCATGCTTGATTATGATCTTTGTAAGCATTGGAGTGCCAACCTCGAGGTGAGCCTGAATGGGCTGTCTGATCGTTATAACAGCAAGACAAACTCTAGGGACGACGCGCAGTTGACGGCGCAGTTGGGATTGGCTTATAAGTTCGGCTTTAAGAATCATCCTGTGGCAGCACCCATCATTGCCGACCCTGAGCCAGAACCAGAGCCCGTTCCTGTAGTGGTTAAGGAGGAAGTTAAGCCGGCTCCTGTGGTCGTTAAGAAGGCAGAGATGCGTACCGAGATCTTCTATGCCATCCGTGAGACGACTATTCCTGCGGGTGAACAGGCCAAGGTGAAGCAACTCATCGCTTTCCTTCAGGAAAACCCCGATACCAAAGTCCTGGTTACAGGTTATGCTGATGCTGGAACAGGTAATCCCCGTATTAACATGAAGTACTCGCAAGGTCGTGCCGATGGTGTTGCCAAGGCCCTTACCGACGCAGGCATCGAAGCCTCACGCATCACAGTTGATGCAAAGGGCGATACCGTTCAACCTTTCAGCGAGAACGACCTGAACCGTGTCACCATCGCCATTGCGCAGTAAACAAAAAAGTCCGCGTTTATCGCGGACTTTTCTTTTATCTGCCTCTCGGCTACTTAGCGTTAAACCTTTCTTAGCCTACTGTGTTCTCAAGGGACACGGCGAGTAGCTTTTGGGCTTCAACGGCAAATTCCATTGGCAGTTTGTTCAGCACATCCTTAGCGTAGCCGTTGACGATGAGTCCAACGGCTTCCTCTTCGGGAATGCCGCGTTGCTGGCAGTAGAAGAGCTGGTCCTCGGAAATCTTCGAGGTGGTGGCTTCGTGTTCCACGATGGCAGAGGGGTTCTGCACGTCCATGTAGGGGAAGGTGTGGGCACCACAGGTGGAAGATAGGAGGAGGCTGTCACAACTGGAGTAGTTACGAGCTCCTTCGGCTTTCGGGGCAACGCGAACGAGGCCGCGATAGCTGTTCTGCGAGCGACCGGCGCTGATACCTTTGCTGATGATGGTAGAGCGCGTGTGAGGTGCCAGATGAATCATCTTAGTACCCGTATCGGCCTGCTGGAAGTTATTGGTGACGGCTACGCTGTAGAACTCTGCCTGCGAGCCTTCGCCAGCTAACACGCAGGAGGGATATTTCCACGTAATGGCAGATCCCGTCTCAACTTGTGTCCACGAGAGTTTGCTCTTCTCCCCACGGAGTAATCCGCGTTTGGTGACGAGGTTCAGGACACCGCCTTTACCTTCCTTGTCGCCAGGGTACCAGTTCTGAACCGTTGAGTACTTGACCTCTGCACGGTTCTCAACCACAATCTCTACGATGGCTGCGTGTAGCTGGTTTTCGTCGCGCATGGGGGCCGTGCAGCCTTCCAGATAGCTGACGTAAGCATCTTCGTCAGCTACAATCAATGTCCGTTCAAACTGACCGGTTCCTTGGGCATTGATGCGGAAATAGGTGCTGAGCTCCATGGGGCAGCGAACACCCTTGGGGATATAGACAAAGGAACCGTCGGAGAAGACGGCGCTATTCAGCGCTGCAAAGAAGTTATCGCGATAGGGGACGACAGAGCCGAGGTACTTTCGGACCAACTCCGGGTGTTCCTTCACGGCTTCGCTGATGGAGCAGAAGATGATACCCTGCTGCGCCAGCTTCTCGCGGAATGTGGTTTTGACGCTCACGCTATCCATCACGGCATCAACGGCAGTCCCGCTGAGGGCGAGGCGCTCTTCGAGGGGAATACCCAGTTTATCGAACGTCTTCATTAACTCAGGGTCGATGTCATCGACACTCTTGGGCCCCTCTTTCTTCTTGGCCGCTGTGGGATCTGCGTAGTAGGAGATGGCCTGATAGTCTATCTCAGGCATCTGCAGGTGGCCCCACGTGGGCTGTGGCTGCGTCTGCCAGTAGCGGAAGGCCTTGAGGCGGAATTCCAGCAGCCAGTCCGGCTCCCCTTTCTTCTCGGAGATGAGGCGCACGGTGTCTTCTGTCAGACCACGTTCAATCACCTCCGTCTCCACGTCGGTTGTGAAGCCGTATTCGTAGGCTTTGTCTGCTACGGAGCGTACAAATTCGTTATTCTCGTTCGCCATGATTATTAGCGCTGATATGTTCCCATTGTTCCTTGGCCAAGTTGAATGCTTTGGATGTGGCCTGTTGCAGTGGATCGAAGACCAAGGACTCATGTCGAGTCTTCTCGTCCAGGATGTTTGTGATGGAGATGACATTGCAGAGGAGGCCTAATATGATGGCATATTTGGCCAGACTGACAACCACTCCGCCAAGACTATTGATTTCTTCCAGACCCATCTTTTCCATCACCTTTGTCAGAAGCGAGCTCAGGAATCCAAGTAGAATGGGGAATCCAAGCCAGATGAGTGCAAAGGCAATGATATTGGCGATTCCAACGGATGTGCCGATGGTAGGGGCCAACTGAGAGCCCACCTGTTCGTAGAACAAGTGAGCTACATAGATGCCGATGAATACACCGATGAGTCCGAGGACTTCTTTCAGCAGGCCGTTACTATAACCTTTCCAGAACCCCACGAGAAACACGAGGTAGAAAAGAATGTCAAGGGCACACATTAAAGTTTGGCTTTCACTTCAATTTCCTGGAATGTTTCGATCGTGTCGCCTTCGCGGATGTCGCTGTAGTTAACCAGTGAGATACCGCACTCGAAGTTGGTGTTCACCTCCTTCACATCATCCTTAAAGCGCTTAAGGGCATCGATCTGTCCTGTGTGGATGACGATACCGTCGCGGATGATGCGGGCTTTGTTGGTGCGGCTGACCTTTCCATCGACGACGTAAGCGCCGGCCACCGTTCCAACCTTGGAGATATGGAATACCTGTCGTACCTCGAGCTGGGCCGTAATCTCTTCCTTGAGTTCGGGAGCCAACATACCTTCCATGGCCTCTTTCACCTCTTCGATGGCATCGTAGATGATGCTGTAGGTGCGGATTTCCACGCCTTGCTGCTCGGCTGCCTTACGGGCTTGAGCGGAAGGACGAACCTGGAAGGCCACGATGATGGCATCGGAGGCAGCTGCCAACGATACGTCGTTTTCGGAGATCTGACCCACAGCCTTGTGGATGACATTGACGGCAATCTTCTCGGTAGAGAGTTTGATGAGCGAGTCGCTGAGGGCCTCGATAGAACCGTCCACGTCGCCCTTGACGATGACGTTGAGTTCCTGGAATCCGCCCTGTTCGATGCGGCGACCAATCTCGTCGAGCGTCAGGTGGTGCTGGGTGCGGATACCCTGCTCGCGTTGCAGTTGCTCACGCTTTGTGGCAATCTCACGAGCCTCCTGGTCGCTGTCCATCACGTGGAATGTATCACCGGCCTGTGGAGCACCATTCAGTCCGAGGACGGTAGCAGCCTGTGCCGGGCCAATCTCCTTGATGCGCTGTCCGCGCTCGTTGAACATGGCCTTGATACGACCGTAGTTGGTACCTGCCAGCAGGATGTCACCCATCCTCAGCGTACCATTGGAGCAAAGCAGCGTAGCGACATAGCCGCGGCCCTTGTCCAATGAGGACTCGATGATGGAGCCCGTTGCCTTGCGGTTGGGGTTGGCCTTGAGGTCAAGCATTTCAGCCTCGAGCAGTACCTTCTCCATCAGCTCAGGTACACCAAGACCTTTCTTGGCGCTAATGTCCTGGCTCTGGTACTTACCGCCCCAATCCTCGACGAGGAAGTTCATCTGTGCCAGATGCTCCTTGATTTTCTCGGGGTTGGCGGCAGGCTTATCAATCTTATTGATGGCGAAGACGATAGGTACGCCGGCAGCCACAGCGTGGTTGATGGCTTCCTTGGTCTGCGGCATGATATCATCGTCAGCGGCAATGATGATGATGGCAATATCCGTTACCTGTGCACCACGGGCACGCATGGCGGTGAATGCCTCGTGACCAGGGGTGTCCAGGAAGGTGATGTGGCGGCCATCGTCGAGCTTCACGTTGTAAGCACCGATGTGCTGCGTGATACCGCCGGCCTCACCAGCGATGACGTTGGTCTTGCGGATGTAGTCGAGCAGCGAAGTCTTACCGTGGTCAACGTGACCCATGACGGTCACAATCGGCGCGCGAGGTACGAGATCTGCCTCGTCATCGGCCTCCTCCTGCACGGCTTCACTTACGTCGGCACTGACATATTCGGTCTGGAAGCCAAACTCGTCGGCAACGAGGTCGATGGTCTCCTTGTCCATGCGCTGGTTGATGCTGACCATCACGCCCAGACTCATACATGTGCCGATGACCTGTGTGACGGGGACGTTCATCATCGATGCCAACTCGTTGGCCGTAACGAATTCCGTCAGCTTCAGGATCTTTGACTCCTTTTCCAGTTCTTCCAGCTCAGCCTCCATGCCGGCGCGGATGTTCTCACGCTTCTCGCGACGATACTTGGCACCCTTGCCGAGCGTCTTGTTCTTACCGGCTGTGAGTCGTGCCAGCGTCTCGCGAACCTGCTTGGCTACCTCTTCCTCGCTCTGTTCTACGAGTACGGGTTCCTGCTTGGGCTGGTTCTTCTTGCGGCGCTTGCCTTCGTTCTTGGAGGCCTGATTCTGCTGTTGCTGCTGTTGTTGGTTACCTTTATTCTTCTTTTGCTGTTGCTGCTGTTGCTGTTTGGCAGCTTCGGCATTGATATCTACGCGCTCGCCCTTCTTCTTGCCAGGCTGTGCTCCGTTTGCGTTGGCGCCCTTCTTGCGCTTCTTAGTGCGAGCGGGGCGGGTGCTTTGGTTGAGGGAGTCGAGGTCGATATGGCCTTTGATATTCAAGGTGAGAGGTGGCTCGGATGGACCTTTTACGCGGAACACGCCATCCACTTCCTCCAGCTCCACGCCCTTTTTCTTCTTAGCGGGTGCGGGAGTCTCTTCGGGCGTCGCGTCCTCTACGGCCTCGTTCTGCTCCACCACAGGTTCCGGAGTCGCTGCAGGCTTCTCCACGACGGGTGCTTCGTCCTGAACGGGCTTCTCGGCGGGTGTCTCAACCGCTTTCTCGACGGGTTTCTCAACGGCCTTCTTCTCAACGGGCTTTTCAGCAGCCTTGGGGGCCTCTGTGATGGGGTTGCCCTTGCTGTCGAGGTTGATGTGGCCTACGAGCTTGGGTTTCTTCACCTCGGTAAGCGGCAGTGCCTCATCGTCCTCGGTGAGTACAATCGTTTCCTTCTTCTCCTTGACCTTGCGGGCCGTGGAGATCTGCTGAGCCTGTACGCGCATGCCTTTGTCCTTATTGAACTCGGCCTGTACCAGCGCATACTGCTCGTCGGTAATGGTCGCGTTGGGATTCGCCTCCACGTCCGTGAAGCCTTTCTTGTTCAGAAAGTCCACGAGGGTCTGGAGTCCCACGCTACATTCCTTAGTGACTTTATTTATTCTTATTGGCATATCACTCTTTCATTTTTCATTTTTCACTCTCTTGTTCTTCCTCCTCAGGGAACTCCTGACGCAGGACGCGCAGTACCTCGTCAACCGTCTCTTCCTCGAGGTCGGCGTTCTTGACGAGCATCTCACGCGGTGCTTCCAGTACGGCACGGGCTGTTGTCCAGCCGCTCTTCTTCAGCTCCTCAATCACCCAGTCATCGATTTCATCCTTGAAGTCATCGAGATAGATATCGTCCTCCAGCTCTTCTTCCTCGTTACCCTGTACCTCGCGGTAAACGTCAATGACGGTGTCGGTGAGCATGGAAGCCAGACGGATGTTCAGACCACCCTTACCGATAGCCAGGCTGACCTGATCGGGATCGAGATAGACCTCGCAATGCTTGCTTTCGGGATCGAGGTTGATGCTGTTGATCTGGGCAGGACCGAGGGCGCGGGCAATGAGAAGCTGCGGGTTGCTGGTCCATTGGATGACGTCCAGGTTCTCGCCTTTCAGTTCGCGGACGATGCCGTGAACGCGGCTACCACGAACGCCGACGCATGCGCCTACGGGATCTACGCGATCATCGTAGCTCTCTACGGCGATCTTAGCGCGCTCGCCTGGTACGCGGGCAATCTTGCGGATAGCGATGATGCCTTCAGCAATCTCAGGCACTTCGGCTTCGAGCAGGCGCTGCAGGAACACAGGGCTGGTGCGTGAGAGGATAATCTTGGGGTTGCCTGTGCTGTTATCTACGCGGGCCACCACGGCGCGGGCAGGTTCACCTTTGCGGAAGAAGTCGCCAGGAATCTGCTCGTTCTTCGGCAGCAACAGCTCGTTGCCCTCCTCGTCCAGCAGCAGCACTTCCTTGTGCCATACCTGATAAACCTCAGCGGAGATAATCTCGCCCACCATATCCTTATATTTATTATAGAGGGCATCGTGCTCCAGTTCCAGGATGCGGGAGGCCAGCGTCTGACGCAGCGTCAGGATAGCGCGACGACCGAACTTGGAGAAATCTACAGGCTCGGACACATCCTCGCCCACCTCGTAGTCGGCAGCAATCTGCTGGGCCTCGGTCAGTCCAATCTGCATGTTGGGGTCTGTTACCTCGTCATCGGGAACCACGGTGCGGTTCTGGTAGATTTCGAAGTCGCCCTTATCGGGGTTCACGATAACGTCGTAGTTCTCGTCCGTTCCCTTCATCTTGGCGATGACGTTACGGAAACTCTCTTCGAGCACGCTCACAAGGGTGGCGCGATCAATGTTCTTTGTCTCTTTGAACTCTGCGAAAGTGTCAATGAGTGCGTTGTTTTGTTTCTTTGCCATGGAGTTATTTTATGATTTTACAATTTCACAATTTTACAATTTCACAATTTTACGATTTTATATTTAATGATTTTATATTTAATGATTGGACTGCCCAGAGCAATCCTTAATTCCTCAAATCCCTAAGTCCTTAAATCCTTAAATCCTCAAATCCTTAAATCTTTAAATCCTTAAATCTTTAAATCCTCAAATCCTTAATTCCTTAATTCCTTAAATCTTTAAGTCTTTAAATCATTTAAAGTCTATGAGGTACTTTCCGCTCTTCACCTCTGCCATCGGCAGCGTGAGATCCACGTCCTGTAGGGTGGGGCGCTTCTTGCCCTCTGTCTGCACCTTCTGGCGCACGGTGATGACAATCTGTTCGGCGCTGGCTTCGCGCAGGATGCCCTTCAGCTTGCGGCCGTCTGTGGTGATGACCTCCACCTGCTTGCCAATATGATTGATCCATTGGCGTAGCACCTTGAAGGGCTGTCCCAGTCCGGCGCTGCCAACCTCTAGCTCGTAGTCCTCCTCGTCGCGTGAGAGGTGGTCTTCGATGAAGCGGGACAGCTGTACGCAGTCCTCAATCCAAACGCCTTCGGCCTGGTCGATTTCTACCGTGATACAATCGTCTGGCGTCACCGTCAGGTCAGTCAGGAAATACTCTTTACCGTCGAGCCATTGCTCAACCAGTGCTTTCACCTTTTCTTTGTCAATCATTGTTATGAGGTTATGAGGTTGTGAAGTAGTGAGTCTATTTTTAAGCGAGAAGCGAAGAGCCTTGTGGGCTCCTCGCTTCATCTCGTTCTTCGTTTGCGTTGCAAAGGTACTGCGACTTTTGCAAATTCGCAAGAAAATCAATGACTTTTTGTCGTTTTCGGGGGCATTTATTACTCGTCGAGGTCTAATTCCTCGTCGTCACCCCAAATGTCGCCCCAGTCGCCAGCGCCTTTGACGAGGGCAGGGCTGCTATCGGCTGTGCCCTTGAGGGACAGAGCCATGAGGCCTTCAGTTTGAATGTGCTGTACAATCAGCGCGGGAGAAATATATGTCTTCATAATTCAAGACCCACCCCCGTACCCCTCCCGTCAGGGAGGGAAGCGGCTAGCGCTTGAAGGAGCTTATAGGGTCATTCTTTTAATGTTAGTATTATAATAATGATTCGTTTCTACCCGCAGGCCCCCTCCATCACGGGAGGGGTGCCCGTAGGGCGGGGTGGGTCTTTACTTCACATTCACCTTCTTACCGTTCACGATATAGGTTTTACCCTTCTGCATCTTAGCCACCTTGCGACCGCTGAGGTCGAAGATCTTGCCTTCAGCAATACCGCTGAATACGCTCTTGATAGCATCTGCCTGATCGAAGAAGAAGGCTTTGACACCTGCGCCAGACGCATTCAGATAAGCACGGTTAGCGCTGATAGCCTTAGCTTCGCCTACCACTTGATAGAAGCCTACGTCGTCACCTTGCTTTTGCAGTACGTATGTATCTACGGGAGCAGAACTTTCGGTGAAGTTACCTACGAGCATGTTGGGCGTAATGGGTGATACCTCACCAGCAATATCAAAGGTATAGGTGCCTTCATCACCCTCAAGGATAACAGCTGTGCCGCTAGGAATAGTTGTCGAAATCTCTGCCAATGTGAGAAGACCACCGTTAATACCGCTCACGGTGTAAGCTTTCACGCCGCTCGGAATTGTAACGGGGAAGGGAACACAGAGGGTAGCGTAGCCAGCATCAGAGATGGATACTTTAATCGTAGTGGCATCTTCAATAACCCACTTTGATGCATCGGCATCTTTAGTCCATCCTACAATGTTGCCGCCACCAGCACAGTGAATAAAGGTATGAGTGCCATCAGGTGTCGTGGAGAATGTCCCTGTACCAACGGTTGGAATTGTTGGCGTGAACCAAGCAGGTGTATTATCATCTAATGGAACATCGTTACTCTGAGATAGTCCTTGGAGGTATTTGCCTTGTATTCGGATACTATATTTCCCTACATTTTCGTCAGTACCCTTTGTTAGTTCCACTATTGTGACAGGACTATCAATATAGGTATCTTTGGCGTAGTTTCCATTGATTTTAGAGGCATTCATTCCCATATATGTATCGTAATATACGTTTTTAAACCGATAGTAACCTGTTTCGGGAAGAACAAAGTTGGAAAGGTCTGTCATATCTACGGCAGTCAGCTTCTCCTTCATGCTCTTGTAATTTGCGAAGGGGCATTCGGTCTTGTAAGCAGGATCGTAACCAATTGGTGTCTTTACAGCATCAGTGAGTGCGAAATAGCCTGTAGCTTCGAGAGCTGGAGCAATCTCATCAACTACGAAACTTGCGAAGTCCGTAGGAACATCAAAAACTGTAAATGCAGAACCAGGGTCGCTTATGTTATATACGCTGTCCCAGAATTTCAGAGAGCCACCAGCACCACCGTATTGATTAATAGACAAATTGGTACCTTCAACATTCATCAAGAATGAATTGGCGATATTGGAAGTACTTTTCTTGATTGCCCATGTGTAATTATCTGTGCCAAACTCGGGTACGCCTTCATTTGTATGAGAGGGATGTCCAAAACATTTTGTACTTCCTTCATATTTGTTCAAGACTTTGATGTGCCAGGGATCGCCAGTAAATGCCCATTGGTAATCATCTTCCGCTAAGCCTAAGGCATTGGCATTAACTGTCTTTAAAGCACCCTCATCCTTGTTTTGGGATGTCACATACCATGTTCCACGGATAGCCATATCATACCAATGAGCAGAGGCGTAATCTTCGGATATTTCAAATGGACCATTCCAAGTTGTGGTAACATCTACTGAAGTAATACCGGAGGTGATTGTTGTGGGTGAATAAGAATAGGTGCAGAAACCATAGTCCAAAGAGGCTGGAATACTAGCTGGTGCCCCCTCTTCCATTGTAACAACACCACTATGGACTTTATTGCCTCCATAATAGAAATTGAATGTAACATCAACTGGTTCTCCAGGTTCTTCGATTTCCCAAATATAAGCAGGGGTATAAGAATAGCGTGCGGTAGTTCCATCAACAGTCCAGAAGACGCGGCCAGCATCATTCCAACTGCTTAAAGCAGAGGCCGTATTACAAGCTCGGATTGCATATTTCCCTTCATCATTCAGATAAAGAACCTGTGCTTCCCAGTCTGATCTATCGTTGTTTGTTGTAACACTTAAATTATTAACATTTAGGACAGCTTTACTATTGTTCAGGGGGGCATTGGTGAATCTATTAGAACCATTCTTAATTTTATAACCATAAGTCTCGAAAGAGCCACCTGTTACCTTCTCAAATTGAAAACTACCACCGTCGGCAACACAAGATGTCAGTTTTCCAGTTGTGGTAACATAATATTTGGTACCAGCGATAGTGGTTGAGATGTGATATGTACCACCATCGGTAATGGCTGCGAGCGCATCGTCGTAATAGTTATCATGTTTCATAACGATGAACATAGATTTAACGCCCAGCCACTTATTGGTAGCATCAAAATTTGCTTGCTTGTGGTTTATTGTAAAACTAAAAGATGTGGCATTGATATCCGATTTTGAAAATGCGAAATCTTGACCTCCAGTTACTTCCGTAGAGCTTCCGTTGAATTTAACAATATAAGGATAAGAGGAACTATTAGCACGTAAAGTCATGGATATACTTACAATTTTATACCCGCTTGGAGCTGTAATGGTTACCTCTTCATCTGTTTGGGTTGCTGCGGGCCTAAGAGCTAAGCAATAGGTATCCCACCAAGTGGCGCGGTCAATAACAGGTGCAGAAAGAACAACGCCTGCCAAACCTGAAGCCGCTTTGGATGTGAAAGTTTGAGGAGACACGCCAGTGTTACGAGTGCCATAAGTGTCATAAGGGGCATTTGTTCCTGTTCCGTCCACTACAACGACGGTTTCCTGTGCCCATACCCCTACCGATCCTAGCAGGGCGCACAAAAGAAGTAAGAATTTTTTCATTTGATTAGTTATTAGTTTATTAATTTGAGTGAATTATCTGAACCGAATTGATTAGAGTTATGTTATAAAGCTCTGCAAAGGTATGTAAAAAGCACCATAATATATTATAACATGAGTGTTAAAAAATATTAAAAGCGGTGAAATGGAAGCCTGAACGTACCTCAACCCTACCTCGAGGTTAATTCAAGGTTTGGTAATGCTCGTTTCAATAGTGATTGACAATCCTTCCATTTTCCTTCTGGTTAGGGCAAAGGTTATATCGGCGCCGCTGTCCACAAACAAGGGAAAAACAACTATGGAAAAAAACGACGAGTTCAAAAAAACAACTACGGAATGTACGGATTATACGGAGGTTTTGGTTGTCACTACGTTTCTCAAAATCATTCGAAAATCAAACATAAAATCACACCAAGCAGCATGATTAATCCGTAAGATCCGTACAATCCGTGGTTTATTAAAATACATATTCGTGGCTAATACACTAGAAAAAAAGCATTTCATCCCGTTCTTTTCTTGCTTCCATGCAGACAAAAACTTTATTTTACGTCGCAGTTTTTATATTTTACGTCGAGAAATATAAGTTTTACGACGTGAAATATATATTTCTCGACGTGAAATAAAGAATTTGTAGCGTACAAAAATTATTTTCTTGGGGTAGCAGCGAAAAAAGTTGGAGCTGTGCCCAACTTTTGACACAGCTCCAGGAAAAACTTAACTATCGGAAGTTTATTGCGAACACGAATTTCTCGAATTACACGAATAAGGACGGCACGCTCCGCAGGTGCCGAGTGGAAGCAAATTTGTCACCTCATGCAATATCGTAACCCAGACCGTGACATTCGAAACCCGCAAAGCGTTTCGCTCGGAGATTCGTGTAATTCGAGAAGTTCGTGTTCGTTATAAAAAATATAATCTGTGGTTAATTAGTTTCGGTTGATTTTAGAGTAATACTTGGCACCTCCGCGGATAAGGAGTGTGTGGGGTGGGGCGGAGGAGAGGCGGCGGCCAAGCAGGTCGTATGTGGCTGTGGCCTGCTGGTAAGGGCGCGAGGTGGTTTTGGGGGCTGCTGCGCGAGGAGCTTGGATGCCTGTGGGGAGATCCTGCAGGCGCAGTTCCATCCACGTCCAAGGCTTCAAGTCGTGGGCATCCGGAATCGTCTCGGTGAGGATGGTGCCGGACTGGTTATCTGTTACCGTTAGGGCGGCGGCCATGCGTTGTCCGATAGGGGCGGCATCCTTGCCGAGGGTGGCCCAAGGGATTGCCACTTCGAGGGTGTAGTTGGTGGCGTTGCTGATGGCGGCAACATGGATGGTGGCAGCGCCTTCAACGGCTTTCCACGAGCCTGAGCCTTGCTGCAGCTGGCACTCACCATCGGGCTTGAGGATGACGCGATAACACTCCTTCTGGATGCGAGAGTTGGAGGCTCCATCCACGTCAATCATCAGCGCAAGGGCGTCTGGGGTGGTCGCATCGAGTTCTCGCGTCTTATCTATGACACGAGCTACGAAGTAGAGTGAATCCAGATCGTAGGCAAAGTCGGCGTTGCAGCGCGTGCCTGTCTGCGTGCCGAGCATGATTTGCTGGGCTGAGGCGTTGAAGTAGCCTTCGGTCCTGCTGATGCGTCCGTTGATGTCGGGGTGGGCAAAGGGCGCTTGCAGCAGGCGTACGGGGTAGCCCTTGATCATCTCTATTTTGCCGTTAATGCCTGAGACGGCGATGACTGTTCCTGTGTCGATGATGGCGAGAGAGTTCCACATGCCTTGCGGATTGACACCGCCTTCGCCAAAGGGCAGGCTGACGGCTTTGAAGTCGCGTGCCTGGTCGTTGCCCACCATCACGCGCATCTGTATCTTTCCGTCGTTGTCGTATGGCGACTGGTGGCTCATCACCGTCTCGCCCCAGGGAAGGACGCGCAGATAGGGGGCGCCGCCTGTGGCCACAGGACAGAAATCGAGGTTGGGCGAGAGGTTGCGGCTCTTACTGCCTGCATTGACCCACGTCTGCCAGTTGTCGGTAAGGGTGGTGCGTACGGTGGTGGGCATAAAGTCGTTGTATCCCCAGCCGTTATCCTCGATGGCAACAACGATGGTGGACTGGTCGTTGAGGAGCACGGGGACAGGCATGCCGTCGCGGAAACCGCTGCGGAAGCAGACGCGCTCGGCCTCGCCCCACGTCTGTCCTCCGTCGAAGGAACGGCAGAGCGAGATTTGCTGTTCGCCGCTACTGGTGAAGGGACCTTCGTCGGCAAAATAGAGTTGCAGTTCGCCTGTGGGCAGCTCCAAGAGCGAAGGTTCCCAGCAACCGTCCTGAAAGGTGTAGCTGGCATCGTTGACAAAGATTTCCTGGCTCCAGGTGCGACCGTTATCGGTGGAGCGCTTGCAGCGGATACCGAAGCGGCGATCTTCGGTATAGGGCTCCTTCGGACGTGGGTTGTAGGCTACGATGATGGTGCCGTCGCTCAGCTGAATCAGGTCTGGCACGCAGTTGGGCGTGTCGTTCAC
Source organism: Bacteroidaceae bacterium (assembly GCA_024698925.1). Taxonomy (GTDB): domain Bacteria; phylum Bacteroidota; class Bacteroidia; order Bacteroidales; family Bacteroidaceae; genus Physcousia. Next base: position 30,458 of record JAILQO010000042.1, on the reverse strand, counting down.
GTTGCTGACGATGCGTGTAGCTGTGCTCCACGAACCGCCTCGGTTGGAGCTGAAAGCGATCTTGATGCCGCCGCTCTCGCAGACGGCCATCAGGCGGTTGTCCTGCAACTGGATGATGCGAGCGTAGCCGCCACCATCGAAAACGGTACGGCGTGTGGCGTTGTCCCAGAAGATGCGGGAGCCGCTATATGGCTCGTGGTAGGCACTGAGGAGGGACTGTGGGGCGCTGACGGCGAGCAACAGCGCGAATACAAGACGAATGTGAGGGCGCATAGGTAGCTTAAATGATGATTATTTTGGCACAAAAGTACATCTTTTTCTGCGCTTCCAACGCGATTGACGTAAAAAACTACTTGCCTACTTGACGATTGACGAGAATCTTTCCCTCTGATGCTCCAAATTTTGGATTTACAACGGGATTAATACACTACGGGTTCAATAATAACAACTACGGAATGTACGGATTATACGGTCCTATTCCTATAGAAAATAGCTCGGACTGCCGCAACGACACACGTGGTAAAGAAATCCGTATAATCCGTACAATCTGTGGTTGAATAAAAAATCAAATTAGTGGTAGAGAAGTGTTTAATTATTGTTGAAATTTGGGAGTTGGCACAAAAAGTAGTATCTTTGCCGCCGTAAAAAGTGAAAGACAAAAGAACCAGCGTATGAGTCAGATAGGAAAAAAGAAGGTCCTCGTGACCGGAGCCTCCGGTTTCATCGGCAGTTTTATGGTTAGCGACGGCCTCGACCGTGGCTATGAGATGTGGGCAGGCATGCGCCGCAGCAGTAGCAAACAATACCTCACGGACGGGCGCATCAAGTTCGCGGAACTGGACTTGGGCAACCCCGATCGGCTTCGTGAGCAGTTGCTTGGCTATAAGAGCGAGATGGGCGGCGGCTGGGACTACGTGATTCACGCCGCCGGAGCCACGAAATCGCTGAAGCGCGAGGGCTTCTTCCGTACGAATACGGATGGAACACGCAATCTGGTTAATGCGCTACGCGACTGTGGCATGATGCCCCAGCGCTTTGTCTTCGTCAGCTCCCTGAGCATCTTTGGCGCTATCAAGGAGGAGAAGACAGGCACCGACGGCTCGCTACTACGTTATTTCCCCATTACCGACAAGGACACGCCGCGTCCCAATACCGCTTACGGCGAGAGCAAGCTGGCAGCCGAGAATTTCCTGCGCGCTCAGACCGATGTGCCTTGGGTCATCCTCCGTCCGACAGGCGTGTATGGTCCTCGCGAGAAGGACTATTTCCTGATGGCGCAGAGTATCAAGCAGCACGTGGATTTCGCTGTGGGTTATCAGCCGCAGGAAATCACCTTTGTATATATGATGGATGTCGTGCAGGCTGCGTTCCTTGCTTGTGAGCGCCCAGAGGCAGACGTCCTGCATCATGCCTATTTCCTCTCGGATGGTCATAGCTATAACAGCCGTGCCTTCAGCGACCTGCTCCAGAAGGAGATGGGAACACGTTTGGTCCTTCACATCAAGGCTCCCCTGTGGTTCCTGCATGCGGTTTGTGCAGTCAATGGCACTGTCTGCCGATGGATGGGCAAGTTGACAACGCTGAATATGGACAAATACCATATCCTGGCGCAGCGTAACTGGAACTGTGATATCGAACCCGCCCGCCGCGAGTTGGGCTACAAGCCCCAATGGAACCTCGAAGAGGGCGTGCGTGCGAGTGTCAAATGGTACAAGGAGGCGGGATGGCTATAAGAGTGAAAAGTGAAAAATGTAAGAGTGAAAAGTGAAAAATAAGATAATCTCTTTATTGCCTGCGGAGAAGGCGGCGGCGGTGTATTGCGCTGCCACGAGTGTGCTGATGGTCATCATGATGCCTTGGCTGGTGGATCCGGCAGGGATGCTCATGACGCGAGTAGGATGGCTGGCTGCGACCCTTGGGGTGATTGCACTCCAGCGTATCACTCGCCCCAAGGCTCAGCAATCCGCAATAATTACGAATGACGAATTACAAATGACGAATAAACAAAACCTTCGAAAAGAGAAGGAAACTCTTATTCGTCATTCGTCATTTGTCACTCATCATTCATCAATCTTCTCCTTCCTCCGTATCTTGGTGCAGTTGGCGTGGTTGTCGATGTGGTATCCTGATACGTACGAGTTTAACCGCAGTCTGCCGAACCTCGATCATATCTTTGCCGCCGCTGAACAGTCGATATTCGGTTGTCAGCCGTCTATCGAATTCAGCCAGTTGCTACCTGGGGCCGTGTGGAGCGAGGCGTTCAATCTGGGCTATTGGAGCTATTTCCCGATGATTGCGGCCTTGTCGATTGCGGTTTTCTGGATAGAGTGCAGAAAAAGGCAGTTCGCATTTCCGCGATTCCATCGCGTGGTGGCGCTCATCATGATCTCCTTTTTCCTCTATTACGTCATCTATATCTTCCTGCCAGTTACAGGTCCGCAGTTCTATTTCCAAGCTGTTGGTGTGGACCAGATCCTTCAGGGTCATTTCCCTGCCGTGGGCACGTATTTCAACAGTCATACGGAGATGCTGCCATCCCCAGGTTGGAGCGACGGTCTTTTCTATCAGCTTGTCGAGATGGCTCATGAGGCCGGCGAGCGTCCTACGGCGGCTTTCCCAAGCAGTCATATCGGTATTTCCACCATCTTGTTGCTGCTGGCACGTCGTCATGCACCTCGCGTGCTGCCGTTCCTGCTACCGTTATGGGCTTTGTTATGCTGCGCCACCGTCTATATTCAGGCGCATTATCTCATTGATGCGATAGCCGGTCTGATATCTGCTCCTATCGTTCTTGGTTGCAGCCAATACATCATGAAGAAGGCGACCTCCCGGCCGCCCGCTTCATGCAAAGGTTAGTGTTTTGTTTTAGCTAGTCAGTTTTATACTGTCTAAGTGCTAGCACTAACTGATTGTCTTATAGAGAAAAAGCAAAAATGAATCAATTGATACTCACGGAGTCGTTCTGTAGCTCTGCTGAGCGGATGTCGAGTGCCGTGGTCTCGTCTGCATCCAACTCGTCTTGCACAGCCATCTGATTAGCAGGAGCCTCGCCCTGCGGGCTTACGGACTGTTCCACAGCCGTGCCGATGACAACGGCAAAGGCGATGAAGGCAGCCACGCGAAGTAGCGGACGCAGGCGAGTGCGCAACGGGATGGGCAATGCACGTACGTGGGCCTCACCCGTCAGCGAAAGCAGACGCTCATCGAATCGCTCATCCAGGTGGGCGTTCGCCAACTCCTTCTCGGAGCGGAACAGCGACTGCCACTCGAGCAGATGCTCCGGAACATTCTCCTGTGCGAAGAACTCCCGCAGAATGTGCTCCTCTTCGAGTGACGTGGTGCCCTCGAAGTAGCTGTCAATGAGTTGTTCGATGTACTTGTAATCCATACTGATTTTTGGTGTTACTAATCAGATGACGATTCAGAGACTCTAAAGTTACAGACGTTAACGTTCTTTAACAAAGAACCTTAGAGTCCATATTTTTGCATTTTCACGTATTTCTCTTTGATCTTGGTTCGCGCACGGTGGAGATAGACGCGGACCTGGTCCTCGGTCAGCAGGAGCTTGTCGGCTATTTCGGCGTAACTGAAGCCCTCGATGTCCCGCAGGCGGACAAGGTCGTCTAAGGGAGGTGGTAACTCGGAAATCAGACGTGTAATGAGCCCGATGCCTTCGGAGTGATGGGGCGTAGTTACCAGACTGGGATTGTGCCATTGTGCGCTGCCTTCCTCCGGGAGCGGCTGGTGGTGGGCTTTCTTGAGTTTGTCCAATGCCGCATTCTTTGTCATCTGTGCGAGCCAGGCCAAGGGCTTCTCCACAGCGCCCCATTCCTCGCGGCGCTCCCACGCTTTCAACATCACATCCTGCACAACGTCTTCCGCCTCTGCGCTGTCCCCAAGGATGCTGAGGGCGAGGCGGTAGAGGCGGTCACGATGTGCTAGTATGTCGGTGCGAAAGTCCAATGTTTTTCACTCTTTCACTTTTCACTCCTTCACTTTTCACTTGAAATCACCGTTCCCCCTTGAAGATTGGAGATGTGGGTGATGCGTACAGCAGCGACGCCGGCACGAATAGCCTCGAAGGCATTCTCCAGTTTGGGTATCATGCCACCGCTGATAGTTCCGTCGGCCACGAGGGAACTGAAAGACTCCTCGGTGATTTCGGGAATAATGGATGATGGATCCGCGGGATCGCGCATCACACCAGGAAGCTCGAAGCAGTAGGTCAGCGTCGTGCTGGCAGACGTTGCGCCTGCTGCATTGGCGAGGGCGGTAGCAACGGTCTGTGCCATCGTATCGGCATTGATGTTCAGCATGTGACCTTGCCCATCGTGGGTGAGGGGCGCAATGACAGGGGTAATGCCCATCTCAAGCAGCTGATAGAGTGCAGCACCATCGGCACTATCTACATCGCCAACGAAACCGAAATCAATACCTTCGGGCGTAATTGGCCTACGATGCGCACGTACAAGATTCATATCCGCGCCGGTGAGGCCAAGGGCATTCACACCACGAGCTTGCAACTGCGCCACGATGGTCTTGTTGACGAGTCCGCCATAAACCATTGTGACGATGCGTAGCGTTTCTGCGTCGGTGATGCGTCGGCCACCTACCATTTGGCTTTCGATGCCGAGTTGCTTGGCCAGCTGGGTGGCAGTACGTCCGCCGCCGTGGACCAATACCTTCGGTCCTTCGATTTTCACGAATTCATCCAGAAGGATAGCAAGCTGTGCCGAATCCTCGACCACGGCACCGCCAACTTTAATGACATTATTCAAGGTATGTGTACCCATATAGTCCTGCACGATAATTACTGATAAACTCCTTGCCTTCGCTTTCTGTGATCTTTCCGTCTTTCACAGCACGGCTGACCCAAATCTCTAGGCGTCGCACCAGTTTCTTGGGATCGTACTGCACATATTCCAGCACATCAGCAACTGTTTCGCCGTCGATAATCTGTTCGATATCATAGGTTTCACGGTTAACGGTGATATGGACGGCATTGGTGTCGCCGAAGAGGTTGTGCATATTGCCCAAAATTTCTTGGTAAGCACCCACGAGGAACACGCCGATATAGTAGTGCTCATCGGCTTTGACGGGGTGCAGAGGAATATAATTTGTCTGGTGGCCGCCATTCACGTAGGTCGTAATCTTACCGTCGCTGTCGCAGGTGATGTCCTGAAGGGTAGCGCTGCGGGTAGGTTGCTCGTTTAGACGTGCGATGGGCATAATCGGGAAGAGTTGGTCGAGAGCCCAAGAGTCTGGCATCGACTGGAAGAGAGAGAAGTTGCAGAAATACTTATCGGCCATCTGCTTGTCCAAAGCACGTAGCTCATCGGGAACGTGCTTCTGGTGGTGAGCCAACTCTGCCACTTCGTGGCTGATGGCCCAGTAGATGGACTCAATCTGGGCGCGCGTCTTCAGGTCGATGATGCCGTGGCGGAAGAGGTCAAGCGCTTCCTCGCGGATGTCCTCGGCATCATGCCAGTCCTCCAGCAGGGAACGGTTGGAGAGCTTGTCCCAAATCTCGGTAAGGTCATGGACCAGCTTGTGATCGCTCTCGCCAGGTTGGAATTCATCGGGCATCTGTGGGGCACAAACGCTTTCCAGAACATCCACAATCAGAACACTATGGTGTGCTGTCAGCGAGCGGCCGCCTTCTGTAATGATATTGGGGTGGGGGATGCCATTCTGGTTGGCGGCTTCCACGAGGGTATAAACACAGTCGTTGACATACTCTTGAATGGAGTAGTTGACGCTGGACTCGCTATTGCTAGAGCGTGTGCCGTCGTAATCTACGCCAAGGCCACCGCCACAGTCGATGAATTCGATACTAAAGCCCATCGCATGAAGTTGCACATAGAATTGTGCGGCCTCGCGTAGGGCAGTGGAGATGCGACGGATCTTGGTGATTTGGCTACCGATATGGAAGTGGAGCAGCTTCAGACAGTCGCGAAGTCCCATCTCATCGAGTAATTGCAGAGCCATCAGCAACTCGGAGGAGTTCAGACCGAACTTGGAGGCATCGCCGCCACTCTCGCTCCATTTGCCACTACCATTGGCCGCCAGTTTGATGCGAATACCCAGGTTGGGACGGACACCTAAACGCTTGGCGGTCTCAGCAATGATCTTTAACTCAGGAAGTTTCTCAATGACGAGGAACACGCGTTTGCCCATTTTCTGGGCCAACAGAGCCAGCTCGATGAAGTTCTGGTCTTTGTGACCGTTACAGATGATGAGGCTGTCGCTGTCCATATTGGTGGCCAGCACGGCATGCAGTTCAGGCTTCGAGCCCGCTTCCAGTCCCAGATTATAGCGTTTGCCGTGGCTGATAATCTCTTCCACGACGGGGCGCATCTGGTTCACCTTGACGGGGAAGATGATGAAATGCTCGGCCTGATAGTCGTATTCCTTTGCGGCCTTGCGGAAGCACTCGTCAGTCTTCTCGATACGATTGTCGAGAATGTCAGGGAAGCGCAATAGCACAGGAGCTGTGACGTGGCGCGTGGCCAGTTCATCGACGACCTCCTTCAAATCCACCTGTACACCATTCTTCTTGGGACTTACATAGACGTGTCCTTTCTCGTTGATGCCGAAGTAGCTGACGCCCCAACCTTTAATGTTGTAGAGCTCTTCGGAATCTTCAATGCGCCATTTCTTCATATCTTTAGCATTTCTCGGATTAGCCGGACGCTCTCCTTGATTCTGGTGAAGTTCTCAAGGAGTGAGACGTCCAATGTGTATTTAGCTTGCGTATAGTATGGTTCACGGACTTGCAGAGACTCATGGATATAGGCTTCCAGTTCCTCGGGTGTCTTGCCCTCTATGAGGGGGCGGCGTCCTTTTCCCATTTTCAGGTGCATGGCCAGCACTTCAGGCTCGGCTTTCAGATAGACGGTGTCGGCCAGGGAATTCATGTAAGCCATGTTGTCGAAGAAGCAAGGGGTGCCACCGCCACAACTGAGTACTACATCCTCGAATTCTGCTGCTTCATGGAGCATGCGTCGCTCCAGCTCACGAAATCCCTCTTCGCCGCGTTCGGCAAAGATTTCTGGTATGCTCTTGCGATAGCGCATAGTGATATACCAGTCGAGGTCATAGAATGGTACGCCTAATTCTTCGGCCAGTGCTTTGCCGACGGTCGTCTTGCCGGCGCCCATATATCCGATAAGGATTACTCTGGTCATTTCTTTTTCGTATAGCGGCGTTTTTCAGTGCTCTTGGGCTTCTCGTCCTGCTCCTTGATGATGGCCATGCATTCATCAAAGCTCATATTCTGTACTTGCTCCTGTTGTGCCTTGTTGAGACGATAGTTGACGCCTTTGTAAGAGAGGTATATGCCGAAGCGGCCGTTCATCACCTCCAGTTCAGGATCTTCGGAGAAGGTCTTGAGGTGGCGTGCGGCCTCATGTTGCTTCTTTTGGCTGATGAGTTCGATGGCTTCCTCAAGTGTAATCGTCAGCGGATCGGTCTTAGCAGGGATGCTAACGAATTTCTTGTTATTGAGGACATAGTTGCCGTAGCGGCCGTTTCCGATGACAACGCTGTCACCCTCATATTCACCCAATGTGCGGGGCAGACGGAATAGTTCGAGAGCCTCCTCCAGGGTGATGGTCTCGATGCTTTGGTCTTTCTTCAGCTGTGCAAAACGCGGTTTCTCGGTGTCATCAGCAGTACCGACCTGAGCAACAGGGCCGAAGCGGCCAATCTTCACGCTCACCGTGTGACCTGTAGCGGGATCTTTGCCCAATACACGTTCGCCAACGCGTAATTCCGTCTTGGTGTTTACGGATTGTTGTACCAGTGGTTCGAATTTGTTCCAGAAGTGATAGATCATACCGGTCCATTCCTCTTTGCCATCAGCGATGGTATCGAACTCTTTCTCCACATCAGCGGTAAAGTTATAGTCCATGATGCTGGGGAAGTAATCCAAGAGGAAGTCTGTGACCACCACGCCAGTATCTGTAGGAATCAGGCGACCACGTTCTGCGCCAACGAGGATTGTGCGCTGTTCTTCCTGAATGTCGTTGCCGGTCAGAGTCAGCACGGTATAGGGGCGTTCTTCGCCAGCTTTGTCACCTTTCACCACATATTCGCGTTGTTGGATGGTGGAGATGGTGGGGGCGTAGGTGGAAGGACGTCCGATGCCCAACTCTTCGAGTTTGCGTACGAGGCTGGCCTCGTTGTAACGTGAAGGATGTTGCGTAAAGCGCTCCGTTGCCTGTATTTCAACACGTTGCAGATGTTCGCCAATGGTTAACGGAGGAAGGATTGAGGTGCCTTCATTCTGGTGGTCCTCGCTTTCATCAATGTCGGTTTCGCGATAAACCTTGAGGAAACCATCAAACTTGAGGACCTCACCCGTTGCTATAAATTGCTCTTCGCGACCGCTGATGCTGATGGTTGCTGTCGTCTTCTCCAACTCGGCATCTGCCATTTGGCTGGCGATGGTACGCTTCCAGATGAGGTCGTAGAGACGGCGCTCCTGTGCATTTGCATTCGTCAGTTCCAGACGATCGATGTAGGTGGGACGGATGGCTTCGTGTGCCTCCTGTGCACCTTTGCTGGATGTCTGGTATTGGCGAATCTTGACATATTCTTTGCCCATCTGATCGGTAATCACCGTACGGCAGGCGCCTAAGGCGAGCTTTGACAGGTTCACGCTATCGGTACGCATGTACGTGATAAAACCGTTCTCATATAAGTGCTGTGCCACGAGCATCGTCTGTGCCACGGGCAGACCCAACTTGTGGGCAGCTTCCTGCTGAAGGGTACTGGTGGTGAAGGGTGGCGCAGGGGTACGGCGTACTGGGCGTGTTTGGATATCTTCAATGGTGAGTGTGGCGTCTTGAACACTCGCTAAAAAGGCTTCGGCCTCGGCACGTGTCGCAAAGCGACGGTTCAGTTCTGCTTTCAGCTGGCCACCATCGGAGATACACAGGAGTGCGGAAACGCGGTATGCAGCTTCGCTCACGAAAGACTGTACCTCGCGCTCACGCTCAACAATCAGACGTACGGCAACGCTCTGAACGCGACCGGCGCTCAATCCGGGCTTTACCTTACGCCACAAAACGGGTGATAGCTTGAAACCAACGATGCGATCCAGTACACGACGTGCTTGCTGGGCATTCACCAACGCCATATCCACCTGACGAGGGTGCTCGATAGCTTCGAGAATAGCAGGCTTCGTAATTTCATGGAATACGATGCGGCGTGTAGTCTCTGGCTTTAGTTTGAGCACTTCTTGCAGGTGCCATGAGATAGCTTCTCCCTCGCGGTCCTCATCAGATGCTAACCAGACGATGTCGGCTTTCTTGGCACTCTGCTTGAGTTGGGTTACGAGATGTTGCTTCTCGGCGGGTACTTCATATTGGGGAATGAAAGATTCTGGATTGACACTCAGACTTTTCTTTTTCAAGTCGCGAATGTGTCCATACGACGACATCACTTTATAGTCTTTGCCCAAAAACTTCTCAATGGTTTTTGCTTTAGCAGGAGACTCTACAATAACGAGATTATTGGCCATTCTTATGCGTTGTTTTCAAATTTGGCCGCAAAACTACATAAAAAATGCCAACTACACCTTAATTATATATAGAAAATAACGTTTTTTTGCTTAAAAACGACTGCTTACCTTACATCTGAGATGCTTTTTGTGCTACTCAAGCGGTACATTTGCCAAATGATGAGACCTAAAGCAACTAAGCTCGTGAGCACAATGACCCCAGCATTTGTCGGTCCGCCTACGAAATGAATGAAGCTATCGTCATCGGGTGATAGGAAGTATAAAAGGCAGGCGAGAGAGTTGTTAAAAACATGGATGCAGACAGGTGCTAAGAGTGATCCCGTCCACCAGTATGCAAAGCCCAGCACAAAACCGAGGATGAAAGCGGCTGGCATCTGGGCGGGATTCAGATGGATAATGGCAAAGATAAGTGCGGAGAGGATAAGAGGTAAGTAGGTGGTGCGGAATCGACTTTGGGGCTCATGTTGCATGATGGTCGCAAGATCTGTCTGCACACCACCCCGGAACAGCAACTCTTCAGAAAGGGGCCCTAAGAACATAATTGTCAATAGGCCTGCAGGATGGTACATGATCTCCTTGAAGGTGTCTGCGCCGACAAGGTCTGGAATATCTGGGAAGAGGGCTTCCTGTAAGATGTTAACCAATAAAATGGCGGGGATGGCCATCAGGAAAACCCAAAACGTACGTCGTCCGGCCTGTCCTTGAAGATCAGCCATCGTTGATGACCACGTGATGGAGTGTGGGCGGTAAAGAAAGAACAGGCCAATGGCCAACAGATTAGCCAAGAGGAGTGTGCCTACCAGCGTGATTGAAGATGACAATCTGATATGCAACAGTGAGAGCAGAAAAGGCGTGATACCAGCGGCCAGTTGACTGCACAAGAAGATGAGGATAAACATCCACCAATGCCTACGTTTCATTCTTTACTCGATGAAATGGTTATTATTTACAATGATTGGTCAATGCTTTTAGTGCTGCAGCACGATCTCGTTGTAGTTGCTCTGTCAGCTCTGCTTCACTATCGAAGCGTTGCTCTTCACGCAGTCTCGTTACGAAAGATAGGGTCAATGTCCTGTCGTAAAGATCCTCATTGAAGTCAAAGAGATGCACCTCCACTGAAATATCGGTACCATTATCGAGTGTCGGACGACGGCCGATATTCAGCATGGCCTTAGAGTGTATCATCTTGGGATGGATGGTGCATTCTACCGCATAAACTCCTTTGGCAGGCAGCATCTTTGTTGGCTCAATACCCTCAAGGTTTGCGGTAGGAAAGCCCAACTGGCGTCCTACCTCGTGCCCATGGACAACGCGCCCACTCCACGTATATGGCCTTCCTAACAAGTGTGATGCCGCGGCAACATCGCCTCCTGTTAATAGGCGACGGATTGCCGAGCTACTGACGTGCTCTCCAGTCAATTCTCGCGCGGGAAGCACATCAATTCCCAGTTCGCGACCATAAGCCTGATATTCCTCAAAGCCTTCTCCTCCATCGCGGGTAAGGTTTGGATCGGTCTTTTTTCCGAAACGGTGGTCGTAGCCGATGACTAACGCTGTCACGCCAAGTTGTTGTTTCAGCACTTGCTGCATGAATTCCTGCGCCGTCAATCCTGCCATGGTGCGGTCAAAAGGCAGGATGTAGATATCATCAACCCCTGTGGCTCGTAGTAGCGCCATTTTCTCCTCGGCGGTTGTCAGTAACTGCGGAGCACTATCAGGCGCAAACACCGAGCGTGGATGGCGGTCGAAGGTAATCAATAAAGAACGTGCACCGCGGCGCAGCGCCTCCTCCTGTACTTGTTGGATGAGGTACTGATGGCCGCGGTGCACGCCATCGAAAAAGCCGATGGTAGCTACAATCATTATACGAGATGACCCACGATACTTTCGCGATCTCCAGGCAGCAGGTCAATGACAGGTATCTCAATCATCGTGTAACAGCCGGGCTGTTGACGCATCGAAGCACGTGCGACATTGACAAGAACCTGTGCCGTGAGGGCGGGGTTATTGATTTTCATGTTAAACTCAAAGAGCTGGTTGTGGGTCTGGCCACTGACGCCCTTACGTACAAGATTAACGCCATGTCCCACATCGTTCAGCGCATCCACGCTATCGACTTGGAAGACATGGGTCTCGTCGGAAGCAAAGTAGGGATCGGCCTTGATGGCAGCGGTGACCTCGTCAAGGTTAGCGCCGTCCTCCAGCTCTACATATACCATACGACGATGGATGCCCTGACCTACAGGGATGGTCATTGACAAGGCATCCTTGACGCCTGCCTTAGAGCGGACGCAGACGCTGTGACCCATCGAGCGACCGGGGCCAAAGTTGGTGTAGCTGATGCCCTTCGGCGCCAAGCTCTCCATCAATGTGCGAACCACGCTGTCCGACCCTGGATCCCAGCCTGCGCTGATGATGCTCACGGCGTTGCCAGCCTTGGCGGCTGCGTCCAACGTGCGACGCAGTTCCACAATCTTGGTGTGGATATCAAAGGAGTCGACGGTGTTAATGCCCAGCGCCAGGATGTCCTTGGCATAAGCCTCAACGCTGCGAGTTGGCGTAGCGAGAATCGCCACATCAACGGCTTCCAGTTCGCGAATGTCCTTCACGACCTTATAGCCTTCCAGTTCTTTAGGCAGGTCCTCGGCACCACGACGGCGCACGATGCCAGCCACTTCCATATCCGGAGCCTCTATGAGCGCCTCCAGTGTGTACTTTCCGATATTACCGTAACCTACGACGGCGGCACGAATCTTTTTCATTGCGTTTGTTTTTGACAGAATGTTTAGGAATATCGGGCGCAAAGGTATAAATAATTGACGATATGGCCGCTAATTCTTGACATTATTTTCTAATTTGCTTGATTTTATTTGCAATATGACACATCAATGAGCTTCTAACCAGTTGCTACCCCATCCGGCATCGGCAATCAGTGGAACTTTCATTTGGAAAGCGGCTTCCATCTCTTCCTTGACGATAGCCTCTACCTGATTGTGTTCTTCGGGTAGCACACTGAAATTGAGCTCATCATGCACCTGCAGAATCATCTTCGAACGAATTCCTTCCGTACGGAAGCGGCGGTGGATACGAATCATGGCAATCTTAATGATATCGGCAGCGGATCCTTGGATAGGGGCGTTGATGGCATTCCGTTCAGCGAAACCGCGCACTGTAGCGTTCGCGGAGTTGATGTCCCGCAGATAGCAGCGACGGTGACAAACGGTTTCTGTATAGCCCTTCTCGCGTGCATGGTCGATGCTCTCCTGCATATAGGCCTGCACACGGGGATAAGTGGCGAAATAGTTATCAATAAGTTCCTTGGCTTCCGTGCGACTGATGCCTAAACGCTCTGTCAGTCCGAAGGCGGTGATGCCGTAGATGATACCGAAGTTAGCTGTCTTTGCGCGACTGCGTTCCTCGCGTGTCACTTCATCCATGCTTTTGTGGAAAATCTTGGCGGCTGTGGCTGCGTGGATATCATGCCCTTGAAGAAAATCGTCGATGAGGCCGTCGTCGCCACTCAGATGCGCCATGATACGCAGTTCAATCTGTGAGTAATCGGCCGAGAAGAATTCTTCGCCAGGAGCAGGTACGAAGGCTTTACGGATTTCCTTGCCATCGGCAGAGCGTACAGGTATGTTCTGTAGGTTAGGATTAGAACTGGAGAGGCGTCCTGTGGCTGTGATGGTCTGATTAAAGCTGGTATGGATGCGTCCTGTACGTGGGTTAATCAGCTTGGGCAGTGCTTCAATATACGTGCTCAAGAGTTTACGTTTGCCTCGATAGAGTAGAATCTTATCCACAATGGGGTGTTTAGCGCGCAAACGCTCCAGCACTTCTTCGTTGGTGACATACTGTCCCGTTTTAGTTTTCTTGGCTTTGTCGCTAAGTTGTAGCTTTTCGAAGAGCAATACGCCTACTTGTTTGGGTGACTGAATGTTGAACTCTTCGCCAGCAAGGGCGTATATATCCTGTTCGATGGCCAACATCTCACGGGTATGCTGTTCGCCTACTTGTTGAAGTGCTTCGGTGTTCAAGCAAACGCCAGTCATTTCCATATCTGCCAATATGGGCATGAGAGGCATCTCAATATCACGGAATAATTCCCATGACCCTTCGTTCTGCAGCATTGGTAAAAAGACGTTTTTCAGGCGTAATGTAATGTCTGCATCTTCGGCAGCGTAGGGGCAAACGGTTTCAGGCGGCACGTCGCGCATGTTCTTCTGTGGCTTGCCTGCTTTCTTCTCACCGATGAGAGCCTCAATGGGAATGGTCTTGTAGTTGAGGTAGGCGGCGGCCAAATAGTCCATTCCATGGTGCATTTCGGGTTGTAGGACATAATGCGCAATCATCGTATCAAACATCGGACCGCGCAGTTCGATACCATAGTTGGCCAGCACCATCAGATCGTACTTTAAGTTCTGTCCTATTTTCAGCGTCTGCTCGTTTTCATAGATGATGCGGAACTCCTCGATGATAGCTTGCGCCTCTGTACGATCTGCGGGAATGGGAACGTAAAATGCCTCTCCTTCCTTGACCGCAAAACTGAGACCAACCAGTTCCGCGTCAATAGCCTCGGTGCTTGTTGTCTCTGTATCCAAAGATAGCTCAGTGGCTTCGCGCAAAAAAACTATTAGGTTCGCGCGCGAAAGAGGTGTGTCGCAAAGCGAGTAGGCTGCAGAATCGGAACTACTTTCAACTCCAATTGCTGTGGAGGGGAGTGCTCCCGCATTTTCTGCGAACGGAATAGCGGAGGCTGGTACTTCAGGTTCAGACATGGCACTGCTGAATAAGTCCCCTTGTCCATCAGCAAACAGATCCAATTGTCCTTTCTTGGGCTTTTGGGGTAGAGGTTCTATCTCCTTTTCCTGATGGGATAGGGTGGTAGTGGCCTTTCGTATTCTCTCTGCGAAGCTCCGCATTTCCAGTTCCATAAAGCGTTTAGCCAGTGCTTCGCGATCCGGCTCCTGCACAGCCAGTGCCTCCATGTCTAATGTGATGGGAACGTCGGTGACAATTTTTGCAAGCCACCGTGATAGCTCTATTTGCTCGCGGTTTGTTTCCACCTTCTCGCGTTGCTTGCCCTTGAGCTGGTCCGTATTAGCGAGTAGTCCTTCGATATCACCAAATTGTTGAATGAGTTGCACGGCGGTTTTTTCTCCCACGCCCGGGCAACCTGGAATGTTGTCCGATGCATCACCCATCAATCCTAATATGTCAATGACCTGTTCGGGATGCTCAATACCCCACTTCGCACATACCTCTGCCGGCCCCAAGATGTCGAAACCGGAGCCCATCGAGCGTGGCTTAAACATCGAGACATATGGAGACACCAACTGTCCATAATCCTTGTCGGGCGTCATCATATAGGTCTCGATGCCCTTTGCTTCTGCTTGCGCAGCAAGGGTGCCAATGACATCATCGGCCTCGAATCCCTCCACCTCTAGGACGGGGATGCGATAGGCAGATAGCAATTCTTTGATGATGGGCACGCCAAAACGGATGCCTTCGGGCGTTTCTTCACGCTGGGCCTTATACGGAGGGTAGGCCTTATGGCGGAAGGTGCCTCCGTGGGGGTCAAAGGCTACGCCGATATGGGTCGGCTGCTCCTTGGTGAGCACTTCTTCCAGCGTATTGATGAAGCCATAGATGGCAGAGACATTCTCGCCTTTACTGTTGATGCGAGGGTTCTTGATAAAACCGTAGTAAGCACGGTAAATGAGCGCGTAGGCGTCGAGAAGAAAGAGTTTCATGCGGCAAAGATAGCATATTTTTGTGAAACTGCAGCGCTGTTTCATAAAAATAACTTATCTTTGCACCATGTTAGAAGAAATTCAACAACCTATCACAGCTGAGTTGGAGCGTTACAAGGTCTTGTTTCGTTCGTCTTTGCAATCTGACAACGAGCTCTTAGCTGCTGCGTTGACACATCTTACCCGTAAGTTGGGTAAATTGATGCGTCCCACGTTGGTTCTCCTCTGTGCTCGTGAGGGCGGACAGGTTACCGACGAGGTGTTGCATGCTGCAGCGGGCTTGGAGATGTTGCACAATGCCAGTCTCGTGCACGATGATGTGATTGACGAGAGTAATATGCGGCGTGGGCAACGCTCTGTCAATGCGCTTTTCGATAACAAAGCAGCTGTACTTGTTGGAGATTTCATAACTTCCAAGGCTTTGACTGAAGTCGCGCAGACTCATCATCTGGAGGTCGTAGAACGTATTGCTCAACTCGGTCAGACTCTGGCCGACGGAGAATTGTTGCAATTGAATAATACGCATAGCACAGTTTTCAGCGAGCAGGCTTACTATGAGGTTATCACCAAGAAAACAGCAGCGCTCTTTGAGACTTGCGCTTTTGCGGGAGCTCTTCTTGGGGGCGCCGATAGTGCCACGATACAGCGGCTTGAACGTTTTGCACATCTGGTCGGGCTCTGCTTCCAGCTACGGGATGATATCTTCGATTTCGATGAAAGTCTGAATGTCGGCAAGCCTAAGGGCAATGATATGCAGGAAGGCAAATTGACGCTTCCCGTAATCCACGCCGTCAACAACTGTTCTAATGCTCGTTATCATCATTTGGCGATGCGTGTACGTTCGCTTGAGGCGTCGCGTCTTGAAATTCAAGAACTGGTTGATTTCACCGTTCAAAGTGGTGGCATCGCTTATGCCGAGGCAGAAATGCAGCGCTTGCGTGATGAAGCCTTCGCTCTCCTTGCCAATCTACGAGACCCGGCAGTGGCTCATTCGCTCGCCCTTTACCTTGATTATGTCGTTCAAAGAAAACTATGAGATATGAAGAAGATTCTGATTATCAATGGCCCTAATCTTAATCTTTTGGGTCGCCGTGAGCCCGGCGTTTATGGCTCCCGTTCTTTCGAAGACTACTACAAGGAATTGTGTACACAGTATTCCTCTGTGGAGCTCTCTTATTTCCAGAGCAACCATGAAGGTGCCCTCATTGATAAGCTCCATGAGGTGGGCTTCGATGTTGACGGCATCATTCTCAATGCGGGTGCTTTTACTCACACGAGTGTGGCGCTTCACGATGCTATCCGCGCCATCAATGCGCCAGTCGTTGAGGTGCATATCTCCAATGTGCACCAGCGCGAGGAATTCCGTCACCACAGTTTCATCAGTGCTGCATGTCGAGGTGTGATTTGCGGTTTCGGTCTGGACAGCTATCGTCTGGCCTTAGAGGCCCTTTTGCATGAATCTTGACGATTACATCCTTTCTCATTCCGAGTCGGAGCATCCATACTTGCATGCCCTTTGGCGTGCAACGAACCTCCATCTGAACTATCCTCGCATGGCCAGTGGTCAACTGCAGGGACAGGTGTTGCGCATGTTGGTGCAGATGTTGCGTCCACGCTTGGTCTTGGAACTTGGAACATTCACGGGTTATAGTGCCTTGGCTATGGCTAGTGCTTTGGAGTCAGGCGCCATGCTTCATACCATTGAGATCAATGACGAGCAAGAAGACTTCACCCGTCCTTGGATAGAAGGCTCCCCTTGGGCTGACCGTGTCACCTTTCATATTGGTGATGCTTTGTCGCTACTTGGCGACGTGTCGCATAGCTTAGGAGTGATGCAACCTTTTGACCTCGTCTTCATCGATGCGGATAAGCGGCAATATGTGAATTACTACGAGGCCGTGCTCCCGCAAGTGCGCTCCGGTGGCTTTATCCTTGCTGACAATACACTTTGGGGTGGTCAGGTCTTGGACGGTGTGGCTGACGATGCTTTGGCCGGCACTGTGCAAAATGCTAAATCTACCCAGCTACATGGCATCCTTGCCTTCAATGATCTTGTTGCTGCAGATCCGCGTGTTGAGAAGGTAATATTACCCTTACGAGATGGCCTTACTCTTATTCGTAAGAAATAACTCTAGAATATGTCCACTGTCATTTATCCATCACCCATTTTCGGGCCAGTACATAGTCGCCGTTTGGGCGTTTCCCTTGGAATCAACCTCTTGCCTGCAGATGGCAAGGTGTGTTCTTTTGATTGTATTTATTGTGAATGTGGCTTGAATGCCGAGCGTCGTCCCAAAGCAAAGATGCCGACACGCGAAGAAGTGCGTGCGGCTTTGGAGATACGCCTCAAGCAGATGGCACAGGAAGGTCCCCGTCCTGATGTGTTGACATTTGCAGGAAACGGCGAGCCGACGCTTCATCCCCACTTTCCCGAAATAATTGAGGATACACGGGCTTTGCGTGACCGTTATTGTCCCGAAGCGCGCATCAGTGTGCTGAGTAATGCAACGCAGATCCTTCGTCCGGCTGTGCACGATGCCCTCATGAAGGTGGATAATAATATTCTGAAGCTGGACACCACCGACAAAGCGTTCATTACTGCTGTAGATCGTCCGACCGGACATTACGACGTCGAAGCTATTGT
The DNA here is from genome assembly GCA_024698925.1 of Bacteroidaceae bacterium. GTDB lineage: Bacteria > Bacteroidota > Bacteroidia > Bacteroidales > Bacteroidaceae > Physcousia. Next base: position 12,535 of record JAILQO010000042.1, on the reverse strand, counting down.
AGATGGCCTCTGCCGTTTCAATGGACACGTGATTATTCAGACGATGTTCCTCGGTGGAATGGACGAAAACGGCAACGACGTCCAAAACACATCGCCACGCTATGTGGAGCCTTGGTTGGAAGCTTTGAAGCGAATACAGCCCCAACAAGTGATGATCTACACCATTGACCGTGAGACTCCTGTTGCATCGCTACGCAAGGCTACTCCAGAAGTGCTTGACGGCATTGCTGAGCAAGTTCGTGGCCTCGGCCTCGCTTGTTCGGTTGCTTATTAAGTCTTCCTTATTATTTGTCGCGCCAGAAGCTGCGGGTGAAGAGGACAAGGACGGAAAGGATTTCCAGACGTCCCATGAGCATCAGCAGTGAGAGCAACCATTTAACGATATAGGGTAAATGGTTCCATGACATCGTGGGGCCGATTTCAAGACCTAGCGTTGGACCTACGTTGCTGGCACAGCTGAAAGCGATGGTGAAGGCGTTGGTGCTGTCAATACCCAGAATCATCATGATGAAATACACAACTAGGCAGAGCATTACATAGGCCGTAAAGAAGGCGAAAAGGCGTATCTGACCATCGTAGGATGCTATCATTCCATTGACGCGTACGGGAAGGACGGCGTTGGGGTGGAGGATGCGGCGGATTTCATTGCGAAGGACATTCCACAGCATGACGAAGCGAATGCATTTGAAGCCACCACTTGTGGAACTCGAACAGCCACCGATAAACATACAAACAGTGAGGATGACCCATGTGATATGCGGCCACTGCCCAGCGTCATCGTTGAAGACACCTGTCGTTGTCAGGAAAGAGACTACTTGGAACAGACTGGACTGCAAGGCATCACCAATGCGATAGTGGCAACTCCGCATCAAAATGAACATAATCATCGCCGTGCAGACGATGATGACCCCACAGTAAAGCCTGAATTCTGTGTTCTTGAAGAATTCCTTGAATCTTTTCTTGAAGATAGTCAGGTAAAGCAGGGTAAAACTGGTACCGCTTAGGAACATGAAGGCAATGGCGGTATAGTCAATGGCGGTGCTATTAAAATAGCCAGTACTGGCATTGTGTGTGGCAAAGCCACCCGTGGCGGTGACTGTCATGGCGTAGTTGACACAATCAAAACCACTCATGCCCTCAAAAAAGAAAAATAGGGCACAAACAGCGGTCAATAGAAAGTAAATACCCCAGATCCAATGACCTGTCGTACTGAGGCGGGAGTGCATTTTTGTACGCATAGGGCCTGTCGCTTCAGCGGAGAAGACCTTGACGCTACCACCTGTCATGGATGGTACAATGGCGATGGTGAAGAAGACGATTCCCAAACCGCCAATCCACTGTGTCAGACTGCGCCAGAATAGCAAGGCGTGCGGCAACCGTTCTACGTCATCAATCAGCGAAGCACCTGTGGTGGTGAAACCAGACATGGTTTCGAAGTAGGCATCTGTGAGATTGGTGAGATAGCCGCTGTGTAAAAATGGGAAGGAACCAAAGAGGCTGAAAATCATCCAGGCAAGTGTCACGACAAGTATTGAGTCGCGGCGTGACATCGTGTTTGTCGAATCACGTCCGATGAAGTGCAGGCAAGCGCCTGTCGCCATGGTGGTCACCACGGCAATGAGAAACGCCGAGAAGTCATCCTCGCCGTATAGAAAGGCCATCAGGGAACATAGCGCCATCAATGCTGCTTCAAGATAGAGCAGATGTCCGATGATTTTCCATATAATCTTCCAGTTAATCATGCTTCATGCTTTACTTTTCATTTGTACAGTTAGGGCAAATGCCCTTGACTAAGTAGTTAACTCCTTCCATGGTAAAGCCCTCGGGTAGCTCGATGGAAGGAATATGTATAGTATGGAAACAGTAGGTGCGATGACAGCGTTGGCAATAGAAATGGATGTGTTGATCGTTGAGTGAGCAGTGATCATCTCCTTCGCAAACCTCATACTTGGCAGTGCCAGTACCGTCCTCAATGACGTGAACCAGATGGTGCTCCAATAGAAGTGTCAGGGTGCGAAAGATGGAAGAACGGTCCACCGTATCCAGCACATCGTCTAACTCCCGTAGTGATAAAGCATGATGATGCTCTGCCAATGCGCGATAGACAAGCAAGCGTGTGGAGGTCGGCTTCACGCCGCGCGCTTCCAGTTTGTCAGAATAGTCCTCTGCTTTCATCTGTTCTAATAGTGGAAACTGCTGCCGCCGAGAAACTCGCGAAGGAGTGAGACGGGCGGTATCTGTTTGTCGGGAATAGGCTCGAAGAAGCCCACGAGCTGTCTTAGACGTAAGGCCTCCTCATATTCGGGTTCACTCTCGGGCACCTCTTCCAGGAGTGGGAGTACGTAGCGTCGCAGCACAGCCAGCTCATAGAGCAAGGCGCTGTTGATCATACGGTCGCAGTTTTCCTGATAGGGGAATATCCATTTCTCTTCGCCGGCGCGGACACTCGGCCAGCGGCGAATCGTCTCGGTCGCGCTGTAACCGCGGAACTTGTAATCGCGGATGATGCGTCGTAGCAGTCGGTTATCCGACGTGGAGATGCGGTGATGCTCATCTAATTGAATGGTGGTGAGTGCCGAGACGTAAAGTTGATACTTCTGACAGCGAGGAATCTGTGGCGTCAAATCTGGGTTAAGTGCATGGATGCCCTCAATGATCAGCACTTCCTTTTCACTCAACTGTGTCTGCGTCCCGCTTGACTCGCGATGCCCTGTCTGGAAATTGTATTTAGGCAGCGACACGGAGCCGCCATTCAGTAATGTTTGCAGATGTTCATTGAATAAATCGACGTCCAAAGCCTGCAGGCACTCGTAGTCGTAGTCTCCCTTTTCGTCACGCGGCGTGTCCTCGCGGTTGACGAAGTAATTGTCCATTGAGATCATGCGTGGGCGCAGACCTACAGCACCTAACTGTACAGCGATACGTTTGCTCGTGGTTGTCTTGCCGCTGCTACTGGGGCCTGCCAGTAGCACGATGCGACAGCCGGAGCTGAGGATTTGGTCCGCTACGGCAGCGAATTTACGTTCTTGTAATGCCTCGGAAACATGAATCACCTCAGTTACGTGTCCATCGCGAATGACATGATTCAGTTCGGGAACAGTACTCAGCCCCACAATCTTTTGCCAGTGGCGCTGCTCTTCCATGACGGCGTCCAATTTAGTCATAAGCAATGAGTTTTAGCATCTTTGTCAGTTCTTCCATTCCCTCTGAGGCCCCTTTCTTAATGTGGCGATAGCGGTGGCCTGCCGTCCAAGGTACATCCTTCGGGTCAATCAGATAGATAGGGGCACGGTCGGGAACAAATTGTACGAGGCCTGCTGCCGGATAGACGTTGAGGCTGGTGCCTATGACCACGTAAATATCTGCTTCAGATGAAATCTCGGCGGCGCGCTCTATCTCAGGAACAGCCTCGCCGAACCAGACGATGAATGGCCGTAGTTGACTACCGTCAGCGGCTTGATCACCCATCTTGATGTCCATGTGGTCTGCATCGAGCGTGATGATTTGCGACGGGTCGTTGGGATTACGCGAAGAAGTAGCCTTCATCAACTCGCCGTGTAGGTGGATAACCTTGGTGGAACCGGCACGTTCGTGTAAGTCATCCACGTTTTGTGTGATGATAGTCACGTCGAAGTCCTGTTCCAAAGCCGCCAGTAACTCATGTCCGCGACAAGGCTTTACGGTCGGTAACTGTCGGCGGCGCTCGTTGTAAAAGTCAATTACCAACTGTGGATTGCGGATGTAGCCCTCGATGGTCGCTACGTCCTCTACGCGATGCTGTTCCCACAGTCCGCCGGAGTCACGGAAAGTGCTGATGCCGCTCTCTGCGGACATGCCAGCTCCAGTTAAAACAACTAACTTTTTCATACGCTTTCATCTATTTCCACGGCAAAAGTAGCGAAAAAACATGGAGCAACAGCAACAAAGAAGATAAAAAAGCTAAAAAAAGGTAGTGAAAGCGCAAAAGATGAAAGAAAAGCACTACCTTTGCGGCCGAAAAACGCTTTTGTGCATCGCGCACGTGCGTGAACATTATATTATATACATTATTCTAACACATGAACAAGATTAGTTACGCATTGGGTCTCGGTATTGGCCAACAGTTGAAGAGTATGGGCATCGAGGATTTCAATGTACAAGATTTCACCCAAAGCATCTGCGACGTATTGTCAGGTGCAGAACCCGCCATCCCACATCGCGAGGCACAGGCTTTGCTCAATGAGTATTTCGATCAGCAGGCTCGCAAGCAGGCTCAAGGTGCTATCGCCGAGGGCAAGGCTTTCTTAGAGGCCAATGGCAAGAAGGAAGGTGTTGTCACTACGAAGAGCGGACTGCAATATCAGGTGCTCACAGAGGGTACAGGTCGTAGCCCCAAGGCTACGGATAAGGTACGTTGCCACTACGAAGGCACGCTGATTAACGGAACCGTCTTTGACAGTAGCTACAAGCGTGGTGAACCTGCAGACTTCCCCCTCAATGGCGTGATTCCCGGATGGACAGAAGGCGTGCAGCTGATGAAGGAAGGTGCCAAGTATCGCTTCTTCATTCCCTACCTGTTAGGCTATGGTGAGCATGGTGCTGGCAGCAGCATTCCTCCTTATTCCACATTGATTTTTGATGTGGAACTCATTAAAGTACTATAATTAAAAACCATTAACTAATAAAGCAAAATGAAAAAGATTTCTGTTATCTTCGCAGTAGCCGTGGCTGCTATCATGGTTTCCTGCAATCAGACTCCTACTGCCAGTCTGAAAACTGATGTTGACACCCTTGCTTATGCCATCGGTATGGCTCAGACCAATGGTCTGAAGGATTATCTGGCAATGCGCATGGGCGTAGATACTACTTATGTTGAGGATTTCCTCAAGGGCTTCAGCGAGGGCGTGAAGGCTGGTAAGGATAAGAAGAAGGCTGCATACTATGCTGGTATCCAGATTGGTCAGCAGGTTAGCCAGGGTATGGTCCAGAACATCAACCGCATGATCTTCGGTGAGGACAGCACCCAGACCATCAACGAGAACAACGTTTATGCTGGCTTCATGGCTGCTGTTGCAGGTGTGGAGAATGTGATGAACGTGGATTCTGCTCAGAACTTCGTCAACACCCGTATGGACGAGATTCGCGAAGCTGCCCGTTCAAAGGCTTATGCCGCCAACAAGCAGCAGGGCGAGGAGTATATGGCTGAGATTGCCAAGAAGGAAGGTGTCAAGGAGCTTGGCAATGGCGTTTACTACGAGGTCGTTACCGAAGGTGACGGCGAGATTCCTGCTGACACTTGCACCGTCAAGGTTCACTATGAGGGTAAGCTCATTGATGGCACCGTATTCGATGGCAACATGGATAGCGATGCCACAGCTTTCCGCGCAAACGCTGTGATTCCTGGCTTCAAGGCCGCTCTGACCTCTATGCCTGTCGGTTCCAAGTGGATTGTTTACATTCCTCAGGATCAGGCTTATGGCGCACAGGATATGGGCAACATCAAGCCTTTCAGCACGTTGATCTTTACCATCCAGCTGGAGGGTATTGAGAAGTAAATCGCATCGTAAGCAAATGGCTATGAGAGTATTCAGATTCGTCATCATCGCCCTTGGCCTGTTGGTGTGCGTCAGCGCTCCTGCAGCCACCAAGGCGAAGAAGAACAAGAAGGCTGTTGAGGTCGCAAAGGTGGATACCGTTTCCATCAATGACTTCAGCTATGCCTATGGTATCGCTCAGACCAATGGCCTGATGAGCTATCTTGTACAGCGCTTAGGTGTAGATACCGCTTATGTGAATTACTTCCTCAATGGCTTCGACAACCCTGGCATGGATGAGGAAGCCAAGCAGATGAAGGCTTATACCGCAGGTAAGGAGATCCGCCAACAGGTGGAGGAACAGATTGTGCCTCAGGTGAACAAGCAGATCAATGATACTGTTGATTTGCTGAATAAAGTCCGTTTCATCGAAGGCTTCCGCGCTGCGATTGCCGGCAATGCTACGCTTACAAGCGACAGCGCACAGGCTATTGCATCCAAGCAACTCGAGTACTATAATAACGTTAAGATGGAGGCCAAGTACGGTCAGAATCGCCGCGACGGCGAAGCCTTCCTGAAGGCAAATGCCAAGAAGGACGGTGTGAAGACGACGGCTAGTGGCCTGCAGTACAAGGTTCTCACCGCAGGTACGGGCGAGACACCCAAGGCTACTGATAAAGTCAAGGTGAACTACGAAGGTCATCTCGTTGACGGCACGGAGTTCGACAGCAGTTACAAGCGTAACCAGCCTGCCGAGTTTGCTTGCAATCAAGTCATCAAGGGTTGGACAGAGGCGTTGACGATGATGCCGGTTGGTTCCAAGTGGGAGATTTATATCCCTCAGGAGCTTGCTTACGGCGCTCGTGAGACAGGCAAGATTCCTCCTTTCTCAACGCTCATATTTACCGTTGAACTGTTGGAGATAGTTAAGTAAATAGTACACAAAACGCACAAAATGACACCAAAGTACGTCTTTGGTGTCATTTTTTTGCAAAAAATGCTTGCCGTTGTTAATAAAATACCTACCTTTGCGTTACATTTTGATTAAAACATTTGTAAAGCATGGAAAAGATTGATAGTCTTGACAAGAAAATCCTTGAAATCATTACGCGCAATGCGCGCATTCCGTTTAAGGATGTTGCTACTGAATGTGGTGTCTCTCGCGCTGCTATCCACCAGCGTGTGCAGCGTCTTGTAGATATAGGTGTTATCGAGGGTTCTGGATATCATGTGAACCCCGTTTCGCTGGGCTATAACACATGCACCTATGTGGGTATCACGCTTGAACGCGGCTCCATGTATAAGCATGTGGTGAATGAGTTCGAGAAGATTCCTGAGATTGTGGAGTGCCATTTCACGACCGGCCCTTATACGATGCTCATCAAACTCTATGCACGTGATAATGCCCACCTCATGGAGTTGTTGAATAACCGCCTGCAGGAAATCCCTGGTGTCATCGCTACTGAAACGCTGATTTCCCTCAAGCAGAGCATCAAGACAGAAGTGCCCATCGGACTTTCCGAAGCTGATGTGGCAGCCATCAAGGCGCTGACAGCCAAAAAGGCCCTCTTGTCGGATAATATCGAGGATTAGAATGGATTTCGACTGGAAAGCTCGCTATGATGGGATACATGCTGGTTTTCCCGGCTGTGATCATACGCCCGTGATTGGTATCACGGGCAATTTTGGCGAGAAGGGATGTGAACTGGCAGAGGGCTACTATGAGAGTGTCCTTCGTGCCGGAGCCACGCCTGTGGTGCTGCCACCTACCGAGGATGTCAACGCCCTTGTGACCATGCTTGATCGCTTGGACGGCCTGATTTTTTCAGGTGGTGGTGACATGAATCCTTTGTTCGCTGGCGAGGAGCCTATTCCAGCCCTTCACGGTATCAACCCGAAGCGAGACCTCTGCGAGTTGCTGCTTATCCGTCTGGCCTATGATCGCCAGCTGCCGATGCTGGGCATCTGCCGCGGCATCCAGATGTTGGTGAGTGCGCTTGGTGGCAGTGTCTATCAGGATCTTTCCTCACAGTATCCTACTCCCAACGCCCTTCTCAAGCACAGTCAGGATTTAGATCGCTCTGTGGCCTCACACACCGTGCAGCTGGCAGAGGGCTCTCTCCTTCGTACCATCATGGGTAACAAGGAGTCTTTGGCCGTTAATAGTTTCCACCATCAGGCCGTTCGGGAGTCAGGTCCCAGCCTGCGCGTCTGTGCGACCTCGCCCGATGGTGTCATTGAGGCTGTGGAATCTACCGAGCATAAGAGTATTCTCGGTGTCCAGTGGCATCCTGAGTGTTTCTGCCTGCGTGACGATGCGTGCATGATGCCGCTGTTCAACTGGCTCAAGGCTGAGGCTGCGAACTATCGGGCTGCACGCCGTGTGCATCAACGTGTTCTCACACTTGATAGTCATTGTGACACGCCGATGTTCTTTGATCAGGATATTCATTTCAATCAGCGTGACCCTCGTATTCTGGTGGATTTGCACAAAATGACAGAGGGCGGCCTTGACGCTTCCATCATGGTGGCTTATATCCCACAAGGCGAGTTGACCGATGAGGGACGTGCAAACGCTACGGCTTATGCGGATAGTCAACTGAGCCGCGTCCGTCAAATGGTGGCTGACTGTGGAGATGCCGTTGAAATAGCCTACACGCCTCAAGATCTTGATTGCCTGAAAGCCGCAGGCCGCAAAGCCATTATGCTTGGTATCGAGAATGGTTATGCCATTGGTCAGGACCTTTCGTTGCTGCGCCATTTCCGCGAGAAATACGGTATTGTCTATATGACGCTCTGTCACAACGGTAACAATGATATCTGCGGTTCGGCCCGTCCGCGTGAAGGCGAAAAGCTGGAAGGCGTCTCCTCCTTCGGCGCAGATGTCATCCGCGAGATGAACCGTCTGGGTATCATGGTGGATTTGTCCCATGCCAGCGAGCGTAGTTTCTACGATGCGTTGGATATCAGCGAGCAGCCCATCGTTTGTTCCCACTCTTCCGCCCGTGCGCTATGCGACCATCCTCGCAATCTCACCGATGACCAGCTTCGTGCGCTGGCAGCGAAGGGTGGGGTAGCGCAAGTGACTTTCTACAACGGCTTCCTGCGCACCGATGGCCAAGCTACGATTCTCGACGCTGTAGCTCATCTGAACCACATGATTGAGGTGATGGGCATAGAACATGTAGGTATCGGTACCGATTTCGATGGTGATGGCGGCGTCCCTGGCCTTGCATCCGCTTCAGAGTTGATCAATTTCACCCGCCGTCTCCTGCGTGAGCGCTATAGTGAGGATGACCTCCGCCTCATCTGGGGTGGCAACTTCCTGCGCGTGATGGATTTGTGTAAGTGAACAATGAAAGAGTGAAAAGCGAAAAATAAGTATATCTAATGAATTATTATCAACAAAAAGGGAATCATCTTTGGAATGGAACAGCGAAAAGTATCTTTTATTTTTTACTTTTCACTTTTTCATTTTTCGCTCTTTTTGTCTCCTGCACAGGCAGTCAGAAGAAGGGAGAAGGTGCGGCAGATACCATTGCGCTTGCACCAGCGCCCGCTTTCGTGGCAGACTCCGCGATGGCTTATATTGAGGCACAATGCGCCTTTGGCCCTCGTGTGCCCGGCAATGCGGCCCATGCTGCTTGTGGTGACTGGATTGTGCAGCGCTTCCAGGCTTTGGGCGCTGAGGTGAGCGAGTTGCGTACCACGCTGGATGCATATAACGGGAAGCCGATTCCTTGCCGCAATATTCAGGCACGCATGAACCCCGAGTCGGCAGACCGCATTCTGCTTACAGCCCACTGGGACAGTCGTGCCTGGGCAGACAATGACCCCGATAATGCCAACCACCACACTCCCGTGCTGGCCGCCAACGATGGCGCCTCGGGTGTGGCTGTGATGTTGGAGATTGCCCGCTTGATTCGCGAGACGGGGCTCTCCTATGGAATAGATTTTATCTGCTTTGATGCTGAGGATCAGGGCACGCCGGAATGGGCTGAAGAGGAAGGCGATGATGCTGGCGGCTATTGGTGCCTTGGCTCCCGCTATTGGGCGCAGCAGGCCTCTGTCGTAGGTTATCGTGCTCGCTATGGTGTTAATCTGGATATGGTAGGTGGCCGAGGTGCTTGTTTCCGCATGGAAGGCTTTTCACGCCAGTTTGCTGGTAATCTCGTTCACCTCGTGTGGCAGATAGCCCGTCAGTTGGGCTTCGGTGACTACTTCTTGTGGCAGGATGGCGGTTATGTTACGGACGACCATCTGCCCATCAACCGTATAGCCCGCATCCCTTGTATAGACATCGTGCCTAGTGTCGAGGGTGCTGCCTCATCCTTTGGGCCTACGTGGCACACTACGAATGATACACCTGAACATATCGACCCTGCCGTGCTCCGTGCGGTGGGACAAACCATTTTACAACTGATATACAATGATAACGAAACCAATTAATGACATCCAGGACGAAATTGTCGATGAATTCAGTGATTTCGAAGACTGGATGGATAAATACCAGTTGCTGATAGACCTTGGCAGTGACCAGCAACCGCTCCCAGAGAGTGCCAAGACTGAGCAGAACCTCATCGACGGCTGCCAGAGCCGTGTGTGGCTGACGGCGGAGCTGACGCCCGAGGGCCTTGTACACTTCGAAGCAGAGAGCGACGCTCTGATCGTAAAGGGCATCGTCACGCTTCTCATCCGCGTTCTCAGCGACCATACGCCGCAGGAGATACTGGATGCAGACCTCTATTTCATCGAGCGCATCGGACTTCGTGAACATCTCTCGCCTACCCGTAGCAACGGACTGCTTGCGATGCTCAAGCAGATGAAGGCATACGCATTGGCTTATAGTATCAAAAAATGAATCATTATGGAGACAACCCGTCAGAATAAAATTGCCCGCCTGATCCAGAAGGAACTCAGCGACATCTTCCAGCGCCAGACGCAGGCTACGCGTGGCGTCCTGGTAACTGTTACCGCCTGCCGTATCAGTCCCGACATGAGTGTCTGTCGCGGTTATCTGAGCATCTTCCCCAGCGAACGTGCTCAGGAGATTTGCGACAATATCAATACCAATGTCCGCGACATCCGCTTCGAGCTTGGACAGCGCACGCGTCATCAGTTGCGCATCATTCCCGAACTCAAGTTCTTCATCGACGACAGCCTCGACTATGCCGAGAATATTGATCGGTTACTAAACGGTGAAAAGTGATAGAGTGAAAAGTGAAAAATATAAATTTCACTTGTCGCTTGTTTACTTTTCAAATAGCTAAAGCTTACTTGAATTTTTCACTTTTCACTCTTTCTCTTTTCACTTAACTAAATGTTCTCTTTTTACATAGCCCGCCGCTACCTTTTCTCGCGCAAGAGCCACCATACCATCAATATTATCTCGATGATATCGATTTGTGGTGTCGCGCTGGCTACCGCCGCCTTGGTGGTCACGCTCAGCGTATTCAATGGCTTTCGCGATATGGTGGCTTCCTTCTTCACCGCCTTTGACCCGGAACTGAAGGTCACGATGGCAGAGGGGAAGTGCGTGGCGGCGGACGATGAGGCCCTTGCGGCTTTGCGTGCCTACGAGGGTATAGAGGTCTATACCGAGGTGCTTGAGGATCAGGCGCTGATTGTAGGCAACGAGCGGCAGTGGGTCATTACCGTGAAAGGTGTCTCGGATAACTTCAGTCAGCAGGCCGATATCAATGGTATTCTCTATGGCGATGGCGAGTTCATTCTTCATGCCGACGTCCTGGAATACGGTGTTATGGGCCTCCGCCTGGCTCAGCAGTTGGGCCTCGGTAGCACGTATGATGGCGGCCTACCTATCTATGCCCCCCGTCGTGGTGAGCGTGTTAATATGGGTAACCCCATGCAAAGCTTCAACCACGATGAACTCTACTCGCCTGGCGTAGTCTTTGCCACCAATCAGGCGCAGTATGATGCCCATTATATCGTCACTTCGCTCGACTTTGCCCGTCGCCTCTTTGATCGTCAGGGCATGATTACCGCTGTGGAGTTACGCCTGAAGCCCGATGTCAGTCTCCGTCGTGCCAAGTCGGACATCCGTGCCCTTCTCGGGGACCGTTTCCTTGTGCAGGACCGCTATGAGCAACAGGAGGACACGTTCCGCATCATGCAGGTTGAGAAGTTCATCGCCTATCTGTTCCTTTCCTTCATCCTTCTCGTGGCCTGCTTCAATATTATCGGTTCGCTCTCGATGCTCATGATTGACAAGAAGGCCGATGTGGAGACGCTTCGCGCCCTTGGTGCCGATGATAAGCAGACTTCTGGCATCTTCCTGCTCGAAGGGTGGCTGATTAGCGGCTTTGGTGCCGTGATGGGCATTCTTGCGGGTCTCCTGCTCTGTTGGCTACAGATCCGTTTTGGCTTGATCAAACTTGGCGCTAGCGAGGGCTCTTTCGTTGTTGATGCCTATCCCGTTAGCGTTCAGTTCACGGATCTTCTTCTGGTCTTTGCCACCGTCCTCGCCGCCGGCTTCCTCGCCGTCTGGCTTCCTGTGCGCCGCATGACCCGCCATTTGCTAAGCGATTGACGCTTCATTTTGCATAGAAAGAATAATTTACGAAAAATTAATGGGCCAATTAACGACAATTAATGTTAAACGATAAAACAAATAATTTCCATCAATTAGGCCATTAATTAATCATTAATTGATGAACAATTGGGGTCGTAATTTTAGGCCCTTAAGTATTTTGATCGATTTTACTTAAGTATTCTTGTCCATTTTACTTAAGTAATCTGACCCAAAAAGGTATACCTTTTATACCTAGAAACCTATACATTTCTTACCCTAAAACATATACATTTCTTATCCCCCTAACAGTAAGAAGGCATATTGCTGTTAGAGAAACGGCCTGTTGCTCTTTGCGGGACTACTGTTCCACAATTGCGCGAAGGCCTTTGCACAATTGCGGAAAGGGCTTCGCGCAAAAAAATTCTATGAACAACGAGGCACCTTCCACCATTTAGGGATTATCCGATTGATTCTCATTTTATTGACCCCG
>JAILQO010000037.1 GCA_024698925.1 Bacteroidaceae bacterium | reverse complement strand
TAGATGTGAATGAAGACATTGGAAACGGCTCCTACGATAATTACGATTTTGATAATACCATAGAAATATCGTACACAGTTATGGGCGATAGTATAGAAAACACCTTCGATATGGATGTCAAAGAGCGCGAGTATGAATGGTTGACGAAAAAAGATGACGATGGAGAATATCTTGATTCTGACTTCATATCAGAAAATCGAAGAGGGTTGCACAAGCGCATTCTGCGTGCCATTCACGAGAATATTGAGGAAGAAGAATATGATGGCTATTATATTGATGACGACGACATTGAATATACAGTGACGTTGTAATTATTCATTCCTTTTCAGGACAAGTGCGTCATAATTAAATATTAGGGATTTAGGCTATCGAAGTGACATAACCTAATCCCTAATCTACCGGACGCGATACATCGCGTCCCTACTAATCCCTAATCCGAATTAGGCTAAGCCCAGACTCTGCTTGATGGCTTCTACCTTCTTCTTGGCGTCTTCTACTGCACCGGGATAGCAGTTGGCACAACCAATCTGTCCCTTCACTTCAAGGTAGAACTTAATCTTCGGCTCGGTGCCAGAGGGGCGAACGCTGACCTTCGTGCCGTCGGCGCAGAACCACTGCAGTACGTTTGACGTGGCGGGCATGTCGAGCTTCGTGACGTTGCCTTCGGCGTCGGTGGCGGTCAGGGCCTGGAAGTCCTTCGTGCAGACAATCTTGCTGCCGGCAATGTCCTTAGGAGCCTTGGCACCACGGAAATCGACCATCATCTGCTTAATCTCGTCGGCACCCGTCTTACCCGGGCGTACCACGTTCACGGTGTGCTCATACGAGAAGCCGTACTCCTTGTAGATGTCGATGAGCAGGTCGAAGAGCGTCTTGCCCTGCTCCTTTGCCCACGCGGCAATCTCGCAGATAAGGCAGATGGCGGCTGGAGCGTCCTTGTCGCGCACCTTGTCGTAGGGCAGGAAGCCGAAGCTCTCCTCGCCGCCGCCGATGTACTTCTGCTTGCCTTCCGAGATGGCAATCTCGCGGGCAATCCACTTGAAGCCCGTGTAGCAGTCGCGCAGCTCCACGTGGTTCTTCTTGGCAATCTCGGCAATCACCTCAGTGGTGACGATGGTCTTCACGAGGAAGTCGGTGGGCTTCAACTGACCGAGCGCAATCTTGTTCTTGATGATGTAGTAGCAGAACATCATGCAGGTCTGGTTGCCGTTGATGATAATCCACTCGCCCTTCGGGTCGCGGCAGACGATGGCCAGACGGTCGGCATCGGGGTCGCTGGCGATAACCAGGTCGGCATTCAGCTTTGTGCCCCACTTCATTCCTAAGGTCATAGCCTCGGCATTCTCGGGATTGGGGCTGACTACGGTGGAGAAGTTGCCGTCGATGACCATCTGCTCGGGTACGACGTTGATGTTCTTGAAGCCCCAACTGCGCAGGCACAGGGGAGTCACGACGCGACCTGCACCGTGCATCGGGCTATAGACGATGTTCAGGTTCTCCTGACGCTTGATGACCTCGGCATCGATGCGTGCCTCGCGAACGGCCAACATGTAGTCGTAATCCAGTTCGCCGCCGATAATCTTGATGAGGTCGGGGTTGCCCTCGAACTTCACGTCCTCGATAGCCACTTTGTTCACCTCGTCGATGATGCCCTTGTCATGCGGAGCGATGACCTGTGCACCGTCCTGCCAGTAGGCCTTGTAGCCATTGTACTCCTTGGGATTGTGCGAAGCCGTGACGTTAACACCAGCCACAGCACCCAAGTGGCGGATGGCAAACGAAACCTCGGGCGTGGGGCGCAGGCTCTCGAAGAGATAGACCTTGATGCCGTTGGCAGAGAAGATGGCAGCTACGGTCTCGGCAAACTCGCGACCATGGTTGCGGCAGTCGTGACCCACCACGACGGCGATGTCCTTCTTACCGGCAAAAGCCTTGTTGATGTAGTTGGCAAAGCCTTGGGTGGCAGCGCCCACGATATAACGATTCATGCGGTTGGTGCCGGCACCCATGATGCCACGCAGACCGCCTGTACCGAATTCCAGACTCTGGTAGAAAGCATCTACGAGGGCTGTCTTGTCAGCGGCATCGAGCAATGCCTTCACTTCGGCTTTAGTCTGTTCGTCATAGACGGGTGAGGCCAGCCACTCTTGGGCCTTGGCCTCGCAGGATTTGATCAGTTCTTGATCCATGTGCTATTTTATATTAAACTTCTTAAACTCTTTAACCGTCCTCCCTTAGTACGCCTTCTTGGCAGCACGCTGGGCAGCCTGTTCAGCCTTCTCGGCCTTGATGCGCATCTTCTCGGCCTTTTGCTGTGCCTTCAGACGGGCAGCTTCCTCCTTGGCCACTTTCTTAGACTCCTTGGCGGCCTTCTTGGCTTGCTTCTCTACGGCTTGAGCCTGCTTCTGCTGCGCCTGAATTTGCTTGACGGTCTGCTTGGCAGTCTTCAGGGCCTGCTTGGCTTCAGCGACTTGGCGCTCAGCATCCTTGACGGCTTGCTTAGCCTCAGTCAGTTGTGCCTTCTTATCGGCAACGGTCTGCGTTGCGTCCAGATGAGCCTGCTTGGCCTGGTTGGCGAAGTCCTGCGCATTGGCTGAGTTGTTCTTCATATCCGTAGTGCGCTGAAGCGCGGATTCTACGGTTTGGTTCTGCTGCTGGGAATCCTTGATGTCCTGAGCCGACATGCACATCGGGCAAGCGAGCGCGATGGCTGTGATAATCATCAGTTTTTTCATAAGTATAACAATTTATTATCAATTATGATGGTTCATTAGCATTGGGCAAAGGTAGTGCTTTTTCTCCGATGCCACTAAACAAATGATACATTTAACCATTTTTTAGATTTACATGACTGTCCCTCCGGCCACCATTTCCAGTAACTCTGCACCATATTCGCTGGCTGTTTTCTCGCCGATGCCGGGAATCGTGAGAAGGTCCTCAAGGGTGCGGGGCTGCAGGTTGGTAATACCGATAATAGTGTGGACGGGCATAATGTAGGACGCGGGCAGCTTCTTCTCGGCCGCCACGCTCTTGCGCCATTCCAAGATGCGACGGTAGAGGGCCTGATCGCGGATGACCTCGTAGTCGATAGTGGCTTTCGCGCTTGCTCCCTTGCGCTTGCGGACGGTGGGCGATGCTGCAGCGGAACTGCTGCTGTCTGCATCCTTGCTCTTGCGCTTACGTGGCGCACGGGTTTTCTTAGTGGTGTCCTCGGTCATGGAGGCGCGGGCCTTGGCGTCCCAGTAGGCGTTGAGCGCGAACTCCGAGAGGCAGGCAATGAAGATAGCCATCTTCTCGTCGTAGTCCGTGCGCAGCAGCTTGTACTCGCTCTCGATGGTCTCGCGTGTCCGCTCATTGTCTATCTCTGGCAACTCCTGCTCAAAGAGCTCGCCCAGCGTTTGGGCAGTGGCTTTCGCGTAGTAGGCCATCGCCTTATGAATGCGATCGCGCAGGGCGTTGTTGTCATGATAACTCTCGGCCAAAGGTGTGAGCTGGTGGATCTGCTGCTGGAACTTCACGCCCACGGCCATCAATTCCGTATCTACCTGCGTGGCGGTAGCCGCAACCATGCGGGCGTAGGCGGGGAAGTAGTTGGAGAGATGCTCCGAGGCCAGACGGGCGAAATAACGCAGGCGCATGGAGATGGCGCTGAAATCAAAGATCTCGCAGAGCACTTCCTCAATAAATGCACGACGGTCGCGGACGAAGGTCTCCAGCGTAGGCGTGTGGCTTGCAGCATAGTCGTTGAACTGGACGACATTGGGGTCGCTGGTGATCACGTCGGCCGTAATCGGTGTCGATAGCACCATACCCTCGAGGGTGCGGCAACGGGAGAGTGCCACATAGACCTGGCCGTGGGAAAAAGCGCGACCGGCATTGATGATGGCGTGGTCAAATGTGAGGCCCTGACTCTTGTGAATGGTGATGGCCCAGGCGGTGCGCAGGGGTATCTGCGTGAAGTTGCCTACGGATTCCTCGCTGATGGTGCCAGTGGCGGAGTCCGTCACGTAGCGGGTGTTAGTCCACGCCAGAGGACCTGTCTTGACTTGCTGGTTGCCGCACTGGACTGTCACCTCATCGCCGTTGATGGCGGTAATGCGGCCGATGCGTCCGTTATAGAAGGATTTGGCGGGTGAAGGGTCGTTCTTGCAGAACATGACCTGCGCGCCCACCTTCAGCGTCAGTTCGGCATCCGTAGGGAAGGAGCTATCGGGGAAATCGCCAGTGACCGTAGCTTTGAACGTGACGGGCTCTGTGGGCAGTTCCTGCAGGCGGCGGTTGTTGAGTTGTGCAGCCTGATGATTGTGCGTGGTGAGCGTAATCCAGTCCTCGCTGTCGGGCGGACGGAACTGCGGACGGTAGCGGCTGTTGAGTGTCTGCAGCGTGGCGGGAGTGAGACGATTATCGCGCACGGCATTCAGGAGTGATACGAAGTCGGCATCTTGCTGACGATAGACATGCTTGAGCTCAATACACACGAAATCCGTCTGCGCCAGCGCCGTAGAAGAAAAGAAATAGGGCGTTGCGTAGAACTCCTGCAGTAGTGGCCATTCGCTCTCGGTAGCAACGGGGGCTAATTGTTGCAGGTCGCCAATGAGCAGTAGCTGTACGCCACCAAAAGGCTTGGAACGGTCCTGGTAGCGGCGCAGGACATCGTCGATGGCATCCAGCAAGTCGGCACGGACCATTGATATTTCGTCAATGACCAGCAGACTCAAGGAACGCAGAATGTTGATTTTCTGCTTGGAGAAGGAATAGCGGTTACGCTGGTCGCGTCCAGCAACCATCTTGCCGGGAAGGAACAGGCCGGGAGCCAGCTGGAAGAAAGAGTGAATAGTCATGCCGCCAGCATTGATAGCCGCCACGCCCGTAGGCGCCACGACGATCATGCGCTTCTTGGATTCCTCCTGAAGGCGACGCAGAAAAGAGGTCTTTCCGGTACCTGCCTTGCCCGTGAGGAAGATATTGCGATGGGTATAGAGGGCATAGTTGCGTGCCAGCTCCAGCTCGGTGTTGTTCTGTTCCATGCGTGCAAAGATACGTAAAAGTTCAGAGTTGTGCGTGAAAAAGTTGTAAGTTTTTGCTTCACGAATCATATTTTTCAGTTTTCACTTTCCACTTTTCACTTTTATCCGTACCTTTGCACGCAAATAAGAATAATATATGTACATGATATATGGAAAACTTTTCTGAACTCGTTCGCTTGCGCCGCTCGATGCGCAAATTCACAGATGAACAGCTCACTCCTGATGAGGTGACGACATTGCTGAAAAGTGCGCTGATGGCGCCATCAAGCAAGGGCAAGCACGCCTGGCATTTTGTCGTGGTCGATGACAAGGAAATGTTGCAGACACTGGCCGGCGTGAAGACGGTAGGTTCTGACTGGCTTGGCGGTGCGCCGCTGGCCATTGTCGTCGTAGGTGATCCCGCAGAAAGTGACGTGTGGATTGAGGATGCCAGTGTGGCAACTACCATCCTGCTATATCAGGCCGAAGATTTAGGCTTGGGGGCTTGCTGGGTACAGCTCCGCGAGCGTTTTTCGCCAGACGGCACTCCCTCAGACGCCATCGTGCGTGAGCTCCTGAATATCCCGGAGCCCTTGCAACCGCTGGCTATCGTGGCTGTAGGCCATAAGGGAATGGAGCGCAAGCCGTTCAACGAGGACCGTCTGCTTTGGGAAAAGGTTCATGTAGATAAGTTCTAATTCGTCAATCATCATTCGTCATTCATGAAGATTGCCATCATCGGAGCGGGTAGGGTAGCTACCAATCTGACGCCAGCGATGCAGCAGCATGGCGTGGAGGTGGTGGAGATCTGGAGCCACACACGAAAGGCTGCCGAAGTGCTGGCGCAGCGCATTGGCTGCAAGGCAACGTGGGGCGAGATCGATGTCATTACGCACGACGCTGACATCTATGTGCTGGCCTTGAAGGATGCTGTGCTGACAGATGTCGCGAAGCGCTTACACATCGGCCGCGAAAGGGCGCTGATGGTCCACACGGCGGGATCGATGCCGCTCTCACTCTTCGTAGATGCCGGTCATGAACGGGGCGGCGTGTTCTATCCGATGCAAACCTTCTCAAAGGAGCGCGTAGTGGATTTCTCCACAGTGCATTTCTTCATTGAGGCGGCCAATGAGGCTGACGCAAGGTTGTTGCATTCATTGGCGCTGACGCTGACAGCGAACGAAGCCCTTGTGCATCCTTCCACCTCGGCATCGCGCAGACAGTTACACCTCGCAGCCGTCTTTGCCTGTAATTTCGCCAATCATTGCTTCACGCTCTCTGATACGATACTGAAAGAGAACGGCTTAGATTTCTCCGTCATGCTGCCGCTGGTAGAGGAGACGGTCGCCAAACTGCGTGATTTGCCGCCTGCTGAAGCGCAGACAGGGCCAGCCGTGCGTCGCGACCAGAATGTGATGGGGATGCAACGTGCCATGCTCGCCGACCGCCCTGAACTCCAACAGCTATATACGTTACTATCTGAAAGCATTATTCATCATTCATGATAAACTACGATTTAAAGAAAATCCGCGCGTTGCTGTTTGACATCGACGGCGTGCTCAGCGCGGAAACCATTTCGCAAGGACCTGATGGCGAGCCCGTTCGCACGGTCAATATCAAAGACGGCTATGCCCTGCGCCTGGCACAGATGAGCGGGCTGCATATAGCCATCATCACTGGCGCCCGTCCGGAGGCAATTCGCCGCCGCTACGAATTGTTGGGCATCGAGGATATCTTCCTTTCCTGTTCCGTGAAAATGGAGACCTATGAGCTTCTGAAGGCTAAGTACAACCTGCAGGACGACGAGGTGCTCTATATGGGCGACGATATTCCAGATTATGAGATTATGCAGCGTGTGGGCTGTCCCGTATGTCCGGCCGATGCGGCACCTGAAATCAAGGCAATATCCGTATATATCAGCCATCTGAAAGGTGGCTATGGTTGTGGACGCGACGTCGTGGAGCAGGTGCTGAAGGCACAAGGTAAGTGGATGGCAGACAAGAAGGCATTCGGTTGGTAAGCAGGACAACATAATGAATACTCCTTTAAAATATAAACTCATTCTCGCTAGCAACTCCCCACGTCGCCGTGAGCTCTTAAGCGGCCTCGGTCTTGACTTTGAGGTACGTGTACTTCCAGGCATCGATGAGAGTCATCCTGCAGAGCTGCAAGGTGGAGATATTCCTTTGTTTATCAGCAAGAAAAAAGCTGATGCATATGTAGCATCGCTCCAACCGGATGAGTTGCTGATTACGGCAGATACCATTGTGTGGTTGGACGGCGAAGTGCTGGAGAAACCCAAGGACGAAGCTGACGCCTGCCGGATGCTACATGAATTGTCCGGCAAGACGCATCAGGTGTTTACCGGTGTGTGTCTCACTACCACGGAGAAACAAGTGTCGTTTTCCTGTCGCTCTGATGTCACTTTCTGCCAGCTCACAGATGAGGAAATCAATCACTATGTCCAATGTTATCGTCCGTTAGACAAGGCTGGGGCCTATGGCGTGCAGGAATGGATAGGCTATGTCGGCGTAGAACGCATCGAAGGCTCCTTCTTCAACGTCGTAGGGCTACCCGTACAGCGATTGTATCAAGCGTTAAAACAAAACTTTAAACTATGAATATTAAACATTTCATTCTTATTGCATTGCTGGTTATAGCAAGCCCCTTTCTTTTCCTGTCATGTGAAGAAGAAAGGGATGGTTATGCACGCCCTTCTTTTGGCGAAATGATACAGGAACCCAACCCTGTGGCTCCGGGTGAGATTGTCACATTGACTATCCCGCAGGAAGCGAAGGGAAACGGTATCGCAGGCATAACTTACACCTGGACCATCCAGAATCTTACAACAAAAGCAGAAGGAGGTTTTAAGGATTCAGTAATAGTTGAGAAAACGAACTATGATGGTTATGGAAAACAAAATCCGACCATCAAGTTCCAAGTTCCAGCCGACGCGGTATCTGGGGCACATAATGTACATATGAAAGCCGATTGTAGTTGCTATATCGATGACGTACTGTTCGATGCCTTTACGGTCTATGGTAAGATAACCATCAAATAGCTTGATATGATAAAAAGAATTCTACAGGCTACACTTTTGCTGTTCACGGTTGCGAATCTACAACTGGCTGCTCGGCCTGTCAAGTTTGATGAGGTTTTCACAGATTCAACCTTACGTATTGACTACATATTCTCAGGAACGAATCGCACCCAGCACATCGCTATCAGCAGCCTCTCAAAAACAAAGGGCTGGTATGGTCGCCGGCATCAGCTCGACCGCCTGCTCCTGAAAGGCAACGGGCAGCTGACTATGATAGATCCTGCTACGGGCGATACGGTCTATCGTCACGGCTTTTCTACGCTTTTCCAAGAATGGCAATCTACGGAGGAAGCCACACAGCTGGAGAAGAGTTTCGAGAATCCCTATATCGTGCCGCTACCTAAACGCCCTTTGGATGTGATCTGTACGCTGACAGATACACATAATCGTGTTATGGCAGAGTTGCGCCATCGCATCAATCCCCACGATATCCTGATTCGTGACCGCAGCAACGAGCAGCGGACACTTTGGCGCTATATCCGCAAGGGAGGCGATTCGCGCGACTGTATCGATGTGGCATTTGTGGCGGAGGGATTCACTGGGGCACAGATGCCAGATTTCCTTACCATGTGTGATAGTAGTATTATGGCCCTCACAGCGCATGAGCCATACAAGTCGATGATAGAACGCTTCAATTTCGTGGCTATCATGCCCACATCTAATGAGGACGGGATCAGTATTCCACGCAAGAACTGGTGGTACGATACCGCCCTGGGCTCGCACTACGATACGTTCTATTCTGATCGTTATCTCACGATTCCTTCGGTTGGTAAACTATATGACCTCAGTACGGGTATTCCTTTTGAGCACTTTATTATATTGGCCAATACGGAAGAATATGGTGGGGGTGGCATCTTCAACAGTTATACGATTGCTTCTGCCAAAAGCCATCGCGCAAAATTGGAGGTGATTGTTCATGAGTTTGGGCACAGCTTCGGCGGATTGGGCGACGAGTATTATTATGACGACCAATACGAGACTATGTACCCTTCAGATACAGAGCCATGGGAGCCCAATCTGACTACCCTCGTGGATTTTGACAGCAAATGGAAGGATATGCTTCCAGCTGGTACGCCAATCCCGACAAAACCCTCCGGCAAGAACCTTACGACGGAAATTGGAGTCTATGAAGGGGGCGGATATCAGAGCAAAGGCGTTTATCGTCCTGCTCAGGAATGCCGCATGAAAATCAATCAGGTCAAAGAGCTCTGTCCCGTCTGTCAGCGTGCCATCCGTAGACTCATAGATTTCTATACACTTCCCGAATAATTGTCTTAAATACAATGAACGTTAAAGTTAAAGGGGTTACCTTAGGGAGCATCGCGGCAGCGAGCTACGGATTGAATCCACTTTTTGCGCTTCCGCTATATGCTGACGGCATGACGGCAGATTCCATGCTATTCTATCGCTATATCTTTGCGATACTGATGATGGGTGGCTTGATGCTGCTGCAGGGTAAATCATTCCGCCTGCGCCGTCGTCAGCTCTTCTCACTGGCGTTGATGGGTCTTGTCTTCAGCGCCTCATCGTTGTTGCTGTTCCTCAGCTATCAGTACATGGATGCGGGTATCGCCTCCACGATACTCTTTGCGTATCCGCTGTTGGTGGCGCTGATTATGTGGATAGTGTTCAAGGAACGGGCGAGTATCCTCACTTGGGTCTGTATCGTGATGGCCTTCGTAGGCATCGCCTTACTATATAGGGGAAAACCAGATGCCCCGCTCTCGACCATCGGCGTCGTGCTGGTATTGCTGTCATCGCTCAGTTACGCCATCTATATCGTCGGCGTTAACCGGTCGGTGCTCAAGAAGATGGACTCCACCACGCTTACCTTTTGGGCACTGGTCTTTGGCTCGTTGCTCTATTTTGTCCGTCTAACTGGTATTGACCTTGACAATGCGTCCTTCACCTTCGCGTTGCAGACGCCGAATAATCCCTGGCTGTGGGTCAACTTGGTTTGCCTCGCATTGTTCCCGACGATTATATCGTTGATCACCATGAATCTCAGTATTCATTACATTGGCTCTACGCCGGCTGCCATTCTTGGCGCTCTGGAACCCATCACGGCTCTCGTCATTGGTGTTACCGTCTTCGGCGAGGTCCTAACCCCTCGAATTTGCCTTGGTATTGTCTTGGTGCTGGCGGCTGTCACACTCTTGGTGGCAGGAAAACGATTGCTTGCGTTGATTAAATAGTTCCTTTGGCACAATATTTGCAGGGAGGGGGTGAAACAAAATAACTATGTAATTATGTCAGAAAAGCAGAAAGATAGAGACGAAATTCTCGAACAGGAAGAAATAGTGACAGAAAATCCTGCCACCGAAGAAAATAATACTGCCGAGGCTGCAGAAAAAACAGCAAACGAGGCAGAGGAGTTGACGTTGGAAGAACAACTGGCGCAGGCTCGTGCTGAGATTGAGGAGTTGAAAACGCAGGCGCTGTATAAGCAAGCTGAGTTTGAGAACTACCGCAAGCGTACCATCAAAGAGAAGGCGGAATTGATTCTAAATGGCTCTAAAACAGCGGTGACGGCGCTTTTGCCCATCGTTGATGATTTGGAGCGTGCTTTGCCCTCAATGCAAAAAGCTGAAGATGTAGCTGCTGTGGCAGAGGGCGTAGAACTTATTTACCAGAAGTTCCTGAAGGCGTTATCAGGATTGGGCGTAAAGCAGATTGAAACGGAAGGCAAGGACTTTGATGTAGATCTTCACGAAGCTATTGCACAGGTGCCAGGTGTACCTGACGAACAAAAAGGTCGCGTCATAGATTGCGTGGAAAAAGGCTATACGCTTAATGACAATGTCATTCGTCATGCCAAAGTGGCAGTCGGTATGTAAGAAAGGAGGCGCTTATGGCTGAACAAAAAAGAGATTATTATGAAGTACTGGGGGTTGCGAAGAATGCAACCGAACAGGAAATCAAGGCCGCTTACAAGAAGATGGCCATCAAATATCATCCCGATCGTCAAGGTGACAAGTCTGAGGCGGAAAAGAAGGAAGCGGAAGCCAAGTTCAAAGAGGCGGCCGAGGCTTATGACGTGCTGCATGATCCGCAAAAGCGCCAGCGCTATGACCAGTTCGGCTTTGCCGGTGTAGGCGGTGCCGCAGGTGGCGGATACCAGAATATGTCAATGGACGATATCTTCTCACAGTTCGGGGATATCTTCAGCGACCTCTTCGGTGGAGCATCCTTTGGCGGCTTTGGTGGCGGCTTTGGTGGCTTCGGCGGTGGTCGTGGCGGAGCGCGTAAGCCCCAGCACCGTGGAGGTGACCTTCGCTTGAAGGTCCGTTTGACGATGAAGGAGTGCGCAACAGGCGTAACCAAGAAATTTAAGGTACGTAAGAAGATTACTTGTAACCATTGTCAGGGAAGTGGAACCGAGAATGGATCTGGCGACACGGCGACGTGCCAGACGTGTCATGGTTCGGGTTATGTACTGCGCAGTCAACGTTCCATGTTCGGCATGATGCAGACACAATCCGTCTGTCCAGACTGTCAGGGTGAGGGCACTATCATTAAGAATAAGTGTCATCTCTGCGGCGGTACTGGCGTGGTGACAGGTGATGAAGTGGTAGAGGTGAAGATTCCTGCCGGCGTACAGGATGGCATGGTGTTGAACGTGACGGGAAAAGGAGATGCTGCAATCCGCAATGGTGTTCCTGGAGATATTCAGGTTTACATCGAGGTGGAGCAAGACAAGGATTTCGTGCGTCAGGGTAATGACATCATCTACAATTTGCTGATTGATGTTCCGACAGCTGTGCTTGGCGGTAACGTGGAAGTGCCTACACTCGATGGCAAAGTCAAGCTGAAAATAGAGCCAGGTACGCAACCCGGTAAGGTTCTCCGCCTGCGCGGAAAAGGTATGCCCGCGTTGCAGGGTTACGGTTATGGCATGGGCGACGAGATCGTCAATATCTCGGTCTATATTCCAGAGACGCTGTCGCGTGAAGAAAAAGAGTCATTTGAGAAGATGCGTAACAGCGAGAATGTCAAGCCGAATCAAAACGCAAAGAGCAAATTCTTCAATAAGTTCAAGCAAATGTTTGAATAATGAAGTCTTACGCTGAAGTTATAGATTATCTTTATCATGCAGCCCCGTTGTTCCAGAACATCGGGGCTGGTGCCTATAAGGAGGGCTTATCGAATACCCTGGCGTTGGATGAGCACTTTGGACACCCGCATCGTCGTTTTCGTACCATCCATGTTGCTGGAACGAATGGTAAGGGAAGTGTGTCTTCGACGATGGCGGCAATCCTGCAATCTGCAGGGTTGAAGGTGGGCCTATATACATCGCCGCATCTTGTTGATTTCCGTGAACGTATTCGTGTGAACGGAGAGATGATTCCCGAGCAGCGCGTGATAGACTTTGTAGAGCAGGAGCGTGCGTTTTTTGAACCGCTTTCTCCTTCCTTCTTCGAGTTGACAACGGCGCTGGCCTTTCTCTATTTTGCTGAACAAAATGTGGATGTTGCCGTCATTGAAGTGGGCCTTGGCGGACGATTAGACTGCACTAATATTATACAGCCGGATTTAAGTATTATTACGAATATCTCCTTTGATCATCAGCAGTTCTTGGGCGACACCCTGTCGCAAATAGCCATAGAGAAAGCTGGAATCATCAAAGAAGGCGTTCCTGTAGTCATCGGCGAGACAAACGGACATGCCGATGTGCGTGATGTCTTTGTACGGACGGCTTACGCGAAAAAGGCCGCAATACGCTTCGCTGACGAGGAGAGGTGGCCGATGGTCGAGTGTGAACTGAAAGGTGAATATCAGCGTGCTAATATGTCCACCGTGCAATGCGCTGTAGAAATGCTTCAGGAACAAGCGTTTTATCATGAAATCTTGATGCCAGCGGCTATCCGTCGTGGACTCGAGAATGTGATGGAACTGACTGGACTGCGAGGCAGATGGCAGGTGGTAAATGACACGCCTTTGACCATCTGCGATGTGGGGCATAATGCGGCGGGTATTGAGTATGTAGTACGACAGCTTAGCGCACAACCTCAGCAACATTTGCGAATCGTTTTCGGTATGGTTGGAGACAAGGACTATCGGAAGGCTATGTCGCTGATGACTGCGTTGCGTGATCGTGCTGATTTCTATATTACACAACCTTCTTCGGAGCGTGCGTTGCCGGCTTCGGTCTTAGCAGAAGAGGCTCGTCAGCAGGGGCTCAATGTACGTGTCTGCGTATCGACCATCAAAGAAGCCGTCGAGGCGGCACGCGTTGATGCCTGTCCCGACGACCTCATATTCATTGGTGGGTCCTGCTATCTCGTTGCAGATTATTTTGCCGGTGCGAGATAACGGTCGCCTGTTTTCTCTACGATTATTTGACGGAAGCGCTCAGGATAGCCCGGACGAATTACAGGGACGTGCTCACCGCCTGGCGTGCGCTTGTACTCTCCATTCTCTTCGGGTTTCTCCGTCATATCGTTAAATTTGACAATTAGGCGCTCGAAGAGTCCACGCCAACGATCCATCATCAAGCCAGCCGTGCGTGCGGTATAGCCTGTGAGGTGTCGGACCGCGTCTTCTGTCGTCATGGCCATAGCTTCTTGTTCCACGGCATTCTGTGTTGCTTCCAGCTCATTGTCCAATGCATCGCGAACGCGTTGCAATTCAGGGAAGAGCTGGCTATAACGCGGATAGACGAAATTGGATAGGGCGTTTTGGACCCAATAAGCACATTTGGGTGAGAAAGTGAATGCGTTGGCTGTCTGCTCGGCATAGGCCTCGGGGCACATCGTGGAGCATCCATAGACAGGTACATAGGGTACCATATTGGCATCATCAAAGCCAACCCACAGAACACCGCCGATATGATTAGGGAGCCAAGCGCGTAATTGGGCGAGGTAGGTGACAGCTGTCTGTTGCGTGGAGATAGGACGCTCATTGAAATACTTTTTGCCGTTAACTTCATAGTAAAGCGGAGTAGGGCGGTAGGGCGCCTCATAAGGACCAGCACCAATATCAGAAGTCATGTCAAGCGGGGTACCCTCGAAGTGATCGCGCATTGCCTGCTTGAGATCATTGAGGGAAACCAGTTTATCCGGACGGATACACCAAGGCAACTCCTCGGTATTATCTTCTTTGCCGAGAATATATGGCAGATAGCGATCCATGCCCGAAGCACAGCGGTTGAAGAAACTCCATACGCGGGCATCGCATATACGGCGGCCGCCAAAGTCGTTGGGGGCATAAGCGTCGCGGAAGGAAAATTCTGCGTCTTTGCCCTTAAAGTAGCCTTTCTCGCGGGCAAACTTAATCACGTCCTTGGCATAGAGACAGTTGGCTTTGTCCTTGAGGGGAAAAGTAGTGATACGGGATTGATTGGCGTGGCCTGTGATACAGTCGTCTGGCAGACGACGTGCTACCCACAGGATGCCTTTATTTCCAGGACCCTTTCCTACGAATTCCAATACCCATACCTCATTGGGGTCGGCCAACGTGATACTCTCGCCTTCGCAGCGGTAGCCATAGGTATTGGCCAGCGTTGTCCACACGTCAATGGCTTCTCGGGCTGTCTTGGCGCGTTGCAGCGTCAGATACATGAGCGATCCATAGTCCAGTAGTCCTGTGGAATCAACCAACTCCTCGCGACCACCAAAAGTCGTTTCCATGATGCTCAGCTGCTGGTCATTAATCTGTCCGATTACTCCATAAGTATATGGCGCCTCGGGAATCTCGCCGAGGTAGTTGTTAGTTTCATAGTCATAGAGTGCTCGCATCGTACCTGGCTGGTGGTGTCCTGCAGGGTAGAAATGGAGATACCCGAAGGATCCATAGTCGTCAGCGCTGTAAGTAATCATGACGGAACCGTCAGCTGATGCCTTCTTGCCAACGATGAGGTTTGTACATGCCATGCTCTTCAATGAAAGTGTCAGCAGGGCGAGGAGGATAATCTTTTTCATGTATGAGTAATGAAATGGGTGAATACGTTATTTGTTGCGTGGTTGGAATAGTTCGCGCAGCGTGTTGAAATCCTTTTTGACTTGCAGACCTACACCTTGTGTTGTCAAAGCTGTTTTGGTAAAGTAGCGGTCATTGGTTTCGCTGTAGGCTTTTAAGCTTAGGTTGCCAAAAGGCATAAGAAGCCATTGCACATCGAAGTCACCTATGAAGTTGGTATTAGCCATTGGCGTATCGCGATAGCCGAAGGTGCCATTGATAAGTAGTCGGTTATTCAGAAGACGCCCACTGAGCATACCTTCCACATCGACTTCGTTCCATCCCATATTACCAGTTGAGAGGCTCGTTCCGAAGTTCCAGTTACTGCTTCCGATAGCATTGGCTAACAGTTCATTCAGTTGCCCGGAAAGCGTGGAGGAGAGGAGACCCTGCATCGCAGCATTGGTTTGGCTTTGTCCAGCTGCGAGATCTTGTGTGTAAAAGCGTCCGATGCCCAAAAGATAGATGACCTGCATGTTGCGCTCCTCGTCCGTGGAGATGAGTGAACGTACCATTTGCTTCTCGTCCTCATTGACGTTCGGTATGTCAAAATCAAAACTGATTTGTGGCTGTTCCGGTCGTCCTGTGATATTCATGAGGCAGTTCACGCGAACGTTGGTGTTAGAGAAATTGCTACCTGCTGCCAGATCATTGAGTGAGACGCTAGGTACAGTATAAATGGCTTGAAGGTTGAGATCACCTTTCATGGGATTGCCGCCGAAGACAATCGTACCACCGCGTTGGAAGCGGAAGTCTTTACGAATCACGTCTTGCAGCGTTAATTTATAAGTGCCGTGATCGACATGATAAGTTCCATACATCTGGAAGCGACCTTTATTATAGTAGTTCGCGCGAATATGTCCATCGCCATTAAGGGTAATGTAGTCTTCGGTACGTGCATCCATAAGCAGGCGCATTTGTGCTTCGGGTGTTACGTTGATATCGAAGTTCATGCGAATATCCATCGGCTCGTCATCTTCCAGCTCACCAGAAGAGTTGGTAGCGTTAGCTGTCGGCTGTGGTAGAATAGACTGGGTGGCGCTCACGAATGTGATGAAACCATTGTCTGTCAGCGTTTCTGGAGAGGTGGCATTGTAGGTGAATGAACTACCAGCAGTTGGCGTACATTGAATGTCGATATTCATCGCTCCAGGCTGGCCGGATAGATGGACATTGCCGTTGGCATAGACGGAGCCGTAGAATGATTGGTCACCAAAGTCTTGGAAATCGTAACCTAGGAACTCTTGCGCTTCTATATTGAAGTCATAGCGGATATTGTCGAAATGCTCGTAACGCAATTCTCCGTTGAGGACTGCGCTGTGGGCGTTAGCGTCTGTTCCGTGATAGCGATCTAGGATGTGTATGTCGTGGAAACGGATGCCCCCAGGGAATAGCGTAATACTATCGCCTCCAGCACTGTGATAGCGTGTGTCAAGGACATCAATAGCGAGCGCCAGAGTATCAAGAACTAAGTTTCCTTCAAGATCGAGCGCGCGGAACGGGCCGTAGAGGTGGGCATAGCCGGAGGCCATTCCTTCAGGCTCACTGAAGATGCCTTCTGTGAAGGAATTGATGAAATAGACGTTGAGATGGTTTGCTTGTACACTTAGGTCAATGCCGCGTCCGGGCTCGTGACCGGGCTTGATAAGTGCTGTTACATGGCTCAATAGTCCTTGATGTGGTTCTTGGATGATTCCGTCGAGATCGATGGCCTGCTCGTCTTTGCGGCCAAATCCGCCTGTCACGAAAAGTTTTCCAAGGAGGCCATCGTTAACGGTGAATTCTTCGACCTCTAATTGGGCATCGACGGCTATATCTGTAAGTATGTCGTGAACTTTTACATGACCTGTGGCCAATCCAGCGAACTCAACATCATGGAAGTCCAACAAACCGAACACGTATTGTAGATTAATGCCGCGAAGATCGCAGTATAGTGTGTCGTTAGGCTGATCAGAGATGCGTCCTGATACACGTAAGTGTCGATTCTCCTGAGAACATTGGAAGCCATTAATATCTATCGCCTTGTCGTGGTATGTGATGTTCGAGGCATGAATGTTCCAAAGTGTATCAGAAACCAATATCTGCCCAGGCTCCAAAGCGATTCTTGTACCCAGCTTTTGTTGCTCGTCTATATAGAACTGTGTATTTGCTATAAGTTCACCACGTTGGGCTGGGCTGTTGTGGTCATCCCATGATAAGAAGGCTTTGAGGTGGTCATCGCGTCCTTCAGCTGAGACAGAGATGTCAACGGGACCATCTTCCATCATTCTTTGTAAAGTTACGAAGGTAATGACACTGTCCTTTTCCTGACGGTAGAGCATACTGACTGCTCGTAAGTTTTCTGATCCATAGATTGCATATGGGAAATCGGCCATCACGGACAGCGAGGCGTCATCATCGTTGAGGTGCCCTTCGATATAACCAGGCTCAGGGAGTTTCAGGTCTAACTCTGCTAACTCAAGGAGTGGCGTGGCATTCCAAATATGAATGGAGAAATTCATCTGGTTGTCACTCTTCGCAATCTGAACCTCTGGCGCATCTATGACCGAGGGCATCGCCTCATGAAGGAAACGCTTCACGGAGGGCAGAAGTTGGTTATATTGAAACAGTCCATCAACGTGAGCATCGATAAAGTCGCCTTGCAAAAGCATGTGGTGGCCGCTGGCATCGTTGTTCAAGGCCAGTCGTAGCTGTTTTAACTCATAGTCTCTGTCAGGGCGATGAATATAGAGTTTGTTGAGATTAACAAATCCCTGCAAATCGTCTAAAATATTGACATTTGGCTGAATATCTTGGTCACTTTGAAACTCGCAAGTAATGGAAGCACCGTATTCATCATCTTCCAACTTAGCTGTTGCCTTGATTTCACGTGATGTAAGGGCTACGTCGGCTTGAATGTGGTCGATGGTAGTTCCGAAGGCCTCCAAGCGATTGGCCGCAAGTGTTCCTTTCAATGTCTTACGCTTCACGTCGCCTTCTAAGTCCGCATTTAGGTTGACGTGGTCGAAAGATTCGTTGTTGGCGGAACCAAGTAATGTGGCCAAACGGACATCTGAGGTCTGAACTTTAAACTTGTAGCGGGTGTCGTCTTGAGTAGAGGCGGTCGCTTGCAATGCACCAATGGATGTCCTCAAATCCACCTTGGCGTTCATTTGATAAGGGCTTTGCGTTCCATTGATGTTCCCAGACAGCTCGATGTCTCCTACACGTGAAATGGTGGCTGCAAGATCTGGAGAGAGTAGGGGGGGGCCTTCCTTTGACGAGATTGCCGTTAATGCATCTAATATGGAGCGAATAAAATCTTCTTGCGCGCGTAAACGTATATTATCTATGTATATCTCATCGAAGGGATGTGCTTGTGTACTGTCTTCAAGGTTCAGAATTCCATAGGCTTCAGCTGAAACATCGAAGTTATTGGTATTTGCGCTGAAGAGTGGCATCCTAATATCTGTTCCCTCTTTTGCAAATATCGCCTCAATGTCGAAAGTTTGCTTGAAGTTGTCTAACAGAGGTAGGAATACACCAAAATCTGCAGGCGTGACCTTTCCTTTGAGTATTGCGGATGATTGACAGGTCTTCCACCCCTCAGGTTTGCCGTTGAGTACAAATGAAGGAAGCGATAGTACCGAGTGAGGAAGGGTAAGACATAAATCGCTTAACCGCATTTCATTCTCTGTACTTGTAAAATGCCCAGCGAGATTTTTAATTCTTAAATGACTAATTGAATCAGTGAGGCTTAGGTGGTTGATATCTATTGAAATAGAGTCGTTTGTAATTGCTCCGATAGAAGCGCGGATGTCCAAGTCTTGAAGATAGATATGAGCTGGTGTGAAAGTATTGGTTTTGGGCTCATAGTCAAGCTCATGGGTGAGCGTTCCGCGGCGAATGATGATACTGTTAATTGACAAATCAAGAGCCGTCTCTGTGGAATCCTCGCTGGCGAAGTAATCGACGAGGAACTGGAAATTGTAGGGCTGGTCCTGAGTATGACGGCGCAGTTGTATGTGATAACCGTACAACTGTACATTGCCGATACGGATTCGTCCGTTGATTAGTTCCCAAGGGTTTAGCGTGGCGCTAAGCCGAACGGCAGAGAAAAGCGTATCGCCTGTCTGATCACGGACAAGGGCATCGTCCAACACGATCCGGTTAAACAGACCGATGCGCGCATTGCCGATGGAAACCTTTGTATTCCACTCTTCAGATAAGACATCAGAAACCTTCACAGCTAACCATCGTTGACAAGATGGTAGGGCTGTGAAAAGAAGTAATCCGAGATACAGTGCAATGACGATACCGATTACAATCCGGACAATATAACTGACTTTTTTGATACCTTTCGGGCTTTTTGCGACAGCAAAAGTAGTGTTTTTTTGGCTTACAAACAAAATTGTTGCCCTTTTATGCATGATAGTTGCTCTTTTTTCTATAATTTTGCGCAGTTTTTAGCTAAAACCATTTATATATTTATTTTTATATGGCAAATGTAATCAAGTTACGCAAAGGCCTTGACGTGAATCTGAAGGGCAAAGCGAGCTTGGAAACCATGCAGACGAAGGTCGAGGGCCAGTATGCGCTGGTACCTGATGATTTTTGTGGCATGAAACCCAAGGTCGTTGTCAAAGAAGGTGACACAGTCAAGGTCGGGGATGCCTTATTTGTAGATAAGTCTCATCCCGAAGTGAAGTTCGTTTCGCCTGTTAGCGGTACTGTTGCGCTCGTTGAGCGTGGTGAGCGCCGTAAGGTGATGAGCGTACGCGTAGATGCCGACGGCAAGCAGACAGCCAAGACCTTCGATGAGAAGGATGCACTGAAATTGCTGCTCGAGAGCGGCTTGTTCGGATTCTTCCGCATGCGTCCTTATGATGTGGTTGCGAATCCCGAGGACAAGCCCAAGGCTATCTTTGTGAGCGCTTTCAACTCTATGCCTCTGGCTGCAAACTTCGAGTATGTCCTCAAGGGACAGGAGAAGGAATGGCAGGCTGGCCTCTCGCTGCTTAGCAAGATCGCACGTGTGAATCTTGGTATCAGCAAGAACCAGAAAGCAGAAGCACTTACTGCTGCAAAAGACTGTATTATTACGGTCTTTGACGGTCCTGCTCCTGCCGGTAATGTGGGCGTTCAGATCAATCACGTAGACCCCATCAACAAGGGCGAAGTCGTTTGGACACTTGGCGCAGAGGAAGTGATCTTCATCGGTCGTCTGGTTCTGACGGGTAAGGTGGATTTCACTCGTACCATCGCTGTGGCGGGTTCTGAGGTGAAGGCTCCCAAGTATGCGAAGGTACTCGTGGGTGCACCACTCGCAGCAGTTCTCAATGGCCAGATTGACGAGAGCACGAGCCTGCGCATCATCAATGGTAATCCTATGGTGGGTGTCAAGACAGCCAAGGATGGCTTCCTCGCTGCTCATGCAACGGAGGTCACGGTCATTCCCAATGGTGACGATGTCTATGAAATGCTCGGATGGATTGCTCCCCGCTGCAAGGAATTCAGCACCAGCCGCAGCTATTTCAGCTGGCTCCGTCCCAAGAAGACTGAGTACGAGCTGGATGCTCGCATCAAGGGTGGTGAACGTCACATGATCATGTCCGGCGAGTACGATCGTGTATTCCCGATGGACATCTACGCAGGCTATCTCGTAAAGGCTATTATCACCGGTGATATCGACCGTCAGGAAGCTCTTGGTATTTATGAAGTAGCTCCTGAGGACTTTGCTATCGCTGAGTTTGTGGATAGCTCCAAACTTGAATTGCAACGCATTGTGCGCGAAGGATTGGATATCCTCCGTAAGGAAAACGCTTAAATTAGACAATTGGACGATTTACAATTGGATAATTGCTGAGACATCAATCAGCAACCAAAAATGAATAATTGTAAATGTTCAAATCGTAAAATAACATTATGAACGCATTAAGAAAATATTTCGACAAGATAAAGCCGAATTTCGAGGAGGGTGGCAAACTCCACGCCTTCCGTTCGCTTTATGATGGCTTCGATACGTTTGCTTTTGTGCCTAATACGACAGCTGGTCTCGCAGGCACTCACATTCACGATGCCATCGACAGCAAACGCATCATGTCGCTTGTAGTCATTGCTCTTGTGCCTGCGTTGCTTTTCGGTATGTACAACGTGGGTTATCAAAACGCGCTCGCTGCCGGCCAGCTGGAGAACGCCACTTTCTGGGGTATGTTCTGGTTTGGCTTCCTCGCCGTACTTCCTAAGCTGATTGTCAGCTATGTGGTTGGTCTTGGCATTGAGTTCACGGTTGCGCAGTGGAAGAATGAAGAGATTCAGGAAGGTTTCCTCGTCTCCGGTATCATCATTCCGATGATTGTGCCCGTCAACACACCGCTGTGGATGCTCGCTATTGCCGTAGCTTTCTCCGTTATCTTTGCAAAGGAGATTTTCGGCGGCACGGGTATGAACATCTTCAATGTTGCGTTGATTACACGCGCATTCCTATTCTTCTCTTATCCTTCCAGCATGACTGGTGACGACACCGTGTGGGTGGCACAGAATGCCATTTGCGGTCTCGGATTCGATGTGCCCGATACATTCTCTGCCGCAACACCTCTTGGCGAGATTGCTGCCGGTGCGACATCGCTTTCTACCAGCTTCTGCGATCAGGTGATTGGCTTGATTCCTGGCTCTATTGGCGAGACCAGCGTCA
The DNA here is from genome assembly GCA_024698925.1 of Bacteroidaceae bacterium. Taxonomy (GTDB): domain Bacteria; phylum Bacteroidota; class Bacteroidia; order Bacteroidales; family Bacteroidaceae; genus Physcousia. The sequence goes on along the minus strand of JAILQO010000037.1, from coordinate 6,160 downwards.
TCGCCATCGCTCTTGGCGCTATCCTTCTCCTTTGGACTGGTGTTGCCAGCTGGAAGACGATGCTGAGTGTCTTCATTGGTGGTGCGCTCACGGGTTGGCTATACAATGCCATTGGCCTCTCACCCCTTGATGCTTGCCAGCACATCGTACTCGGCGGCTTCTGCTTCGGTGCTGTCTTTATGGCAACAGACCCTGTAACCAGTGCTCGCACAGAAGGCGGTAAGTGGATTTATGGCTTCCTGATCGGTTTCGTGGCAGTGACAGTTCGTGTCCTCAACCCCGGTTATCCTGAAGGTATGATGCTTGCTATCCTGCTCATGAACCTGTTCGCTCCGCTGATTGACTACTGCTTCGTTAGCCGCAACATCTCGAAGCGCACAAAACGTCTAACCTCTAAATAAGCGAAGATCATGGCAAAGATAAATACAAACAGTAATGTCTATACCATCTGCTATGCAGCAGTGATGGTTGTGCTCGTTGCTTTCCTGTTGGCCTTTGTCAGCGAATCGCTGAAGGACAAGCAGAAGGCAAACGTGGATATTGACAAGAAGTCACAGATACTTGCTTCGCTGAATGTTCGTGGTTTGGCCAAGAGCGATGTGGAAGCTAAGTACAATGAATTGATCCAAGAGACTTACGTGCTGACTCCCGATGGTCAAGAGATTGAGGGCGCTGATGCCTTCGATGTCGATACCAAGGAGATTGGTGATAAGTTCCCCATTTATTTGGCTAAGACTGCAGATGGCGAGGACGCTTACGTTCTGCCGCTGAAGGGCCGTGGCCTTTGGGGCGGTCTTTGGGGCTATGTGGCTGTTACGCTAGATTGTGAGAAGGTGCTTGGTGCATACTTCGACCATGAGAGTGAGACCGCCGGCCTCGGTGCTCTTATCAAGGAGGAGAAGTTCCAAAGCCAGTTCATTGGTCGTCCCGTGATGGCTGATGGCAAGGTGGCTCTGACCGTTGTCAAGAAAGGCACCAGCGAAGCTGAGACTCAGGTTGACGGCGTGACAGGCGCTACATTGACCTCCAAGGGCGTTGGTGAAATGGTCCTCAGTGGTATCCAGCAGTATGTTGATGCTATTTGCAAAGGCTTTGAAGCAGCTCTCGCTCAACCCCAATGCGACGCTGAGAAGTGCTGTGAAAAGCCAGAATGTGTTTGCGCTGACAAAAAAGCTTGTGCTTGTCAGGACGGCAATTGTGGCGACGAGGCTTGCAACTGTGCTTCTGAAGACAATTGTTGTGCACGTGAGGCATGCGCCTGCAAATGCGTAGAATAGTAAATTGTAGAACGTAAAATCGTAAGTTACTATTATGAGTATGTTTTCTAAAGCAAATAAGGAGGCATTGACCAGTCCGCTAAACTTGAACAACCCCGTTGTTGTGCAGGTGCTCGGTATCTGTTCCGCTTTGGCTGTAACCGCTCAGCTGGAGCCTGCCATCGTGATGGGTCTCTCTGTGACCATCATCACCGCCTTCTCCAACTTGATTATCTCTCTCATTCGCAACTCCATACCCAACCGTATCCGTATCATCGTTCAGTTGGTTGTTGTGGCAGCGTTGGTAACCATCGTCAGCCAGGTGCTTAAGGCCTTTGCCTACGACGTCAGCGTTCAGCTCTCTGTCTATGTCGGTCTGATCATCACCAACTGTATCCTGATGGGTCGCCTCGAGGCTTTTGCAATGATGAACAAACCTTGGCCCTCGTTCCTTGATGGTATTGGTAATGGCATTGGCTACGCCATCATCCTCATTATCGTGGGCTTCTTCCGTGAACTCCTCGGTGCTGGCACCTTGCTCGGCATTCAGGTCGTTCCGCAGTGGTGCTATGACCATGGTTATGTGAACAATGGTATGATGACGATGCCCGCTATGAGCCTTATCATCGTGGGTTGCGTCATTTGGGCACACAGAGCGTTTAACAAAGATCTTCAGTAACCCAGTAAAGTAACAAAGAATTATGGAACATCTATTAAGCCTGTTCGTCCGCTCCATCTTTGTGGACAATATGATTTTCGCGTTCTTCCTGGGTATGTGCTCATACTTGGCAGTGTCCAAGACCGTGAAGACCGCTCTCGGCCTCGGTGTGGCAGTCACCTTCGTGTTGCTTATCACCGTTCCCGTTGACTACCTGTTGCAAGTTTATGTCCTTGGCCCCAACAGCTTGGTTGAGGGTGTGGATTTGAGCTTCCTCTCGTTCATCCTCTTCATCGCCGTGATTGCCGCTATCGTGCAGCTGGTGGAGATGATTGTCGAGCGCTTCAGCCCCTCGCTGTATGCTGCCCTCGGTATCTTCCTCCCCCTGATTGCCGTGAACTGCGCTATCATGGGTGCTTCGCTGTTTATGCAGCAGCGCATCACAATGCCCGACACCAACTCCCAGGCCATTACAGGCGTGTGGGACGCTGTGGCTTACGCCCTCGGCTCTGGTATCGGCTGGCTGCTGGCTATCACCTGCTTGGCAGCTATTCGTGAGAAGATGGCTTACACCGACGTGCCCAAGCCCCTTCAGGGCCTCGGCATCACGTTTATCACTGTCGGCCTGATGGCTATGGCCTTCATGTGCTTCAGTGGTCTTAACCTTTAAACAAGCAGAACAACAATGAATACATCACTAATTCTCACAAGCATTGTGGTCTTCCTCGTGATTATCATCGCGTTGGTCATCATTCTGCTTGTCGCTAAGGCTTACCTCTCTCCGAGTGGTAATGTCACGATCACTATGAACGGCAAGGACACCCTGTCCGTGCCGCAGGGCGCAAGCCTGCTTTCCACCCTTGCAGCAGAAGGTGTCTATCTTCCCTCTGCCTGCGGTGGTAAAGGCTCTTGCGGTCAGTGCAAATGCCAAGTTGTGGAAGGCGGTGGCGAGATTCTTGATTCAGAGAAGGGCCACTTCAGCCGTAAGGAAATCAAGGATCACTGGCGCCTCGGCTGTCAGTGCAAGGTCAAGGGCGACCTCGGCATTAAGGTACCTGATAGCGTCCTCGGCGTCAAGGAATGGGAGTGCACCGTTATTGGCAACAAGAACGTCGCTACCTTCATCAAGGAGTACAAGGTGGCACTGCCCGCTGGCGAGCACATGGACTTCGAGCCTGGCTCCTACGCACAGATTCGCATCCCCAAGTTCGACTGCATCGATTACGACAAGGACTTCGACAAGTCTCTCATTGGCGACACCTATCTCCCCGCATGGGAGAAGTTTGGACTGTTCCCCCTCAAGTGCAAGAACCCCGAGGAGACCATCCGTGCTTACTCTATGGCCAACTATCCCGACGAGGGCGACATCATTACCCTCAACGTCCGTATCGCTACGCCTCCCTTCAAACCGAAGGATCAAGGCCCCGGCTTCATGGATGTCAACCCGGGTATCGCATCCAGCTACATCTTCAGCTTGAAGCCAGGTGACAAGGTCATCATGAGCGGCCCTTACGGCGAGTTCCGTCCGCAGTACGGCACAGGCCGTGAGATGATTTGGGTCGGCGGTGGAGCCGGTATGGCTCCCCTGCGTGCTCAGATCATGCACATGCTCAAGGGCAACGGTGTGAAGGACGAAGATCGCAAGCGCCCCATGCACTACTTCTATGGTGCACGTGCGCTGGAGGAGATTCCGTTCCTCGACGACTTCCTGCAGTTGGAGAAGGACTTCCCCAACTTCCACTTCCACCTCGCACTGGACCGTCCCGATCCCAAGGCTGACGCAGCAGGTATCAAGTACACGCCGGGCTTCGTAGCACCTGTGATGGGCGACACCTACCTGAAGGCTCACGAGGCACCCGAAGACTGCGAGTACTATCTCTGCGGTCCTCCAATGATGGCCAAGACCGTCCTCGACCTCTTGCATAGTCTTGGCGTTGAAGACGACATGATCCGCTTCGACAACTTTGGCGGTTAAACCACCAACAATACACCCCGCAGGCCGGCTCTCTCCATTGAGAACCGGCCTGCTGTCGTTTTATTGTAGTCGCGCAATTTCTGTGCCTTGCGTTATTGATGGCTCTTCATCCGCTCCGACCTGACCCCTCATTAGCTCCGACCTAATCTGTAGTCAGCTTCGTCCTGACTAAGCGTACCATTGATCCAGGAGTCAACGATGGTTGCATAGAAATGGATATCGGGAATGAGTAGGCAGAAAAGAGAAGAGAGGTCGTTCGTGAAGAACAGCCTCTCTTGCATTTTGTATGTGTAAATTGTACAGCGTTCAGTTTTCGTAAGGAGATTACTCAGCGGCCTTGAAGCTGGCGAGGTCCTCGACCTGGAAGGCCTTGATGTAGGCGCTCTTGCCATAGACATCTTCCTCGGTCATGCGCACATAGACATTAGCGCTCTTCTCGAAGAGTTCGGGAGCCTTCTGGGCATCGCGGATAATCAGCAGAGACATCACAATCTCGCAAGTCATGTCGTAGAGACGGCGTGAGAGGAAGTCGATGGCAGCCTGATCCTCGAGGGCCTTCACGGTGGTGAGGGCCTCCTCGTAAACGGGGATGAGCTTCTCTACGCGGGCGAGCAGCGGGCTGTTAGTACCTGCTAGCTCATCAACCATCTCCTTGATGTTCTGCAGCATCGTGCCGTTGATAATATAACGGATGGCGGCGACAACCTGCAGCTGGGTTGTACCCTCGTAGATAGAGAAGATGCGTGCATCGCGATAGAGGCGCTGACACTTGTACTCCATGATGAAGCCTGAGCCGCCGTGGATGCTGATAGCGTCGTAGGCGTTCTGGTTGGCGTACTCTGAGTTCATACCCTTAGCCAACGGCGTGAAGGCGTCGGCCAGGCGCTGGTACTTCTTCAACTCCTGCTTCTCTTCGGGTGTGAGTTTACGCTCGCGCTCGATGTCCTCGAGTGCCTTGTAGATATCTACGTAGCATGCAGTCTGATAGAGCAATGAACGGCCGGCATCGAGCTTGGCCTTCATGCGGCTGAGCATGTCATAGACGGCGGGGAAATTGATGATCTTGTCACCGAACTGCTGACGTTCCTTAGCGTAGGCCAGGCCCTCGTTGTAAGCCTCCTGAGAGAGACCCACGCTCTGGGCGGCGATGCCGAGGCGTGCGCCGTTCATCAGGGACATGACGTACTTGATCAGACCCAGACGTGTGCTGCCGCAGAGTTCTGCCTTGGCATTCTTATAAGTCAGCTCGCAGGTGGGTGAGCCGTGGATACCCAGCTTGTGCTCGATGTGGCGAACGTTGACGCCGCCGTTGCGCTTGTCATAGATGAACATGGAAAGGCCGCGGCCGTCCTTCGTACCTTCCTCGGAACGGGCCAGTACGAGGTGGATGTCAGAGTCGCCGTTGGTGATGAAGCGCTTCACACCGTTCAGGCGCCAGCAGTTCTCCTTCTCGTCGAAGGTGGCCTTCAGCATCACGCGCTGCAGGTCGGAACCGGCATCGGGCTCGGTGAGGTCCATCGACATGCCTTCACCGGCGCAGACACGGGGGATGTACTTCTGGCGCTGCTCCTCGTTACCGAACTCATAGAGGGTGTCGATACAGCTCTGCAGCGACCAGATAGTCTGGAAGCCGGCATCAGCTGCCGAGATCATCTCAGAGAGCATCGAGAAGATAGCGTTGGGGAGGTTCAGACCGCCGTAGCGACGGGGCATGGAGACACCCCACAGACCAGCCTTGCGGGTGGCGTCGAGGTTCTCGTAGGTCTTAGAGGCGTAGATCATACGTCCGTTCTCGAGGTGGGGACCTTCGAGGTCCACGCTCTCTGAGTTAGGAGCGATGATGTTCGCAGCCACATCGCCGGTGATGTCGAGAATCTGCTTGTAGTTCTCGATGGCATCGCCCAGGTCAACGGGAGCGTAGTCAAATTCCTTTGCGTCAGCAAAGCCTTTTTCCTTCAACTCGACAATACGAGCCATCAGGGGGTGGTTCAAATAGAACCCGATCTCAGGATGATCGCTATAATAGTTTGCCATGTCTGTTTATTTACTGTTATTCTTATAGTATTTGATGAGTTTGGGTACCACCTCTTCCACGGTGCCGACGATAACGTAGTCAGCAATCTTGTTGATAGGAGCATCGGGATCGCTGTTGATGCTGATGATGATACCAGAGTCCTGCATACCAGCGATGTGCTGAATCTGACCAGAGATACCACAGGCGATGTACACCTTCGGATGAACGGTGACACCCGTCTGACCAATCTGACGGTC
>JAILQO010000007.1 GCA_024698925.1 Bacteroidaceae bacterium | reverse complement strand
ACCCGTCGTGTTGGCGAATGACAGGCGCCCGCCGCTGGTATATTCAGGCCACCGCACGATATTCTGTTTGCTCGTGTAGTAGAGCCTGCGGCGGATGCCCGGCAATACAGGCTGTCCCTGGCACCATGCAAGGGACTTCTGCAATGGAGTGAAACAAGTATTTGGCGTAGGCATAATGGCAATACGTTAGAGGTTAGACTTCATTCTAATCACCGTATCATCCTTCGTCGCCGTCGTCGGGATCGGTGCTGCCGCCATTGCCACCACTGGTACCGCCGTTACCGCCAGTACCTTGGGTGCCACCTTGTTCCTGACCACCGCCCTGTTCCTGGCTTCCACCTTGGTTCTGAGACTGGCCGCTGTTCTGGCCCTGTCCGTTGCCCTGTTCTTGCTCGGAAGAGCCAAACAGTTCGATGACCTTCAGGCGGCGGCGGTCGATGCTCTCGAACTGCACGCCGAAGAACATGGTGGCGATGTAGGTGAGGACGAAGGGAGCGAACTCACGTACATCAACGCTCTCCAAGTCACCCATCTGGTCGAAGCCCACGAGCATATTGCTCTTGGGAGCAATATGGATGAAGTTTGAGCCCATCTTGTTCGTGAGCGGGATCATGTGCAGCTTGTTATTGCTGCCCTCGACGGTATTCTTCTCATAACCGAGGTTATAGGGAAGAGCCCCGTGCATGGACTGATAGGATTCGTTGTACATGTCAACGAACTCCTGCGTGCAGTACATGTTCAGGTCCTGAGCGCGGAGAATCGGGTCAAGGCTGAACAGAATCTTCTTGGCGACGGTACAGGCGTTCAACTCGGTAATCTCCTCAGTCAGTTTGAGGTAGTTACCCTTGTTGGCTGCGATGTTACCTGCGGTGATTTCCGTGGAGGTAATCGTATCGAAGCCGTTGAACAGATCCATCGTAGTGTCGCCGTTCTCATTGCGTACAGCCGACCAGATAGCATTGTTGAGCGTCTCGGACAGACCACGGGAAATGAGGGCAAGCACTTCTCTTGCCTGTAGCGTGTTCTTCTGTCCGTCACCCTTGGTAGAGCCAGACATCATGCCGAGCAAGGTACTTACGGCACTGTTAGGCTCGAAATCCGTACATACGGAACCGAAGAACGTTTCGAGAGTGCGGAAATTCAGGTGAAGATCCGTGTTCGTGCGTCGGCTGGCCTTATAGGGCGCAAACTGAGCCGAGCCGGAGAGTTCGCCCACGGACTCCTTATAGCGGATGCCCGGGCGCTTGGTCATGTACTGCAGAGTTTCCTCACAGCCGATGATGGGGAGCATCAGAAGGTCAGAGCGATACTTGTGCGCTGCTTCCTGATACTCCTGCGGGGTAAAATGAACTATTCCTGCCATGGTAGTAAAAATTTGTGTTTGTGTTGTTTGGAAGAATTAGGATTGAAGAAAGCTAGGCTTAGGAAACCATATCAAACAGCTCCTTTGCGCTGTTCACCCTGGCCAGATATTCGCTTGCAGCATTCGGCTGCTGGTCGTTGTCGCCAGAGTTGTTGTTGACGACGGAAGAGGTAGTGTCAGCGGGAGTAGCTTTGAGCGCTCTCACCTCAGCTTCCAGCGCTGTGATGCGGTTGTTACGATCTGTCAGCTGGTTCTCCTGGTTCGTGATACGTGTTTCCTGTGCGGTGATGTGGTCTTCGAGGCTCTGCAGCTGTGCCTCCGTAAGAGGTATGCTGCCCTCGGCATTGGGAGTGAAGCCCTCCACTTGCAGTGTGGCTTCGATGTGAGGCATCTGTTTCATGGGAGTGATGGGTGTGTTTGGAGTTTGTATTTGATTATCTTCTTGGTTGTGAATCGATGTGTCAGGATCCTGGGCTGCAACCTCTGGGGTTTTGTTCCCGAATGTAAACAGACCCGTCAAAGCCGCCATGAACCTCGTGAAGAGCGGTTCCGAAGGCTGCTCTGACCTCCCTTCCGCATAAGGAATGGCCGGAATAGGAATGCAAGCCGTAGCCAGAGCCGTGGCCAGTGCCTCGGTCATCATAGGCTTCACGTCCTCCTCATATTCCGTGATGTCATCGACGAAGCCCCATTCCTTAGCTTCTTTGGCTGTCAGCCAGCCGCCTGTCTTCATCAATGCCAGCAGATCCTCTTGAGGCTTGCGGCATCGGGCGGCATACATGGCTGCTACATGAGAGTCCAGCTTTTCCAGATTTGCCTTCTGCTTGTCAAGACTGTCAATGTACTCCTGCAGCTGGTCGGCGTTCATGCTGGCCCACTCAAACACCGCCATGCTGCATTTGTGCACCAGATAGAGCGCAGACGCATCCATGGAGATGCGCTGCGCTCCGAGCGAGGAGATGGTGGCGGCAGAGGCATTCATGCCGGAGAAATGGACGTGAACCTTTCCATGACGGTGGAAAGCGGAAGATATAGAGAGTGCCGTGGCCAGCTGACCACCTGTGGAATCCACAAGTACGCTGACCTCGGCATCGGGATTTGCGGCCAGCGTGGCCAGCACGGATTCCGTATTGAAGTCCGCGCCGCCCACATAGCCTTTAAGATGAAGATGATATTGTGTCATGTGGCAGATTGTGTTTGTTTCTGCCACAAAAGTACTATATTATATAAGTACGCGAAAAGACAATTTGCCCATTATAATAAATGCCCATCCTCACTTGCAAGAACGGGCATTTCATAGTATCGCTATTTCAATTATAGTTATAACAAAGGAGTCATATAGATGGGCAAACATATCACGTCATCCAACATTTTCCAATCTCCGGTATGAATGATGTATGACACTGCTAGTTGGCTTTCAAACTTCTTCCTGTACTTGTCCAATGAAGTAGTCGTAAAATTCTTCCCTGACTTTACCTCGATGGGTGAGATGTTATGTCGGCTGGACACTGTAGGTTTACGTATCAGGAAATCCACCTCCATCGTCTCTTCTGAGTCTTCCTTGGAGTATGATGAGAAGAAGTAGAGTTCATGTCCACTTACCCTAAGCATTTGGGCGACGATATTCTCTACAAGCATTCCCTTGTTGATTTCCAGCTTGTCAAGCATCAATTTACGGAACAGTTCATCACTGGCAATTGTACGTTCATCAAACGCCATGCTAATTAGCAGCCCTGTGTCACCCATATAGCATTTCAGCGTTGAGTCATCTTCTTTCAATTTCAATCCGACGGAAGGCTCTGACGCTGCATAACAGACATTCACGACCATAGAATCCTCCAGCCAAAGGAAAGAGCTTTCGTAATCACGGAATTTAGCACGTTGTTTAAGTGCGGACAGTCTGAACTTTTTCTCGTGTTTCTGTAACTGGCCTGGTATCGTATCAAAGATTTTGACTACCTTACTTTCATAACCCTTAGCGTACTTTCTGATATCAGCCCTGTACAAGTCCAATATATCTCGTTTGACTCTGTCTGTACGTTCAAAACTCTTTGTCTCAATATATTTTGCCACGGCCTGAGGCATACCGCCGACAATGAGATATTGACGGAAATAGTCCATGGCTCTGCGATGTAACGCCTGTCCTAAAGGCTGCTGTTTCGTGAAACAATCCCTGATATATGACATCATCATATCATCACCCATAGCCCAGAGGAACTCTTCGAAATCCATGGGGAACATCTTGATCCGCCTTTCCTCAGAGGGAATAAGAATGCCCTCGACATTGGAATTGATGCTGACGAGAGACCCGGTTTCAATATAGTCATACCTACCGTCCTTTACAAGATACTTAATGGCTTCTCTAGCCTGGGGGAAGAATTCCACTTCATCAAAGATAATCACAGAATTGCGCTCATACAATTTCACTCTAAAGTGCATGGAGAGATGAAGGAAGAGCGCATCATAGTCTGTCTTGTAATTCAGGAAGTACTCCTTCACCTCATTTTCTACGCGAGCGAAGTCAATGAGTATGTAAGACCTGTATTCGTTCTTGGCAAATTCCTCTACGATATAACTTTTGCCTACACGTCTTGCGCCGTCGATCATGACTGCTACGCTTCCTTTATCTTCATTCTTCCATTTCAGGAGTTGGTCATAAACCTTTCTTTTCATTGTTTTTGTGATAATTTTATGGGCTTGATGCACCATTCCAAGAATTTTACTGGCGCAAAATTACACCATTCCAAGAATTTTCGCAAGCAAAGACAGCACCATTCCAAAAATTTTCATCGAAATTTAACATTTCAATCTTCATAAAGGAGCATTTACGCCAATTCAATCATGGATTTCCGACCTATAAGTGTCACTTCATAAGTATATCCGGCCTTCTCTTCACTTGGAGTACCTAGGCTTCCTGTACACCTGATGGTCGGATGTGGAGCCTCCAAGTGGCCGATGAGGTAACTGCGACTGTTCACATCCTGGACCACGAAGGCCAAACGGCGACGGACGGGTAGCTCACAAGAAGAAACGAAGGTGAGGGTAGTACGCTCGCTCTGAGCATGACTGTCATACTCAGATTCCGTGATGCAGGTGGGGTTGCCTGAAAAGCAAACTCCAGTAAGATCTCCATAGATGACCACTGGAATACCAGCGAGGCATCTCATTTCGATGTTCTTTGGCAACTCAGAACATTCGATGTAACTGATGGCAACAATGCCAGGAAGTGATTGTTTCATTTGACTTACATTATAATATTATAAAAGGTGTATTTTGACCTCAAAAAGCGAAAGGACAAATTAAGAAAAGTGGGAACCAAAATTTTAATGTTTATTAACCAGAATTTCTCTCCAAGTACCTATTTTGTCTTTTTCCGCGTGCCTTTATGCGATTTATTAGCTTTCATATCTATATCCGCCGGTACTTCATAGAGGTGCTTCTTTCTCTGTCGTATTTTCATCAGCGTCTCCAGATTGGATTTGTCCTCTTCAATACCGTTCGCATTCATGAAGGCTATGATTCTTCCCTTCATGGTCGTTATTTTAGGATTAGGCGTGGCAATGTAGCCGAAGAATGCCCTATAGAACTTCTCTTGAAGCATTTTTCGTAGTATAACCAATTTGTAAGATGGAACGTAACACCACGTCCTACGCTGGAATCCTTCTCGCTTGGGTACACTTATTGACAAGCTATCCTCACTTGGTTCTGGCTTCCAATACCAAGGCCTTCTCTGAACGTGGTCCTGAAGGAAGTCATTCTCTTTCGACCACCTTGGAAAGCTTACAGGCTCTTCTCCATATTGATGGACGACCCACTGTCGAAGGTATTTCTCCATTCTTATATATAATACGTGCTTTGCCATAGAATTGATTTTAGTTGTAAATATCTTGGATCACCATCAATTCTTCACGCACGCACGCGTGATACACATTCTGACGCGCCACATTGGCTACAATGCTACAGAAAATGCAACATACTGAGAATGAGACTATATATAGATTTTTATATAGAATCATATATATAGAATCATGTAGAATATGTAGGCCAATCACCTTTCTTGTAGGCAATTTGTAGGCGCTTGTAGGCAATTTGTAGGCAAATTCCGCAAGGCTAAGGTATTGGCACTGAGTATGTAGCATTTGTAGCACTTGTAGCAAGGAAAATCGGGGTCTATTCCATTCTATCAAACAAATTTGGGGATGTTTCCGGCTCGGACTGTGATGAATCCAGCAGGTTAATCTGGTAATTCTTCACCAGCTCGTCATAGTCGAAGCAGTAGGCACGCTGCACCTCTTCCACGTGCCTGCTCTTATCTCCTGGGAATCTTGGTATACTCATCTTGGGTATGCCTCCCTTCAGGAAGCACTTGAAGCGTACAGACTTCTTCTCTCCGAGATATTCCTTCGACTTTTCGAGGTAGTATTTCAGCGAGGCTTCAGGGATGCCCACCTCGTCCGTCATCTTATTCGAGCGTTTATACAGCTTGAATATACGCGACTTCTGGAGGAACAACACCCGCTTCGATTGAGGCCAGTCAGCATTTGTCACGATGTCCGTTGTCAACGAGGTAACCGTCTTGATGCAGAAGTCACCCTCGTTGACAATCTCGCCCTCAGAAAGCAGGTACTTGACAGTACGCCAGAATCCGGCCAGCTCATTGTTGGACTTACATTCAGCGTTCTGCCGCTTGATGCCATCGATGATGACAGGCTTCATGGACTCATAATGAATATCGATGGCCAGACTTGATTCCAGCGTCCTCAGCACGGCCAGCAGAATCGTCCAGTTGTTCCTGATTCGGTCCTCGATGCGTTCACCTTCCAGCGCAGCGTCCATCTCTGATTGTGTCATCCTATAGAAATCCTTGAACTCCACTTCCATCTTCTTTCGATGGCGAAGCAGCTGCAGTGTCAGGTGCGAGACGCCCAATGAACGCATCTCCTTCAGGCGGTTGTATTCTGCCTGCTGTTCCTTCGTAAACTCCGATGAGTCGAAGGTCAGATACACGAATCGCGAGAACAGAGCGATATCAGCCGTGGCCATCTCCTGGCCGGATAGGATGATGCCCGCATCGACGCTTGTAGTTTCCTTCTTCTTGTCAAGATCCATATTCATCCTGGTTCGTCCTGTGCCGTCCCACAGGCCCTTCAGGAACTCACGCTTATAGAGATCGATATCATTCTTGAACTCGTCGATATGCACCAAGGCATTGGCCACTGCAGCCACAGTATCGTTCAATGCCGGAAGCGTGGCGTTCTGTATATTCGGCGGCACATTCGCAATGATGAAGAAACTCATCAGCGTATGTCCCAGCTCAGACTTACCCGAACCTTTCGGGCCAAAGAGATTGAGGATAGGGAAGGAGCGCGTTTCAGCCGTCACAATATCACGGAAGAGCGTAGCCATCAGGAAACAGAACCCTATGCGTCCGTTATCCCCGAACACGCGGAATATCTGCCCTGTGAAGTCAACAAGCGGCAGTGTGGAATATCCCATGTGTACAAACGTCTTCTCAAACTTATAGAGCTTGTTGTCCTTCTTATACTGCTGGGAGAAAGCGGGAAGGTAGTAGTTACCGATTTCCCCAAGCCTGACGATGCCCATGTCATCCACCTTCTGGAACTCCACGCCGTCCCATACACCGTTTCCGAAGGCGAAGAAGCCTTCCCGCTGCCAGCCCAGCTGCTTGACTTCCTCTGCCGTTTCCGTCACCTCGTAGAGGAAACGCTTCAGCTTCGTAAACTCGCGGTCGGTGGCCATCCATAGGAAGTTTCCCAGTCCTTCTATCTTCTGCTTGAACTTCGACAGTCCCACAAGCTCCTCCTGACGCAGTTCCACCAGTCTCTTCAGCCCGAACTCATTCTTGATATAATACAGACGTTTGGGCATGATGTTGTCTATAATGTGGAACAGCGGCTCCATGGTGAAGTTCGACCATTCCCATTCATCACCATCCTTGGTAGTGGAACAGTACTTTCCCTTCTTGATATAGAAGCCGTACTGCTGCAGCTGCTCCAGGTTGATTTCTCGTTCCTTCTTCGGCTGTCCGGCTTTCTCGTTGGCAATGCGCTTCTGGTCGTTTACCGCCCCTCGCCAAAGCGCTTCCTTCTTTCCGCTCTTCTCAGCCAGCTCATCAATGAGCATGGCCTGTTCCGTATCTGACGGCACCATGGCCACCAGCGCTGCCAGTTCTGCCACAACAGTAGCCTTGGCCTCCGTTGTCTTTGCCCTTTCAAAGCGCAGGTCAGCCAGCCACAGGATGAAGTCACGTTCTTCAAGGCCATTGAAGTGCTTCATGTCCGTGCAGTATTCATCAGGATCCTGTTTCTCTCCGCTCTCGCCAAGCGGGATAGGCTTCACGGACACTGCGAATCCGGCTTTCATGGCCTCCGTGCCGTTCTTGATGACCGCCTTTGTCCCTGCGCCGAACTCATCCCCGGCTTTCACGGGATCGGCATCAGGAAGGAAGCAAATCTTATGAGCTATGCGCTTCAGCTGCTGAAACTGCGCATCCGTCCATGCCGTTCCCAGGGGAGCCACCGTATTGGCTACACCTATCTGCTGAAGCCTCATGCAGTCAGGCGCTCCCTCGACGGCGTACACCTTCTGTTCCTTGGCCGCTATGCGCCTGGCAGAATGGAAGCCGAAGAGGACATCCCCTTTATGATAGATAGGCGTGTCAGCACCATTGAGGTATTTGGACTTTGATGAGCCAGTCAAATCCCGTCCGGTGTAGTTGATGACACGCCCCATGCGGTCCTTTATCGGGATCATGATACGGGAGCGGAAGAAGTCATACCATTTACCCTGTTCGTCCAGCCCCACGAGACTGAGCGCTTTCAGACGATCCAGGCTCTCGCCGTTTTTCTGCGCCCAGTCCACAAGGACGTTTCCCTTCGGCGCATAGCCAATTCCTTCCTCCTCGCAGTATTCCGCACCCCATCGGCCATGAGCGTATTCCTGGGCTTCTTCATCCTCCCGGAACATCGCCTTGTAGAGCGCATCCACACGCGCCATCAGGCTCAGGTATGCCTCCCGTTCAAGGCGAGCGTTCTTCTCGTCTTCCGTTTCCTCCTTATCCTCAATCTTGATATTCAGTTTGTCGGCCAGCACCTTCACGGCTGCAGGAAAGTCCAGATGGTCGTAGTCCATCACGAAGCCGATGGCATTACCATAAGCCCCACAGCCGAAGCAGCGATAGGTGCCTTTTAGCTCATCCACCTTGAACGATGGTGTCTTCTCTGTATGGAAGGGGCAACAGCCGACATGGTATTTGCTGCGTCCTCTTCTGTTCAGGGTAATATTGTAGTCTGTAATGACATCTACGATATTCGTCCTGTCAAGCACCTGTTCTATGATACTCTCCTTGATCATCTTACATCTTATTACAATCTCTTTCCAAAAATTGCCACGGATGGCTGGCTTCACAGCTTGCCAGCCGTGGACTTCTCACTTATACATACTCCCTCAAATAGGGAGCTAAACAATGCTTTTTCACTAATATACCAAAGCTTACCCTTCTTAACAGCCCCCTGAATTTCACCTTTGGTAAACTTGTTATTCACTTCCTTCACAGTAAGATTCAGTTTCTGAGCGACCTGCTCAGCTGTGAAGAAGTTATAGTTATCTGCACGTTTCTCTATTTCCTCGACGATGAGATGGGCGAGGGTGTTAAGTTCAATACTACTTAGCATAGCGAACCTCCTTTCCCTTCACTCCAACGAGCCAGACTGCTACGACCATATCATCATAGTCAATCTTATACTTCATTTCCTGTTTTTGCATAAGCCCCTCCGTCTTGTTCCATCGGAGGATGATGGAGGACATCGAGCGGCATTCATTACGGCTGCTCAATCTCCCGAGCTTTACCTTGTTTGGCCGGAGCTGTCTAAGCCATCCTGTTTTGTTCTGAATTGTTTCCATCTTGTTAGAGGATTGTATATTGTTTGTTGACTATTTGTAAAATTTTCAAATAGCGTCATTTCAACCCTTATAAATCCAGCATTTGCAACGAGAAATGCAGAAAAAAGAGTTAAAACCGCTTAAAAACGCACAAAAACCGCTTAAAAATGACATTTTTCCAGAGAATAATTTTGTTATTAATCCAATTTCATCTAACTTTGCACACGCAAAACAGAGATAACATCAATGTTGCGCAAGTGCTGAAAGGTGTTGCAAAAGTAGTTGGAGTGCCAACAAAGCGAAAAGACAAATTGAGCACCTTTTGACCTTAACGTCAGGGCACAAAAAAAATCTGCTCAACGGTCTCAAAAGACCATCAAACAGATAATAAAAAAGGGCCATTTTCTGGCTCCCCGAAACAGTGACTTAGTTCGTTTTCAAACTCCTGTCAAAGGATTTGTTACAGCTAAATACTTGTACCCCTATGAAATTGAGTACTAACAAGTTACTTGATTCCCGTAGGCGCTACCAAATTTTAAATTGTGGTAATTTTGATGAAAGGGAACTATGTAGTGATACATGGTTCTCTTTGTTTTTAGCTATTATTAATAATCGTGAGGTATTCATTCTCGAAGTTTGGCGTCAGCACATCTTTTCCTATGGCTTCATGTAATTCCGCCATCGTCCAAAAGCGGCCACCATCCAGCTCCTCGGTTGAAGGACGTATGGGACCATCATAGACGCATCGGTGAACATAGACCAGTTCTCGTTCCCGTTGGCTCTCAAAAACATATTTGCCCACAAATTCAGCTGTAAACTCAGTTATGCCAAGTTCCTCGCGTACTTCGCGCCGCAACGCCGCTTCTATCTCCTCGCCATAATCAATGTGTCCGCCTACGGCAGTATCCCATTTGCCTGGCTGGATATCCTTCCACAAAGGACGCTTCTGCAGATAGATGTCACCTGCGGTGTTGAACACATGTAGGTGTACTACGGGATGTAAGAGTTTACTACCGCTATGACATTCACCACGTGTGGCAGAACCAATCACACGCCCATCCTCATCCACAAGGGGAAACAGCTCATTCTTATTATCCATTTTCGCCGGCATACTCATATCGTGTTGATTGTTCTCTGTAACTCTTCCAGGAAGCGTGCGGCCTGCCTGCCGTCCATCTGAGCGTGATGAAACTGGAAAGAGATGGGCAACGTCGTCTTCAGCCACCCCTTACGATAACGCCCCCATGAAAGGAACGGATTGTTGAAGATGCCGCTGTACTGATTGACGATACAGTCGAGTTCCGTTCCCGTAACCGCTGAGGTGCCAACGATGATGGCCTCTTCGTCATTGATGTCGCAGCAGGTCGCAGCGGTCTTCTGTGTCAGGGCTTCGTAGTCACGGGCAAACTGTTCCAGGTCGTCGCTGTAGGGGACGTCGCAGTTGCTGATGCCACCTTTCGCATTATCTACGATGACGTTGATGGCCAGACGGTCATACTTGTACAGTTTCCCTTGCGACGGCAGCAGATAGAATTCGTCTATCCCGCTGGCAGCGCGGCCGATGCACCAGCACAGGAGCATGTTAAATTTCATGTTCAGGCGCTTACCTGCCTTATATAAGTGTGTCACGTCGAACGTCTTCATGAGTGTCACCATCGGCAACGGTGACTTCATCCACATCTCGAAAGCCTGTGCCCGGCAGGTGTCCTTGGGATTGATTTCCTGTTTCATTTAAGCTTCCATGTCTTTTGTGGCAGTATAGATGGTGGAGATGCCAAAGGTGAGCGGTCTGTAACGGATGTCATTGAAGCCGGCTGCCGTCAGTCGCTCACACATCGCTTCGCCCCAGATGAAGTTCTTCACGCTGCGGTTGAAATAAGTATAAGCCGTCTTGTCCTTACTCAACAAGCGGCCTACCGTGGGCATGATGTCCGAGAAATAAAGGTCATAGAACCACGCTATCACCCTGTTCTTCGGATAAGAGAACTCCAGCACCATCAGCTGTCCGCCAGGCCGGAGTACGCGATACATCTCCATCAGACCCTGATCCAGATGAGAGAAATTGCGCACGCCGTAGGAACAAGTCACGACGTCAAAGCGCTCGTCCTCAAAAGGCATTTCCAGCGCACTCGCCTTCATGAAAGCAATGCGATCCTGCAGCCCGCGCTTACAGACCTTCTCTTTCCCGATACGCATCATCTCATCCGACAGGTCAATACCCGTAATACCATACTGAACACCCTGCTTCTCCAACTGTCGCGCCATTTCTATCGCCAAGTCAGCCGTGCCAATGGCGACATCCAGACATTGCAGGGCTCCTACCCTCTTCATGTCGATGGCGTTTACCGCTTTCCTGCGCCACCACTTGTCGATGTTGAGCGACAACAGATGATTTAGGGAATCATATTTCCCTGCTATGCGGTCAAACAACGACCCTATGTTTTGTTTCTGGTCAGTCATAGGCTCGACTCGTTGATATAGTTCTTGGTTATCATTTCATAATGCAGCGCCTCCAGTTCTTCCAGCGTGAGGTCGCTTAGTGCATGCTCAATTTTCTTGATCAGCTCCTCCCTTCGATAATCTTCAGAAGAGCCATATTTCTTATTGAAATCCATCTTGATGATTCAATTTGCTGGGACATATCCTTATTCAACAGACGCATTTGCCAGGCGCTCTAAGGCCAGACTCAGTTGATCAGGGCACGATGTACTCTTGTTTCCGCAGCGGATGCCTTTCAGCAACCCCTTCACCTCGTCAATCTTGCGGCCTGCAACCAGTTTACTGATACCCTGCAGGTTACCATGACATCCGCCGAGGAACGACACCTGCTGAATGACATCATTATCGTCGGCCGTCACATCTATCAACTGTGAGCACGTGCCTTGCGTTTGATACTGAATGTGTTTCATATTCTGATTACGTTTCTTATTTGCGACGCGAATGGTTAATTAAACAAAGACTTTATGTGATGCCCCCAAGAAGAGGAAGAGCTGGCCGGCATAATAGGGAAGCATGATGCACAGGACGGCGTGGGATAGCGGCTGGACAAACCAATGAAAGCTCAAAGTGAAATCGGAGATGACAAAGAGGGTGGCACCAATGATCAGACAGGCATTCCTGTAGCGCAGGGCGGCATAGCACATCCCCAATAGCAATACAGCATAAACGGCTATACCTGAGGCGATAGCAGTATCCTCTACATGCGGGAATATCAACATCATGGCGGCTCCATAGACTGAGGCAACAAGCGCCAAGAGGGCAATCCGGACAGACTTGGGCCAAGTCCGCTTGGGAGGGGCCACGAAGCAGAAAAGAATGATATACAGGATTTGTGCAAGGGCAAAAAAGCCAATTTGTGGAATGAGCTCGTTGCACCAACCCATGACATCGCCCAGGAAAGAGAAGAAGAGTGCTGCCATCAACACCCATTGCTTCTGAGACATGGCGCACAAGGTGAGCCACGCAAGGGGGAATATCATTCGGGCGGGGACTGGTACGGGCACAAAATCCAACGCCGCAAGAATGATATAGACGGAGATGACCAGTATATTTCTACGTTCAATAGCCATAGACCAATCCGTACTTCTCATGCAGACGGCGAAGGGAGCCATCGGATTTCATCTGGCGAATGAGATCATTGATAGATTGCAATAAATCGTCCTGCCCCTGACGCATCAACACACCTATCTCGCCGTGACTGAACGGCGCATTCAACAGGGGCGCAGCCAATCGGGAATCTGTCTGCACATAATAGGGTGCTTCCGTAATCTCCGTGATCATCACATCGGCCTCGCCCTCGGCAATAAGTGTCGGGATTTCCTCGTTGCGCTGGTGAACAATGATGGTGGCGTGGGTGAGGTTCTGATTGGCAAACTTCTCGTTGAGCCCACCAGGATTCACCATGACACGTACCTCGGACTTGTCCAGATCGGCCAGAGACTGATAGCGGTCTGCCTCAGAAGCACGGCAAAGGATGGTCTTGCCGTTGCAGAGATAGCCCTCGCTCATGAGCATCGTCTCTCGGCGGGTGTCGGTGATGGTGATGCCACCGATGGCGAAGTCAAACTGCTGCGGCTCTGCCAGCACATCGGCTGTAAGCGTAGGCCATGAAGTTCTGACGAACTCGATGCTGACGCCCAGTTTACGGGCAATCTCCCTGGCTAACTCGATGCCGAATCCCCAATATTCGCCCGTCTCGGGCTCGCGGAAAGACAAGGGGCGGTAGTCACCGGTGGTGCCGACGAGAACCTTGCCACGTTGCGCAATGCGCTCGATGGTGGGCGTTGAGGAAGGCTGGTCGGTATTGGCGGAGCACGATGCCAATGAAAGTGCTCCGCCAATAACCAGCAGACTGAGTAGCAGCCAAGTCTTAATCTTCGATAGTTTCATTTTCAAGTAGGTGATGGAACGGACTATTCAATCACAGCAGCTAAGCCACCGTTGCGCGCCATCTTGATGTGGAGCGTGGTTTGCTTGTTGACCGTCGTCTGCTCCTGGCGGTAGTCCATCGCCATGCGATTGGCATTGATGCCATCGACGAACGAGCGCATCTGCATGCTCTTGCCTTCGGGCAGCATGTTGAGCGTGACATCCAGCTCGCGCTTCTGATCGTTGGTGATGCCGCCGATGAACCAACGCTGTCCCTTGCGCTTAGCCATCACGATATACTGACCAGCCTCGGCTGCGAGAACACGCGTCTCGTCCCAGTTGACAGGTACGCTGGTGAGGAAGTCGCGGCAGTCGGGCCACTTGTCATAGCGGCAGGGGTTGTCCATCAGCATCTGCAGATTGGTCTCGAAAAGTACAAAGACAGCCAAGTGGTAAGCCTTTGTTCCCACACCGGGACAAATAGGACGATTGCCATGATAGTCCTCGGGCTGGTAACAAAGCATTGAGCCTGGCGTAAAGTCCATAGGACCAACGGCATTGCGCATGAAGGGGTGCCAGATGCTGTTCTTGGGTGTGCATCCGCCGTTGAACTCCATACCACGAACGCCCTCGTAGGTCAGGATGTTGGGGTAACGGTAATCGAGTCCGCTGGGATGGAAGGCTCCGTGGAAATCGACCATGATATGGTGCTTGGCGGACTCCTTGGCAACGCGGTCGTAGAAGTCAATCATCCACTGGTCCTGACGGTCCATGAAGTCAATCTTGGTACCGACGATGCCCCACTCCTCGAATGTCTTGAACAGGTCCATGTGATGCTCCACCGTGAGCCAAGGCAGCCAGACCCAGATGCCAACGTTCTTAGACTTGGCATAACGAATCAGCTCGGGCAGGTTCACCTTGGGATTGGTACGGAAGGGGTCGCGGGTATCGAGTGCCCAACCCTCGTCCATGATGATATATGGCACACCGTTGCGTGAGGCGAAATCGACGAAGTACTTGAAGGTCTCAAGATTGATACCGCTCTCAAAGGTCACATCAGCGCCGTAAGGAATGCCATTGAGCCAGTCCCAGCAAGTCAGGCCGGGCTTGATCCAGCTGGTATCGTCAATCTGGCACTTCTGGGCCAGACGCACGGGCATGGTATTCTCTGCCAAACGGCCGTCCTCCTGCGTGATGAGCATGTAGCGCCAGGGGAAGGTGCGGGTGCCGCTGGTCTTGGCGATATAGTCGGCTTCCTTGAGAATACGGTGGCTGCGGTCGCCCTGATCCTCATACTCAACAGGACACTTGGGCTGAATGGCTGAAAGGCTGTTGTCGGCGTTGCCCTTCAGGAACAGGCCGGGATAGCTGACAAGGTCGAACTCACAGAGCAGAATCTTCTGGCTCTTGCCCATGATGAGGACTGGGAGCTCGGACATGCGGTCTTCCGGTTTCCACTCGTTGCTCTTGACAATCGAGTAGTTCTCCTCGCAGCTGGTCTTGAAGCCGCCAGGTTGCTGGAGCACGAGGTCGCACGCCTCAGCCAGTTGGAAGACGGTGTTCTCCTGCATGACCTCGATCTCGCCAGGAAGCGATGTGCGCATACGGAACGCCACGCCATCGTTGTAGAGGCGGAAATCGACGGCATAGCCGCCCTTCATCTCGAGCGTAAGCAGTGTGTAGTTGTTCTCTACCTGACTGTATTTCAAGGGGAACAGGGGCTTAATAGTCTCCTTGACGCTGCGCACGCTCTTTTTCTTGAGCGCAGGCTTGGCACCTAATGTACGGTCGGAGAGCTGCATGCCGATGACGCTCTGCTTGAGCAGCGTCTCGTTGTGGCTGACGACATCGTAATAGATACGGTCTGCGAGCGTCACGCTCACACGCGTCTGTCCGTCGGGACTCTGAGCTGTGATTACTTTCTGAGCCAATGCGGCGAGGCTGCATGCAGCCATGAGAACAAGTGAGAAGAATCTGGTTGTTTTCATAGAGGTTAATTGTTATGTGTGTTAAATTGGATGGTGATGCTTGTTATGGCGCTTTAGAGTTTCACGCTCGAGATGTCCACCAGGCCACCGGCAATGGCGTAGATGGTGAGTCCTGCTGGAGAGTGAATCTGCAGCTTGCGGGCGATGTTGCGACGGTGGGTGATGACGGTATTGACAGAGATGCAGAGGCGGTCGGCGATCTCCTTGTTCTGCAAGCCCTGAACGACGCCGATGATGACATCCTTCTCGCGTTCGGAGAGCGCTTCGCTATTATCCGGTCCGCCCTTGCTGACCATTGCCGAGATATTCTTGGAGACGTCATCCTGACGGGTCAGTCGCTCCAGCCGCTTGATGGCAGGCGCAAAGATATGGTCCTCCACATCCGCATGGTGGCGCAACCACTCCTCGTTATTGTAGATGTCATAGAGGGTTGCCGTGAGCTGGTTGTTGCGACGGGCATCCGTGGGGAGATACTTGATAATCATGAGTTTCAGCTCGCGCAGCGTCTTGTCGGTCTGCTCGTGGTGTTTGGAGAATGTCTCGACATTGTAGTCGTTCATGGGACGGCCTTCGAGCAAGGACTCCACATAGGGGAAGAGGGTCTTCTCCTCGTATTTCATGTGGCGACGGATCTCCTGCGCGTAGTTGTCATAAAGCTTCATGATGAGGCGGCCCAGGGCATCGTCCTCGTTGATGCTTTCCTGTAGTTCGCGACGGATGAAAGGAAGCTGGAAATCAAGGTAATAAGCGTGGCTCGCCTTCAAATAAGTTAAAAGCGTAGGGACGCTGATGGAGGCATCGTCCTCGAAGTGGCCATAGGCGTTGATGGTAAAGTTGACAACCGCCAGAAAGGTGTATGTATCAACACCATTCAGCTGGCAAGTCTCGCTCACCGTCTTGTCGCCAAAACCGAGATTGATGCCAAACGAGCCTAACGCCTGCAAGACGCTGCAATTATCCTTGATGAGGTTAATCATCTTGTCGTCGGCCTCGTACAATTTCAGATTTTTCATCTATATTTCAATCAAATTCGCTGCAAAGATAAGTATTTTTAAGCATAACTGTGCATTCCACCCAATAAAAAATTAACACCAAAGTAGGTTATCAGCACCGCGAGGAAGGCTGCGACGATATAAATATGGTACACCCGAGGCTTACGGAACTGCCCAATCGAAGCCCCATGCAAGGGGACGGCATAGACCAGAAGCGTAATCAGCGCCCATGACTCCTTGGGGTCCCAAGACCAATAATTGCCCCACGACACATTGGCCCAAACGGCTCCCAGAAAAATGCCGATAGCCAGCAGGAAAACGGCAGGATACAGCAGGAACTGCGACAAGACGGTAATCCGGTCGAGTTGAGCAGCTTGATCACGCTTCCGCATCAAGATCAGCGCTTGCAGGCCTAACAATACTTGCAGAGCAAACAGGGCATAGGCACACATCACAGTCATGACATGAATAGACAGCAAGGGAGACTGGAGCACAGGCATCAGCGGAGTGAGCTGTGAACTCGTTCCAGCCAGCACGGACACAAGCAGGCAGAAAGAAGCGATGAGCGGCCCGAATCCCATGATGATGGGAAACTTCCGACATAGGAAGAAGGTGATCAAGAGTAGCGCCCAGGCCATGAACAGCATCGTCTCGTGACCATTACTGACAGGGATGTGTCCACTAAGCCACCAACGCAGCCCGAGGTGAAGAGAAACATAAATGAAGAGTGACGTTTGAAGCGTGAAGAATGAGATGCGAAGAAAGGCTGACAAATGCTGTTTGAGGAGCATGATGAGACAAAGCAGCAGGCTTAGCGTCAGTGCAAGGAACACCAGCCATTTCTGACTACGCAGCGTGTTATAGAATATCTCAGTCTTCAGGACTCGTGAGGCGGGGAGCACATCGCCCGCCATGTCATGCTGAAAGAGTTTGATCTTCGCTATAATCTCGAAGGCACGCTCACGCTGACCTGTCACGATGGCCTCGGTGAGGAAGTCCATAGACTGTTTGATGAAGAACTGTTCCTTCACGGGAATTTCACGCGGCAGGACCTGACTGCCTGGAGCGTACCACGTGATCTGGCTCTCAACGAGAGAATCGCCTAGGGCACCAGCTTGCGACAGGCGGGCTGGGAATATCTTGGTGAACTGTCCGTTATAGAACATCTCCACGACGGCTTTCCGCTCATCGGCCCCTTTCTGCTTGGGATTTCCAAGCAGCAGTTCTTGCTCCCACGGCATATAGTAAATCATCCAACTGAAAAACACTTCGTCAGCAGAATAGCCCTGCCAACTTGCCTTACCCGTCATTTTCATCACGAAATCGGTAGCGACCGTATTAAGCGGGCAGATACGATTATTGTAGAGCACGGGGATGGTGCCCATACGATGGGCGATGTCTGCATCCACGGCAGGAAGTTGGCAGCTGGATTGTTGCGAATTCGCAGCATTAGCACTGACACTCACCAAGAGTAACACCATTGCGACGGCCTTGCGATACAGCGCACGCATCTGCGTCTGACGGGACAGCAAGGTGGCGTTAATGCCAAGCAAAAGCAACAGATAACCCGTGTAGGTGATGGCGATTCCGTAAGGATCATAGCTGACACCGAGGGTGACGCCCTCGCCATCGGAATCGTAGCTCTGCTGGAAAAGGCGATAACCCTCAACATGGCCAATATGGTTCATGGAAACGAGGACTTCTCCCTCCTCAGCAGGTGCTCCCAGAACCTTAAAACCAAGACGACTCTGATAGTCGAGCGGAGCATCTGTGCCTGGATAATTAATGATGCGGAACTCCTTCAACGTCAACGCGAACGGGAAATGCTCTACCCTACTGTCCTTGTCCACGAAAGCAATCTCGGGAATTTCCGTACGGAGACAGACAGTACCCCTGCGGGCAAAGAGGTGGGTCGTCAACGCTCCTGCCAATATCACAACAAAGGAGAGGTGCAACAACAACACGGCAAACCGTTTGTAAAGGCGCTGCTGCACCAAATAGGCGCAAGCTGTCACCGTGAGCACAGCCCACAGCGCAGAAAACCACCAGGCTCCATAGATATAATCGCTAACAAACGAGGTGCCACGGAATTTCTCGACGACCGTGGCACCACCTATGCACACAATAATGAGCACATAGAGAACAATAATGAGTTTCTTCGTATATTTCACAAATAGAATCAGATGGTTAGATAGATTCTACAAAATAGATAAGCTGGTTACGTTCCTCCTTGGTGAGATCGCGGAACTTCACGACTGCGTTATAAGCATCACTCGTTCCACCCTCGTTCTTACAACCGTGCCACATAATTGCTTCCTCCACATTACGAGCGCGACAGTCGTGCAAACGCTCCGTACCGCTACCGGTCTTACCAGCCAGACCACGGCCCCAGAGAGGCGTAGTACGGCACCAGCCCGTACGAATATCATTCTTCATGAACAGGCGATGCTGCACGAAGTCAGTATAGGGCCATATCTTCTGATGTGGATAGCGAGGCATGTCGGAGTCAGATGTGAAGAATTTTGCTGGGTCCTGAATGTGGTCGTCGCCAGTTTGCCACGAGGGACGATGACAGGCTGCACAGCCTATTTGCGTGAAGAGTTCCTTACCTTTCTTGAAGTCCTCTGTTGTCGTATTACGGGCAGCAGGAACGGCCAAGCCTCGATGCCAGATCATGAGGTTCTTGTACTGCGCATCAGTCATCTCGGGGTCAAGCTGTTTGCTGGTCAAATAGGTGTAAATATCCTGCTCCAGATTGCCTGTATGCCATTCGGGGTGAGCCTTCGAAGGGTCTATACGATTGATATAGTCCGTGAATCCAGCCTGTACCTCTGGATCTTGTGACGACTTAGTTGCGTAGTAGGTTCCTGCCAAGTCAAGGTAGTGATAGCGACGGTCAGAACGTGTCACATTAGTAATGTTCCAAATGGCATTGGCTCCTGCGGCATCAAGAATGGGACCACGAGACATGGCGTAGGTGTAACGGCGCACATATTTCGTGCCGTCACCTTGAAGCGAGTTGCTATAGTAGCTCTTCCATGTTCCGGTGGTTTGGTCCCACATGGCAGGATTCAGCGCATCTGTTTTTCCGATACGATTGAAATAGTCACTCTCGGATTTCCATTGCGCTGTGATATCCTCGTCGGGAATGGCATCTGTAAGACCTGTACCATAAATGCCGATGGTGGACTCCAACCGAACATCTATATTGTTGTCGTATTCGGTCTCTGAGAGCGTCACATCATT
This sequence comes from Bacteroidaceae bacterium, assembly GCA_024698925.1. Lineage (GTDB taxonomy): Bacteria > Bacteroidota > Bacteroidia > Bacteroidales > Bacteroidaceae > Physcousia. Next base: position 43,430 of record JAILQO010000007.1, on the reverse strand, counting down.
GCCACCACGAGCAACGACCACTGGGGCATAGTAGGCACTATAAGGAATGGTCACCTCAGGATATATCAGCGAATAGCTCTCGCCATCAGGATACTGGTTGTTCCACTCGTCGGTGTAGTTGTTCCATGCGATCTTGATCTGGCTCTCGTCAATGGGTGCCTTGAAGGGTTTAACTGCACCCGTCTGGGGCATACCAGCCACAGAGCGGATGTAGGCGTTGGTGGTCTTGTCATAGATGACGAGCAAGTAGCCATTACGACGGGTATCGGCCTTGTAATCGACCTGGCGTGCTCCATGACCATAGCCAGGATGACAGTAGAGACAGCCGCGACGTACATAAACAGGACCGAGGCCGTGGAACGCGCCTTCGGTGTTGGTATTGTAGTCCTTCTCGAAGAGGTACTCTCCCTCGTTGAAGGCTGACATCATGTCTGCATTCACCACTGCCTTGGATGGCTGCTTGAAAGCTGTTGAAGAGTTTTCAGACGTGGTGCCAAGCAGACCGCCAGCATAATAGTCCTCCGGATAATCAGTCTCTGTGGGATCACCAATATCCCACGTAAGAGGCGTTGGCTCTGAAACGGCAGCATCTTCGTCGGCGCAACCGACGAAGATGAATGCTGGAATCAGGGCAATACCGAACAATTGAAGCTTGTTCATAGTTATTTACCTTAATGTTTAGTTTTTAATATTTACAATTGATTCGTAGAGTTTTAATGCACTATCAGCAAGGGCACGATAAGTGGCAAGTACCACATGATCCACATAGTTCTCATTGATAACTCGGCATTGTGCTTCCACAATATCGTTATCAGCATATCCTTTCAGCGTCTCTGCCATCGCGCCAAGAGCATCGTCGAGTTCGCCGAGCGCATCAATCGCCACCTTACAAGAGGCATCGGAATAATAGAGAGCAAACGGAGCCTTCATGGCTTTGATTTTTGCCAGCGCAGCTTCAAGCTTCGTCACGACCGTATTGGCCTGAGTAGCCAACGCGGCATTTCCGGCATTCTGGCAGAAATAGATAAGCGACTGCTGCGAGGGCGTTGTGGCTCCCATGCTGCCAAAGAGCGCATTCTTGCAAGAGACGATGTTGTCATAGAAATCGGTGATGGAGTTGTAGGCATAGGGAGACTCAATGTAAGTTGCATCTTCGCCCGTGTAAGGCAGACCTATTTTGGAATCACCCACCTCACCGATGATGTCCTGGCAACCGGAGATGATTTCCAACGTAGCATTGAGTGCCGTATCCCAATCACCCGTGCCAGGATTCTTGAAAGCTTTGCCAAAGTTTTGGAAGGCACCCAGGGCTCCCTCTGCATCACCATCGTCGTTGATGGAATTGTGGGTAGCTACATAATTGAGTGCAATCTGATGACGATCAGCATTGCTTTCGTTGGAGTCCCAAGCGGCCTCAAGTGTCGCCGTTGCATGATAGAGGTCCTTAGCCACAGCGCAGATATAGTTGTACTCCAGATTGGTGATCTGATCGATCTTGCGGGGCTGTCCCTGACGGAAGAGCACATATTCGAGACCATGATAGCCAAGGATACCGGAATTAGCGGTCTTGATGAAATTGTCGAGATTGGACATTGCCTGCTCATCGCGCAGTACATCAGCAAGATCATTGGCTGCAACAGGCCATGTATCTGTGTGAGGATCGATGGAATAGACATCGGCTGCGCCAAAAAGGAAGGCCTCCGTATTTTCCCAATTAGCACGCGCCACTTTCCAGTCGCTACATGCTTTTTCGATACCAGTCTGAGTACCGGCTACGATTGTGGTGTCAGCATCATCGTCACTCGTACATGATGCAAAACCGATGGATAGTACGGCAGCAAAGGCTGCCATTTTCAAAAGATTCTTGTTTTTCATTGTCTAAATTTTTTATGATTTCGTGATTACGTTATGACGATATTACAACTCCCTTATAGGAACCAGCCACAATAGGTCACGCCTATGCTGATGCTCGGCTCGTTGTTATAGGGCTGTTTGTAGAGTGGGCTGTCTGAAGCCAGACCATGATTGTTGGGTTTCTCGAAGAAACGATAGGAGTACTCTCCCTTGATGGTAATCTGCTTCACAGGCGAATAGTTGACGCCAAAAGCACAGCGATATTTTTTTGTGTATTTATACATGGATGTATAGGTACCGGTGGCCATCGTGTTGTAGTGTTCAAAATGTCCGAAGAGGAAGAGCTTCTCGTCATCCAACTTTGCTACTTGCGAGAACACATTATAGCCAGCCTCCACAGCGTAAGCGACTGCACTACTACCGATATTTGTATAATGATGCGGGTTGCCGTCCTGATACTTGTGGTGTGTCCAATTTGCCTGATTATAGGCAGAAATCTCGTCGGCATCAGCGAAATGGGCATAGTCCACATTGCCTCGAACAATCCAGTTCCATCTATTCAGCGAGAAATCCAAAGCGACGATGCCCAAAGCGCCTGTCACGTTATCATATTTGGGTCCAGGCGTACGTAGCGTGTTACGGAAGGTGTAGCCATAGTAGCCGCTAACCCCGATGCGTAATCCCTTGAGCGAATAATTGTCGATGCGCACAGCACCAGCGTAGTTGTTGGCAACCTTGAACTCATAGGGGCTGGTAGCTCCATAGTGAGCAAAGTTCTCGGCCGTGAAGCTCTCAGAGTTCAGACCAGAAAGCAACTGTGCCTCATAACGCCAATCCTTGAGCCGGCCCCACAGGGAGAGTCCAACCTGATGCCAAGTATTGGGTAAGATGGTGGCTTCGCCCTCAGGACGATAAACGGTAAAGAACTGGTTAGGCTCGTGGTGGGCATTGCTGTAGCCTACAGGAACGATGAGCTCGCCGGCCTTGATGTTGAACTGACCATGGGCGAAAGCCTTATTCACCCAGAACTGTTCTATGTTCACCTCGCCGCCTTTCTCCACCTCGGCCTCATACTCTCCTGCCTCCTCGGCCTCAATCTCAACAGCCGTCCCGTTGCCGCCATGCTCAAATTCAATTTCGGAGCCCATCGTCCAGCCCTTTCCGAAGTCGTAGCCAAGGTTGAGGCAGACATGTGGCATATCGAAGCGCCCATGACTATTGTCGTTGACGTAGTTCTCTGGCTTCTTATAACGATTGAAACTCTGACTGTAAAAGTTGCGTGTCATCACGGCCTCACCATATCCGCCTATTGACAGACGCGACGGCGCAGACTGACGTGAAGCACCCGTGGTGACATCCACGTGGTAGTTGTTATCCTTTTCCTGTGCTGCCGAAGCAAGGCAAGATAGCGAAAGCGCTGCTGTAAGTATTATTGCCTTCATCTATATAATAATATAAATAATGTATATGTACATTCATGTACGTTTGCGGGTGCAAAGGTACGGCGAATCAAGGAATGGCACAATACCTAAAATTGAGTGTTTAGGCGATGTTCCTATCTGGGAAAGGCAAGAGGGCTTAATTAGTAATAGGTATAAATGTACAATTATTTGACGCCTGACAATGAGCTCAGTTGGGGAAATCCCGATGAACAATAGGGAGATTCGCCCAAGAGAATAGGATTTTTCGTTTCATTAGCTCAATGAAACACGCTACCTTTGCCGTTGCAAACAAGCTACAACAGGCGAGTTGCAAAAAGAAAACGAAAGTTGAACTTTAAAAAGTAAGTATTATGAAGACAATGAACAAAGTGATCGCAGCCATGATGATGATGGCCATCACATCCGCAACGCCCGCAATGGCAGATAAGAAGTACTCAATGGACAAGAGTGTGAGAGGCAAGGTTGAGGTCGTGGACCACAGCAAGAATGCTTCAAACGTCTATACACACAAGAAGAATGACTATCGTCCAGACGTGAGGACCTGCACCATCAAACTCAGTCGTCACGACTCACAACGCAAGTTAGTAGCGAAAGCCGAGCGCATCAACGGCGTGATGGACACCAAGTGGAATCCCCGCACGCGCGAGCTGACCATCCGCTTCGATGCTCATCTGACTTCCGCCCACTACATCAAGCACCTCATGGCATAAGTCTCATGCCATACTCTATATAGTCAAAGCCCTGACCCGCATCTACGCAGGTCAGGGCTTTTTTATAGTGTGTTCTCTTATGTGATGTCAACTGAGGACTCCGACGGGGTACTGCATCGTGGAGCAATGGAGGGAGCCGTGCTGGCGGATGAGGACGCGGCAGTCAATGGGAACGATGTCGTAGCGGGGAAAAGCCTTTTGGAGTTGGGCGCGCGCCAGTTCATCGTTGGCAGGCTGGCCATAGGTGGGCATCAGGACGGCACCGTTGATGACCAGGAAGTTGGCGTAGGTGGCAGGAAGGCGATGGCCATCGTCGGGGTCGTAGATGGGCGATGGCATAGGGAGGGGGATTAATTGGTAAAGCCCATCAGGCCCCTCAGGCCCCTCTCCAACTCCCCCCGTGGGGGGGAGAGAACCCGTGGGGGGGAGAGAACTTGTGGGGGGGAGAGAACTTGTGGGGGGGAGAGAACCCGTGGGGGGGAGGATTTCATGTCCGCGGGCATCATTCGCTGTATTGTCATCGGCTGAGCGGCCCTCCCCCCCACGGGCTCTCTCCCCCCCACGGGGGGAGTTGGAGAGGGGCCTGTTGGAGAGGGGCATGCCTTTCAGCTGCTGCTCCATGGAGTGGAGGGCCCCATAGTGCTCGTCATTTGGATCGGTGCATTGTACGTAAGCGATTGTGTCGTTGGGACAGAAGCGGGCGAGGGTGTCAATATGGCTGTCAGTATCATCGCCAGCGAGGTAGCCATGATCGAGCCAGAGGACGCGCTCGGCATGGAAATAGCGCAGGAGGCGTTTTTCTATCTGCTGCCTGTTAAGGTGTGGATTACGCTGCGGGGAGAGGAGGCACTCGCTGGTGGTCAGGAGTGTCCCGCGCCCATCGCTCTCGATACTGCCTCCTTCGAAGACGAAATCGAGATGAGACTCGTAAGTGCCGTGGAGGAGAGGAGAGCCTGAAGGCTCGGTGAAAGTGGCTTCGCCATGGTGAGGGGTTAAAGCGCTATCGCGCGGTGAGGGGGCTGCAAGGCGAGCATTGATGGCGTTGTCGAGATTGGAGGGGAATTTATTGCCCCAGCCGTTGAAGCGGAAATCGAGGAGGCGTGGGCCAGCCTCGGTCATCAGCGTCAAGAAAGCATGGTCACGCGCCCAAGTGTCATTTGTCGGGCACTGGAAATAGGTGACTTGAGGCAACAGGCGTGAAGGAATACGTTCGTGGAAAAGGGCCTTGACGCGATCGGGCTCTGGTGTAACAATCAACAAGCGTTCATTGCGCACGAGAATCTCCAGGGCGATGTGTATAAAGCAGTCATCAACCTCGGGGAGGAGGTCTGCCCAATCGGTGGCGGCATGAGGCCACGTCAGCTGAACGCCGCTCTGCGGAAACCACTCAGCGGGAAAGAAGGTGGAGCGGATTTCGGTCTGCTCCGGCCCAGCGATGTCGGCGTACTTCATGTGAAGTGTGAGATCGCTGATGACAGGGGTGGTGGGGGAGAAATGGAGAGGCAAGGGAAGTGAAAAGTGAAAGAGTGAAAAGTGAAGAACTTTTGGAGCAGCGAGTGCAAACAAGCTTGCTTGATTTGCCGAGTCGTGACAAAAGTCAGCGAAGCTAATGAGAGGGCCTGGTTATTCTATGAAGCGGCGGGTGAGATCTTGATAGGCATTGATGCGGCGGTCGCGCAGGAAAGGCCACCAGCGACGCACCTGTTCCGAACGACGGAGGTCGATGTCGACGATGAGATTCTCGGGCTGGGACTGTGACGCCTCGGCCAGGAGCTCTCCCTGCGGGCCAGCCACGAAACTGGAGCCCCAGAACTGGATGCCACGCGTCTGTCCGCTGGGATCGGGCTCATGCCCTACCCTGTTCACCGCTACGACGGGGAGTCCATTGGCCACAGCATGACCGCGTTGGACGAGTTGCCAGGCCTGACGCTGACGCGCCTGCTCCTCCGGTGTATCGCTACTCTCATAGCCAATGGCAGTGGGATAAATGAGGATGTCAGCACCCGCCAGCGCCATCAGACGTGCCCCTTCAGGATACCACTGATCCCAGCAGACCTGTACACCAAGCTTGCCGAGAGAAGTCTGAATGGGACGGAAACCGAGGTCGCCAGGTGTGAAATAGAATTTCTCAAAATACGCCGGATCGTCGGGAATATGCATCTTGCGATGCATGCCAGCGATGCTGCCGTCACGCTCAAAGACAACGGCGGTGTTATGATAGAGTCCAGGCGCGCGACGCTCAAAGAGGCTGGTGACAAGGACCACGTTGTGCTGGCGCGCCAAAGCCCCGAAGAAGTCGGTCGAGGGTCCAGGGATGGGCTCAGCCAAATCAAAGTTATCAACGGATTCCACCTGACAGAAGTAAGGTGTATTATGGAGTTCCTGCAGGACAACGAGTTCGGCTCCGCGACTTGCCACCTCGGCGATATTGGCCGCGAGGTGTGCACGGTTCTCGTCGGGGTTGGGGGTGCAGGATTGTTGAATGAGAGCGGCTTTCATATGAATGACGAATGACGAATTACGAATTACGAACTTTTGGAGCAGTGAGTGCAAACAAGCTTGCTTGATTTGCCGAGTCGTGACAAAAGTCAGCGAAGCTAATGGACAATGATCAGAGATGGACAATGCGGTCACAGGCGGCGAGGAGGATGGGATCGTGAGAGACGACGAGGGCAATGCGATGTTCGTCGTGACAGACGTGCTGAAGAGTTTGTACCACCCGCTGGGTGCTGTCCTCATCGAGCGCTGATGTAGGTTCATCCAGGAGCAGCAACGGCTTGGGGAGTGCGAGGGCTGCAGCGAGGAGGATGCGCTGGCGCTGGCCACCGGAGAGCTTGGAGGCCGAGAGCGAGAGCAGCGATGGGTCAATGGCGAAGGAGGAAAGCACCTGCTCCAAGGAGGCCGAAGCTGATGCTTCGGGCACAGTGGCGGCTAATAGTGTACGATTGAAGGCAAGGGCGTGGGTGAGGGCAACGAGGGCGGCGCCGTCCTCGGCCGGCGGCTGCAGCTCCTGCGGGACATAGGCCGTGAGACGGCGTATCTCATTGATATGCGACGCATCCAATGGCAGGTTGGCGACTTCAATACTGCCAGCTGCGAGCGGCACAAAGCCCAAGAGGGCGCGCAACAAGGATGTCTTGCCGCAGCCACTCTCACCAGCGATGCCGAAAAGCTGGCCTCGGTCTATGGTCAGATCGAGGCCGCTAAAGAGAGTCTTGTTGCCAAAGGCAATTGAAATGGAGCGTAGAGTGAGCAATGAGGGATGAAGGGGCCTCTCCCCGACCCTCCCCGTGGGGGAGGGAGTTTGGAGTGAGGGATGATGAGTGATTAATTAATTTGCAGCGGTGAACTCCTCCAGGAAACGGACATCGTTCTCGGAGAACATACGCAAGTCCTTGACCTGATACTTGAGGTTGGCAATACGCTCGATACCCATACCGAAGGCATAGCCTGTGTAAACAGAGCTGTCGATACCATTCGCTTCCAGGACAGCGGGATCTACCATACCACAGCCGAGAATCTCGAGCCAGCCGGAGCCCTTACACATGGAGCAGCCCTTGCCGCCACAGATGGTACAGCTCACGTCCATCTCTGCAGAGGGTTCGGTGAAGGGGAAGAAACTGGGGCGGAGGCGGATCTGTGTGTCGGGGCCGAACATCTCTTGTGCAAAGAGCAGAAGAACCTGCTTGAGATCCTTGAAGCTCACGTTCTTGTCGATGTAAAGTCCTTCGACCTGATGGAAGAAACAGTGAGCGCGGGCGCTGACAGCTTCGTTGCGATAGACGCGGCCCGGGCAGATGACGCGGATGGGTGGTTGCTGCTTCTCCATGACACGTGCCTGCACGCTGGACGTATGAGAACGAAGGATGATATCGGGATGAGCCTCGACGAAGAACGTGTCCTGCATATCGCGTGCTGGATGATCGTCGGCGAAGTTCATGGAGCTATAGACGTGCCAGTCGTCCTCCACCTCGGGTCCCTCAGCCAACGTGAATCCCAAGCGCGAGAAGATATCTACGATCTCGTTCTTGACAATCGTCAGCGGATGGCGGGTGCCGAGAGGAATGGGATAAGGCGTACGCGTGAGGTCAATGTCATCGGCAACGGTTTCCTGAGCCGCTGCTGCAGCCTTAAGTTCATTAATGCGTTCAGTAGCCAGGTTCTTGAGCTCGTTGATACGCATACCGAACTCTTTTTTCATCTCAGCGGGAACGGTGCGGAACTCATCCATGAGGGCACTGATCTCACCTTTCTTGCTAAGATATTTGATACGAAGCGCCTCGGCTTCTTCGGGTGTTGAGGCGGTCAATGACTGCACCTCTTCGAGGATTTGCTTGATTTTTTCGAGCATAGTATATATGTCTTCTATTGATTTATCTTCAAAAAACGGCGCAAAGATAGACATTTATTTGCAAAAAGCATGCGATGAAATGAAAATTAAACGTACTTTTGCACGATTTTATCAAAAAGGAAAGAAAAAAGGTTCTTCTATGAAACGTCAAAAGGTTGCCGTCATCACCATTTTTGTTGCCAGTGCAATCGTCATCGCCGGCTGTGTTGCACGCCAACAAGAACAGGCTGCAGCAGAGGCTGAAGAGAGAACAGATTCGCTGAATGTGGACTCTCTGTTGTCCGCAGCTGATACGCTCCTACTGGACAAAGAGACAGAATTCACGCCCTTGCCATCTACGGTCGATGAATTCTTCGGCGATTTTATCTTCAACTTTGACCAAAGCAACCGACTGCAACGCAACCGCATCAAATTCCCGCTGACAGTCAAAGAAGCCGACGGCACTAGTCACGCCATAGGCCGCAACGACTGGAAGCACCATTATCTGTTCCTTCAGCAGGACTACTGCACGGTACTTTGGCCTTCAAGAAAGGATATGGATTTGGCACAGGATACATCGCTCACAATGGCTCACGTAGAGCAGATTTATCTCCACAGCCGTCAACTGCATGACTACCAGTTCGAGCGCGACAGCATCACGCGTCAATGGTACCTGACACAAGAAAGTATCATTCCGTTGAAGAAGAGCGAACTCCTGGCATTCTGTCTTTTCTATAACGACTTTGTTGCTGACAGTGTTTATCAACGCCATCATGTGAGCAATCCGCTGCGGTACACCACCTACGAAGAAGAAAGTGGCTACACCCCCATCAGCGGAACCATCGACGCAGACCAATGGTTTGAGTTCCAGCCAGATATGCCAAGAGATGTACTCGTCAATATCAACTACGGTCAGCGGTATCAACACCCATCCCGCATCCACATGGAGATGCGCGGCATCAATAACGGAATGCAATGCCTGTTCTCCTTCCAGCGCGATGGCGATCATTGGCGCCTCACAGCTTTTGAAAATTAATCACATAGCCATATATGACGATCCAAGAGAACTACTCGCTACGTAAGCATAACACGTTTGGCCTTGATGTTACGGCCCGTCGCTTTGTAGAATACCACACGGTAGAAGAATTGCAAGTCTTTCTACAGGTGCGGAAATCATACGGAGATGCGACTCCCCTGCTACACATCGGCGGAGGATCGAACCTGCTGTTCCTCAACGACTACGAAGGCACTGTGCTGCACTCCAACATACAAACAATTGACGTCACGGCCGACGAAGGCGACTACGTTTACGTGCGCGTCGGTGCCGGCGTCGTGTGGGACGATTGGGTGCAATATGCGGTGGACAGCCATTGGTATGGATTGGAGAACCTGTCGCTCATTCCAGGCGAAGTCGGCGCATCGGCCGTACAGAACATCGGTGCATACGGTACAGAAGCCAAGGATTTCATTTTATTTGTAGATACCATTGACCTGGAGACAGGTAAGGTTCGCCATTTCACGGCAGAAGAGTGTCAGTACGCTTATCGTCACAGCATCTTCAAGACAGAATTGCGAGGCCGTTACGCGGTTACCCACGTACACTTCCGCCTCTCGCACAGTTTTCGTCCGAATCTGGATTACGGTGGACTGCGTCAGGCGCTGGCCAAGAAGGGTATCGAGGAATACAATGCCACTTCCGAACAGCTGCGCAAGACTATCATAGACATTCGACGCGAGAAGCTACCCGACCCCACGGAACTGGGAAATGCCGGCAGTTTCTTCATGAATCCGATTGTGTCAAGAGAGGTCTATGAGCGCATCGCCAAGGACTATCCACAAGTTCCATTCTACGAAGTTGATGCCGATCGCGTAAAGATTCCGGCAGGATGGATGATTGAGCAATGCGGCTGGAAAGGCAAGGCAAAAGGGAAGGCCGGCGTCTATGAGAAGCAGGCCCTTGTGCTTGTAAACCTTGGCCATGCTACAGGAGAAGATATCAGCGATTTATGCGAGACGATTCAAGCAGATGTTGAAGCAAAATTCGGTATCAAGATTCTGCCTGAAGTGAACTTTATCCGTTCATAACAGCAGCGCTTTATTTCGCTTTCCCAAGAAGGAATGAGGGACGGCAGCGGAAATAGATTCCAAACGAAAAATTATTGGCAAAGGTAGATGGTAGCGTTGTGCCATCTGCCTTTTTCAGTTGTCCTGCATAGAGCGGATAAGCATCCACTTTAGTGCCAAGAATATACTCTTTGGCAAAGGTGTGACTCCATTCCAATCCAACATGCGGCGTCAGCAAACGCGAAAAGCGCCCTCCCTCATGTTTCTGAGAAAGCGTACTGTAAAAAGGAGCGCCATAAAGCGAGACAAAATCCTTGGCATAGAAAAGGCCGCCGAACAGGCGCAAGTCATGAGCGAACTCAGCTGACAGCGATGCGGAGGCAGCGGCTCCGGTGTTGAATGGCCATAGTTCACCAGCCTGCTGCCAGCAGCCCAGTGCTGCAGCTTCTGCTGTGAGGCTTGACAACACACGAGAGCCTGTGTTCCACTTCACGCCGACGCCCACACCGCCATTGGTAATCGTCTGGACACCCATGTCTGTGATATCCTGTTCGCCGCCACGATGTTGAATGAGAATATCCATTGGGATATAGAAGTGGAGCGTTGACTGCGGAGCGTTCAGTGAGAGACGCTGATGAATACCAACGGTAAAAGCTTCCTGATGCGTATCCTCCTCGAAGATATAACTTTGCCAATTCAGCCACGCATCCATCTGATAACGAGGAAGATTCAGCAGCATCTGGAAGCCCATCTCAGGATCTTGCGTGAGGTTGACCTCAGGATTCATCAAAGGCTCCATCACACGATGATTAGCACCGCCATAGATATCACCCAATACAAACGTCAGGTTCTGCAGCTGAGCCTGCGCACGGAAGAACGGGAGCAGATGAGCACCACTTTGGTACTGATTACCTTTCCAACGGCCGATATCATGATAGGCATAACACGGATACTTATTAGCGCCGCTGAAGATGAGCGCATGGAAACCGGCCTCCAAGCGGACGTTTGCGAGAGGTTGATAGACAGCTTTAGACTGCAGCCACAGGCCTGGTAAGGAATAGCCCTTCGACTGTTCACCCTCATACTCGTTATCCTTGAAGAAAGAAATATTATCAAAAGCAAGGGAAAGGGATCCTGTAGCTGCAGAATCAATGGTCGGATCAGCAACGGCCATGCGGTAGGCCAGTTCCTGAGCAGATAGAGGGGAAAAAGCGGCTGTAAGCACGAAGAGAAGAAGAACTTTTCTCATAAGGATAATCATTTTCGCGGCAAAGGTAAAGAATTATTATGAATGAGATGTGCTGAATGACGAATAATTTGTATCTTTGCGCTCAGAAACAGTATAAACGATGACTCGCAAACAACGCTATGAAGCGGTCATCGCCTATTTTGAGAAGGCGATGCCCGTGGCTGAAACCGAACTCCATTTTGCCAACGATTTCCAATTGTTGGTTGCTGTCATGCTGAGCGCACAATGTACGGACAAACGCGTGAACATGGTGACGCCAGCACTCTTCGAGGCTTTTCAGACTCCCGAAGCGATGGCCGCAGCGACAGAAGATGCTGTACTGGAATATGTCAAGAGTGTCTCCTACCCTAACTCCAAAGCCCGCCATCTCGTAGCCACTGCCCAGCAATTGGTTGAACACTTTGACAGCAAAGTGCCCGAGACGCTGGAAGAGCTGACTTCGCTGCCTGGCGTAGGACGTAAGACGGCCAATGTTGTGATGAGCGTTGCCTTTGGACAAGCTCGTATGGCAGTAGATACCCATGTCTTTCGCGTCAGCCATCGCCTTGGGCTAGTACCCGAGAAAGCAAAGACACCGTTGGCCGTAGAATTGGAGCTGGTAAAGCATTTTCCAGAAGCCACTATCCCTCGGGCACACCATTGGCTCATTCTTCACGGACGCTACGTATGCACAGCGCTAAAGCCCCAATGTATCAGCTGCGGATTACAATCCTTATGCGCGTACTATAATAAAAAGTCTTAATTCCTTGCACGCCTCATCGAAAACGACTAATTTTGCACCCGAAAATAACAGTCAAACGATATTTTATCTTTAACACTCAACAAAAATGACAATTCACGATTACAAATTCGCAGGCAAGAAAGCCATCGTTCGTGTAGATTTCAACGTGCCCCTCGACGGCAACGGTAACATCACAGACGACACCCGCATCCGTGGTGCCCTTCCCACTCTGAAGAAGATTCTCAGCGACGGCGGTGCCCTCATCATTATGTCCCACATGGGTAAGCCCAAAGGCAAGGTCAACCCGAAGCTCTCTCTTCAACAGATTGTTCCCGCTGTGAGCGCAGCCCTCGGTGTTGAAGTACAGTTTGCTCCCGACTGCGCTAAGGCCGCAGCACAGGCTGCAGCGCTGAAGCCCGGCGAAGTCCTCCTGCTCGAGAACCTTCGCTACTATCCCGAAGAGGAAGGCAAGCCCGTGGGCATCGACAAGGAAGATCCCTCATACGATGCTGCCAAGAAGGCTATGAAGGAGAGCCAGAAGGAATTCGCCAAGACGCTCGCTTCCTACGCAGACTGCTACGTGATGGACGCTTTCGGTACCGCTCACCGTCGTCACGCCAGCACCGCTGTTATCGCTGATTACTTCGATGCTGACAACAAGATGCTCGGCCTCCTCATGGAGAAGGAAGTACAGGCTGTCGATAACGTGCTGAACGACATCAAACGTCCCTTCGTGGCTATCATGGGTGGTTCCAAGGTGAGCACCAAGATCGGTATCATCGAGAACCTGCTCGGCAAGGTTGATAAGCTCATCCTCTGCGGCGGTATGACCTACACCTTCGTGAAGGCTCACGGCGGCGAGATTGGCAACTCCATCGTGGAGCTCGACAAGACGGATGTAGCCCTCGGCGTGGAAGAGATGGCCAAGAAGAACGGTGTAGAACTCGTAATGGCTGAGGACAGCGTCTGCAGCACAGGCTACGATTTCGCCAACTTCTGCCAGAAGCCCGGCGCTCAGATCAAGGTATTCCCCAGCAACGCTATCGAAGAAGGTTGGGATGGTCTGGACGTTGGTCCCAAGAGCCAGGCTAAGTTCGCCAAGGCTATCGAAGGTGCTAAGACCATTCTGTGGAACGGTCCTGCCGGTTGCTTCGAGTGCGACGACTTCACTGCTGGTTCACGTGCTATTGGCGAGGCTGTTGCCAAGGCAACCGCTGAAGGTGCCTTCTCCCTCATTGGTGGTGGCGATAGCGTAGCTTGCGTCCACAAGTTCGGTCTTGAGGATAAGGTTAGCTACATCTCCACTGGTGGTGGCGCTCTTCTCGAGGCCATCGAGGGTAAGGTGCTCCCCGGTGTAGCTGCCATCAAAGGCTAAAGAGTCATTACGCTCACCCTATCCCCTATGAAAAGGGTGATTACTGAACAAAGAAGAGGACAGTCGCCGTCCGTGGCTGCCCTCTTCTTTTTCCCCTACGATTTAAGATGAAATCTCTGAAAGAACGCATCAACACATTAAAGACATGGTATAAGTCTCATCCTTATGCCGTGATAGCCATCGTTGTGGTCGCCGTGGTCTTTGTTGTGTTTTTGGTGACTCCTAGTTCTCAGGGCGCCTCCATCTCAGAGGAGGAACTGGCGCGACGCGACTCCGCAGCACTTCACATTGCGCTGATGCCTGTGGACGATTGTATTCCATTCTATTATGCCCAACGCACAGGCATTTATGATCGACTCGGCCTCGACCTGCGCATTAAGACGCTTCAATCGCAGCTCGACACCGACACCGCATTGTCGCGTGGTCATGTGGAATTGGCTTACAGCGATCTGGCAAGAGCCATCATGATGCAACAAGACACGGTTGAACTTCGAGCCATCGCCGCTACTGATGCTCCACTTCAACTCATTACGGCCCGACGCGGACGTGTTCGCCAGCTATCACAGTTGCGTGAGCGGATGGTTGCCGTAGCGCGACATAGCATCACGGATTTCTGGAGTGACCGGCTGACTGATACAATCCGTCTGGCCCGCGCCGATATCTTCCGTCCGCAGATTAATGATGTCCGCATTCGCACAGATATGCTCTGCAATGGGACAATGGATGCGGCCTTTCTACCCGAACCTTACGCGAGCGAAGCTATAAGACGAGGTAACAAGCAGAACTTCACCACAGAAGGTTTGGAACCACAGTTGTTTGCTTATCTTGCAACGGAAAGCGCACTGGCAGACAGCACACGCTGCCAACAGCTACAGCTCTTGTTCCAAGGCTACACCGAGGCTTTAAAGCAATTACAACAACGTCAATATCAGGACACATTGGCCGTGTTGTACAAAGAGTTATGCTACACACCCGATTCGCTACTTGACTCGTTGGTGCTTCACCCTCGTTTCAGGCCCTTGCATGTTCCTCGCCGTAGCGATGCGGAAGCGGCACTTGAATGGTTGCGTTCGCGCGATAAAGTGAAGACTGGCTATACTCTTGACAGTCTCATACACACATTCCCTATCACCCAATAAACAAAGACTCAAACCGAGCTTGATCGATGGACCTCAAAGCCTTTCAGAAAATATATGCCGAAGCTGAAGACGCGATTGCCGAACGTCGCTTCTTTGACGCGTTATCCCTCATAGAGGCGATTCTTAAGGACACAGATTACCAAAATGCCCTTGAGGAACTTCCCGTTGCCCGCAAGGAGTATAGCGACCTTCTCCAACAAATGTTTGAGATGAGCCCAGAGGAACGTGAAGAACAGGTGCGTGAGGCTTTCCGAAATGTCATCGAGCTCTTGCAGATGGCACGTGCTTTCTGGAATCTTTCACATCCCTTAAACTCACACTCCAGTCTCTGTGCCAAGCTTCAGGAGTTTGACGAGCAACAGGCATTGGATCAATTGTATCGCACAAATAAAAGTCAGTTAGGAGAGGAAGCCTATCAAACAGCACTCGATGCAGCTTTCGGCCTGCTATGGCATCTACGGATTGAGCCGTACATCATGCCGTCTATGCGAATGGCTCTGAAGGATGCAAGTAGCTTCACACGTCGCAGCCTCGTGAGCGCTTTCCTTTTAGGACTATTGGATCAGTTCACGGTGGAGAAACTGCAACTCATATTGTCACTTGCCGAAAAGAACAAGAAAGACACTGACGAAGAATACGAGTCGTTGATGGCACAAGTGAGCATCGCGTTAGTCATCGTTTATCAGCGCTATGAGCCATTCTTTCAGTTCTACACAGACGAGTATAAAGAACTGTGCGACTTCTTTGCACGTGAAGATGTCAAGGAGCGACTGCCCCTATTGCTTCACGCTATCACAAGCGAAGGCCAAACCAAGCTCATTGGTCAGCGCATTGACAATATCCTTCCCGTTATCCGAGATGCATTTGAGAAACTGCAACCAAGCCTTGGGTCACATGACGACGAAGATTCTAAGGACGATAAAACAGAAGATCCGTTCCATCTCGATGTCAAGGCAATCAAGATTGATGCTTCCACTGGCGATCGGCTCTTCAAGAAGCTCTCACAACATGCGCGTGACGTTGATTCCATGCGTCAAAGTGATTTAGATGTCAATCAGGTCAGCTATATCTATATGAAAAGATTCCCGTGGTTCGACCATCCGGCCCACTGGTTCTACCCATTCAGTACCGAGGTTCCAGACGTACAGAAATGGCTGACACGCCCCAATGGCAAGATTGATTATCTCACCCAGGGAATCATGCTCAACTCTCGTTTCTGCTCCAGCGACTGCTACTCTTTTGCCAGTATGACAGGTCAACTACGCGAACGCGGTCACTCACAGCTTACGGATTTCTTGAATGACTCGTTGTCCGACGATGACAATATCATCTCGGAAATGGTCTTGAATGATGATGACCGCCCGACCAAACTCAATCCCTACGCGGACTATTGTCAGACGCTGGAACGTTTTTTCTACCACCAACGAAATCTGGACTATCCTTACAATCCCTTTACTGAATCGCACAAGTTACTGATCCGTCTTCCACTCATCAAAGGAGCGATTGCTGGCGAGGATGTCCTCCGTCCGAGCATTGAGACACTGCACTATCTGGGAGCTTACGAGATGTGCGTGTCCTACATTGAGTTTAACACAGAGTTGTTCGGCATTGGGACGGATTTGCTCTATATCAAAGGTGTCGCTCTTATGCAACTGCAGCGTTGGCAGCAAGCACTCAGTACCTTCCAGCAGTTGTTACTCATTGATGATGAGTATCCTGAAGCCGAACTGGCGACGGCTCGTTGCTTCGAGGCTTTGTCACAATGGGATCAGGCTCTACCCTTGCTCATCAAGGAAGAGCAGCGGCGTGGCGGTGAGAAAAGTGCCGAAGTCGCCAATCTGATTGAAGAGACAGGACGGTGCCTCATTCAACTGCAACGATGGGACGAGGCGGTGCAACGCTTCTTCCGACTTGAATTCATGAACCGTCACATGAACGTAGCGCGTCGCGCCATCGCCTGGTGTTCCATTCATCAAGGTAAATACGAGCGAGCTGCCACCTATTATCAACAGTTGCGCACACAAGGGAAGAGTACCTGGGAGGACATGCTGAATCTGGGGCATGCACTATGGCTCCAGGATGACACAGCCGAAGCTATCAACGCTTACCGCGAGTCGGTTAAGAAATTCAACAAAGCCAAAGAGGCGCATCGCCGCCATTTCCGCTATTGGTCAGAAGCGTTTCAGGAAGATGCGCACAATCTGCTTTCCACACATTTCAATGAAAACGATTGCGCGCTGATGTTGGACACCATACTGATGCCATCTTAGAAGAAGCCACGGACAAGCGAGAACAGACGTCCTGTAATCCTGTGTCCAAGATTGAACTGCTTTCGGTAATCCTCTACACGAAAGATCGTGCAATGCTTTTTGTCGGATTCAAAGATATCTTGTAACTGCTTCGTCGTCTCACGGTCCAGGATGAAGCTGTTGACCTCGTAGTCATAGAGGAAACTGCGTCCGTCCAAATTGGTACTTCCAACCGTACAATATGTGCCGTCAATCATCATCACTTTGGAGTGGTGAAAGCCCGTCTGATTATAGTACACCTCAGCCCCAAGTTTCGCCAATCGTTTCATCTCCAGCGCTACCACATCCGGTGTGATGGGCACATCGCTCTTAGCCGACACCATGATTTCCATGCGGACTCCACGCTTGAGTGCCCGACGCATCGCACGACGCACACTTTTCACATTTGTGGGATAAGGATTAACGATTTGTATGTGTTTTTTAGCCGCATCAATTGCAGCTACATAAGCCTTACGCATATGCTTAGGGGTCTCATATGGACGACGGTCCACAACACCAATCACCTTATGGTACGCAGTTGATGATTCATCTTCAAGAAGATGGAAGTCCGATGCAGGACGTACCAGCGAAGGTATCACGACACCCTCCAAGGCAGGTGACTCTGGTTGGCCATAACGTTCGTTGAGAAGGATTTCACCTGTCTGCTGCCACCACATCCTTGCAAAGACACGCTCATATTGAGCCACGACATCACCTGTCAGCTCCATGTGCATGTCTCGCCATTCGCCATATTCCGGACGTCCATTGATGTAATAGTCTGCCACATTCATTCCTCCTGCATAGCAGACAGCACCGTCGATAACCACAATCTTGCGGTGGTCACGATGGTATGCATGATTAATCCAGGGAAACTTGATGGGGTCGAATTCTTCTATCTTGATACCCATCGCGCGGATGGCACGCAGGTGCTTGTTCTTCAGGGGCGCATCGTTACTTGAATTACCGAAGCTGTCATACATGGCACGGACCTCTACGCCTTCGCGCACTTTCTCGCCCAACAGATCGAACAAAGCATTACCTATGCTGTCGTTACGAAAATTAAAATACTCCAGATGGATATAGTGTTTGGCCTGCCTGATGGCCGAGAACATGGCATCGAACTTGTCCTTGCCGGTGTGAATCAGTACAACGCTGTTGTTCGAAGTGAACTCCACGCCTAACTGTTTCTCCAGCATCTCGCGCAGCGCCACATCTGACGGAGCATCGTCAAGATCTGGCGGCAACGAAGAATGACCCACATAGCTATTTTCGATTTCCTCACCGAGGACACCGAGCGGTAACAGCAGCAGTAAAGTAATGATCAGAAGTTTGGACATGAGCGAATGACTTGAGGTGGTTCGATGCCGTTATAGCATACAACTGAAAGAATCTACGATTCCTATGAGTCGCCGCTCTTGATCAGTGACCAGCACTGCATGAATCTTATTCTGATGCATCAAGTGTTGTATATCACTGATTTTCATTGTTTCCGATATACACTTAGGCGTGGGCGTCATGACATCAGCCACAGTGACATTGAAGAACTGCTGTTTAAGTCGCTCCATCGCTCTGCGCACATCGCCATCAGTGATGATGCCTACTACACGTCCGTCCTCAACAGGCACAACCAGTCCCAGTCGTGAACGACTGACACAAATAACCGCCTCGCTCAGCGGCATCGTTGTTGGCACCGTGGGAAGATCCTCTGTTCGCATCACATCGCGAGCCGTCATGAGCAGACGTCTACCCAGCGAGCCACCAGGATGGAACTGAGCAAAGTCCTGCGCCTCGAAATGGCGCATCTCCATCAGCACCACCGCCATCGCATCGCCCAGTGCCAACTGAGCCGTCGTGCTACTTGTAGGTGCCAGATTCAGCGGACATGCTTCGTGAGGGATGTGTAGCAGGATATGCACCGTCGCATTACGCGCCAGCAGAGAATCGGCATTACCAGAGATACCTATGAGGGGTATCTGATGATCTTTTAGGAAAGGGACGATGCGCAACAACTCGTCAGTCTGTCCGCTATTGGAGAACGCCATCACGATATCGTCGCAAGTGATTACGCCCAAATCGCCGTGGAATGCATCCAACGGATTCAAATAGAACGATGGGGTACCTGTGCTGGAGAGTGTTGCTGCTATTTTGGCACCAATATGGCCACTTTTGCCCACACCCGTAACTATCACTTTACCACGACAATGCGCCATGAGTTCTATAGCTCGGTCAAAAGCATCGTCCAACTGCGGGATGCATTGCAGGATAGCTTCAGCCTCATTGCGCAGGCACTGCGCTGCTACGTCACGAACTTGAATATCTTTCATGCTAACAGATCTTTTATCACTTTTTCCAACTCGCCAAGCGGAATCATATTGGGACCGTCGCTCAGCGCATGATCGGGATTGGGATGCGTTTCGAAGAAGAAGCCATTGGCACCGAAGGCTTTTGCGGCCATCGCCATTGCCGGAACGAACTCACGGTTACCGCCCGTCTTTCCGCCTGCAGCACCAGGACGTTGAACGCTATGCGTACAATCCATGATAACGCGTGGCGTCCATTGTTTCATGTCTGGAATATTGCGGAAATCTACTACCAGATTGTTGTAGCCGAACGAGTTGCCCCGTTCCGTCAGCCACACCTCGCGCGCACCACTCTCGCGTGCTTTCTCCACGGGATACTGCATGTCCAAACCTGAGAGGAACTGCGCCTTCTTGATGTTCACCACCTTGCCCGTACGCGCAGCAGCCACCAACAAATCCGTCTGCCGGCAGAGGAAAGCAGGAATCTGCAGGACATCTACGACTTCAGCCGCGGGTGCTGCCTGATATGCCTCATGGATGTCCGTGAGGAGCCGAAGGCCGTATTTAGCCTTTACATCGGCCAGCATCTGCAGGCCTTTCTCCAGTCCGGGACCACGGAACGACGAGAGGCTTGTACGGTTAGCCTTATCGAAGGATGCCTTGAAGTAGAGGTCCAGATGTAATTCCTTCTCTAAACGTACCAATTCAGTCGCAACGACATCAAGCACGTCAGCATTCTCTATGACACAAGGTCCTGCAATGAAAATCGGTTTCATAGCAATTATCTCTTTTTTGCAGCGCAAAATTAGACAAAAATAAGCGTCTAAACAAGTTTTCACGTAAAAAAGCCCTCAAGAAGCATCATATTCGGCCAAAATTTTGTACTTTTGCACCGCGAAAAAGGAAAATGACAACAAATAGAATCGTCAAATCCATCAATCGACAAATACAATCATCATATATGAATCCTGTTATCGTTAATTGTTACGAGGATTTTGAGAAACTCCTCGGCAAGGAAATCGGATCAAGCGACTATATCCAAGTGGATCAAGACCGCATCAACATGTTCGCAGATGCCACTCTCGACCACCAATGGATTCACGTGGACGAGGAACGCTGCAAGACCGAGAGTCCATTTCATCAGACCATCGTTCACGGCTACCTCACCCTCTCTCTCCTGCCCCACCTATGGGAACAGATTATCCAAGTGAATAACCTTGAGCGCCTCGTCAACTACGGCATGGACAAGATGAAGTTCGGTCAGCCCGTCCTCAGCGGCCAGAGTGTCCGCATGACAACGAGCCTCGAGTCACTGGCGAACTTGCGCGGCGCCATCCGCATGAGTATCCATTTCAACATTGAAATTAAGGAGACAGGCAAGACCGCCTTGGACGGCATCGCCACCTTTATTTACTTCTTCAAGAAATAACCACCACACACATGGCACAAAATAAATTCAGAGGATTGGGAATCGCCCTCATCACCCCCTTCACCGCCGATGGTCGTATCGACGAAGTTGCACTCATTCGCCTCGTCGAATACCAGATCAAGAACGGTGCTGATTTTCTCTGCATCATGGGAACGACAGCCGAGACTCCTACGCTGACACGCGAGGAGAAACGTTGGCTGAAAGATACCCTCGTAGAGCGCGTCGCCGGTCGCGTACCCTTGCTGATGGGCTGCGGCGGCAACTGCACGGCAGCCGTTATCGAGGAGTTGCAGACTACTGACTGGACAGGCATTGACGGAGTCCTCAGCGTCTGCCCCATGTACAACAAGCCCTCACAGGAAGGTCTCTACCAACACTTCGCTGCCATCGCCAAGGCCTCACCCGTACCCGTAGTATTATATAATGTACCCGGGCGCACAGGCGTGAACATGACAGCCGAGACCACACTGCGTCTGGCTCGCGACTTTGAGAATATCGTAGCTATCAAGGAGGCCAGCGGCAACATCACGCAAATGGACGACATCATCAAGAACAAGCCCGAGGGCTTCGATGTCATCAGCGGTGACGACGGCATCACGTTCCCCCTCATCACCCTTGGAGCCGTGGGCGTCATCTCCGTCATCGGCAATGCCCTGCCCCGCGAGTTCTCCCGTATGGTACGTCTGGCGCTGAAAGGTGAATACACCCCTGCGCTGCACATCCACCACAAGTTCACAGAACTCTTCAAGTTACTCTTTGTGGATGGCAACCCAGCTGGCGTCAAGGCCATGCTCCACGCAATGGGCATGATTGAAAACCAACTGCGCCTGCCTCTTGTTCCGACCCGCCTCACGACTATGGAACAGATTTCCAACATCCTACGCGAGCTGAATATCAAGTATTAATTACTCCTAAGGTGGCAACAAAAGCCACTGACGGATTACATAAAATCCCTGCTATGTCTTACGATGTGGCAGGGATAATTGTTAACTACTAATAAAGAAATCAATAAAACTAAATACGAATGTTAAAATCCAAGCATTCTTTAGATTTTTCTTTCATTATTCTTTGAGGCGAACGACGGTGCACGTATTTTTGCATTGTCAAACCAAGAAAAGCAATGAAAATGAAGAGCCAGAAGCCACTTACACGCGCCGAAATGGATGTGATGAACATCCTGTGGGACTCGACAGCCGCCATGACCGTCAATGACATTGTTGAGCGTTACAGCGAGCCACGTCCTGCCTATACGACTGTGGCCACATTCCTGAAGATTCTGGAGGCGAAAGGGTATGTGGAGCATCGGCGCAAGGAAGAAGCCGGACGTACTTTCTATTACTCATTCATGCTTTCACGTGACAAATATATCACCAGTGTTCTGAACAATGTCAAGGACGCACTCTTTGGCAATTCCGCCAAAAACATGTTCTCTTTCCTCATCCAGAACGAAGACTTGTCCGATGATGATTTACACGAAATCATGGACATGATCAATAAGTCATAAAACCTCCATCATCATACATCCTCCATCATCAATTGTCTATCACATTAAAATCTATTTTATCATGATTTACCTGCTGAAATCCGCCCTTCTGTTGGCACTCCTATATGGTTGCTTCGCCCTGTTGCTGAGCCGCGAGACGTTCCATCGCTTCAACCGTCTGGCACTGCTCTGCGTACTGCTGGCCTCTTTGGTACTACCCGCCATACAACTGAGCATGAAGAAGCCTAATTTCCTCTGTTATGAGCAAACGGAGGCAACCCCAATCGTCCTTCAAGAAGCGGATGAGCTGCAAGCGGCGGATGTCCAAGGTGAGGTGCTCTCTACACGCTCTGACAATGGGATGCCTCTGACAACGATACTTTCTATACTTTACATAGCAGGAGTCCTTGTTTCAATCATCATGTTCCTGCGCCAGCTCTTCCAATTCCAACAAGAAGCGAAGGCCGGCAAAAGGATCAAGGACGAATGGGGCAACACGATTGTCATCCTTGACAGCGACATGGCTCCATACAGTTTCTTCAACTATATTATCATCAGCGCTACGGACTACGAGCAGCAACGCCAGCTCATCCTGGCACACGAGCAGGCTCACATCCGGCTCCGCCACTCCTGGGACCTCATGCTCCTGCAACTTGTGGCGATCCTGCAGTGGTTCAACCCCTTCGTCTATCTACTGGGGCGTGACCTGAAGGCCGTCCACGAATACGAAGCCGACAGCGCTGTACTTCAACTTGGCATCGATGCAAAGAGATATCAACTTTTACTCGTGACGAAGGCCGTCGGCAACAGACTGCAGACTGTTGTCAACAATCTGAGTCACCACTCACTCAAAAAGAGAATCACAATGATGCACAAAAGTAATTCCAATCGCTGGCTGATGGTCAAAGGTGCCATCCTGCCCGCACTCATGGCACTGGCCCTTGTAGCTTATGCCAAACCCAAATCAGAGGCCGTTGCAGACTTGGCAACAGACGTACCAAACATCGCGACACCTACCTTTGCGTTCATGACCGATGACAAAATCTACGAAGTCGTGGAAGTGAATGCTGAGTTCCCTGGTGGAACCGATGCCTGCTACAAGTGGCTGGCAGATCATATCCAATACCCTGCGGAAGCGCAGAAGGACGGGATTCAGGGTCGCGTGTTGGTCAACTTCGTCGTGGAGCAAGATGGTAGCATCACGCAGGCTAAAGCCGTACGTTCGCCTCACGAATCGCTGACCAAGGAAGCCCTGCGCGTCGTCAACGCGATGCCTAAATGGAAACCTGCCCAGAACGGCGGAAAAGCTGTTTCCTCAAGATTTATCCTGCCCATCAGCTTCAAGCTTAATCAGCCCAAGTCATTTAGCAATGACGTAAAGAAATGAATCATCAATAGGAAAAGAATCCCCGCTACGTTTCAACACAAGAACGTAGCGGGGATTATTAGTTTATAGATGATTGATTAATCTTCAGTGAGCTTGCGGTAGCGGATGCGTCGGGGTTCCTCCAGGCCGAGGCGCTTGAGTTTATTGACCTCATAGTCGGTATAGCTACCCTCGAAGAACACGACATTGCCATCGCCCTCAAAAGCGAGGATGTGGGTACAGATACGATCCAAGAACCAACGGTCGTGGGAGATGACAACGGCACAGCCGGCAAAACTCTCCAGACCTTCCTCGAGCGCACGCAGCGTATTCACATCAATATCATTGGTCGGTTCATCGAGCAAGAGGACATTACCCTCCTCCTTCAGCGCCATCGCCAGATGAAGACGGTTACGCTCACCGCCACTGAGGACACCACATTTCTTTTCCTGATCAGCGCCAGTGAAGTTGAAACGCGAGAGATAGGCGCGCGCATTGATGTCACGTCCGCCCAAGCGTATCAGCTCGTTACCCTGCGAAACTATCTGATAGACCGTCTCGTTGGGCTTGATGTCACGGTGGCTCTGGTCCACGTATGCCAACTTCACCGTCTCGCCCACCTCGAAGGTACCTGCATCGGGTTGTTCCAGGCCCATGATGAGGCGGAATAGTGTTGTCTTACCGGCACCATTGGGACCAATGACGCCCACGATGCCGTTGGGGGGCAACGTGAAATCGAGATTCTTGAAGAGAACCTTGTCACCAAAGGCTTTTGAGAGGCCGTGAGACTCGATGACCTTGTTACCTAAGCGGGGACCGCTGGGGATGTAGATCTCGAGCTTCTGCTCCTTCTCCTTCTGGTCCTCATTGAGCATACGCTCATAATTCGACAGACGGGCCTTGCCCTTAGCCTGACGCGCTTTGGGTGCCATGCGTACCCATTCCAGCTCGCGTTGTAGCGTCTTGCGACGTTTGGACTCGACCTTCTCTTCCATCTCCAGGCGCTTGGTCTTCTGTTCAAGCCAGGAGCTGTAGTTACCCTGCCAGGGAATGCCCTCACCGCGATCCAGCTCGAGAATCCAGCCAGCTACATCATCGAGGAAGTAACGGTCGTGCGTAACGGCAATGACAGTACCCTCATACTGGTTCAAGTGCTGTTCCAGCCAGTCGATACTCTCCGCATCGAGGTGGTTGGTAGGCTCATCGAGGAGCAGTACATCGGGCTTCTGCAGCAGCAGGCGGCAGAGGGCTACACGACGGCGCTCACCACCACTGAGGTTACGGCACAGCTGATCCTGCGGCGGACAGCGTAGGGCATCCATCGCACGTGCCAGTTTCGTATCGAGGTTCCAGGCATCGGTAGCATCGATGATATCCTGCAACTCTCCCTGTCGCGCAAAAAGGGCATTCATCTTGTCCTCGTCCTCGTAGTATTCGGGCAACCCGAATTTCACGTTGATTTCCTCGTATTCCTTCAGGGCATCAACGATGTGTTGTACGCCCTCTTCCACAATCTGGCGGACGGTCTTGTCATCGTCCAGCTGCGGCTCCTGCGGCAGGTAGCCTACGGTATAGCCAGGCGAGAAAACGACATTGCCTTGATAGCTCTGGTCCAGACCAGCGATGATTTTCATCAGCGTGGACTTACCAGAGCCGTTCAGACCGATGATACCAATCTTGGCACCATAAAAGAAACTGAGGTAGATGTTCTTGAGGACTTGCTTCTGAGTCTGTTGAATGGTCTTGCTGACGCCGACCATTGAGAAGATGATTTTCTTATCGTCAGCCATATCTAAAGATTTACGATTTAAAGATTTACGATTTAAAGATTTACCATTTAATGATTTTCAATTTTCCATTGTCCATTTTCCATTCCCCATTATTCCATCCCCTCTTCCTTTCTCCCTCCCCCACGGGGAGGGCTGGGGAGAGGCCCTCACTTTGTACTATCTCAACCAAATCAGGTCGCCCACCTGAGGCGTATAGTCTGCGGGAAGAGCATTGAGCGTATAGAGATATTTCAGGCGGATGCCATAGCGCTGGGCAATGTCATAGAGCGATTCGCCAGGCTGCACCACATGCGGTACGCCCTTATATACCTTGTCGGCTTTCTTGCTTTTCTTCTCCAAATAGACGATGTCGCCTGTGCGCAACGCCGAGCCTTTGGGGCGTTCGTTGTACTTCAGCAACTTGCGGACACTGACACCTGTCTCGCGTGCCACACTCTCCCAAGTATCACCGCTGTTGGCGATAATCATATAGTTCTTGTTGACGCGATAGACGATGTGGTAGCGGAAGAAATCGCTCTCGGCCTGTGCCTGAGCGGATGTGCGTGTGCGGGCATGATAGCGGCCGCTGGTGTAGGAATCGAACTGCTGCAGGTTGAAGCGCTCAATCACGCCAATCAGCATCTCCGCATAACGGGGATTGGTGGCATAGCCCGCCTTCTTCAGGCCGTGAGCCCAACCCTTGTAATCCGTAATCTTGAGATTGAACAGCGAACGGTAGCGCTGACCGTTGACCAGGAAACGTGAATGATCCTCATAGCTCTCGTCGTCCGAGCGGTACTTGCGGAAGCGGTCATCGGGACGGTCGTCGGCCATCACGATATAGGGACCTGTCCAGTTCATGCCCACCTTGATACCGAAATGGTTGTGGGCCTCCGTTGCCAGACGGCTCTTCCCCGCCCCACTCTCGAGCAGTCCCTGACCGAGGGTAATGGAGGCCGGAATACGATAGCGACGCATCTGGTCGATGGCCATGTCCTTGTAATTTTCTATATAACGCCATTGTGCATTCTGTCCTCCTTGCGCAAAGGCTATCATAACAGTCATGCAAGCTACCCAAAAAGCGAAGAAACGATTCCTTTTCATACTATTTTTCAATATTTCGTGCACAAAAGTATGATTTTTTGATGAGATAAGCGAGAAAAGTGCTACTTTTGTGACAACTTTTATGAAAATACGTATGCGAGAGACTCAAATTATCGTTCCAATACAGGTCTTTGCGTTCGAGGAATTGTCCCAGGAAGACCGCGAACTGATTGACATCGCCAAGGCGATGACCGAGACGAGCTATTCTCCCTATTCCCATTTTCAGGTAGGCGCTGCCTTGCGTCTCCGCGACGGACAGATTTTCCGCGGCAGCAATCAGGAGAATGCGGCCTACCCTTCGGGGTTATGCGCTGAACGTACAGCATTCTTTGCCGCATCGGCCAATGCGCCGGAGGTGCCTCCCGTAGCCATCGCCATCGCAGCACAGACGGGCGGACAGTTTCTGGAAGACTTGGTAGCGCCCTGTGGCAACTGCCGACAGGCACTTCTGGAAGCGGAAGCACGTTTCAAGCAACCCATACGCGTACTGCTCTATGGCACCAAAAACGTTTACGTAGTACCCAGCATACGCGACTTGCTGCCTCTCACCTTTGACGGTTCAGCGCTGCCATGAGGGGCAACATCCTTGTATCCATTTTTCTCTTAGCACTTTGCGTCGCCACGACGAGGGCGAACGAAGACGACTACTACGCATCGCTGCCCAAGCCCGATGCGCCCATGGTGCCGCTTACGCCGCAGCCGCATCTGGCACACCCCGACGGCGCGCAGCAACAGGCTTCACTCCACACGCCCAACAAGAAGGCGGGAGGCATTGATGTCTCACACTATCAGGGACAGATCAACTGGAACGAGGTGGTGCGCAACGGCGACATCACCTACGTCTATCTGAAGGCTACGGAGGGCAGCAAGCTCGTGGATGACACCTACTATCGGAACCTGGAGGGCGCACGCTGCGTAGGACTGAAGGTGGGATGCTACCATTTCTACAGCCCTACGACCAAAGCCCAGGACCAGTTCAAGAATATGGCTGCCGTCGTGAACCTGAAAGACCACGACCTCATCCCCATCATCGACATCGAACATCGCGGCAAGAGTTCGTTGCCCCAGTTCCAGAAGCAGCTGCGCCAGTTCCTGAAGCTGGTGGAGAAGCATTACGGCGTACAACCCATTCTCTATACTTCGCGCGACTTCTACAACAAGTACCTCTCCGGGCCGTTCACGAAGTATAAGTATATGATAGCGCGTTATCACGAGGACATTCCGCAATTGCGCGACAACGCGGCGTTCGTCATGTGGCAATACAGTGCCACGAGCCGCATACGGGGCATACGTGGCAATGTGGACCGCAGTTGTCTGATGGATAACTATACGCTCTCCGACATCCTGCTGCGGCGATAATCCTTCAATCGTTAGAATCCTTTACCGTTGCTCCCTCTATCTTCGAGAGGCGCTCACGCAGGCGCGGCATCAGTGAGGCGCGGATAGCGAGCGTCATCTGACAGTCATTGTCGAACTGTTGTGCGAGGATAGCCGATTCCTCTTCCTTGACAACGCGCATGACCTGATTCATCAGGGGGTATTCAAAGGCAACGGTGATGTGTTCATCCACGGTTTTCTCAATGATGGTGGCTGCAGCGATAGCCTCTGCGGCAGCAGCTTTGTAGGCTTGGATGAGTCCGCTGGTACCGAGTTTGACGCCACCGAAATAGCGAACGACGATGATCAGGATATCCGTCAGTTCGTTGCTGTTAATCTGACCCAGGATGGGCTTGCCGGCCGTACCACTGGGCTCGCCATTATCGTTGGCACGGAAATCCTTACGCTCATGCCCCAGCATATAGGCATAGCAGACGTGGCGCGCATCATAGTATTTCTTCTGGTGCGCCTCCACCAGCTCCTTGATCTCATCAACTGTAGAAACAGGAAAAGCGAAGGCAAGAAACTTGCTTCGCTTCTCCGTATAAATTCCCTCAGAGGGGGATGAGATGGTCAGAAAAGAATCTGTCATGACAGTTTATGCACCACCAATCCGCTTCTCAACTTAGGCTCGAACCATGTAGCCTTGGGCGGCATGATCTTGCCGCTGTCGGCGATGTCCATGATCTGCTGCATCGAGACGGGATAGAGGGCCAATGCGGCACGCATCTCACCGCTATCCACACGGCGCTTCAACTCCTTCAGGCCACGCAGGCCACCTACGAAGTCGATGCGCTTGCTGGAACGCAGGTCGCCCAGCTGCAGGATATCCTCGAGAATCAGACGGCTGGAGATGTCAACATCGAGCACACCGATGGGGTCGTTGTCGTCATAAGTGCCGTCCTTGGCAACAAGCGAGAACCAGTGTCCGTCAAGATAGAGCGAGAACTCATGGAGTTTAGCGGGCTTGTAGATCTCCGTACCCTTGTCCTCTACCGTGAAGTTCTTGCGGATAGCATCCAGGAACTGCTCGGAGGTGAGGCCGTTCAGGTCCTTGAGCACGCGGTTGTAGTCGAGGATGGTGAGCTGTGAAGCCTGGAAGGCAACAGCCATGAAGTAGTTATACTCCTCGTCGCCACGATGGTTGGGGTTCTGCTTGGCCTTCTCTGCACCTACAAGGGCAGCTGCTGCGGAGCGATGGTGACCGTCGGCAATGTAGAGCGACGGCATCTTGCGGAACTCCTCGGTGATGGTCTGGATGTCAGCGGCATCGCTGATGACCCAGAACTTGTGACCAAAGCCGTCGATGGGCGCGATGAAGTCATACACGGGCTCTGTAGCAGCGTAGCGCATGATCAGCGCATCGAGCACCTTGTTGTCAGGATAGGCAAAGAAGACGGGTTCCATGTTGGCATCGTTCACACGAACGTGCTTCATGCGGTCCTCTTCCTTGTCGCGACGGGTCAGCTCATGCTTCTTGATGACGCCGTTCATGTAGTCCTCCACATAAGCGCCGATGACGAGGCCGTACTGCGTCTTACCGTTCATCGTCTGAGCGTAGATGTAGTAGTGCTCATCCTTGTCCTGCACGAGCCAGCCTTTGTTCTGGAACTTCTGGAACTGGCGTGCAGCCTCCTCATAGACGCGGGGATCGTACTCGCTGGTGCCCACGGGGAAGTTGATTTCGGGCTTAATGATGTGGTAGAGGCTCTTCTCGTTATCACCAGCTTCGGCACGAGCCTCTTCGCTCTCGAGGACGTCGTAGGGACGACTCTCAACCTGCTCCACCAAATCCTTCGGTGGGCGCAAGCCCTTGAAAGGTTTAATCTTAGCCATCTCGAATATTTAAAGATTTAAAGATTTTATATTTAATGATTTAGGAGACTCGGGATGTAATGATTTAAAGATTTTATATTTAATGATTTAGGCATTGGAATCCTTGTTATTTAATGAGTCTTGTACAGTGAGAATCGAGCTGATAATTATTTTCAGCAGTTCTTGACTTTCATCGTGCAATGCACTGACACGCTTACGTGGAAGCATTTCACATTCCATGATGAGTTCAAGCCACAATACAGTCTCATCCAATTCCTCCTCAAACATCTTTAATTTATTAAGGAAATCCTTTTTGGATTTTCCAAGACAAGCTGCACGATAGTTAGCAATCGGCGACGTTCCCGAACGCACAATTTGCTTGGCAATAGCAGTCGAAGATATCGAAGAAGGCATGGAATCAACCATCTTTATGATTCGAATGGCAAGACTCTTCAACCTGTCCTTTAGTTCCGACTCTGTCATGGAATAAAATCCTTAAATCAAAAATCCTTAAATCCTTAAATCAGTTGACTTGGAACTTTGTGATGCCTTTCTCCAGGAATCCCACAATCTGATTGGCAGCAGCAATACCGGCATTGACGTTAGCCTCAGCGGTCTGCGCACCCATCTTCTTGGGTGTGGTGAAGTAGCGGCCCTCGAACTTGGCGAAGTCTGCGTCTGCATCGGGCTTGATGTCCGTCACATATTTCAGGTCCTCGCGCTCTGCCAGCAGCTGCAGCAGTTCGGGCTCGTTGATGACTTCCTTGCGAGCGGTGTTCACGAGGATACCACCCTTGGGGAGCTTGTTGACGAGAGCCTTGTTGATGCTCTGCTTGGTCTCGGCGGTAGCGGGGATGTGCAGGCTGACGATGTCGCTCTGCTCGAAGAGTGCGTCCTGCGAAGCCACAGCCTTCACGCCGGCAGCCTCGATGACCTCTGCGGGGCAGTAGGCATCATAGGCCAGCACCTCCATGTCAAAGCCCTTAGCGATGCGAGCCACGTTGCGACCCACATTACCGAAGGCGAGGATGCCCAGCTTCTTGCCCTTCAGCTCAGTACCGCTGGTACCGTTGAAGAAGTTACGCTTGGCGAATACCAGGAGACCGAACACGAGCTCAGCCACGCTGTTAGCGTTCTGACCCGGCGTGTTCATGGCCACCACCTTGTGGGCGGTAGCAGCCTCGAGGTCGATGTTGTCATATCCCGCGCCCGCGCGAACCACTATTTTAAGTTGCTTGGCAGCGTCGAGCACCTCTGCATCGACTTTGTCCGAGCGGATGATGAGTGCGTCAGCGTCCTTGACAGCATCCAGGAACTGAGCCTTCTCAGTATATTTCTCCAAAAGAACGGTCTCGTAGCCAGCGGCATCGAAGACCTCCTTGATGCCCTTCACAGCAACGCCGGAAAAGGGCTTTTCAGTTGCAATTAAAACTTTAGCCATCTTCTTTATCTTAGGATTTAAAGATTTTACATTTAAAGATTTTTGCAGCGTCAAGCAAACATTTTCATTTATGTCGCATAGATACCAATCCTTAAATATAAAATCCTTAAATCTTTAAATGAATTAGTGTTGATTCTCAAACTCCTTCATGCACGCTACGAGCGCGTTCACGCCTTCCATATCCATAGCGTTGTAGCAGCTTGCGCGGAAACCACCGACATCGCGATGACCCTTCACGCCGACCATACCCTTGCTGGTAGCGAAGGCCATGAACTCGTCCTGCAGGTCCTGATACTCGGGCTTCAGCACGAAGGTGATGTTCATGCGTGAGCGGCTGTCCTCCTGAGCTGTGCCCACGAAGAGCTTGTTGCGGTCGATCTCGTCATAGACCACCTTGGCACGCTCGATAGCACGACGCTCCATCTCCTTCACGCCACCTGCGTTCTTGATCCACTTCAGGTTCTGCAGTGCGCAGTAGATGGGCACTGTGGGAGGCGTGTTGAACATGCTGCCCTTGCTGATGTGCGTCTGGTAGTTGAGCATCGTGGGGATAGCGCGGCTCACCTTGCCCACCAGGTCTTCCTTGATAATGCAGAAGGTCACGCCGGCCATACTCAGGTTCTTCTGGGCACCGCCATAGATCATGCCGTACTTGCTCACGTCGATGGGACGGCTGAAGATATCAGAACTCATGTCGGCAATCATGGGCACGGGGCTGTCCAGATCCTTGAGAATCTCAGTACCATAGATGGTGTTGTTGCTGGTGATGTGGAAGTAGTCAGCATCCGTAGGAATCACGAAATCCTTGGGGATATACGTGAAGTTCTTGTCCTTGCTGGAAGCGACCTCTACGACCTCACCGAAGAGCTTAGCCTCCTTCTCGGCCTTGGTAGCCCACACGCCGGTGTTCAGGTAAGCAGCCTTCTTCTCGAGGAAGTTGTAGGGGACCATGCAGAACTGCAGGCTGGCACCACCGCCGAGGAAGATCACACTGTAGCCTTCGGGGATGTCCAGCAGCTCCTTGAACAGAGCTACTGCCTCGTCCACGACGGGCTGGAAGTTCTTGGCACGATGGCTCATTTCCATGAGCGAAAGGCCGCTGCCCTCGAAATCAAGGCATGCAGCAGCAGTGGCCTCCATCACTTCGCGGGGAAGCTTGCTGGGGCCGGCATTGAAATTGTACTTCTTCATATTATGGTTCACAATTTAAGTGTTACGCGTAAGATGGCGCGAAATTACGCTTTTTCCTGCACATAGCCAAATAAAATGCGCAGAAAAAGAAAAAACTCTCCACTTTCATGTCGAATCATAAAAACTTTTTTGTACCTTTGCGGCCGCTAAGCGAAAGATAACTTCCATTTCTGTGTTTAGCAAAGGCTTGGTCTCGTAGCTCAGCTGGATAGAGCAACAGCCTTCTAAGCTGTGGGTCTCGGGTTCGAATCCCGACGAGATCACCCCTTCAAAAAATAATAAGCCCTGCGGCTCTCCCGAGCCGCAGGGCCTTTTCTTTACCCTTCATCCCCATCATCGGGATCGGTGCTGCCGCCGTTTACGCCGATAATCGTGGCATACGACGGTTTTTTACGGTGGAGTTCCGTCTAGGTGAAGCCTGCAACGTCGCTCCTCCACCGCAACCGATGTCAAGCATCAACCAGCCCTCTTTTACATCCAACAAACCAATTCCCCAGTTCGTAAGTGGGGCGTGACCGTAATTCATGAACCGCAGCATTATTCGACCGAGGAATCCCTCTGGCCGTGCGCACTGACTGAAAAAAGATTTAAGTAATCCCATAATCGTATAAGCTTCTAACTGGCCGCAAAGGTATGGCGACATTCTGGAACGCGCAATACCTAAAAACGAGGATTTAAAAAATTATCTTTTTTTGGCCCTGAAGTATAATATAATAAAGACAGGAGAACCGACAGCTCCCATCACGCCCGATGCGAAGCCTAATCAATACGAAGTATTATTTGATATTTTTCAGGAATTCTATTTCCACGATACGGAGTTCACTATTGGTGTCGGCTCCGCCTTCGGCCTTGAAGAGGTCGAGTTCACCAGCAGCTGGTTCGGCGACCTCAACGATACCGCCAAAGGCATCTTCGTCTTTGCCGGCACCACGGAGGCGGATGGTAATCTCGTCTGTCGCCACGCTCTTGGAGGGTTGCAGGTGAACATACCCGAGGCTGCGCTCCGTTTCGCCGCTCCAGATGAGCTGGTCGCCAGCGTAGATATCAAGAGGATAGCTGCGCAGACGCCATCCTGTGAGCTTGAGGCAGATATCATTGATGATGGTTTTCTTTGCCAGCTTGAAAGTAATCCAAGCTGTAGAGAGGCGACCGTCGTTCTTCCATTCAGAGAGTTCGTTGTCATCGAAGCTTCGGGAGGTGTGCTCGCTGTCAAAGCCTGCTGTAGCAGATAGGATTTCTACGCCGCGAGCCTTTTCCGTATAGGAAGGCGTGAGTGGTGTTTCACCCCTGTTCAATTGACAATTGATAATTGATAATTGACAATTGCCTTTTTCACTTTTCACTCTTTCACTTTTCACTCTTTCACTTTTCACTTGCATCATGGCTGGCTTCATGCCCTCGGCGGTGGCCTTGAGACGAATCTTGCCAGCCTTGGTGGTGGTACGAACCAGGACGCGGTTGATGCCACATTCAACAGGCAGTGACATCGCGCCGACGTAGTTATCAGAGATATTCTTTGTGGCGGCTGCATCCAGAAGACCTTCACGATTACCATCGTCAGGCCGTTGCAGGGTTTGATTATTGCGTGTAGCGATGCCGCCAATCCACGTAGCTTCGCCAGAGAGCTCGAAGTGAATCATGCGATCATCCAGCGGACAACGGCGTCCCAGCTTGTCAACGACCTCCACCTGAAAGAGCACCATATCGGCTCCGTCAGCCTTCGTCCCATTAGGATTCTCGATAGCGGTAAGTGTCAGTTGGTAAGGCTCACCTACAGTCTCCAGTTTATAGCGACTGCTGTCAGAACCTACAGCCTCCAGCGTACCCGGCTCAAAAGGCACGTTCTCAAAAGTGAATAGATAGCGGTAGCTCTGTTTGCCCTTGCCAAGCGATTTGCCATTAAGGAACAGTTCCACCTCATCAGCAGTTGAAACTACAAAGACAGGCTTTGTTAATTTTTCACTTTTCACTTTTCCCTTTTCACTATCACCATAGTTCCAATGCCCCACAATATACGTCTTTTCTTTCTCTGGCTCTACCCATCCGTCCCACATCACCTGATGGACGAAGAAAGCGTCCTTGGGAATTCGCATGGCATCAACAACACCGCTGGTGCGGTAGTTGGACTCACCACGATGGTGGGTATTGGTATCCGAGAATACAATCTTCACGCCGCCTGATGATACACGTGTACCAGTACCTGGGCGCTCACGCCAGTAGTCGTACCAGCGGCGTACCATCTCGATGGCAAACTGGTCCATATTGTGGTTGTACTCAGTGGCTGGTTTGCCACGATAGAGCGAACCGTCGCCTTCTTTATGATAGGGATAGCTATATTCATCCCAGTACTTGCGTAGCCCTTCGTCGCGACAATACTCCATCGCCCACATGGGGTGTTTCTTACTTTTATTGATATATAACATCTCACCGCCATATTCCGCCTCGTCGATATCAAGCATCTCACGACTGCCGATGGCACGTCCACCATGTGGGTCGTACTCATCGCGGATAGCTTTCATCTCCATCATGTGTTCGCAACTGATGCTCTCGTTGCCGCTTTCGTAGAAAAGAATGCTGGGGTTGTTGCGGTTGTAGATGATGGCATCACGCATCAGCGCTGTGCGTTGTTCCCATCGTGCGCCAGTGACATCTTTCTCGGCATCGCCTGCAGGCATCGCCTGTGGCAGACCGACGCGGTCGCACGACTCCACGTCCTGCTTCCACGGCGTGACGTGCATCCAGCGCACCATATTCGCGCCGCTCTCAATCATCAGCCCGTTAGAGTAGTCGCTGAGCCAAGCGGGAACGCTCAGTCCTACGCCCGGCCATTCGTTCGACGTGCGCTGGGCGTAGCCGTGTACCATCATCACACGGTCGTTGAGCCATATCTTGCCATCCCTGAAATCGGTTTTTCGGAAACCAGTACGGGTGACGACCACATCGGTCTTCACAGGACCTTCTTCGACAAGCGAGGTCTCCACGGTATACAGGTAGCCGTAGCCCCACGACCAGAAATGAAGATCGTGAACGCGGTGCCGCGCCTCAACAATGCCCCCCTGCCTTGGGTTGAGGGTGATAGGTTCACCTTGGAACTCTGCCACCTGCTGTCCGTCAGCATCGCGGATGACAACATTGAGGCGAAACGTACAGGGGCGTTCCATCTCATTGATGACCTGCGACTGGACATTAATCAGTGCCCTGCGGTTCTCTACGTCAATATTGGTGGCATAGACGTAGACGCCCGTCGTGCCGAGGTTCGAATAGAGCGGCAGCGTTTGGTAGAGCTTGCCGGTAATATGCAAGTAGACATTCTTCGGCAGTCCGCCGTAGTTGGCATTGAAGTTCTTGTCGTTCCACTGGTAGCGACTGTTCTGCATGCGGTCACGATACGTCCACGAGTTGTCGCAGCGCACGGCCAGCACGTTCTTTCCTTCTTTCATATAAGGTGTCAGGTCGAAGCCGAAGGCCATCACGCCATTGTCCGAGAAGCCCACCTTCTGGCCGTTCAGCCATACGTCGGCACCCTGTCGGGCACCCTCGAACTCGATGAAAAACTTAACCCACTCCAAACCTCCCCGAGGGGAGGCTTCTTCCCCCTCGGGGGATAAGAGGGGAGCCTGGAACGTCTTGCGGTACCAGCAAACGGTATCCGTCAAGTCCACAATGTCTTTGCGGAACGCCTCGTCGCCGTTGAAGGCGTAGGGTAGAGTGACAGGCTGCCACTGGCTGTCATCGAACTCCGGCTTCATGGCCTCTGGGAAATCTCCCACCTGTAGCCGCCAGCCGTCGTTGAAGTTGAGCTTCGCTCGACCTTTTCTCGCCATGGCAGAGTTGAAGCGAGCATCGCTCTGCTCATCTGGCTTATCGAAAACGTTGAGCTTCTGTCGCTCTGTGGCCTCGATGTTTACTGCACCTATCAGGGCGAAGAGTATGGTCAGTATTCTTCTCATTTTTAGTGTCTTTTTTTAATGCACAATGCACAATTGTCAATGGTCAATGGTCAATGGTCTTTTCTTATTCGCACTTTATCATGTAAGGATATAAGGTGGGCTTCTCTAAGTCGTCGGGTTGATATGCCTTGGTCGGGCAACCGACAACGACCAGGTAGAGCTTCTTCACGTTGCTGGCAGGCGTGTAGGTAAGCACCTTCTTGAGGGCCGAGTGTGCACCGAGATAGGTGGGATGGTTGTCTTTGTCAACAGCCACCAGCCCATAGCGATAGCCGATATTCTCTTTTCTTGAAAGCCCTTGGAACTGCACTTTTACCGTCTTGCCGGTAGCAGGTAGTGGTATTTCCACGACATTGAAGCCGTAGGTCTGAGGAACGTTGACTGGTATCTGCCATCTGCCGAGTGTGTCCTTCATCTCACTCCGCATCTCGCAGGCATAACGAAGGCTTTCTTTGCGTTTGTCAGGAAAGTCGAAGGTAATCAGGCGGCTGTAGCAGTCAAACAGCTCGTCGCCCATCTTCTGTACATCTACATCGTACATCCGCATATAGGTTTGGGTGAAGTTTTCCCCGGCTTTGCCGCCACGGAACATATCGGCCATGTAGGTGAGTCCGTGAAGCATACCCCAATATTCAAGGACGAAGGGCGCGTGATACATATTCTCTGGTTGGAAGAGGCTCAGGTGGATGTCCTTCTTGTAAGCCTCCCAGTGGTAGTTCTCGTCGGTCGTCCAACGTGGGTTGACTTGCCAGAGCATCCATTGTGCCGATGTCTCGAAGATGCCGCCGCCCATGCCTTGCGATTGTCCGTCGCAGGCTATCTGTATCTGGAAGGAGTGACCGATTTCGTGGGCGATGCAGTTGAGTGTCTTGTCCTGAACGCGGTTGGGGGTAATCCACAGTGCACCGATAGTATTGTCGTAACAGCCACCGTAGGCAGTGCCTTCGAGCGAGTAGTTGAGCATCACCATCATGCGGTATTTGCCTGCTTTGCTGTCAGGCAGAAGGAAGCCCATCATGTCGCGATAGACATTATAGAAGTACTCTACGCGGCTCAGCAGATTGTCAAGGTCTACGGTCATGGGATGTCCGTCGAGATCAGGAGCCTTGCTGAGGTCATCGCCGAAGCCTTTCTCCCAGAAGCAGACAACGTTGGGCGTGCAAGCCATGCGGTAATAGCTCCACTTGGAGTCTTTGTTGGCGAAGTCGTTGCCGCGTAACTCTTCGGGAATGTAAATCTCTTTGCCTGTTGGCAGTGTGTAGCCTGGCTGCTCCTGTGCGCCAGCCATACTGCTGCATAACAGCAGTAGTGTTACGATGGTCGTATGTAGTTTCTTCATAATAAAAGATTTCTTTTTATACCTTTATTAATATATATCTTCTTTCCGTTCTGGATATAGATTCCCTTCGGGAGCACTGAGGACACGGAGATCTTGCGGCCACTTAGGTCGTAAATATACTCTGTAGTCTCTGTCTTCTCTGTGAATACTGTGCTGACGATGCCCGTCGTCAGTCCCTTATTCTGCACCTTTTCAGCCTCAGCCCATGCTGCAGCATCCTTCTTCAGGTCGCTGCCCAGATAGTACCCCGTGTTGGTGGGCTGGTTGTAGCCGATGTTCTCGTTGAGCGCCGACATCCAGTAGCAGTGGTCAGTCATCAGCCACGGGAACTTATGCGTCGTCGGGTACCATGTGGAGAAAATCTTGATGTCCAGCAGACGGGTGTTGTCGGGCAGGATGATTTCTTCGCGCCAGTCGCCAAGGAAGTCGCCGTACCACGCGGGGTTCGACTTCGTGCCGTTGATGAACGTTTCCGAGTAGCGGTACATCGTGAACGTGCGGCCATACTTGGGACTCTGGATGATATTGTCCTCGATGAGCTGGCGCGACAAGTTGCCGTCGAACCACACGGCCATGCCGCAGCCACCTTTCTGTCCTTTGGTATTGATGCTGGTCTCGGTGCCATCCTGTTTGATGTAGTTGCCCTGGTAGTAGAAGAACTCGCAGCCAGGATATTCGGGGAAGAAGTCGCCCACCAAGCAGCGCCCCATGTCGTTGTCGCTGACAGCATCTTTCTTCCAGATGACCGAGCCGTCGCGGGCATCGTGCAGTGCCACCATCGTCTTGCCCGTCTCTAAGCAATGGAACATTTGCAGACCCTCGCGCTCTGGCAGGAACTTGCCGACGTGGTTCGCATCGCCGTGCCCCAAGCGGGTGTTCCAGAGACCAATGCCGTCGTGGTCAACCGCCATCGAACCATACATCACCTCGTCCAGCCCGTCTCCGTCCAGATCAGCTACGTTCAGCGAGTGGTTGCCCTGCGAGGCATAGGTGCTGTGCTTCTTGCCGTCCTTGCCTGTGCCTTTGTCGTTGGTATCGAAGCGCCAACGTTTGGTGAGTTGTCCGTCACGCCAGTCCCACGCCTCTATGACGCTATGGCCATAGACACCGCGACCAAGTACTACCGACGGCAGCCCCGTCTCGTCGAAGCAGCCTACGCCCACACGGAACGAGCAGGCCCGCTTCCAGTAGTCATCGCCCCACGAGCTGCTGGTCTCGCGATTGATGAAATTGTCGCGCGCCAGTTCGCGGCCTGTCTGTCCGTCGATGATGCTGATAAACTCAGGTCCCGCCGAGTTATAGTGGTCAAGATAACCGGGATGCTCGGTATTCAAGTTGCCCCACGTGCGATAATCTATCTTCCCGTCACCATCGGTATCGGGTATCTCCGTGCCGTCACCAAACACCGTTCCCTCACAAGTTCGAATGGCCATCTCGGCACAGCCGTCACCGTCAAAGTCGGCAATGGCGAAGCTCGACGAGTTGCCGAGTATGATGCCAGGTCCACCCTTGATACGCCACATCAACGTGCCATCCAGTTTGTATGCATCCCAGATGACCGCCCACTGGCAGTCCTGCTGCGAGTAGCTGGCACCACTTCCATCGCTGATGATGTTTCCGCTCTCGTCCTTTACGCTTTGCAGTCGTTTCACAACTATCTCAAACTCGCCGTCACCATCCAGATCGCCAATGCTCACATCGTTGGCGGTATATACTATTTTGGATGTGTTCTCGTAAACGTCCTTCGTATCTGCCAAGGGAATGCTGATATACGGTAATCCACTTGAAACTTGCGCCTTCGTCAGCGTGAACTCCGACAGCGTCTCCGTACTGCCCGCATAGGTCAGACGGTAGTGGTTGTCAGACGTTTTGTTGGCCGAATTATCCTGATAACAGGTGCGGTTCTTGATGTTCGAGGCAATCTTCTTCTCCGTCCCTCTACCGATTCTTCGATAGAGGTCAAAGCCCGTCGAAGCATCGTCGCCTGGAAGCATACGCCACGACACCAACACCTTGCCAGTATGTTGTTGGTAGTCACCTAACGAGGCATCATTCGCACCGTTAATACTGGCCCATAGGGCACGTTCTCTGAGGTCGTTTGTTTGTGCTGTGACCGACCCGGCCAACATGAGCATAGCGCCAATGATTATTAGCTTGGTGGGATTGCAGTAAGAAAAGTTGCCAAACATAGTTCGTATGTGTTGTTAGTTAGTAAAAGTTCGACGTAGTCAAACTGATTGATTTTGCCTTGGGATTTATGATTTATTGGGAAAATGATGTGACTAACCAATAATCCATTTACTGCCAGGCAGCAGGGAGATAATCTTCGTGGTGACGGCACAGCAAACGTAGCAGGCTATGGCAATGCAAGGAATGGCGGCCCATACGGGAATGATGGGGGCTGCGGGGTTGTTTTGAACGATGGCCGATGCGATATTGCTCAGGAAGAAAATGTGCATCAGGTACATGCCATACGACAGTTTGGCAATCTCTGTTACCAAACGTGGAGCCTTGTAGTCCTGACTTGGTGTACCATCTGCTTTTGCCCCAATGCAGCTGAAAAGCAGGAAGGCACCGAATGTGGCCAGCAACACATTGGGAGTACAGAACTCCAACGACCATTCCAATTCGGGTGTCGCGATTGGGTTAAGCGGCTCACCCTTCCACCAGAACGACCATGCTGTGAACACGGCTCCTATGACGAAACAGACTGTTCCGATTGTCAGTCGTTTGCCGCGATCCCAATGGAGATGAGAACGTAT
Organism: Bacteroidaceae bacterium; assembly: GCA_024698925.1. Lineage (GTDB taxonomy): Bacteria > Bacteroidota > Bacteroidia > Bacteroidales > Bacteroidaceae > Physcousia. The sequence goes on along the minus strand of JAILQO010000007.1, from coordinate 2,932 downwards.
GTAATGGGCCACAACGAGATAGCCAAGATAGCCTGAGCAATACCACAGCATAGAATAACGGTTCCAGAAACATTCGCCCCAGAGTTCGGGTGCGACAAAGAGGTGCAGCCAAGGAATAAAGGTGCTCACCACAAAGAGGCCGATGAAGATGCGTTCATCCTTCGCACTGGCACGCTCCAGCCACGGCGATACGACAGGAATAATCAGATACAGGCTGATGAGCGGGTACATGAACCACAGATGGCCTGCGTTCTCGGGGAAGTTGAATGGCAGCGTAGGCAGGATGCGCAGCGTGTCGTCGAACGTCATCTCGCCCCACAGCACAGGTAGTGTGGCATAGAGCAGCATAAAGATGATCATTGGCGGCAATGTGCGCAGGAACCTGCGTTTATAGAACTGAGTCATGGTGACGCCAGACTTCATCGGAACCAGCAGGAAAGCAGATACAATCATGAATAGCGGTACACATGTACGTGCCACACCACCATCGTAGAATGCCACCCAGAAACGGTTCGCCTCGTTCAACAATACGGCTTTGTCGCCAGCCATGCCGCCTGTGTTGGTGGCAAAACCAGCCAGTTTCACTGCACCATCAGGAATACTCGCTATGGCTTTTTCCGTTACAACGCCATAGAAGTTTTCTGATGCATGAACCAGCATCACCATAAAACATGCTACTGCACGTAGCCAATCTACAAAAGGTATTCGCTCTTTCATACGCGTCATTATCGTTATAGCATCTTGACGACATCATCTGCCAAAGGCTGGTCTTTGCTCTGAATCAATGATGAACCCACGAACCACGATGTCCTTCGGCACAAGCGGATGGGTCTTGATGGTCTCAACGGTCTTACGTACAGAGGTCGGAGTGTCCTTAAAGCCCTCTAACCACTGGTCGAGATCAATGCCACACTTGCGGATGGTATCAAGCGTTTCATCCGTCACACCACGGGCAATCATCTCGTGGTGGAAGTGGTCATAGGCTTCTTATCGGGGTACTTGTCGGTCATGTACTTCTCGTAGCCCTTCTGAGCTACAAATGTTTTGTTGTATTCAATAATCTGGTCTACCATAAGCTTTCACGCCGCAAATATAGCGATTAATCCCGTTCGCACAAAAGAAATCTTCGTTTTTTTTGTAGAGGAGTAATCCAGCAGCTCACAGCGCTATCCCTGAAACGATACTATCTGTGCCTACTTGCAGTCGATTTCTGTGTATTTTATATTATTGTCCATTAATTTTCAACCGTTTCTTTTTGAGCTTACAGGATTTCTATATACCTTTGCGGCCATAAAACATCCATTTGACGTTATGAATACCGTACAATTAAATGCTGAGATGTTGCGATCCATGAGCGTGATTGCCGAGGACGAGACACTGCTCAAGCGGGCTGTAAAATACCTGCACAAGCTGGTTGCTGAGAAGCAGGCAGATGACGCAGAGATGACGCGTGATGAGTTCTTCTCGCGCGTCGATGAAGGGCGTGAGCAGATTCGCCGAGGTGAGGGCATCAAGATGCTGCCCGGTGAGAGCTTGGAAGATTTTCTGAAACGCGTGGGCTGATGTACGACATTATCTATTCTCCGCAAGCCAAGAACGATTTACTCGCCTTGCAACGTTCCGAGCCAGCTGCTTTCAGAAAGGCTGCAGCACTTATCGAAGAACTGAAAGTTCATCCCCGCACGGGCACAGGAAAGCCCGAGCCGCTTTCTGCTGACCGAGCTGGGCAGTGGAGCCGACGCATATCCAAGAAGCACAGACTCGTGTACGAGATCTTTGATGCTGAAGTTCACGTGGATGTTGTCTCTGCTTATGGACATTACGGGGATAAGTGATGCGCACAGCGCACAGAGCACAGATAAATACGGAAGCCATACCCTATCAAACAGCCTAAAAAAGGGATTTTATATCAAAAAATAGGTTTATTATATATATAATATAATATATTATATATATAATAAAAATTTGGAGTCAACTTTTTCAGTACAGAAATAGGTACCTTGTTTTTAACTGTGCTCTGTGCGCTGTGCGCATTTCGAGCACGTAGAAAAAAAAGATAAAAATATCTCACCAAACATTTGGTAGTTTCGCGAAAAATGCGTACCTTCGCAATGTCAAAGAAAGGACGAGAAAAAGATATCAGGGCAGCGCAAATTTACTCCCAGACCTGACAGAATTTACGCCCTGCCCAGCGCGCAAAATTTCTCTCCCCATGCGACACAAAACATCATCTAATACCAAAAACCAAAACAACCAAAAAATCATTACAAAACCAACCCTTTCATTAACCCTAAATCTTTAAATCTTTAAATCTTTCAATCCTTAAATCCTTAATTATTTCAATCTTTAAATCCTTAAATCCTTAAATCTTTAATTAAATCAATCCTTAAATCCTTAAATCTTAAAATTACATTATGGCACTTAAAGTAAAAGCAGTTGAAAAACTCATCAAGTTTGACAAGGAATCCGCGGGCACGTACCGCTATGTCATGAGCCCCGAGCTCTACATCCCCCTCACTCAGGCCAAGGTCATCAAGGAGGCAGCCCTGCGCAGCGGCGTCAGCCGAGGCGTGATGCAAGCCTGCTGGGACGCCGCCGGCGAGGTCATCAAGGCGTGGGCCACGGAAGGTCACAGCGTCGCCCTGCCCGGACTGGGCACCATGCGCTTCGGCCTGCGCGCCAAGAGCGTGGACGATGTGAACAAGGTCAAGACCGGCCTCATCACCACCCGCCGCATCATCTTCACCCCCTCCACCGAACTCAAGGAGGAGCTGGCAGCCACCAGCGTGCAGATCACCTGCTACGACCGCAATGGCAACGAGGTGAAGCGCGTCACCAGCGCCGATGATGGCGAGGTGGAAGACCCCGAAAACGAGGGCGGTTCTTCGACGGGCTCAGAAACCGGTCAGAATGGCGGCAGCCAGAACCAAGG
>JAILQO010000069.1 GCA_024698925.1 Bacteroidaceae bacterium | reverse complement strand
TTTCAACGGCATCTCTGGATTCTTACATCTGCGAATCTTATACACAAGACCTGCCCTGACAAGCCACTCTATTGCGATTTCAAAATCGCGAGCCCGTCCGCCCTCCTTTACAGCACCATAGATAAACTTCTTGTTTTCTTTAGCAAGTTGATTAGGAATACTTTCCCATACCATACGTATGCGCTCTGTTTCATCGCCAGCATGCTTAGCAAAATCGTTATCGTATGCTCGCAGGATTTCCTCATGTATCCGACGGACCTTATTTACATCACCCTTTGTGGTATATTGCAAGACGGCCTCAGGCATACCGCCTACAAAATAATACTGTCGTAGTAGTTCCTGAACCTTAGAATCCAAAATCTGCAACATTTCCCAATCCGTACATGCCAACATCTCAGCTACTCTGTCCTCGCCTTTTGCCCAAAGAAACTCCTCGAATGTCATGGGGTAAAGTGTGAGAAGATTTACCTTACCCACAGGATAAGACTCTCCTTTACGATGAGTGGTTCCAAGTAGCGAACCTGCTACAACAACATGCTGCTCACGTGCGTTTTCGCAAAAATACTTCAAACTGTCAAGTCCTCTATACGCCTCCTGTATCTCATCCATGAATATCAGCGTCTTACCTGCAGTAATCTTTTGATGCGTGATGGATTCCAGTAAATACATAATGCGATCCACCTTGAGATCAACACGGAATATCTCCTGAGCGTCAGGATCATCATGGAAATTCACATAAACAAGATTCTGGTATTCATTCTTACCAAACTCTTTTAGCAGCCAAGTTTTGCCCACCTGACGAGCCCCCTCAAGTACCAAAGGCTTGCGGTCTGGATCGTTTTTCCAATCTATCAGCGCATTATATAGTTTTCTCTTCATACCGATTTACACTTTTCTGGACGAATAATCGCTGCAAAGATACACTTTTCTGGACGAATTTCCAAATATTTTGCCAATTTTATGAGGGAATATTTACGCTTTCTTGCCAATTTTATGAGGGAATAATAGCACTTTCTTGCCAATTTTATGAGGGAATGTTAGAGCAACTCCCCTAAATCTTTAATAATCTCTTCAATCTTCTGATTCAACTCGTAGCCTTCTTTCACCAGAGTATCGAGTTTGGTATTCACCTCCTCGATATTAATCACTTCGCGCGTATCTTCCTGCTCCACATAGCTGCTGACGCTGAGATTGGCGTCGTTTTCAAGAATATCGTCGTTCTTCACCAGCTTGGCCAGATACTGCTCGTCCTTGCGGTTCTGGAACAGCTCCATAATCTTATCCTGATGCTCAGGCAGCAACTTGTTCTTGTTGCCGTCCTTCACAAACAGATTGCTGGCATCGATGAAGAGCACGCTGCTGTCCGTCTTGGCACTCTTTCTGAGCACGATGATGCAGGTGGCGATACCCACACCAAAGAACAGGTTGGCTGGCAGTTGGATGATGGTGTCCACGTAGTTGTGGCTGACCAGATACTGACGGATCTTCTTCTCGTCGCCACCACGATAGAGCACGCCAGGGAACTCTACAATGGCAGCCGTTCCGTGCTCGCTCAGGTGCCATAGCATGTGCATCACGAAAGCCAGATCGGCAGCACTCTTGGGAGCCAGCACGCCAGCAGGAGCATAGCGCTCATCGTTGATCAGGATGGGGTTCTCCTTGCCGTCCCATTTCAGCGAATACGGCGGATTGCTGACGATGGCATCAAAGGGCGCGTCCATCATGTGCTGTGGCTTCAGCAGGGTGTCCTCCAGACGGATGTCGAAGTTGTCGTAGTTCACATTGTGGAGGAACATGTTGATGCGACACAGGTTGTACGTCGTGGGGTTTACCTCCTGACCAAAGTATTTCAGATTGGGATTCTCGCGTCCGATGGTCTTGGCAAACTTCAACAACAACGAGCCTGAGCCGCAGGCGGGGTCATAGACCTTCTGGATATTGTGATTCTGCCATGAAGCCAGACGCGCCAAGAGTTCGCTGACCTGCTGGGGCGTGAAGAACTCGCCACCGCTCTTGCCGGCTGCCGAGGCATACATCTGCATCAGGAACTCGTAGGTGTCGCCAAAAGTATCGTTGTTGGTGTCGTTGTATTTAGAGCCGAGGTCCATTTGTGCCACAGTTTGTAGCACTTTTGCCAGCAGCTGGTTACGCTTGATGACCGTAGAACCCAAAGAGGCACTATCTACCGTGAAGTCGCTGAACAAGCCGCGCAGGTCATCCTCTGAGGGGGTACCGATAGCTGAGTGTTCGATGGCACGGAAGATGTTGGTCAGCGTCTCGTTCAGGTTCAGGTCCTTGTCCGCACGGCTCACCACGTTCTGGAACAGCTGCGAGGGCAGGATGAAATAGCCTTTCTCTTCCACCATCTTCTGGCGGATATTCTCGGCCATCTCGTCGCTGATGGTAGCGTAGTTAAAGTCAGGCTGTCCAGCCTCCTTCATGATGCCATGTATATAGTCGCAAATGTTCTCGGAGATGAAGCGGTAGAAGATGGAGCCAAGGACATAAGCCTTGAACTCCCAGCCATCCACGCTACCCCGCAGATCATTCGCTATCTTCCATATTGTCTTGTGCAACTCTGCACGCTCTTGTTGGTTTGCCATATCTTGTGTAACAGCAGTATTTCAGTTTATAAGGACGGCTTTGCCGTCATCACTATCACGCTGCAAATATAGCGATTTATCCCGTTCGCACAAAGGAAATGGGTAAAAAAAGAAAAGTATGGAACCAAAAAACAATAACGATAACGAAAAATGTCCGCAAAAAAAGCTCCGCCATTCTCGCGAACAGCGGAGTCTTTATAACCAAATAATTAACTTCAGAAGAACTGAAAGATGTTGCGGCGCCTCGCGGCGTCTTAATGCAACACACTACACATATATTTATAAACCTAATAAAACCGCAGTTGCGGCGCCTCGCGGCGTCTTAATGCAACTGACCACCAAAACTATTAAAAAACGCATTGCAGCAGCGCCTCACGGCGATTCATGCTGCATAACGATGAATTGGAGCTGCATTGAAGCGACTATGCGCGGATAGGCCGGCATTGCGTTCAAGCATGCTGCAAAGGTACAAAAAAAGTGGGAATTAAATTGGGGTGGGGGAAAAAAACAATAATAATGTCCCATCATTTAGGCAAATTTACACACATGTGAGGTGAAAAAGAGAAAAATCATGTTTTGTGTTAAAAACTTGCTTTTTGATGGCGAGGTACACGCTATTTCGATTTTAATTAGTATATTTGCGCGCTATAAACAAGAATGTATCATGGTATACGATAGACATATTGACAAGACAGAGGAAGAGCTGTGTGAACTGAGAGAGGTTTACAGTAGAAGCGAGGTGGATCGTTTCACGGATGGATTGGAATCTGGCAGGATCAACAGCGAAGAGAAAGTGATTAAGTTCACGAATTATATACGTGAGAGTGATGGCCTCACGCAGCTGGAGTATGCACGCCTGGTAAAACTTCAGCAAGAGGGCTTCATCGAGAAGTTTGCCACAAATTACAATAATCAATACGGCACATGCCACATGCTCATGAACAAGATGCGCAGCAGCATCAGCCGGGGTACGAAGATGCTTGAGCGCTTGTGTGAGAAGAAACGTTCACGCGGGCACTCTACATCGAAAAGTAAGGTGATAGACAGTTCCAAAATGGGTAAAAGCCCATACACGTTTTCGCTTTGGGGCTTAGAGCATTACAATGAGTCTGTCTGCACGTTGTACAACGAGATTGTTAACTACGAGAGTCACCTGACGGTGTGCATAGAATTGTGCCTTTATATCATCGAGCAAGTGGCCTATGTCAGGAGCCATCCCGAGGATGCCCACCAAAAGCACCAGAATAGCCGTCGGGAGGTGTTGCTGAACAATCGTTCCGTCATCAGGCGTTTTATCGACATGAATGCGGAAATGGAAAACGACCTCATGGAGAAAGTGGAAGCATGGAAGCATGAGAAGAAGAGCATGGAAGAGATCAGCGCCATGCTCTATCACACGCTGGACGAGAACGAATATAACAACTGGATTATCAGCGAAGAAGTGATGGAGGCGCGCAGGCAGGGTATCACCAATCAGGAACGTGCGCTCTGGGGTGACAACAAACAGCAGGTAATGCGCTGCAGGGCAGCTTATTCACATATTGACGAACTGGAACCTGAAGGACAGGAGGGACGCATCGGAGGCCAGTTCCTGGCTTTGCTGCACAAATGGTCTAACGTACAGCAGTCTCGCGGGTTGGAGTACTGGCTTACTTACTTCACGGATTTCTACAAGACGAGTGGCGGCAAATTAACGCCCGTCAAGATTGGTGCGGTGAAACGTGGACAGGCGCTGATCTCAAAGGATAAGATAGAACAGAAAGAGGTGGAGAAGTTTTACCAAACGATGGATAATCTGGTGAAGAAACATATGATAATACCTTCTGAACAGGAAAATAATATGCAAGAGGCGGTAAACTTTTGACTTTTTTTCCTTCCGACGGACATGGCAGGGTTGGCTCTCACAAGGGTCAACCCTGTTTCTTTTGACTGGAATTATTTTTGATTCGGTCAAAAGTTTGCAAGGTTTTGTCGAATCTCGTTTTTAATCTGTCAAAAGTCTTTTCGGGTTTATCCCAAGGCGCTTGCTTAAGCTGTCAATCAGGCTGATTGTAATGGTTAAAACATGGTGTAAATCAGCCATTTTTCACGTTTTCAGCAAGTCAACAAATTCCTTGGCGGATGGGATTTTTCACCCTACCTTTGCAGCGGATTCCAAGGGAAGAAAGCTTCAGCGTGGCTCCCGCCAGTCTCGGTAAGCATCTGGCCATAGGACTGGAAACGTTACAGATGTTCACTTCCAAAAAAAAGAAAAAATGGAAGCAAACATTCAATCAAAAAATGCCAACCAGAAAGGTTGGAACCGCAACACGCATCTGGGCGTGAATCTGAAAACTATTCTTTGCAGCGACCGCTGCGCAAAAACCGGCAAGGGTTATCCTGGAATGCTCCGCCGCGACGTTCCATGTGTGGATTTTGGGTTTGACGATCCGCACTTCACCTTCATCGAGTCGGCTTCCACCGGCTCTCGCAAGCGCAACCCGCACGTGTTCAAGGGCGGGTTCATCACGGTGACGCGCAGGGCCGACGGCTCGCTCCACCCTAACTTCCGCCCGATGCCGACGGGCAAAGGGTTCAACCTCGAGCGTTATGCGCAGGGAGTGTACAATGAACTTTGCATTGCACTTGGTGGCCTGATAGAGGAAGAGTGAAACGTGAACCAATTTACAACAAGTTTGTGACAGTTACAGTTGTGACAATTAGAAATCAAGGGTTACAACATACCTTATAATACTATATAACTAATTAATATATAAATAGTTATATATAATATAAAGAGTTGTGGATACCTCAAAAAACGAACTGTCACAACTGTAACTGTCACACCTGGACCATTATTTATTCATCTAAAAAGCAAATTATCAATGAAATACAACATTTCAAAAGCGACTGCGCCCGCTATGCCGAACCTCGGTAAAGGCACAGAATGCATCAAATTACTGCTCTCACAGGCCTCAAAAGACATGTATGAGCCCCTCGTTCCGATGTTTTTCCCCGTTCTAGGCGCACACATCAGTGGTGCGGAATTTCAGTATCCTGACCTCAGTTGGAAGGAAACAACGGGCATGATGGCCAACTTGGTGGCCCATTCTGGCGACAACAAGGGCCAATTGACGACTCTTGCGAAAGCTATTTGCCGCGATTTCCGTCTGCACGATGAGGCGGAGGAGAAGAAGCTCCTGGAATGGCAGAAGCTGAAGAACACCAAAGGGGCCAACAAGGACAAACCCGACCGTCCGGAGGTGGCCTTCCGTTTCCCACCGTCGAATACGACCAACGCCGCCTTCATCCAGAACGCGATGGCGCTGGAGGCGCAGGGCGGACTCACGCAGTACTTTAACCTGCCCGAAGTGGAGATGGCCGACCGTCTCTGCGGCGGTCACAAGCAGGTATCGGTATTGCTCCGCAACGTCTACGATCGCGACAGGGCCGGTGCCTTGCGCGCCACGGCCGACGGCGTGACGGGCAACCCGACGATTCGCGCCTGCTTCACGATCTCGTCCAATCCGGAATCTACCCGTAAGTTCTATAAATATGAGCTGACTAACGGCACTTTTGGTCGCATGGTCTTCAGCTACAAGCCGCGTGGGAGCCGCAGCGGACGCATCCCTCGTCAGGGTAAGTACACGGACGAGTTCTACCAGCAGCTGGATGCGTATCTGGCACGCCTCGATCTCTGTAAGGGGCGCTACATCATCAAACCGCTGAATAAGCTGACGGACCGCCTGGCAGAGGAGATGGCTCGCCTGGCCGACCTGGCCGACGATGACCTGCTGTTTGAGATGTCCCACCGCTCGCTGGTATCGGGGTGGAAGGCAGGTTGCGTGCTCTGGGCGCTCAACAATCAGACGTGGACCAAGTCGATGTCCGAGTTGGTGGAATGGCTTGTATATCACGACATTTGGAGTAAGATGGCGGTTTTTGCCGACATGCTGAAGGATGGCGAGACGTGTATCTCCGAGGTCGTTAAGACCGGCCCGAAGAACATGCTCGACGATCTGACAGACTCGTTCAACGAGGCACAGCTGGAGGCTCTTCGTGTGAAACTTGGCAAGAACAAGGAGGGCACGAATGCCCAACTACGCCAATGGATGCATCGCAAATTTATTGAGTACTCCAACCAGACGGGATTGTACACGAAAACAAAAGAGTATCTGAAGAGCAATGGAAAGGTATGATATTGAAAAGTTGCGCTCACTCTCCTGCGAGAGTGTGGCGCAACGCCTTGGAATTACAGTCCAGCGCCACAAGGCTTTGTGTCCATTTCACGATGACCACACGCCATCGCTGACCTTCAAGGGGTCTAAGTTTAAATGCTGGAGCTGTGGCGAAAGTGGAGACTCAATCAGCTTTGTGATGAAGGTGCTTGGCAAGGATTTCCTCGATGCTTGCCGTTGGCTAGCAGATGAACATAATGTGATTGTGACTAGTTTCAAGGTTCAAGAGGTTTCAGGTGTTCAAGAGAAGCCGTTTGATGCCTCGCGCTACGAGCGTTTTTTCGAGCGTCCTTTCTTGAATGAAGAGGCACGCAAGTTCCTCTTTGAGGAGCGACGTTTGGACGAGCGCGTTGTGCGCTGGTGCAGATTAACTTCGTGGAGGGATCGTAGTGGCACTCCGTGGTTACAAATTCCATACTTCAATCGTGAGGGTAAGCTCGTTGGTATCCAGAACAGAAATCTCGTTCGTGGTGCAACACCCCGTTTTAGATTTACGCAAGGAGGTGGTAGCATCAGTCTCTATAATCAGCCTGTCCTGAACCTGCTCCGTCCCGGCGAACCGCTTTTCATCACCGAAGGCTGCTCCGACTGCTGGGCCATGCTCTCCGCCGGTCACAAGGCCATCGCCATCCCCTCGGCCACCCTGCTCACGCAGAAGGATGTGGAGTTGCTTGAAACTTGGAACCTGAAACATGAAACCACTTTCCACATGTTCCCCGATCGCGACGCCCCTGGCGAACGTCTCTTCCTCCAGTTGCAAAAGGTATTGCCCTCGCTGGTGCATCATCAATTGCCGCCCGACTGCAAAGACTTTAGCGAGTATTATCTAAAGAACCCAAGTTTTGGATGTTTATAACGAACACGAATTTCACGAATTAAACGAATTATTATTCAAGGCAACATGCTA
>JAILQO010000023.1 GCA_024698925.1 Bacteroidaceae bacterium | reverse complement strand
ACTACATTGAAACGGGTTCGCTAATCAGCATCAAGAAAAATACCGATGGCATAACTATACCAAGCGAAGAGGACAGGATACAGATGAATCCAATGGACTTTGAGGAGTTCAGATGGGCATTGGGCGACGAAGCAACGGTTCTGCTGTTACGCAAGTTTTGGGAGCAGCAGCACGCCCTTGGACCGGCCCATAAGGAAATGGCACGCAACCTACGGCTATATATGCTTGTCGGTGGTATGCCGCAGGCCGTCAATGCCTATCTTGACACCAATAACTTCAGTAAGGTGGACCAAGTGAAGCGACGCATCCTCAAACTGTATGAGGATGACTTCCTGAAGATAGACCCTTCAGGGCGTGCATCAGTTATGTTCCGCTCCATACCAGGTCAGTTAAGCCGAAACGCTATACGATATGTGCCTTATGCGACCGTAGGAAAGGTGGCTGAAGATAAAATGACGGAACTGCTGAAAGACCTTGAAGACAGCAAGACTGTAAACATGTGCTACCACGTGAACGACCCACAGGCGGGTATGGGGCTAACGAAGAACAAAGACCAATTCAAGATGTTTGTATGCGACACGGGGCTGTTCATAACGCAGGCTTTCTGGGACAAGAGCTTTACAGAGAATATCATTTACGAGAAGCTTTTGGCAGACAAATTACCTGCCAATCTGGGCTACGTTTATGAGAATCTTGTTGCCCAGATGCTTGTAGCTACAGGGAATGAACTCTTCTACCACACTTGGCCACGCGATGAGAAGCACTACTATGAGACAGACTTCCTACTGTCTCGCGGAGCTAAGATTTGTCCTGTAGAGGTGAAGTCGTCGAGCAATAAGTCGCATGCCTCGCTCGATGAATTCTGTCGTATATACTCGTCTAGGATATTGTGGCGATATATGGTGTATACCAAGGACTTCGCAAAGGATCAGGAAACCATTATGCTACCAGCATACATGGTACCATTTTTATGATAAAATTGAAAACGTAAATATATCCACATGATTCTTGTAGTAGATGATGATAAAACGATACGTTTATCCCTGAAACTCATTCTGGAGCGCAACGGGTATGAGGTAACCTTGGCTGAAGGACCTAAGGAGGCTATACAGATTGTCCGTAATACACCCGCCGTAGAGCTGGTGCTGATGGATATGAACTATTCACGCGCTACTGACGGGGAGGAAGGAATGACATTGCTCAGGCAGGTAAAGGTATTCCGCCCTAACGTTCCATGTATACTTATGACGGCATGGGGCACTATCGACTTGGCTGTGCAGGGCATGCGTGCTGGTGCCTTCGACTTCATCACTAAACCGTGGGACAACGGCGTGCTGTTGGAGCGGATTGAAACGGCGATAAAGATAAATAGCACAAGTCATGTGGCCCAGACTATCCAAACATCGCCCATCGTTGGATCTTCCCTCTCTGGCATCCTTGCCACTGTCGCCCGTGTCGCTCCCACCAATGCACCCGTATTGATAACTGGAGAAAGTGGTACCGGCAAGGAACTGATTGCCGAAGCCATCCACCGACAAAGCCAGCGCTCCAACGGGCCGTTTGTAAAGGTAAACCTCGGCGGCATTTCCACATCGCTGTTTGAGAGCGAGATGTTCGGACACAAGAAGGGCTCGTTTACCGATGCCAAGGCCGACCGTATCGGTCGTTTTGAGATGGCTTCGGGCGGCACCATCTTCCTCGACGAGATTGGCGAATTGTCGTTGGCCAGCCAAGTGAAACTATTGCGGGTGCTGCAAGACCAGACCTACGAGGTATTAGGCGATAGTCAGACACGCCGAACGGATGTCCGTGTGGTCTGCGCCACCAATGCCGACCTTCGCACGATGGTTGAAGAAAAGACCTTCCGTGAGGACCTGTTCTACCGCATCAATATCATCAACCTCCATCTGCCGCCTCTGCGCGACCGTCGTGAGGACATACCGCTATTGGTTAATCACTTCCTTCGGATGGCTTGCGAGGCAAACGGCCTCCCGCCTGTCACCGTCTCGACAGAGGCCATCGGCTATCTCCAGACACTTCCGTTCCCAGGCAACATACGCGAACTGAAGAACCTTGTGGAAAGAGCACTGCTGATGAAAGAAAGCCTCACCCCCGGCCCCTCTCCCAAAGAGAGGGGAGTGGTTACTCTTGGACGTCAAGATTTTGAGTGTTTTTCAACGGATAGCCTATCTACTCCCCTCTCCGTTTGGAGAGGGGCCGGGGGCGAGGCTTCTCTTGCTTCCATGGAGCGCAACGCCATTGCTGCCTGCATTGCCAAGCACAACGGTAACCTCTCGCTTGTCGCTAAGGAATTGGGCATCAGTCGTGGTGCCCTCTACCGCAAAATAGAAAAGCATGGACTATGAAACTGAAGCATTATTTCCTCCTCCTTGCATTAGGTATCGTCCTGTTGGCTGGCGTAGCACTCTTCGCTACGTTCCGTAGTCACCCTACATTGTTCTACGTCACCGAGGGCTTTGTAGTCCTGATATTGTTCTACCTTTGGTACTTTTACCGCAAGACCATTCGGCCGTACGACACATTGATTGGCGGCATGGAACTGGTACGGGAACTCGACTTGACTACGCGTCTTGCTCGATCGGGACAATATGAGACTGATATTATCGTTCGCACATTCAATGACCTGCTGAGTCGCCTGCGCAGCGAACATCTCAGGCTCGAAGAACAAT
>JAILQO010000093.1 GCA_024698925.1 Bacteroidaceae bacterium | reverse complement strand
AAGTAGAAGAGATAGGGTGAGGGGTTGATGCTCCTCAAGGCGCGATAGAGCTTGAAGTCGTCGCCTTCGAACTTTTGGATAAAGCGGCGTGAGAGTACAATCTGGAACACATCGCCACGCAGACAATGCTTGATGCCCTTGCGGATGTTCTCTCGGTGTTCATCGTCGGAAAGGGTAGAGCGGACATCGCCTACGGGATGGAAATCGTATGCCTGCACGTTGGTCTTGTTCATTGCTTTGAGGATGCTATCGATATCAGAGGCATCACCCAACGTCACTACTTTCAGCATGTTGTTATGATGGTCGAACTCAATCACAACCTTATATAATATATACAGCACGTCGGGAGCATCGTTTTTGGCCTGCGTCTCATCCTTCACGGCGATGTCCTCGAAATAACGTACGGCATTAAACGACGTATATCCGAAGAGTCCGCAGATAGCGGCATCGTCGCCCGTAACCTCTATGCGGTCGATGAGTTCATGGATGGCTTTATCTGAACGATAGTCCTTATTTACCTCATGTTGGAAGTTAGAGCCGTCGGGATAGTTGATGGTAGCGATGCCGTGTCCGATAGCCACGCTGGCGATGGGATTGATGCCGATGAATGAACGTGAATTGTTTGCGTCGTGATAGTCAGAGCTCTCCATCAGTGCACTCTGCGGATAGAGGTCTCTTAGTCGCATATAGACACCCACAGGTGTATACATATCCGCAAGTATACTCTTGCTCGTTGTTGTATATTGAAAATTATTATTCATATTATTCTAATTTCTTTCTTAAAAATTCCCGTATTCTTTTGCCATTTCTTTATTTTTAAGATACGTCTCTACATCCTTGTCGCCACGCCCGCTGACAGTGAGCACCACCACGTCGTCCTTCTTAAAGCTCAGCTTCTTCAGCGCTGCGATAGCGTGAGCACTCTCGATAGCAGGGATGATTCCCTCCATACGTGTCAGTTCGTAGCCGCCATAGATGGCCTCGTCGTCGTTGATGCTCAGCACCTGCGTGCGACCTTTCTTCGCCATGTTGCAGTGCATCGGACCCACACCAGGATAATCGAGACCTGCGCTGATAGTGAATGCCTCCTGTATCTGTCCGTCATCGTCCTGCATCACCAGCATCTTCGCACCATGCAGGATGCCCGTAGTGCCACGATGGATAGTTGCTGCGGTATAGTCAGTATCCCAGCCGTGTCCTCCTGCTTCTGCCAATACGATCTTTACTCGCTCATCATCCATGTAATGATATATGGTTCCAGCGGCATTGCTTCCGCCTCCGATACATGCTATGAGATAATCGGGATAGTCGCGACCGATCTTTTCCTCCAACTGCCATTTTATCTCTTCTGAGATGACGCTCTGCATACGGGCCACGAGGTCAGGGTAGGGATGAGGTCCCATTGTAGATCCAACGATATAGAAAGTGTCGGCAGGATGACAGCACCAGTCACGTATGGCCTCAGAGCAGGCATCGCTCAGCGTCATGTTGCCTGTAAGTACAGGATGTACCTCGGCACCCAGCATCTTCATCCTCTCTACGTTGGTGTGCTGGCGCTCAACGTCGGTAGCCCCCATAAACACCTCGCACTTCATGTTCATCAGTGCACAGACAGTAGCTGTGGCTACACCATGTTGGCCTGCTCCTGTCTCTGCGATGATACGTGTCTTACCCATGCGCTTGGCCAGCAGAATCTGTCCGATGGTGTTGTTGATCTTATGGGCACCTGTGTGATTCAGGTCCTCACGTTTCAGGTACAGCTGACAACCGTATTTCTCGCTCATACGTTTGGCGTAGTAGAGCGGTGATGGTCTGCCCACATAATCCTTCAACAGCGCATGATACTCAGCCTTGAACTCTGCACTCTCGATAATAGGCAGATAAGCCTCCTGCAGGTCATGTACGCACTTGTAGAGAATCTCAGGCACATACGCCCCTCCGAACTCTCCGTAAAAACCGTTTTTGTCTACTTGATAATTCATATATTCTTATATTTGTGTTGATGATACATATTAAAACTTTGAGAGGCCCGTCGCAAGAACGACAGGCCTCTCAGTATCTCTCCTATAACAAACCATAGGTACTCGGCTATCTTCTCACGACTTTTTGAATCTTGAGTTGCGCCACCACCAAATGTTTGCTATTCTAATCATATCAATTTTCTGTTTTTGATAACTTTTCGGCTGCAAAAGTAGTACATTTTGCCGAAACCAACAAATTTTTCCTTACTTTTTTCTCAAAAATTTTTTCTCCCTCTGACACTTTGCTCCAAAATTACCCTTTTTCCTTTAAAAGTGTAAGCATTCCGCACCTCCCATCCCCTCATTCCTTACACTTTGATGTTTTATCCCCAAAAAACAAAGTTGGCTCCCTTTGGGCTCACGCCGATTTCCTGATTTGCGGGGCATCCCAAATGTGTCCGATAACAGATTGTAACAAAATGGTAGGTTTTTGGCGCAGAGTGTTAGCAAATGGAAAGAAAAAGAGATTGAAAAGTTTACAAAGTGTAAGTTAGTAAGGATTTTAACAAACAAAAAGTAAGAGAATTAGATGGTTTCGCGATAGAAAGCAGTAATTTTGCAGTCGCAAACTTACAAAAAGTCAGAGATGTTATATTCTTAATAGGTAAAGAAGTATGAAGATTAAGAAGCGTTGGATAATCCTGATGACGGCGATGACGCTGATAGCCGTTGCGGGACTTTGCGTGGGGGAGCCTACGTTTGAATGTGACTGGTCGGTAATCTCTGCGGCTGATGTAGCCTGGCTGATTACCGCCACAATTTTTGTGCTGATGATGACGCCCGGACTGTCGTTCTTCTATGGCGGCATGGTGGGGGCGAAGAACGTTATATCAACGATGTTGCAGTCGTTTATCGCCATGGGACTGATTTCGGTGCTGTGGGTGGTGATCGGCTTCTCGCTGTGTTTTGGCGACGATATCGGCGGAGTGATAGGCAATCCGCTGACGTTCCTGATGTTCCAGAACGTGGGGGCCGAGGTGTACACCACACCGGCAGGCAATGTGCTGGGCGGAGCGACGATACCGCTGGCGCTGTTTGCGCTGTTCCAGATGAAGTTCGCCATCATCACACCGTCGCTGATTACGGGTTCGTTTGCAGAGCGCGTGCGGTTTTCGGCCTATATGTTCTTCATGATGTTTTTCTTCTTCGTCATCTACTGTCCGCTGGCTCACATGACGTGGCATCCTGAGGGACTCTTTATGAAATGGGGCGTCATCGACTTTGCCGGTGGTATCGTGGTGCATGCATCGAGCGGTGTGGCTGCGCTGGCAGGAGCCATCTATTTAGGCAGACGCAAAGCGGAGACCCGTAAGAGCGAACCGGCCAACATCCCCTTTGTACTTCTGGGTGCTGCCATGTTATGGCTGGGTTGGTTCGGCTTCAATGCGGGATCCTCGCTCCATGCCGACGGACAGGCCATCAAGGCGTTTTTGAACACGAACACGGCCTCGGCAACGGCGATGATGACGTGGATATTCTTCGACTGTCTGCGTGGTCGCAAGCCGTCGGCAATGGGTGCAGCCGTTGGTTGCGTGGTAGGTCTGGTGGCCATCACACCGTCAGCAGGCTACGTCACCGTGGGACAGAGCATTTTTATTGCTTTCATCATCACGCTGATCTGTAACGTCGCCGTCTATTGGCGTTCGCACACCAGCATCGACGATGCCCTCGACGTGTTCCCCACGCACGGCACTGGCGGTATCTTCGGTACGGTGCTGACGGGTATTTTTATCCAGGAGGGGCTCATCGCCGGCACGTGGGACGGTTTTGTGATTTTCCTCTATCATCTGCTGGCCATCGTCATCGTGTTCGTCTATACCTTCGCCATGAGTTGGGCGGGCTACAAACTCATCGACAGCCTCATCCCCATGCGTGTGTCGGAATACAGCGAAAAGGTGGGACTCGACTTCTCGCAGCACGACGAGCACTACGGACTGGCGCACATTGGAGAGCGCGAGTTAGCGGAGTATGAAGAGCATATCAGACAGAAAGTGAAAAGTGAAGAGTGAAAAGTGAAAAATTTCTTTGACCTAAAGGTACAAAGTGTGGCACGCAATGCTACCGCTATCAAATAATTAGAATGCAAACTTCAAAACAACATAGAATGAATACAAAGTACATCTTCGTGACTGGCGGTGTGGTTTCCTCGCTTGGCAAGGGAATCATCTCCGCCAGCATCGGAAAACTGCTGCAGGCACGTGGCTTTAAGGTCACGATTCAGAAATTCGACCCGTACATCAACATCGACCCAGGGACGCTGAACCCCTACGAGCACGGTGAGTGCTACGTGACGGTGGACGGTATGGAGACCGACCTGGACTTGGGCCATTATGAACGGTTTACGGGCATACACACCAC
>JAILQO010000086.1 GCA_024698925.1 Bacteroidaceae bacterium | reverse complement strand
GGAAGGATGACCTTTGCAAGCATCATATAGGGATTCTCGTTCATACCAGTACTCTTTGTGTGCAAAGGTACTAACAAATGACGAGAAATAAACAATTAGACTAATTTTTCAACACAGGGTTTTGCAAGTGACCCATTTTTAACGGGTCTTTTTGCTATTTTTGTACTCTCAAATATTGATTTCTAATGAAAATTAAGATTCAAACCACACTTGGCGACATTATCGTTCGCCTATATGACAAATCATAATAAAAACGGAACCTCTAACGGAACCTCTGCATGAAAGAGAGAAGAAACCCGCTGGATATCAGCGGGTTCTGTTTTTTGTTTTGTGGAGCATGCGAGACTCGAACTCGCCACCTCTTGACTGCCAGTCAAACGCTCTAGCCAGATGAGCTAATGCCCCAGATGTTTCAAAAACGCTGCAAAGGTAGCCATTATTCACGATATTGCAAACTTTTTCCTCATTTTTTTGCTCGGAGACAAAGAAAACATGTATCTTTGCAGCGGAATAAGAAATAAGAAAAGAGAAAATGAGTCTGATTACATGTCCTGAATGTGGCCATCAGGTGTCGTCAAAAGCACCTTCGTGCCCAGAGTGTGGTGTTGCTATTGCAGGTAACATCAAGCGCTGCCCAGTTTGTAATTCTTACTTACTCATGAGCGCCAAGGAGTGTCCAACGTGCCACGCGCATTTTGTTGTCCAACACGCAGAAGAGGTTCCGGCTAAGACTCATGAGCCAGAGCCGAGGCCAACGACGGATTATGAGGAGAGCGAGGCCAAGGCACCAGAAGAACCTGCAAAGATCAATGTCCCTGAACATAGCAGTAGCAAACAGATCTCATCGCAGGATGCAGACAAGGACAAGAAGAAAGGTGGTGGAGTGCCCTGGTATGTGGTCGTGATGGTTATCGCGCTGTCAGCCGCCGTCGGTTTCATCTTTTGGAGCAAGTACACCAGCGGTGTCGAGCTGGAGGAAAAGGAATATGCCCTGCTGGAGAAATGCAACGATATCCAGAATTTCGAAGACTTTATCACACGCTATCCCAAGAGTGCTCACATTGGAGAGGTGCGCGCTCGCCTGCAGGCATTGGAGAAAGAGGAGAAAAAGTGGCGCGAAGTGGCTCGTAGCATGGATGTCAATGCCCTACAGGAATTCCTCAACACCTACCCTACCTCACTACGCCGTCAAGCGGCCCTGCACCGTATCGACTCCCTGGACTGGGTACAAGCTGTCAATGACAATACGGTAGCGTCCTATACGAAATACATCGAGCAGCACGACACCGGTGAGTATGTCACAGATGCCTATGCCGCTCGTGATATCGCAGAGAAACTGGCCATCAAGGCACGCAGAGACTCTATCGCCGCTGCACAGCGCGACTCGCTGGCCATCTTTGCGCCCTTTGCCGTAAAACAGAATTAAACATCATACTCGCCGCTCCAGCAGCACCACATTCTCCACGTGCTGCGTATGCGGGAACATATCAACCGGCTGAATTCGCGTGACCTTGTAGTCTGTATCCAACAGCGCAAGGTCACGCGCTTGTGTAGCAGGATTACAGCTTACATAGACGATACGTTGTGGAGCCGCCTTGAGGATGACGTTGACCACATCGGCGTGCATGCCTGCTCGTGGAGGATCGGTGATGATAATATCCGGCCGTCCGTGAACGGTAATGAATTCCTCCGTGAGAATAACCTTCATGTCGCCAGCATAGAACTTGGTATTGGTGATACCGTTAATCTCGCTATTGACCTTGGCATCCTCGATGGCCTCTGGCACATATTCGATACCAATGACCTCGCGCGCGCCACGTGCCACGAAATTGGCAATCGTTCCTGTTCCGGTATAGAGGTCATAGACCAAAGGCTTCTGTAATGGAGAATGGATAATGGATAATGGATAATTATTGAAGGC
This sequence comes from Bacteroidaceae bacterium, assembly GCA_024698925.1. Taxonomy (GTDB): domain Bacteria; phylum Bacteroidota; class Bacteroidia; order Bacteroidales; family Bacteroidaceae; genus Physcousia. The sequence continues at coordinate 37,590 of JAILQO010000086.1, read as the reverse complement.
GAACTCACGAGCTACTTTATAGAGCTCGTAGGCCTGCTCGGTATTGGTCTGATAGAAACTCTTGGGGCCGACTTTGAAGCGCAAGTCCTCCATCTGCAGGAACACATGATCATCGCCCTTGAAAACGACGACGGGCAGGTCGCCGAAAGTATCGTTGTACTTCTGATTATTGACGTATAGCAGCGATGTGATTTCGGGGAAGGTGTCGGCAATATATTGCAAGAGGTCCTCGGCCTGACGTTGCTCTTCGGGCGTCGTGATACAGAACTGAATGAGGAGCATCAACCCACCCGTATTGCTCAGGCGAATCATCATGCCACGCAGGAGACCTGTATGTTCGCGAGGCGCAAAGAATGTAAGGTCGTGCGCATAAGCGTAATCACGAATCGCCAGGCGCAGGCGATCATTGATGGAATCCATCAGATGACACTCCTCGATGGGCAGTATCTTGTCGAAAGTGCCATTGGCATGATAGCCGACACTCTCCTGCCGCTCAAACTGCTCGCCCGATATAATCTGTTGTTTCGTGAGCCAACGACGATTGCAGAATCCGAATTCCAACTTGTTGCGATACTCCTGCGTCTTACGCGAACCAAGGATGGGCGTGCAGGGGGGCAATTCGACCTTACCGATGCGCGTCAGTGCATCCATGACCTGCTGCTGCTTGGCCTGCAGTTGCAGCTCGTAGGGTAACATCTGCCATTTGCAACCACCACAGACACCGAAATGAGGACAAAAGGGCTGAATGCGATCCTTTGACGGGGTCACCATCCGTACCACCTCCGCTTCGGCATAACTGTGTTTTTTGCGCGTCACCTGCAGATCCACCACATCGCCAGGGATGGCAAAGGGCACAAAGACGACGAGGTCGTCAATGCGCACCAACGATTTGCCTTCCGCGGCAATAGCCTGGATGGTCACATTCTCCAACAAAGGTAAGGGCTTCTTCTTTCTGGCCATAGTCGTTGTTCCTGTTGATAAAAAAGCCCGGGGTTATTCCTCGGGCTTCATGTTTGTATAGACGGTCTGTACGTCATCAAACTCCTCAAGGCGCTCTACCATCTTGTCGATGCTCTCACGCTGTTCGGGAGTGACGTCCTTCAAATCGTTGGGGATGTAAGTGAACTCACCACCGACGTCCTCGAAGCCCTGCTCCTCCAGATGCTTCTGGATGGCGCCATAGCTCTTGGGGTCGCCATAGATGGTCAGCGTACCTTCCTCCTCGTCCTCATCATACTCATCTTCCACGCCGTAGTCAATGAGGTCCAGAATCAGATCGTCCATATCAATGCCGTCCTTCTTCTTGAAGGTGAACACGCACTTATGGTCGAAAAGGAATGCCAGGCTACCCATCGTACCGAGGTTGCCTCCGAACTTGTTGAAGACGGAACGCACATCGGCCACAGTACGTGTGGGATTATCCGTCAGGGTGTCCACAAAGACAGCAACGCCGTGGGGGCCATACCCCTCGTAGGTCATTCCTTTGTAGTCACTCTGATCCTTACCCATCGCATTCTTGATGGCGCGATCGATGTTGTCCTTCGGCATGTTCTCACGCTTACAGGTGGCGATAATACCACGCAGCGTGGGGTTCATGTCGGGATCTGGGCCGCCAGCCTTCACGGCGATAGCGATTTGCTTGCCCAGCTTGGTGAAAGTCTTTGCCATGTGGCCCCAGCGCTTCAGCTTAGCGGCCTTACGGTATTCAAATGCTCTTCCCATAGGTTGATTTGACGATTTAAATATTTTACGATTTTACGATTTAATTTTTGACGATTTACTTTCTTTCTTTGAAAGATATTCGCGGGTAGAAATAATAGAGCTGACAATAATACGATATAGTTCCTTACTTTCATTATATAAAGGTTCCACACGTACTTTTGGCAACATCTCAACGTCCATAATCAGTTCTAACCAATACGTAGTCTCATCCAATTCTTCTTCGACCATTTTCAGTTTATTGAGAAAATCTTTTTCAGATTTTCCAATACAAGCTGCTCGGTAGTTGGCCCCTGGTGAAGTTCCTGATCTCACAATTTGTTTTCCTATTGCATTTGCAGAATTAGAATGAGGCAAATTGTCGACCAAATGGATAATCCGCTTAGAGAACTCTTTGAACCTTTCTTTTAATTCATTCTCTGTCATTATTAGGAACGTGAAATTGTGAAATCGTGAAATTGTGAAATTAACGGAGTTCCGCGCCTAACTGACTCTTGATGTTATTGATCAGTTTCTGCATGATGGCGTCGATGGCCTTGTCATTGAGCGTCTTGGTCTCGTCCTGCAGGATGAAGTTGACGGCATAGGACTTCTTGCCAGCGGGCAGGTTCTTGCCCTCATAGACGTCGAAGAGGCGGACATCCTTCAGGAGCTTGCGCTCGCTCTGATAGGCGATAGCTTCGATCTGTGCGAAATCAACAGTCTTGTCAACGAGCAAAGCCAGGTCGCGACTGACAGCGGGGAACTTAGGCAGATCCGTGAAGCTGACCTTCTCCTTACGGATGAGTCGCATCACCTGCTGCCAAGCGATATCGGCGAAATATACCTCCGTAGGAATATCAAAGGCTACCTGCAGACGCTTAGCTACGATGCCTAGCTGAGCCAGAACCTTGCCACCACGATTCTCGATGAGGATGCTCTTGGAGAAGATATCGTTAGTGCCATCCTTGAAGACAATAGCTCCGAAGGGAACACCCAGACGCTGGAAGATATTCATCACCTGTGCCTTCAGCGCATAGAACGACTGTTCCTCGTCGGCATGGGCCCAAGAGCCACTCACGCGCTTACCTGTCATCCAAATACCCAGATGATAATCCTCGCTATAGGCATCAAGTACGTGCTTGATAACCTCTGGATCACGACTGGAGCTGACGCCAGGGATGATATCTGCACACTTCTTCTCGGCATGGAAGTAATAGCAGTTGCCGAACTCAAAGAACTGCAGGTCGCCACGACGACGGTTCACGTTGCGGCTAATGCTCTCCAAGCCTCCGAAGAGGAGCGACTGACGCAGCACATTCAGATCCTGCGACAGCGGATTCAGCAAGCGGACACAATTCTCTGCCTTGTAGGCGTTGACACCCTCATAGTACGCAGATTTGGTCAGCGAGTTGTTCAAGATTTCGTTGAAGCCAGAACCGACAAGTTGCTCGGAAACAATATTTTGTAGTTTATAGCTCTTGTCAGGTTCTCCTTTGACGGAGAGGGCGCTGTTGATGCTCGACGGAATCTCGATATTGTTGTATCCGTAGATGCGGAGGATATCTTCAACCACGTCGCAAGGACGCTGCACATCGACGCGATAGGCAGGAACCAAGAGCTGCAGGCCCTCGGCATTCTCGCTCTGAATCTTCATCTCCAGCGAGGTGACGATGCTCTTGACGGTCTCTGCAGGAATGTGCTGTCCGATGAGACGGTCCACATAGTCGTACTTGAGATCGACAGGGAAGTCACTCATCGGCTGCGGATAGACATCGACGATTTCCATGCTGACCTTACCGCCTGCCAACTCCTGACACATCTTAGCAGCCAGTTTCAAAGCGTAAATCTGTCCATTGGGATCGATGCCGCGTTCGAAGCGGAAGCTGGCATCCGTCTGCAAACCGTGGCGACGGGCGCTCTTACGGATCCATGTGGGATTGAAGTAAGCGCTCTCCAAGAGTACGTTCTTCGTAGTCTCGTAGGTACCACTACCCTTTCCACCGTAAACACCACCAATACACATGGGCTCCTCGGCGTTGCAGATCATCAGGTCGTGGTCGCTCAATTTGTGCTCCACGCCGTCCAAGGTCTGGAAAGGAGTACCCTCAGGCATCGTCTTCACGATGACTTCCTTGCCGGTAATCATGTCGGCATCGAAGCAGTGAAGCGGCTGACCGAAGGCCATCATGATATAATTGGTAATATCAACGATATTATTGATGGGGCGCAGGCCAATGGTCGTGAGGTGATCTTTCAGCCACTGCGGGCTCTCCTTCACCTCGCAATCCGTGATGGTGACGGCTGCATAGCGAGGACATGCCTCGGCATTCTCCACGCGAATGGGGATTTCCAAATCGTAATTATCCACCTTGAAATCATCCACGGAAGGACGATGCAAGGCTGTCTTGTAGCCGTTCTGTACCAACCAGGCATACAAGTCGCGTGCCACACCATAGTGGGAGCATGCATCAGCGCGGTTGGCCGTGATATCGACTTCAATGAGGTAGTCGCTCTCGAGGCCGTAGTACTCAGCAGCGGGTGTGCCAACGACAGCGTCAGCAGGCAGCACGATAATACCATCGTGGCTGGTGCCGATACCGATCTCGTCCTCAGCACAGATCATGCCGTTGCTCTCGATGCCGCGCAGCTTGCTTTTCTTGATGACAAACTCCTGGTCGCCGTCATAGAGCTTGGTTCCGAGCGTAGCCACAATCACCTTCTGACCAGCAGCTACGTTGGGTGCGCCACAGACGATTTGTTCCACGTCAGCGCCTCCGACATTCACCGTGCAGACATGCATGTGGTCACTATTGGGATGGGGCTCACAGGTGAGGACCTCACCAACGACGAGGCCTTTCAGGCCACCCTTGATGGTTTGAACTTCTTCTACGCCATCCACCTCCAGACCACCCGAGGTGAGCGCTGCTGCTACCTCCTGAGCCGACAGGTCTGTATCGACGTACTCACGAAGCCATTTATAAGAAATATTCACGTTTTAATTTGACAATTTGACGATTAAACAATGGGATGTTTTCAATTTCGCGCGCAAAAGTACAAAAAAGATTTGAACTGAGGGTGCTTTTCCGCCATGAATTTAACATTCTGCGCTCAGAAAGGCATATTTGCCGTTGATGGAGGCGGTCCGAAAGGCGTATCATTGTCATTAACGGTAGGCAATTCGGATGGAAGCGGAGCATCCGGATCCACGCCCTGATCGTCGTTGATGGCCGAGCCGTAGGTGACCGTCTCGCCAGGTGCAGGGATATAGGCATCCTCCTCAGGATCCTGGAAGCGGGCATATTCGTTGCGGAAGCGTAAAACAACGGTATCAACAGCACCGTTTCTGTGCTTGGCGATAATGAATTCTGCCATTCCACGCATGTTACGACCTTTCTCATCCTGATAGATCTTGTAGTATTCCGGACGGTGGATAAAGCATACCATATCAGCATCCTGCTCAATAGCACCAGACTCACGCAAGTCAGAGAGTTGCGGACGCTTGCCTTCCTCGCCTTCACGCTTTTCAACGGAACGGTTCAGCTGTGACAGCGCAATGATGGGAATATTGAGTTCCTTAGCTAAGCCTTTCAGCGAACGGCTGATATTGGACACTTCTTCCTGACGGGAGCCGAAACTCATACCGGAGGCATTCATCAGCTGCAGATAGTCGATCAGGATGAGCTTCACGCCATGTTCGCGAACCAGGCGACGGGCCTTGGTGCGCAACTCGAAGACTGACAGCGAGGGCGTATCGTCGATATAGAACGGAGCATCATAGAGCTGACGGATACGATTGTCGAGCTGCCCCCACTCGTAAGGCAGCAGCTGTCCACTCTTAATCTTCTCGCCAGGCAGCTCGCAGACGTTTACAATCAGACGATTCACGAGCTGCACATTACTCATTTCCAACGAGAACATCGCAACGGGCTCGCGCATATCCACAGCTATCTTCTTGGCCATAGACAGCACAAAAGCCGTTTTACCCATAGCCGGACGGGCTGCAATGATGATGAGGTCGCTGTTCTGCCAACCACTGGTAATCTTATCAATGCCCTCGAAACCGCTGGAGAGACCCGACAGACCATCCTGACGGGCTGCAGCCTTCTGCAACATCACGTAGGCCTCGTGGATGACGGGATTGATTTGCGTGTAATCCTTCTTCAGGTTCTGCTGCGAGATGGAGAAGAGCTGTCCTTCGGCCTCCTGCATCAAGTCATCCACATCGGTTGTGGCATCAAATGCCGATTGCTGCACACGGCTGGAGAATTTAATCAGCTCACGTGCCAGGAACTTCTGGGCAATGATGCGGGCATGATACTCGATATGTGCGGACGAGGTGACATTGGCAGACAACTGAACGATATACGATGGTCCGCCTGCTTCCTCCAGATTACCCTGCGACTCCAGATACTCCCTGACGGTAAGTATATCGACTGGGCGTTGCTGGGCGCTGAGTGAGCGCACGGCATCAAAGATGAGTTGATGGCGATGGTCATAGAAGCTCTCAGGGCGCAGGAGCTCGCTGACTAGCGAATAAGCATCCTGCTCAATCATCAGCGCACCGATGACGGCACGTTCCATCTCAAGGTTCTGGGGCTGCTGATGTCCGAAGGCATCTTCCGTGGGAACAGCCACATTCTTGGTTCGTGGGCTTGGTTTTCTATTTGTAGAGGGCATTATTTATGAATGACGAATGATGAATGACGAATGATGAATGACGAATTACGAATAAGAGTTTCTCTCGCATGAAAATGGCTTATTATATTCGTCATTTATCATTCGTCATTCGTAATTAAGAAATTATATTTTCTGTTTTGCCAGGAATTCCTCTGCGCGCTGCAGATCCTCGGGCGTATCAATTCCGATAGTTTCTACCTGTGAGATACCGACTTGAATATGGAAGCCCGCCTGTAACCAGCGGAGCTGTTCCAGACTCTCGGCCATCTCCAGTGGCGACTGTGGCAGTGAGGTGATTTCACGCAACACCTCAGGACGGTAGGCATACAGGCCGATGTGTTTGTAGAAGGTGTGCGTAGAGAGCCACTCGGAAGGTTCTACACCACGCAGGTAAGGTATCACACTGCGACTGAAGTAGAGGGCCCGCTTGCGGTCATCCACAACCACCTTGGGGCTGTTGGGATTCTGGAGCGCTGCCAGCCCGTCCTGCGGCGTAAAGGGTTTCACCAGCGTAGCAATCTGTGTCTCGGCAACGTCGAAGCATTCCTGCAGCGCACGCAGCTGCTGCGGCTGTATGAAGGGCTCGTCGCCCTGCACGTTGACAATCACGTCGTAGTCACGTCCTATCAGTTCGTAAGCCTCCTCTACACGGTCTGTACCGCTCTTGTGGTGTACACCCGTCATGACCGCTTTACCGCCAAAACCTATCACAGTATCATAGATTCTTTGGTCATCAGTAGCCACTACGGCGTCATCCAACTGACCCACGACCTGACGATACACACGTTCGATGACAGTCTTGCCTCCAAGCATCGCTAACGGCTTTGCCGGGAAGCGTGTAGAGGCATATCGGGCAGGAATAATACCTATGAAAGTCATATTTTTAAATTTTTTTAGCCTTATTTTTGGCAATTTGAATAATAATGTCTATCTTCGCCGCTGCAATGAGCAAGCATATTATATATATAGGTATAGGAACGAACCTCGAGAACAGCGAAATTGCCATTCGTTGGGCAGAGCGCAAGTTGGCCGAGGCCTTTCGTGGTGAACAGCGTTTCAGCACGCCACAGCGTACTGAGCCCATTGGTATTGATTGTCCCCGTATGTTCACTAATCAGGTAGCTTGGGTCGAGACGAGTGTGCCCACTACTTTTATTCGTCCGTTGCTCAAGAGTCTGGAACGACAGTTTGGTCGCAAGCCTGAGGATTTGGACAAGGGACTCGTGAAGCTGGATCTTGACCTGCTGTGGATGGACGGTGAAGTGCTGAGGAAAGAAGACTGGGAGCGCGACTACGTTCAGTCGGCTGTCGCAGAGCTTTCTTAGAGCGCTTCGGGGTCGTCTATCACCATGTTATCGCCCACGGTGTCCAACTCATCTTCGCTGAGATCTATCGACGAGCTACAGGGGTCAAAGCCTGCAGGCATGTCGAAGCTCTCATCCTCGGAGTAGCCCAGCGTGGAATCAGCAAACACTTGTTTCAGGAAGCTGGCACAGATAGGCAGGGAGGCGGCTGCACCCTGTCCGTAGGCCATGCTGTTGAAGTGTACGTCGTGTTCGTCGCCACCTACCCATGCTCCGAAAGCGAGTGAAGGCGTATAGCCCACGAACCAACCGTCTGAATTGTCATTGGTTGTTCCTGTCTTGCCACCCATCGGAGCCTTGATATTATAGCGGAAGCGCATACGGGCACCGGTACCGCCGTCGATGACGCCTCGCATGAGGACGATCATCTTCGCTGCACTCTCCTCGCTGATTACCTCGTTCATCTTGGGTGAGAATTCTCCCACGACATCTCCGTTGGCATCCTCGATGCGGGTCACGAAGAGCGGTGCTGTGCGGATACCGTGATTCGCGAAGGCGGTGTAAGCCGAGACCATCTCGAGGACTGAGATGTCACAGGGGCCCAGGCACAGGGACATCGAAGGATGTATCTCCTGGTTCATGATACCGAATTCATGCAGCAGTCGCACAAAGGCCTTCGGATTCAGCTGACTCATCAGGTAGGCCGAGATCCAGTTGTTGGACGTAGCCAAGCCCCACTTCAGCGTGACCATCTCGCCATAGCGGGCACGGCTGCCGTTGCGCGGTGTCCACGTCTGATTACCGACTTGGTAGGTGGTCTGCACATTCGGCGCTACGTCACACGGGCTCCACCCGTTCTCCATCGCCAGAGCGTAGAGATAGGGTTTGATGGTAGAACCCACCTGACGACGTCCCATGCTGGCCATATCGTATTGGAAATGACGGTAGTCCAGACCGCCCACGTAGGCTTTCACCTGTCCCGTGCGGGTATCCATGCAGACGAAGCCCGAGCGCAGGATGCCCTTATAGTACTTGATGCTGTCCAACGGAGTCATCGTCGTGTCTATCTCGCCGTCCACGCTATAGACCGTCATCTCCGTAGGCGTATTGAAAGCCTTTTCAATATCCTCAGCGCTGACGCCGGCACGATGCATGACCAGATAGCGCTCGCTCTGCCGCATGGCACGTTGCAGGTTCTGTTCCACCTTCTCCATGCTGATGCCGGCAGCGTATGGGGCATTGGCCTTGCCCTTTCGCTCAGCAGCGAAGAGGGGCTGCATTTCCTTGGCAACATGATTGTACATCGCCTCCTCGGCATAGCGCTGCATGCGGCTGTCGATGGTGGTGTAGATCTTCAGGCCGTCCACGTAGATATTGTAGTTCGAGCCGTCCTTCTTCTTGTTCTTGTTACACCATCCGTAGAGCGGATCATTGGCCCAAGCCACGCTGTCATCGTAGAACTTCTGGTTCTGCCATGAGGCATAATCGTCGCGTTCAGGCTTCTTGGCCATCAGCACCGTGCGCAGGTATTCGCGGATATAGGTTCCATGACCTTCCTTGTGGTCCACACGATGGAAGTTCAGGGCCAGAGGCTGCTTCGACAGCGAATCCACTTCCTCCTGCGTCAGATAGCCCGCCTTGAGCATCTGTCCCAGCACGACATTGCGGCGTTCTACAGCACGCTCAGGGAAGCGCACGGGATTGAAGAACGAGGGATTCTTGCAGAGTCCTATCAGCATGGCACTCTCGTTGACTGTGAGGTCCTTGGGCTCCTTGCCATAGTAAGTCTTGGCGGCGGTCTTCAGTCCGACGGCGTTGTGCAGGAAGTCGAAGTAGTTCAGATACATCGAGAGGATTTCCTCCTTCGTATAGTAACGCTCCAGGCGCACGGCGATGGTCCACTCGATAGGCTTCTGGAACAGGCGCTCCATCGTAGATGAAGCCCGTTCGGAGTAGAGCTGCTTAGCCAGCTGCTGCGTGATGGTAGAGCCACCGCCAGCATTCTTCTGGCGCAGAATACCGCGTTTTACGATGGCACGCATGAGGGCGCGGAAATCGATGCCGGAGTGCTCGTAGAAGCGCACATCCTCCGTGGCCACCAACGCCTGCACCGTCGAGGGTGCGATGTCGCGGTAATCCACGAAGATGCGGTTGGCGCGCTGGTAGCTCCAGGTACCCAGCAGTTGTCCGTCAGAGGTCAGCACCTGCGACGCAAACTTGTTCACGGGGTTTTCAAGCTGACTCAGGTTGGGCATGTATCCGATGTAGCCCTTGGCAATGGCCCAGAAAGCCACAGCCACAGCGAGGATCACCGTGAAGAACAAGGCCCATATCGTAATGAAGAATTTCTTTCGCATGACTTTTTTAGGGGAAATGGGTTGCAAATATAGCTGATTTCTCTTAAATGACCGCGCCAAAAGCGAGAAAAGTTTTAAAAAATATTTTCTTAGCAACTATTAAGACTTCAGGCGATGGCCGTTTCAATCTTTTCCCGTAACTTTGCAAAAAGATTGTAACGCATTATGTTAAACAGAAGTTTAGTCACCATTGCCGACCATTCGCGCGAGAAGATTGAGTATCTGATCCGAATGGCGCAGGAGTTTGAGCGCCATCCCAACCGCTTGCTGTTGCAGGGGCGCATCGTAGCAACGCTCTTCTTCGAGCCCTCGACCCGCACCCGCCTCAGCTTTGAGACTGCCGCCAACCGACTCGGCGCACGCGTCATCGGTTTTGCCGACCCCAAGGTGACCAGCGGCACCAAGGGCGAGACGCTCAAGGACACCATCATGATGGTCAGCAACTACGCTGACGTGATTGTGATGCGTCACTACCTTGAGGGTGCTGCACGCTATGCCAGCGAGATTGCCCCCGTGCCCATCATCAACGCCGGCGACGGTGCCAACCAGCACCCCTCGCAGACGATGCTGGACCTTTACACCATCAACCAGACGCAAGGCACGCTGGACAACCTGAACATCTACATGGTGGGCGACCTCAAGTACGGCCGCACCGTGCACAGCCTGCTGATGGCAATGCGTCACTTCAATCCCACATTCCACTTCATTGCCCCGGACGAGCTGGCGATGCCAGAACCGTACAAGCAGTACTGCCGCGACCACAATATCCGCTACGTGGAGCATCAGGATTTCGACGCCGACGTGATTGCCGGCGCAGACATTTTATATATGACACGCGTGCAGCGCGAGCGCTTCACGGACCTGATGGAGTATGAGCGCGTCAAGGACCGCTACCTCCTCAAGCTGGACATGCTCGCCAAGGCCCGCCCCAACATGCGCATCCTCCATCCCCTGCCCCGCGTGAACGAGATTGAGTACAGCATCGACGACGATCCCCACGCCTACTACTTCCAGCAGGCCCGCAACGGCCTCTATGCGCGTCAGGCCATCATCTGCGACACGCTGGGTATCACCCTCGAACAAATTCAAAACGACCCCACCATTATCTCATGAAACGCCAAGAATTGATCGTCTCCGCCCTCGACCACGGCACCGTCATTGACCATATCCCCTGCGACCGCCTATTTGAGGTCATCAACCTCCTGCATCTGGACCAGATGACATCGAAGGTCACCATCGGCTTCAACCTCAAGTCCCAGAAAATGGGCACCAAGAGCATCATCAAGGTGGCCGACAAGTTCTTCACGGACGAGGAGCTGAACCAGCTCTCTGTGGTCGCCCCCGACGTAACGCTCGTCATTATCCGCGACTATGAAGTAGTCGAGAAGCGCCCCGTATCGCTCCCTACTGAGCTACGCGGCATTGTCCATTGCGACAACCCCAAGTGCATCACCAACAACGAGCCGATGGCTACCCTCTTCCACGTTGTTGACAAGCAGCAGGGCATCATCCGCTGCCACTACTGCAACCACGAACAAGATATCAGAAAAGTAAAGTTAGTATAAATCATTTATGAAACGAGACAACACAATCTTCGAGCTCATCCAGCAGGAACGTGCGCGCCAGGAACGCGGCATCGAGCTCATCGCATCAGAGAACTTCGTCAGCCCGCAGGTCATGGAGGCTATGGGCTCTCCCCTCACCAACAAGTATGCCGAGGGTTATCCCGGTCATCGCTACTATGGCGGCTGCCAAGTCGTGGACCAGGTGGAGCAGTTGGCCATTGACCGCGTCTGCCAGCTCTTCGGCGCTGAATATGCCAACGTGCAGCCCCACTCAGGCGCACAGGCCAACGCTGCCGTCTTCCTCGCTTGCCTGAATCCTGGCGACACCTTCATGGGCCTGAACCTCGACCACGGCGGTCACCTCTCTCACGGTTCGCTCGTGAATACCAGCGGTATCATCTACCGTCCCATCGGCTACAACCTCAACAAGGAAACCGGCCGCGTAGATTACGACGAGATGGAGCAGCTGGCCCTCCAGCACAAGCCCAAGCTCCTCATCGGCGGCGGTTCCGCTTACAGCCGTGAATGGGACTACAAACGTATGCGTGAGATTGCCGACAAGGTAGGCGCTATCTTCATGGTCGATATGGCTCACCCCGCCGGTCTGATTGCAGCCGGTCTGCTGGACAACCCGCTCAAGTATGCCCATATCGTCACCTCCACGACACACAAGACCCTGCGCGGTCCCCGTGGCGGTATCATCCTCATGGGCAAGGACTTCGAGAATCCCTGGGGCAAGACCACCCCGAAGGGACAGGTGAAGATGATGTCCGCACTCCTCAACAGCGCCGTCTTTCCTGGCATCCAGGGCGGTCCGCTGGAGCACGTCATCGCCGCCAAGGCCGTCGCTTTCGGCGAGGCCCTGCAGCCCGAGTTCAAGGAGTGGGCAGCACAGGTGAAGAAGAACGCCGCTACGCTGGCCAGCGAGCTCATCAAGCGCGGCTTCGACATCGTCAGCGGTGGTACCGACAACCACTCCATGCTGGTTGACCTGCGCAGCAAGTACCCCGAGCTGACCGGTAAGGTTGCCGAGAATGCCCTCGTAGCAGCCGACATCACTGTGAACAAGAACATGGTGCCCTTCGACAGCCGCAGCGCCTTCCAGACCAGCGGTATCCGCCTCGGTACGCCCGCCATCACTACGCGCGGTGCCAAGGAAGACCTGATGGTGAAGATTGCCGAGCTCATCGAGCGCGTGCTCAACGATCCTGAGAATCCCGCTGTGATCGACGCCGTGCGCGCCGAGGTGAACGGCATCATGAAGGACTACCCCCTCTTCGCCTACTAATCACGTAACAATCAATAGGGAAAGGCTCACGCCCTCACCGGCATGAGCCTTTTCCACTTTTCTATCTCAAAGCCATGAATCAGAAAACCCTCCTTGCCCTCGCACTGGGCACCTTCACCCTCATCGGATGCGGCTCTGACGACGACGAGCTGGCGCAGCCCACACCCGCTCCCGCTGTCAAAAAGATGGTCGTTGATGCCCTGGTGACGAAAACCACGAAGAATGCACAAACCACCACAACCACCGATAGCATCTATCAGTTTATATAATACAAGTATTAGGATATAGCATGAATTTCACAGGCATTACCATCGCCATCATGACGTTTCTTGCCATCGGCATCTGGCACCCCATCGTAATCAAGACGGAGTATTATTGGGGGACGCGGCCATGGATCGTGTATCTGATCATCGGCATTTGCTGCTGCGGCGGAGCGCTCTTTGTAGGCAACATATACCTATCATCGTTCCTCGGCGTGTTCGGCGCGTCGGCCCTCTGGGGCATCGGCGAACTGTTCACGCAGAAGAAACGTGTGGAGAAAGGCTGGTTCCCGAAGAATCCTAAGCGTAAGTACGATTAAAGCGAAAAGGACGGGGCGCGCCCTTACTTGATGCGCCCTTCGGCCTTGTCGTCGAGGTCGCGGTCCTTGAAACCAAGGAAATAGAGGACACCGTCCAGACCAATGGTATTGATGCTCTGCTTGGCATTGGCCACAACGCGCGGTTTGGCGTGGAAGGCGACGCCGAGGCCAGCCTCTGAAAGCATGGGCAGATCGTTGGCACCATCGCCCACAGCGATAGCTTGGCGGATATCCACTTTCTCGACCTGTGCAATCAGGCGCAGCAGCTCGGCCTTGCGGCGGCCATCCACAATCTCACCGACATAGTTACCTGTCAGACGGCCGTCATCGCCGACCTCCAGTTCATTGGCATAGACGTAGTCAATGCCCCAGCGCTTCTGCAGGTATTCGCCGAAGAACGTGAAGCCACCGGAGAGGATGGCAATCTTATAGCCAGAGCGCTTTAGGACGTACATGAGGCGGTCGGCGCCCTCAGTGATGGGCAGGTTCTCTGCAATATCCTTCATTACACTAACATCAAGACCCTTAAGCAGTTTCACGCGTTCGGTAAAGCTTTCCTTGAAGTCTATCTCGCCACGCATGGCACGTGCCGTAATCTCCTTGACCTGGTCGCCGACACCGGCACGGATAGCCAACTCGTCGATGACCTCGGTCTTGATGAGTGTGGAGTCCATATCGAAGCATATCAGGCGTCGCATGCGACGGAACATATCATCCTTCTGCAACGAGCAGTCCATACCGAGCTCACGGCTGAGACGCATCAACTCGCCCTGGAGCGTAGCACGATTCTTGGGGTCGCCACGCAACGAGAACTCGATGCAGGCACGGACACCCTCGCGCGGTCCGTCCAACGGCGCACGGCCCGTGAGGCGCTTGATGGCATCGATGTTGAAGCCCTGCTCGGCTACAGCCTTGGCAACGGCTGCCATCTGGCGGGCCTCCAGCTTGCGGCCCAGCACGGTGAGGATATAACGGTTCTTGCCCTGCAACGAGACCCATGCGGAATAGTCCTCACGAGAGACGGGCGAAAAGCGGACGTTGACACCTAACTCGCTGGTCTTGAACAGCACATGTTTCATGACATGACCGCTAGCTTCTTCGTCCACACGGATGAGAATGCCTAGTGAGAGGGTGTTGTGGATATCGGCCTGACCAATGTCGAGGACACCGCAGTCATAGCGCGCAAGGATTTCCATGATGGAAGCGGTGAGACCAGGACGGTCCTCACCCGTAATTTGAATCAGAATAAGTTCCTCTTTCATGCGATTTCAGTTAATTTTCGGTGCGAAGATACAACTTTTTATTTGAAAACACTCCAAATAGAAAAAATATTCGTATCTTAGCGCCCAAAATAAGCTATTTTGTTGCATAACTAACATTTCTCAAACGGCCATGAAACGTTTTCTCATCTTACTGACATGCCTCGTAGCACTTGCGACTGGCTCCATGGGAGCACGCAAGCCTAAAACATCACCCACGCCGCTGCGCGTAGCCTGTGTAGGCAACAGCGTGACCTACGGCTACGGACTCCGCAACCGCGACCGTGATGCCTACCCTGTGCGCCTGCAACAGATGCTGGACGCGAAGTACGGTGCCGGCCGCTTCGAGGTGGGAAACTTCGGGCACTCCGGCTCTACCTTACTCTATCAAGGACACAGACCGTATATCCAAGTGCCGGAGTTCCATCAGGCGTTGGATTTCAAGGCGGACTGGGTGGTCATCCATCTGGGACTGAACGACACCGACCCGCGCAACTGGCCCGACTGGAAGGAAGAGTTCATCCCCAACTACCGCGCGCTGATAGACTCGTTCCTCGTCGTGAATCCCAAGGCAAGGATTCTCATCTGCAAGATGACACCCATCTTTGACCGTCACGCGCGATTCCAGAGCGGCACACGCGACTGGCACGCCCAGATCCAAGACGCTATCGAGCAGGTGGCGGAGGGGGCACCTGTGCAGCTCATAGACCTCTATACCCCACTCCACACTCGTCCGGATCTGTTCCCCGATGCCCTGCATCCCAATCCCGAGGGCGCACAGATTCTGGCCAAGACCGTCTATGGTGCACTCACCGGGGACTACGGCGGCATTCAGCTGCCACCGGTCTATAGCAACGGTATGGTTCTGCCTCGCGATGAACAGCTTCTGATTGAAGGGCGCGCCGATGCCCGACGCGAGATTCGTGTCGTACTTAGCCGCGAAGGGAAAGTGGTTGAAACACGCGGCACATTCACCTTCGCCGATGGCACGTGGAAGGTGGAACTGCCACAGATGCCTGCCGGAGGCCCTTACACGCTGCGCCTCACAGCCACGCCCTTGAATCCCGATCACTACCGCGCCTACTATCCCGGGCAGTATCCCTACCAACTGGAGAACCTGACGAAGGCGAAGGCGCAGACCTTGACCATCGACAGCGTTTACTTCGGCGACCTGTGGCTGGCCAGCGGGCAGTCCAACATGGAGCTGCGTGTAGATCAATGCAACACACAGGAGCAGGATCTGGCCGATGCAGCCCGCCTGAAAGGGCAACTACATCTTTATAATATGCCTGCTCGTGCGCGAACAGACGCCGTGGAATGGGACGACAGCGTACTCACCTATACCAATCAGCTGCGCCACATGGATTTCCAGGGATGGAAGACAGCCTCGCCCGAGGTGGTGACTAAGTTCTCGGCGGTGGCCTTCAACTTCGGTCGCGTCCTCTGCGACAGCCTTCAGGACATCCCCATCGGCATCATCTGCAACGCTGTGGGCGGTTCCCCTACGGAATCGTGGATAGACCGCACGACGCTGGAATGGGAATTCCCCAACATCCTGCGCGACTGGCGTAACGGCGACTATGGACAGCTCTGGGCACGAGGACGCATGACAAAGAACATAGCCCACGCTTTGAACAAGGAATCGGCCGCCTTCAACGCCCTGCAACGCCATCCCTACGAGCCCGCCTATCTCTTCGAAGCTGCCATAGCGCCCCTCGGACACCTGCCCATCAAGGGCGTCATCTGGTATCAGGGCGAGAGTAATACCCATAACGTGGAGGCACATGAGCGGCTGTTTACGCTTCTGGAACAGTCTTGGCGCAAGCACTTCGCACGCCGTTGGCGGAGCGAGTATCAAGAGCGCCCTGAACTACCCTTCTACATGGTCCAGCTCAGCAGTCTGCCGCGTCCCTCATGGCCCGCCTTCCGCGACAGCCAGCGCCGTCTGGCAGACGCATTACCTATGACGTGGATGGCTGTATCTCATGACCTCGGCGAGGCCGCTGACGTGCACTACCGCACGAAGCGCCCCGTAGGCGAACGGCTAGCCCTGCAAGCGCTGGCGCACACCTACGGTCACAACCTCGTCAGCGAAGGACCGGTGCCGATGAGATTTGTAAAAGGGCTGGCTGAGACCGCTACCCTCTTCTTCAAGAACGCAGACGGGCTGGCCGTTACACGCGGTTTCGAGCTGGCTGGGGCAGACGGTCTGTTCTATCCGGCAACGATCCAGCAGATAGAAGGCGACAAAATCGTGCTGAGCGCCCCAGAGGTCAAAGACCCGATTGAAGTTCGCTACGGATGGAGCGGCTTCACGGAAGCTGACCTCCACAATGCACAAGGCCTGCCCGCCTCCACATTCAGGCTCCATCGTCAATTCTAAAGGACTAACTCAAAAATAGAAAAATGATATGAGAACAAGCAGCGAACTATTTCTTTCCCTGTTTCTCATGATGTGGGCAGGCTTCAACATCTCCGCTCTGGCAGAGGACTACACGAGGTATCTCTTCGTCTATTTCCCCAGCAACCAGAACGAACATATTTACTATGCCGTTTCGGATAATGGCTATGACTACACGCCTCTGCGAGAGGGGGCGTGCATCATCTCGGCCGACACCATATCCATTAAGCACGGTGTGCGTGACCCGCATATCCTGCGCGGCGAGGACGGCTGGTTCTACATGGTACTCACTGATATGCGTAGCGCCGAGGGTTGGGAAAGTAATCGCGGACTGGTCATGATGAAGAGTCAGGACCTCGTGAACTGGACACACTCCACCGTACATTTCCCCGATAAGTACAAAGACAAGAACTTTGCGAACGTAATCCGTGTGTGGGCTCCGGAGACCATCTATGACCCCGTGGCCGGAAAGTATATGGTATATTTCTCGCTGCTCACGAATGACGGCAGCATCCCGTACGACAAGGTCTTTTATTGCTATGCCAATGAAGATTTTACCGACCTGGAAGGCGACCCCATCCACTTCTTCGACCGCGGCAAGTCCACCATCGACATGGATATCGTCTATAATGAGAATGACGGACTCTATCACGGCTTCTACAAGAATGAAGGTGACGGCGGCATCTGTCAGGTGACAGCACAGACGCTCACGGCTCCAGCAGGACAAGAGCCAGGCTCGCAGTGGAGCGCCCCCAGCGGTGCACTCCAGCAGACCACAGAGGCTGTGGAGGGAGCCGGCGTGTTCCAGCTCATTGATGGCGAGACATGGGTGCTCATGTACGACTGCTACATGAACGGGCACTACCAGTTCTGCACCTCTACGGACCTCTCCACCTTCACCTTCAAGCAGAATACCGAGACCAAAGGTATGTTCACCCCGCGTCACGGAACCGTCATCCCGATTACCGATGCTGAGCTGAATACCATTGATCCCGACTATATCCGGAAACAGGAGGAAGCCCGCCAGCAAGAACTGCAACAGCTAAAAGACCAACTCTCGGAAGAAGCGGCACGTGCACAGCTCATGGGTGTGGACATCACTGACATAGAAGAGTTCCTGCAGCAAGAGGAAATCGCGAAGGAAGACCTTCAGGCGCAAATCCAAGCCCTCAACGTAAGCCAGTTCAACGCCTTAGCAGCCAACTATAATGAGGACAAGAGCAACCTGATTACCAACAACTGGCAGCTCAATAATCAGCGGAGTGATATGAAAGGCCAGCACTGGGATGGCACGGGCACCTCCACCTACTATGAACAGAATAACGGTTGGGGCAGCAACGCATGGGAGATGTCCATGACACAGAGCCTGAGCCTGCCGGCCGGCTACTACGTGTTGAAAGCTTCGGGACGATCGGCGTCAGACGCTGTCGTGGCAACGATGAGTGTGGACGACCAAAGTGTACGTTTCCCCACGAAAGGCGACGTAGGCTATGGTATCACCACAGACGGCACCGCCTCCTTTGATGCTTCCAAGACATACGCCAATAATGGTACGGGACGTGGCTGGGAGTGGCGCTATCTCCCCTTCCAGCTCGAAGAGGACGCTACGGTCACCATCAAGTTGGCAGGCAGCGTGAAAGGAGCTGTGCACCAGTGGATGAGTATCTCGAATGTGTCACTGTCCTACAGTACCACGAATCCAGCCTCTGTCAAGACTCCTACCACAAACGATGGCAAGGGTATTACAGAGATCTTCTCCGTATCAGGCCAGCAACTGTCGCAACCACAACGCGGACTCAATATCGTGAAACGAAAAGGGAATACGGAGAAGGTTATGCTTCGCTAAGCGCACGTTCGACAGCGTCGAACCAGTCACCATTCTTTTCAATTAACATTGTGCGGATGCCTAAGGCGTCCGCTGCTGCTATATTGGCGGGACTGTCGTCCAGGAAGAGCGTCTCTGCAGGAGCGATACGGGCATCGTCCAGCATGAATTGGAAGATGGCGGCATCGGGCTTCATGAGGCCTACCTCGTAAGAACAATAGCATTTCTCCAGATAGCTGCTCAACGGACGACCGCTCTTGCTGAACTGTGCGCTCTCGGCCCATGACTGCACATAGGGATTGGTATTGGAGAGCAGGAAGGTGCGGTATCCGCGACGACGAAGTTCATCCAAATAAGCGAGCTTGCGCTCATCCATGGGAGCGCCGACATAACCCAGCCACGCGCTCAGGACATCTTCACGCGTCAGGGTGCGACCGCACATCTGCTCCAGTTCCACGCGGAATGCGTCGGCGCTGATGCGACCATTCTCCAACAATTCGAAGACACCGCGCTGGTGAAAGCGGTCCAGGCGCTGGTCGGCATCGGCCAGACCAATCTTCTTGAATGTAACGATGGCGCCGTCGTAGTCCAAGTCGAACAGTACGCCACCAAAATCAAATGCTATATTCTTAATCATGATTATACGATTTAATTTCCGTCCGGTTTCTCGGCCTCGAAGAACGGGGCATCGTTCCAGTGGAAGTCCTTGAAGGCATCGGGCTTAGCTGGATTGAAAGGAGCTGAGGCAGGATACAGCTGTAAGTACTCTGGGCGGAGCGCCTGGAGCAGCGGTAGGTTGAGCTGACGCATCCCCTCAATCACGCACTTGGCCAATTCGTAAGCGCCATAGGGGTTAAAGTGCGTATTATCCTTGAAGTCTGTTTTCTGACCTGGGTAGCTGCCTGCGGGATAGTGAACGAAAGCATGGATACTCTCATCCTCGCCCATCGCTTCGTAGAAGGTGCGAGTCATGCTGTGGAGATCAATGAGGGGCACGTTCTCACGTGCGGCGACCCACTCCATAGCCTCGGGATAGTCGGCATGTGTTTCTTGAATGCGGCCATCCTTGAAACTACGTCGCTGCGTGGGTGTCACGAAGATAGGCGTAGCACCTCGCGCGCGCGTTTCATCTATAAAGGTCTTCAGCGCAGTAGCGAAATTGTAGTAAGCACCCATGCCTGGACCACGCTGTTTCTGGTCGTTGTGACCAAACTCTGCGATGAGATAGTCTCCCGTCTTCATCATCGACAGCGCCTTGGCCAGGCGGTTGGCCGCAATGAAGGTGCTGGCTGTCTCGCCACTCTCTGCAAAATTGGCAATGGCCACCTTCGGTCCAAACCAACGGGTAATCATCTGTCCCCAAGAAGCCCAAGGTTCGCTGTCCTGATCCACGACAGTGCTGTTGCCACAGAGGAAGACGGTAGGCACACGGTCATCGCGTTCAATGGTGATGGCCTCACAGGCTGGCGCATCGCCGTTGATCTCAATGGTCAGACGATCGTCAAAGTTCAGCTTGGTGAGTTCGCGTGGCTTCAGGCGCATCGAGCGCTGGTCATCAATCTGAGGAGAATGTTTGTGAACAATGAAAGACTCAGCACGGATCTCTCCCTTGCGTGTCGCCAAGTTCTCCACAAAGAGACGGCGACTCTCTGCGCGGACGGTCGTTACAGCTGCTCGCTTCTTACTCCCTAACCACACGGTGATGCGATAGTTGCCATCTGGTACACGCACGCTGAAATAGAAAGGAGTCTGACGGTCCAGACGCTCGGGTGAGGCAATGAAGTCGAAGCCATAATCCGTTGTACCCGTATAGCGGTCTGTGGGTTGAACAAGAATCTGTCCTGCCTGGGCAGCACGCTTCACAGGCACAAAACGAAAGGACCATGACTGAGCGGAAGCACAAAGCGTGGCAAGCAGGAGACATGCGAGTAAAGAGAGTCGTTTCATAGAGCGAGCGATGTTGAGTTTTTGTAAAAAGCGGTGCAAAGGTAGCGATAATTCATGAGAAATGATGAATGAAAAGGGAAAAATGAGAAACGAAAACAGAAGAAATACCAAGAAAAATGTCTTTGAAGAAGAAAAAATGAGGCCGTTTGTTGGTCAGTTCAAGAAAAAGCAGTACCTTTGCGCTCGGTTTTGAAAGAAAGACCTGCCGACATGGCTCAGTTGGTAGAGCAACGCATTCGTAATGCGTGGGTCCGGGGTTCGAGTCCCCGTGTCGGCTCCACGATGAACAAGCTCGCAGATGCTAACATGTGTCTGCGTTTTTTGTTACCTAAAACAAGGCTACTCGATGACAAGAAAGGTGAAATACGGATTGTTAGCCACAGGCGGTATTTCGGTTGTGGTGCTTGTCTTGCTATTTGTCTTGTGGCAAGGATTCCTTCATGCAGGTTTTGAGAACGAAGAGACGGCCTATGTTTATGTGCGTCCCGAAAGTGATACCGACGATATTTGTGCGCAGTTGGAAGCTTTAGGAGGTAGCCATACACGCCTTTTCTGGAGCCTGGCCAACAAGGTGAAACCCTACCGCCCGCGAACAGGACGCTACGCCGTAGAACCAGGACAGACATTCCTGACAACTTATCTGAACCTGCGTCGCGGACACCAGACACCGGTACGCCTCACGATACCCTCCGTACGCACATTGGATCGCCTGGCCGGCGTCCTCGGGCAGAAGCTAATGCTGGATTCTGTGACGCTTGCCACCGCCTTCTATGACAGCACTTTCGCAGCCTCTTACGGATACAATACCGCTACCCTACCCGCTCTCTTTATTCCCAATACCTACGAGGTCTATTGGGACACCTCGCTGGAGAAATTCATGCAACGCATGGTGCGAGAGAACGAGGTTTTCTGGAGCTGTGAGGGACGAAACGAAGCAGCTCTTTCCATCGGCCTCAGTCATGAGGAGGTTTCCACCTTAGCCAGTATCGTGGAAGAGGAAACTGCCAACGCCGCCGAGAAACCGCGCGTTGCTGGACTCTACATGAACCGCATCCACAAAGGCATCCCCTTGCAGGCTGATCCGACGGTGAAGTTTGCCGTTGGCGATGCCACACTCCGACGCATCCTCGGGAACCACCTCAAAACGGTGAACCCTTACAATACCTATATCAATCAAGGACTGCCCCCGGGCCCCATTCGCATCCCATCAGTAGTCGGCATTGATGCCGTTCTCCACTACGAACATCATCGATACCTCTACATGTGCGCCAAAGAAGATTTCAGCGGCACGCATAACTTTGCCGTCAGCTTTGCAGAGCATAAGCAAAATGCCCGTCGCTACCAGCAGGCACTCAATGCCCGAGGAATACATTAGGATTGAAGGAATTAAGGAATTAAAGATTTGAGGATTTAAGGATTTAAAGATTTGAGGATTTAAAGATTTGAGGATTTAAAGATTTGAGGATCAAAAATTGTAAAATCGTAAAATAAATATATGTCAGCAACACTAAGATTTCAAGTCGTCGGTGAGGCGTTCAAGAAACACCCCGTAGATGTACCTACTCCCAAAGAGCGTCCATCTGAGTTCTTTGCAAAATATGTCTTCAATCGCCAGAAGATGATGCAGTACCTGCCCTCTGACGTTTATCAGAAAATGATTGATGTCATGGACAATGGAGCTACCCTGGACCTGAAGACGGCAGACGCCGTAGCCGAAGGCATGAAGCGTTGGGCGATGGCTCTGGGCGCTACGCACCTGACCCACTGGTTCCAACCGCTTACGGAAGGGACTGCCGAGAAGCACGACGGCTTTGTCGAGCACGATGGCAAAGGTGGCATGATCGAGGAGTTTACCGGCAAGCAGCTGGTACAACAGGAGCCTGATGCCAGTTCGTTCCCCAGCGGTGGTATCCGCAGTACCTTCGAGGCACGTGGTTACTCGGCTTGGGACCCTGCGTCGCCCGTCTTTGTCATGGGTGACACGCTGATGATTCCCACCGTGTTCATTGCTTTCACGGGCGAAGCGCTCGACTACAAGGCTCCGTTGAAGAAAGCCCTGCACGCCGTAGATAAAGCAGCTACCGACGTGGCTCACTACTTCTACCCCGACGTGAAGAACGTAATTTCCAACTTGGGTTGGGAGCAGGAGTATTTCCTCGTGGATGAAGGCCTCTACGCCACGCGACCAGATCTGCTCATGACAGGACGCACACTCATGGGCCACGATAGCGCCAAGAACCAGCAGATGGACGACCACTACTTCGGCTCGATACCCGAACGTGTGGCGGCATTCATGAAGGATTTGGAGATTCAGGCTTTGGAGCTTGGCATCCCCTGCAAGACCCGTCATAACGAGGTTGCTCCCAATCAATTTGAGCTGGCTCCCATCTTTGAGGAGACGAATTTGGCGGTTGATCACAACATGCTCCTCATGTCACTCATGAAGAAGGTGGCCCGCAAGCACGGATTCCGCGTCCTGCTGCATGAGAAGCCCTTTGCCGGCATCAACGGTAGCGGCAAGCACAACAACTGGAGTCTCACCACCAATACCGGCATACTCCTTCACGCACCGGGTAAGACGCAGCTGGACAACCTACGCTTCATCACTTTCATCGTGGAGACGCTCATGGCTGTCTGGAAACACAACGGACTCCTCAAGGCCAGCATCGTCAGCGCCACCAACGCCCATCGCCTGGGCGCCAACGAGGCACCTCCAGCCATCATCTCCAGCTTCCTTGGCAAGCAACTCACCGACGTGCTAGAGCACCTGGAGCAGTCCGCCGACGATGCCATCACCTTCACTTCTAAGCAAGAGTTCAATCTCGGTGTGCCACAGATTCCTGAGATCCTCATTGACAATACCGACCGCAACCGCACCTCACCCTTTGCCTTCACCGGTAACCGCTTTGAGTTCCGCGCCGTCGGTTCCGAGGCCAACTGTGCCAGCGCCATGATAGCCCTCAACGCCGCCGTAGCCGAAGCCCTGATCGACTTCAAGAGTCGCGTAGATGCGCTGATCGCTAACGGCGTAGAAAAGCTGAAAGCCGTGAAGATGGTGGTGTGCGAAGACATCAAGACTTGCAAGCCCATTCACTTCGAAGGCAACGGCTACAGCGAAGAATGGAAGCGCGAGGCTGCACGTCGCGGTCTCGATGTAGAAGCCTCCTGCCCGCTCGTCATCGACCGTTATTTGGACGATGCCAGTGTGGAGATGTTTGCCAAGACGGGCGTTTTCAACCGCGCCGAACTGGAAGCACGCAACGAAATCAAATGGGACACCTACACCAAGAAGATTCAGATTGAAGCCCGCATCTTCGGCGACCTCTGTCTGAACCACGTAATTCCCGTAGCCACACGCTATCAGAGCCAGCTCATTGACAATGTGCATAAACTCAAGGAGATTTTCGATGCTACCACAGCCCAGCAACTCTCACAAGACAACCTCACACTGATCAAGCAGATCTCCGAGCACACCAGCTATATCACATCCCACGTGAATGATCTGATTGAAGCCCGCCGCGTAGCCAATCGCATTGAGAGCGAGCGTGAGAAAGCCATCGCCTATCACGACACCGTAGCGCCGCTCTTTGAGGACATCCGCTACCATGTGGACAAGCTGGAGCTCATCATTGATGATGAACTTTGGCCCTTGCCCAAGTATCGCGAGATCCTGTTCATCCGATAACAAATCATAAACAATGAAAAGGAGCTGTGTCACATCATAACGACACAGCTCCTTTCTCTTATTGGGGTGTATTGTACGGTATTTCTACTTACGTAAATCTTCAACCCATTGACTCAAGTCTGCGGGAGTGATATTGTTGAGCAAGCGTCCTTCCTCGAAACGGTATTGTGGATAGGTGTAACGGAGATTGGCTATCACGGGCTCAATGGGACTGCTGCTTGATGTGGCAAAGAGCACAAGATTCTTGCCTGCAAAGTCAGCGGCCTCCAGGAAGGAATTGATGATGTGTGGAGCCACGCCCCACCAAATGGGGAATCCGATGAAGATGGTATCATACTGCAGGAAATCCACTGGCATAGCGGAAAGAATGGGCCGCGAGAGGCTGTCACGCATCTCGATGCTGGAGCGCGATTGGCTATCACGCCAATTGAGGTCGGAGTCGCTGTACAGTTCCATCGGCTGAATCTCAAAGAGATCGGCATCAACTGCCTGTGCCAATAGTTCAGCAACAGCGCCAGTAGTGCCGGTAGCAGAGAAATAGGCAACGAGTGAATGCTTTTTCTCTACGGGTGTCGTTTCGTTTTTAGTGATTTGTTTGCAGCCGGTCAGACACAAGAGGGCTACAGCGAGGATGAGTGAATGTTTCATAATATTATTGATGGGATAATTCATTTTTCAAGGATATCCTCTGGGGCAAGAGGAGCATAAGGGCCGTCCTTAGCCTCGAAGATGACAGTCGGTTCAAAGACCTCTACTGAATGCCAAATACCACGGGGGATGCTGAGCGCACAGTTGCCTTTCGTAGGATCGAGATGGAAGCGATGGGTCTCGTTGCCATTCTCATCATAGAACATCTCATCCATCTTGCCACGCAGGATGATAACCACCTCCGAGGTGGTTGTGTGACGATGAATGGGAAGTACGGTTCCAGGAAGCATCGCGTTCAACATGCGTTGTGATTGGTCCTCCGGAGAGTTGCGAAGGTCCAGATTCATGCGCAGGCGAGGACTGGCCTGTGCTTTTGCGGACAAATCGTCCATGAGTTCGTCGTTGATAAACATAATATGATATTTTACAATTGAATCGAATGATGAAGGGTTCTATGGTTTAACTACCTATCTCTGAGAGTTCAAGCCAGCGCATCTCGGCGGCATCGAGTTCATCCTGCAGCAGAGGCAGACGTTTGCTTTTCTCCGTGAGTGCCTCCACAGAGAGTTTTCCGCTACAGAGTGCTGTTTCCAATGCTGTCTTTTCAGCTTCGAGTGAAGCGATGGTGGACTCCAGCGCTTCCAGTTCCTTGCGCTCCTTGAAAGTCAAACGGCGAGGCCTCGCCGTCTCAGCCGCCTGCCCCGTTGTGGAGAGCGTGGCTGTTTGGCTGGAACGGCTATTCGCGGCTGGAGCATTCGGCAGCTTCTTCGATGGCGAAGGGGTGCTGACAGCGCTTTCTTTTTCCCATTCTCGGAACTGCGTATAGTTGCCTGGAAAATCTTTGATGTCACCATCGCCTCTGAAGACAAGCAGGTGATCGACCACCTTATCCATGAAGTAGCGGTCGTGGCTGACAACGATAACACAGCCCTTGAAGTTCTTCAGGTAGTCTTCGAGGATGTTGAGCGTGACAATATCCAAATCATTGGTTGGCTCGTCAAGAATCAGAAAATTGGGATTCTGCATGAGTACCGTGCAGAGATACAGGCGACGGCGCTCGCCGCCCGAGAGCTTGTAGATATAGTTCTGCTGCTGCAACGGCGTGAACAGGAAGTGCGTGAGGAACTGCATCGCAGTCAGATGCCGCCCGCCGCCAAGATCGACATATTCGGCCACACGGCGCACGGCGTCGATGACCTTCATCTCCTGATCAAACTGCATACCATCCTGCGAGAAATAGCCGAAGCGAACCGTCTCGCCAATGACAAAGCGACCACTGTCGGGCTTCACCAGGCCTAACAGCATTTTGATAAAGGTGGATTTGCCGGTTCCGTTAGCTCCGACGATACCCATCTTCTCATAGCGCGAGAAGTTATAATAGAAGTCCTTCAGGATGACCTTCTCCGTGCTCGCCGGATTATCGGGGTCTGCGGGGAAAGTCTTACTGACATATTCTGCCTCAAAGATCTTGGAGCCGATATAGGTGCTGTTGACCTGTAGCGAAACGGCCTTCTCCTCCACCCGCTGGTTGGCTTTGCGCTCGAGGTCGTAGAAGGCTTCCTCGCGATAGCGCGCCTTGTGGCCACGAGCCTGCGGCATACGACGCATCCAATCCAGCTCTGTCCGATAAAGATTATTCGCACGTGCGATTTCGGCATTGGTCACATCCACACGCTCCTGTCGCTTCTCAAGGTAGTAGGCGTAGTTGCCACGATAGGTGTAAAGCGTTTCGTTATCCAACTCCAAAATCAGATTACAGACACGGTCAAGGAAGTAGCGATCATGCGTCACCATCAGCAGCGTGATGCTGGAACGTGACAGATAATTCTCCAGCCACTCAATCATCTGCAGGTCGAGGTGATTCGTGGGCTCGTCGAGAATGAGCATGTCTGGTTCCATGCAAAGCACATTGGCTAATGCCACGCGCTTGAGCTGCCCTCCTGAAAGCTGACTGATAGGCTGGTCGTGATCGGTAATCTTGAGTTTCGTGAGGTACTCCTGGATACGGCGCGGTTCCTCGCGGCAACGCCATAGGCATGCCTCCATCACCGTGAGCCCCTCTGGGAACGTAGGCGTCTGTTCCAGATAGGCTACGCGGAGGTCGCGACGAAACGTGATGCTGCCCTGTTCGGGCTCCTCGTGGCCAGCAATCAGATTGAGCAATGAAGTCTTGCCGGTACCGTTCTGTGCAATCAGGCCCACATGCTGTCCTTCCGCAATACCAAAATTGATATCGCGGAAAAGCGTCTTATCGCCCACTGAGAATGTGAGGTTTTCGACCTGTAAATATGGGTTGACAGCAGCCATTTTTGAGATTTCCGCCGCGAAATTATAAAAAAAATTCCATATTCGTTTGTCATTTCATAAGAAAACGCTACCTTTGCACTCGATTTTATGAAGGGTTAACTCTTCTTAGTAGTCAACCCATTTATATTTTCCACTGTTAATCTTTATTATATGCACACAAAAAGTGACCTCGAGGCTTTGAGCATCGAGCAATTACTAGAAATTGCTAAGTCCTTGAATATTCCTGCTAAGGCATCTATGCCACAGCTGGAACTGATTTATAGTATTATTGAAGCTGAACTGACGCAGAATCCTGCGAAAGCCGAGGAGAAGCCTGCGCCCAAGAAGCGTGGACGTAAGTCTAAAGCAGAGAAGGCGGCTGAGGAGGCTGCCAAGAATGCAGAAACACCGAAGGAGCCCGAACAGCCCCAAGCGCAAGCCGCCGAAGAGACGGTGGTAGCAGTTCCCGCTGACGCTGACACCAAGCCTGCGCCGAAGAAACGCGGCCGCAAGTCAAAGGCTGAAAAAGCAGCCGAGGAGGCTGCCAACAAGGCCCAGGAACTTCCCCTTTTCCCTGAAGGAAATGAGGCAGCGGAGGCTCCTGTAGAACCTCAAGCAGCGGCTCCTGCTCAGGTCAATGAGCCGATGGCGCAATCACAGCCCGCCAACATGGCAGAAGGACAGGATCAGCCTAATAACGACATCATCACACCAGAAATGGTGGACAACTTCTTTAAGGCCGATGAGCCTGATTTCGTGATCCTGCAATCCATCCCCGACGAGGGTAATCTGGCACGGACTCAGACGCCAGTGAGCAAGAACGCCTCTCCCGCATTCCTGGAGCAGCTGATGAGTACCTCTCGTCAGACACCCGCCAAGCAGCAACAGCCTGAGATGGATGAAACACTCCCCTACGACTTCTCTGATTTGGTGAAGGCCGAAGGTGTACTGGAAGTGGTTCCTGACGGCTGGGGCTTCCTGCGCTCAAGCGACTATAACTATCTGGCCAGTCCGGATGATGTCTATGTGAATCAGCAGCAGATCAAGCAGTTTGGCTTGAAGACAGGTGATGTCGTTGAAGGCAGTATCCGTCCCCCTCATGAGGGCGAGAAATACTTCCCGCTGATGACGATTGACGCAGTCAATGGTGTCAATCCCGCCCGCATCCGTGACCGCCAGGCCTTCGAGCATCTGACGCCCCTTTTCCCCGACGAGAAGTTTAACCTCTGTCGCGGTTATGCCGATCCCACCAGTGTACGAATCGTGGATCTGTTCTCACCCATCGGTAAGGGACAGCGCGCACTCATCGTGGCACAGCCTAAGACGGGTAAGACCATCCTGATGAAGGAAATTGCCAACGCCATCGCCGCCAACCATCCTGAGGCATACTTGATGATGCTGCTCATTGATGAGCGTCCTGAGGAAGTCACCGATATGGCACGTTCAGTCAACGCCGAGGTCATCGCCTCCACCTTCGATGAGCCCGCCGAGCGTCACGTAAAGATTGCCGGCATCGTATTGGAGAAGGCCAAGCGTATGGTAGAGTGCGGTCATGATGTCGTCATCTTCCTTGACAGTATCACGCGCCTGGCACGTGCTTACAATACAGCAGCTCCCGCCAGCGGTAAGATCCTGACGGGTGGTGTTGATGCCAACGCCTTGCAGAAGCCCAAGCGTTTCTTCGGCGCTGCACGTAACATCGAGGGCGGCGGTTCTCTGACCATCATTGCCACCGCATTGATTGACACGGGTAGCAAGATGGACGAGGTCATCTTCGAGGAGTTCAAGGGAACCGGTAATATGGAGCTGCAGCTGGATCGCACATTGGCCAACAAGCGCATCTTCCCCGCTGTGAACATCGTAGCCAGCAGCACACGTCGCGACGATCTGCTTCACGACAAGACCACGCTGGACCGCATGTGGATCCTGCGCAAATTCCTCTCCGACATGAATCCTATCGAGGCGATGAACGAACTCAAGAGCCGCCTCGAGAACACCAAGACGAACGAGGAGTTCCTGATCTCCATGAATTCATAAACGAAGAAAATACGTTCACGAGCAAACATAAAAAAGCCGGGCCCCGCAAGGTCCGGCTTTTTCCTCACTCTCCCATCAGCTCTTCCAACTTCTTGGCGAGCTTTTCGCCTACGAGCCAGCGTTCTATGATGATGCCATCCTGACCGATGAGCAACGTGAAGGGGATACCGTTGATGCCATAGACGCTGGCAGCCTCGCAGCCCCAGCCCTTGAGGTCAGACATGTTGGGCCACGTGATGCCATATTTGTCGATAGCAGCCTTCCACGCTTCTGCGTCGGCATCGAATGACACGCCCACGACTTCCAGTCCCTTGTCATGATACTTCTCATACAAGGCTTTTACATTGGGGAGCTCTGCACAGCAGGGACCGCACCAGCTGGCCCAAAAATCCACGAAGGTGTAGCGGTTGTTAGGAACGATATCCGAGAGGCTCAGCTCGCCACCGTCGGGAGTCGCCATCTTCAGGTCGGTGTACTGGCGACCTGGGAATGCGCGCATCTGTCCTTCAGTATGTTTTGCGATGAACGTTGCCCAGAAGTTATCAGGGAAGTTCTCTTTCAGCTGCTGGGTGGCCTCCTCGATGAAATCTGGTTGAGCAAAGAACTGGAATTCGCGCAGCAGATAGATACCGAACATGTCGTTCGTATGGCGGCTCAGGAAACCAGCTTTGCATTGTTCTACCTCTCTCCATATTTTAAACTGTTCTTCTTTCAACGAATCACGCTCTTCATCGGACTGAGCTTTCTCAATCCTTTCAAAATAAGAATCATACCTTTTATTTATTTCTGCGACTGCATTAAAATACGCGATGATGCTATCGTTAAGCGGTGTGCCGCTGGGGTAAAGCTCATCTTCCCCTTCCTTGGGGATGTTAAGGGTGATGTTTCCAGGCTCGCAGATGACACGATAGAAATCACGGGCACCCTCACCATAGTGAACACGCATGATGCAGGCGCTGTCCACCTGGCCCGCCCAGGAATAAGTGCCATCTACCACAGGAACCTTGGCGATCAACGTATCGCCGTTGTCATTCAGCATCACGCTGATAGAGAGCGAGTCGATGTCGCGTTCCACAGTACCAGAAATGGTAATACCATTGTTCTTACATGCTGCCAGCATCAGGACGGCAGCGAGTCCCATCATTTGTAACTTTTTCATTGTGAGTGTTATTTGTATTAGATAAATGAATGTGTGGTCTTCCAGAATACCAAGAATAACTTCTTTTTCTCGTATTTCGCTGGCAAAGCTACAAAAAATCCCACACCTACGAGCAGATGCAGGAGATTATTAAGAAGAATTAGTAAATCATCATGATGTCAGGCCACAAAGTTACTACTTTTCCCCGAATCCATGTGCGAATAGACATCTTTTAATCCGTTTTAGAACGATTTTCGTGATTAAAAACTCTTTTTTCATGCCATTTATAGATTTTTCACGCGCCCGAAACTATATTATGGCAGATTTTTGTTTAAGTTTGTACTCAAAATAGGCCAAAAACGAGCCTTGGCATCACCATTTTTACCATTTTTGAATGTTTCATGAATAAGACAACTCTGGAATTTGTAACATACTGCATTGGCAAACTGGCTCAAGCGCTTCACCTGTCACAGCAAGAGGTGTACAGACGACTAAAGCGTTCGGGCATCCTATATGACTACATTGTTCCCTCATACGATGTACTGCATACATTCAGCTCACGCTACTTGGTGGAAGACCTGACTGAATACATGAGGGAGAAAGGAGAACTGGAATCATGAAACTATACCATTCATCCACTCAGGCGGTAGAACATCCCGATATAAATCATTCCCGTGATTATCTTGATTTCGGGAAGGGTTTCTATCTGACATCCATCTATGACCAGGCTGTAAGGTACGGGCAGAGGTTCATCCGTCGGAACAGACCTGCTTGGCTGAACACCTATGAGTTTTCAGACAACGTGGAGGGCTGGAAAGTCTTACGTTTTGAGTCTTATGACAAATCATGGCTGGATTTCGTTTCCAAGTGCCGGGCAGGTGAAGATGACACAGAATAAGATTTGGTAGTAGGCGGCATCGCCAATGACCGCGTCATTTTAACCCTTGACCGCTACTTCGCTGGCGAGTTGTCACAGGAAGAGGCGTTGGGCCTGCTGAAATATGAAAAACCTAACATCCAATACAGCATCCGCTCTGAGCAGATGATTCAAAATTGTCTCACATTTGTAGAAAGCATACAACTATGAGCGAAGAAAGCAAACAGATAATCCGTAGCGCACAATGCGCTCGAATCATAGCAGCCATCAGCGAAATGCATAACATAACTCTTCAAGAGGCTGCTGATATTTACTACAACTCTGATACTGCCACCCTCATTGAGGATGGCATTGCTGACTTACATTGCCGAAGTGACAAATATCTGGCAGAGGAAGTTTGGAATGAGTATCAAGAGTAATTATTGTAGGCTTAAATACACACATTCTCCATTCTCCATTATCCATTGTCCATTCTCAATTATCCATTGTCCATTCTCCTTTTTCCATTATCAATTGCCCCCTACTCCCACCCTTCCTCATCATCATTTTCCATATACCGACTCATGCCATTATCATCCCCATCGTCCTCTGATGCCGGATCGAATCCACGCATATTGTCATAGCTGCTAGAACTATGATAGCTCGATGACGAAGGACTAGAACTCACAGGAGCGGATGTTTTTTCTTCTGCCTTAGGCGTTTCTTCCCTCACCTCAATTGTCCCATCTCCCTCTCCCACGTGAGAGGGCTGGGGAGAGGCTATTTCGTTTTCCTCATACTTTGATGGCTTTTTCGCCACATCACCACATGCTGCGAATGTCAGCATGAGGATCAGGCATGTGATAAACTGTTTCATTTATTCGTCATTTGTAATTCGTCATTCGTCATCTTCCATCCAATTTCTTTCAACCTCCTTTGCTTTGGTGATGAAGCGCTTCCTGGTAGATTTACTTCGTAATTATATCTCGCAGGTCATTGTAGTTACGCACCACACTATAGGTTATATCTGAATCGCCTATTGTGGCGAAGTGGCGACGGGCACATTCTATCTTTGAGCGTTCTGATTCGCGCAGTTGCGACTCCTCCAAAGAGCCCTTGGTTTCTGCCACGAAATAGACATGCTTGATATCTGGCCCTTCCTTGAACACGATTGCCCAGTCGGGATTATAGTGGCCCACTGGCGTATTGATATAGAAGCCACCTGGCAGTTTTGTATAGACAGCCACCTCGTTGCGCTCTTCCAAATCTTTGGCGAAGTTCATTTCGATTCCTGCGGAATCAACCACCACCAAATCATAAAGCGACTTCTGCGACTCTAAGGCATTCACACCCAACTTTCCTTTCAGCGTCGTGTTGCTGAAGATGTCACTCTCAAACTGCTTGTCCAGTTTGTGATATTTCACATGCTCTATCACAGCGATGGCCTTACATTCATTGATGATGTTTGAGGCCTTGATGATAAACTCTTCAGGATTTGTCTTAAACTGGTTAAATGTTGAAGGCTTTATCTTCTTCAAAATAGTCACGACTGCCTTTCGCGTCAGTCCTGTATTCTCCACGAGCTTGCCTATCAAGTCGTAACGCACCTCCCCACCAATCTCCTCATGCACAGACATCGTTCTTGAGTCAGTAATGCTCATCGCCGTTCCTTGTTCCAGCTGCTGCTTGCTGCCAATACGGTCTAAGGTTCCTGTCACCATGCGCAGTTGGATATCGCTCACTTTCAGGTGGGTATCCAGTTGTATTACAGCCTTGGTAATCAGTTCGTCAGTTTTGAAGTCCACGGTGTAGTAAGTCTGGTGATTGATCCTGCGCCATAGCTCTTGGAACTCCTTACGCTCAAACTTCTGCGAATCAAATTTGGCCTCGCGAACCTTCCGACCATTCTCTGGCTTAACGGCATCGGGATTGAAGACGGTATCGAGTTTCTTAACGATATCCTGCTTGTAGTCGTTGTAGTCGCCAAAGTCCAACACGCCCTGCTGCTTGTCGTTGTGATACTGAGGTGTCAGCTGACCATCCTTGGTGATATAGTTTTTCATGCGCAGGGTGAAAGTCAGTTCTTGAGCATCGTCGTCGGACAAATGCTTCTGTTCGCCTTGTGCGTTGGTCACCAGCAAATCGAGGAACAACTGCATATTCACCTTCTGCGGACGATCGCCCACAGCCTCTGCAATCTCCGTCTGCAACTTTGCTGCAAACGTGTTATACGACTCGCTAGCAATAACCGTCAGTTCATTCACTTCGAACACACCTCCATGCAGCACACTTTCGTCCTGTCGTTCCCCTTGTTGGTTCACACACAGGCGCATACCGCGTCCTACTTCCTGACGTTTCTTCGTCTGGTTATCAGAGTCCTTCAGCGTACAGATCTGGAACACATTGGGATTGTCCCAACCTTCTTTCAAGGCTGAGTGTGAGAAAATGAATCGGACTGGCGTCTTAAATGAGAGCAATGCCTCCTTGGCTTTCATAATCAATTGATAGCCGCGTAGCTCATTCTCAGACTCTTTGGCCTTCGATTCCACCACATTATTCTTCTTGTCACGTGAGAAGTAGCCGTCGTGAACATCTTCTGGCCCGAAGCTCTTCAGATACTTCACATAAGCGGGGTCATCACTATACGTCAGTTGCAGTTCTCCCACAATCCGTTCATATTCCTCCTCAAATATCTGCGCATAGATACCCTTGCCACCATCAGCCTCACGATAGTTGTCTACGTGGTCAATAAAGAACAGCGACAGGCACTTGATACCCTGTCGGAACAACTTACGTTCTTTCTCGATATGCGCCCAAATGGTAGCCCGGATCTGTGCCTTACGAATCACCTGTTCATTCACAGCACCTATCACCTCACCTTCATAAAGCGTGATACCATTTTGCAGGTGAATACAGCGATTATAGCCATCAATCTCTGTCACGCGATAGTTATCAGCATACTCCTGTAACTCGCCTGAGTTCTGGTAGATGTCAAAGCGGTCAGAAACCAGTAGTGTCACCTGCTTCACGCCATTACCTACTCGCTTGTCAAAGCCTATTCTGGCACGAGGATTGCCTTCTGAGAGTTCGATGCTCTCCAAATAGAGATAGCCATTGGTCGCAGTAGAGCCCTTTTGTTCAATGCCCACCACAGATATCTTCTTCACCAGTTTCTTGTTATAGGCATCCATCGCGTCCAGGCGATATACCATGTTCACAATGTCATCGGCCCTATGGGTAGCACTATATAATAAGGTAAAGAGCGGATTAAACTCCTTCAAACGGTTTCGTGTGGCGTTGTTCCTATCGGCACCCAACACGCTCTGTGGCTCATCGATAATCAGGATAGGGTTCGTGGCGGCAATCACATCGATAGGCCTACGTGAGCGGAAAGCATCCAGCTTCATATAGATACGACGTGCATCCTCACCCCTTGCAGCAAAAGCCTGCGTGTTGATAATCATCACGTGCATGTTGCTATCGCTGGCAAACTGATCGATCTTCGTCAACTGCGAACTATCATATACAAAGCTCTGAATACGCTTACCATATTCTGCTGCAAAGTGCTCGCTCATCACCTCGAACGACTTGCAGACACCCTCCCTGATGGCGATGCTGGGCACAACGATGATGAACTTGCTCCAGCCATAGAGCCGATTCAGTTCGAACATCGTCTTGATATAGGTATAGGTCTTACCTGTACCTGTTTCCATCTCGATAGTTAATCGCAGGTCAGCTCTGTCAAAGCTCTCCGTAGGCTTCAACTGAGCTGCCATCTGGATCTCGCGGATATGATTCAGAACCTCGCTATACGGCACTTCAATGGGCTGGTTCTTATAACCAACGGCATCGAAGAATCCTCCGTTGTCCGTACCCAGGTCGTGGGTAAACTCCAGCAAGGCAGCATTTTTTTGCCCTTGAAACACATCCGTCACCGCCTTCGCTGCATCCGTTTGGAATTGTTGGTTCTTAAATTTCAGTTTCATAGGCTAAATTACTCTGACATTATTCTGCACTTCCTGGTCTGTCCAGCCACACTTCTGCTTAAACAACTCAAACAGGTTCATCTTCTGAGCAGCTTCTGTGAACGAGCTGTCGCGGAAGACCACGCGAAGGGGATGAGTCTCAGCGATAGCATCGATGACAGCACCAGTCACTACGCCATCGAAGCAGGCCACGAGGTTGCCTTCATCCACGTTATAGATGGTGCAACCATCCACCTTCCGTGTAGCGTAGGGTAATGAGAGTTCCAAGCCCCAGCGCATCATGCAGTCGAAGAGCAGGTCGAGACCTGTGCGCTCCTCCTTGATATTATCGAGGAAAAGATCGAGGGTCTCTTGATCATAACTGCTGGGAGCAAAAGTCACAGGCTTGAAATTCGAGTCATCGCACTTTAGTACGCGGAAACCCGTATCAAGTCCCTTTGCATCGGGGTGCTCGTCCTTGATCTTCTTTCCTGCACGACGAATTCGCTCCTTACCGATTTCGCAGATATTCTTATAACCAGCCTTGTAAGCCTCGCTATCCTCTGCTGTTTCCTCTGGCAACTGCACCATGATAAACTTTCTATTGCCGCCATCTTCTGCATTAAGTTGCATTACGGCGTGGGCAGTAGTGGCAGAGCCGGAGAAGAAATCGAGAATAATCATATCTTTGTCATAATATGCTAAGGTTTTAACAATAAAATGTAACAAAGAAACAGGTTTGGGATAATCCATTATTCTTTCATGACCGAATAACGATGCCACCTCAGCACTAGCATCTTCATTCGTGCCTACATTCACTTTCGAATCTATTATACTCGATGGACGCTTTACCTTTTCAAGTTGGTCAGAACGAAATACATTGAATCCAAATCTATTCGAAAGAGAAAATTTCGTACCAGAATTTATTTCCTCTGTGAGTTTTATTTGAGTCCACACAAATGGACCTTCAACTTCAATATCATCTTCTATTACGCCATTCTTTACACTAAATCCTTTTATGAATTTAATTGGAGTCGTATCCTTAGCATATGTACCAGCATCATAATAACCACTATTCAAAGTAGTCTCTATAAGACCTTTGGGAAACGAAAGAACTTTTATTGAGTTCGTCTTTTTTACAATAGGTTGCCACTTGTCAGAATAAGCATCCTCGCCAAATAGTTCTATCAATGAGATGTCTTTTGCATAACAAAGTAGATATTCAGTCATCGAGCGAAAAGTTTTAGAAAGATGACTTCCTTTCTTCTTTTTGGCCCAAATGAAAACACCTACCGAATTTATTTGACCAAATACCTCATTACTTATTTTTTGAAGATTATCAAGTTCATTATCATCAATAGAGATGAATATCACTCCATCCTCCGTCAACAGATTTCTTGCCACCATCAGCCTTGTATAAATCATAGAGCACCAATCAGAATGGAAACGACCATTGCTATCTGTGTTCTTGCGATAACGGTTGCCCTCATCATCAAGGTTATGCTCATCGTATTCATCTACGCTCTGTGCAAAGTCATCATGATACACAAAATCATTGCCTGTATTGTATGGTGGGTCGATATAGATCATCTTGACCTTACCCATATAGGAGTTCTGAAGCAGTTTGAGCACTTCAAGATTGTCGCCCTCGATATAGAGGTTCTGCGTGGTGTCCCAATCGACACTCTCTTCGGGACACGGGCGCAACGTCTTACGACAAGGTGCTGCCGCCTCGCGCTGGGCAGCCCGTTTGCCAACCCAAGTAAAGTCGTACTTCTCAGGCTCGTCGTTCTCCACATATTCACCAAGCAGTTCGCGCAACTTACCCCAATCGACTACGCGACGCATCTTGCCAGTTATGACATCCTGCGTCTCCGTAAAGCACGATGGGAACAACTGATAGAGTGCATCCAGATTGCGCACCGTTCCGTCTGTGGTTTCTTTGTTTAAATGTTCTATTTGCATGATTTTATTATTTTTATTTGTTTGTTTCGTTTATTTATCGTATATTTGCAGCGAAATTAAGAAGTACAAATTATGACTGCATTACAATTAAATGCGGAATTGCTCC
>JAILQO010000077.1 GCA_024698925.1 Bacteroidaceae bacterium | reverse complement strand
TTTTCATTCAAAAAGCTCTCACCTCACGCCTTCAAGCCGATGGCTCATTGAAGAAAGTGAACGTACAGGAAGGCTGGTTGGCCTGCCGCTTCAATCCCGACCTTCAGCCCAACGATGGTGATGGTGCCAAAGACGACGTTTTTGCCATCGCCCAACGGCCAGATCCTGCACCTTATTTATTATATGGGGGCGACCCGCACGATGCTTTCTGGTACTTCGACCGCGAAATGGCTGAGTTGACTGAAGCCCGCTATGCCGAGACACGTGGCAAGCAGACTCGAGAAATCAGTGAAATCAAAACGAATTGGAGCGAGGATGGTCAAACCCTAACCGTCACTGCCCCCAAAGATGTACATGTTGAAGTCATCTGTGGTCCACTATATAAAGTGAAAAGTGAAAAATTAAAAATGAAAAATGATAGTTGCTCCACATTCTGCGTTTATCCTTATGAATGTGGCTTGGATAATCCCAAACGCTCCTATACCGCTTGGCTTATCGCCATCCTCGATGGAGATTCAATTTACAAGCGTGCAGTCAAACCCATAGAAATAAAGATTCCTCATTGACCCCTTAAAACTGTACGTATGCGCAAGCTATCTATACTTCTTGTCCTTTTGCTGCCTCTGCTTGCCTCAGCGCAGCATCACCTAACTTCGCCCGACGGGCACAATGAAATTATTGTCTCTCGACAGGGCAATGAGTTTATTTATAGTGTTTCTCACGACGGCAAGGCGATAGTGAGTGAGTCTCGTTTGGGACTTAACTTGGACAACTATACTTGGGAGCGGGCTCTCGCACGCAATTATCCGCAGTACGACTGCTGGATGAATGGCTATACGGTGGATTCTGTCAGCACCTCTGAACACCGAGCCACGATTACGAACCTGTGGGGCGAACAAGCGGTGGTTCCCGACAACTACAATGCTGCCACGCTTCACCTCTCCAAGCACGATGGCAGCAACTACCGGATGGACATCGAGGTGCGTGCCTACGACGAGGGCATAGCCTTTCGCTATTTCCTGCCCGAACATCCGCAGGCGGTGTTCCACAAGGTCACGGCTGACCTGACGGAATACACCTTTGCGCCTAGCACGAAGGTATGGGCAGCCGAGTGGGCGCAAGCCCCATACGAATTAAAGCTTGTAGATGACGTGACCTGTCCCATTGAGCGTGCCGTGACCATAGAGTTACCCAATGATCTCTACTGCGCTTTGGCTGATGCTGATGTCGATGACTGGTGTTTAGAAAAGAACGTGGCCTCACAGACAAAGCGCGGTACGCTCACCACCACAATGTACTCGCCAGTGGATATCGTGACCTACTACGCTACGCCCTGGAAGGTCATCATCACAGCAGAGAGCTATGCCCAGCTGCTGGAGCATCGCTATATCATCGACAACCTGAACCCTCCCTGCGAGATACCCGATGCGGCAGACTGGGTGAAACCAGGAACAATCATGCGCTGTACCACGCTTTCCACCGAAGCTGCCCTGCGCAATATTGATTTCTGCGCCCAGCACCATATCCCCTATATGCTCTTCGACTGGAAGTGGTACGAGCCTAGCACCAGCCACGACGGGGATGCCACAAAGGTGATTCCGCAGATTGATATGCCGAAGGTGGTTGCCTACGGACGCGAACACGGAGTAGGTATCTGGCTTTATGTCAACCAACATGCTCTGCAAAAGCAGATGCGCCAGTTGTTCCCTCTACTTCATGAATGGGGCATCGTGGGTGTGAAGAGCGGCTTTGTGCAATATGCCTCGCATCGCTGGGCCGTATGGCTGCACGACATGGTGCGCTATGCCGCAGAGAACCATCTCATGGTAAACATCCACGATGAATACCGCCCGTCGGGTTTCTCGCGCACCTATCCCAACCTGCTCACGCAAGAGGGCATACGTGGCAACGAGGAATTTCCTGATGCCACGCACAACACTGTGTTGCCATTCACCCGTATGATCAATGGCCCAGCCGACTACACCATCTGTTACTATGACCAGCGTCTCAAGAACACTCATGGTCATCAGCTTGCGGCCTCGCTCATCTATTATTCTCCGCTGATCACACTCTTCTGGTATGACAAACCGGAAGAGGCCAACGACGAGCCTGAACTCAGCTGGTTCGACAACCTTAAAACCACTTGGGACGAGACTCGCGTCTTGGATGGTGCGCCCGGCTCACATATCGTCATCGCTCGTCGCAGCGGAGAGGAATGGTATGTTGCTGCAATGACAAATACCGAAGCGCGAACTGTCACAATTCCTACTGACATCCTCGAAGACGGCAAACAATACACTGTCACGATATATAACGATGACCCGACTGTCAAAACAAGCACGAAGATCAGCGTCAAGACTGTCACCATCAAGGCAGGAAAAGCCATCAGCTTAAAGCTCCAGCCCAACGGCGGATCAGCCCTGCATTTCATCAAACGATAACCCTAACGATAACTCTTTTATCCTATGCGCAGATTATTATTATTCATTTCTTTGTTTTTCACTTTTCACCTTTTCACTTTTCACTTATTCGCCCAGTCCGACCTGCAGAACTACAAAATGGCAGGGCCTTACGAGGTGGTGGCTCGTGACGGCGAGTACCGCGCATCAAAGGGCGGTAGCGAGCGCGATATGTGGACGGCCTGGCAATGCGCACAGCAGGGCTATACAGACAAGGCACTGGAAATCATCAACGCCTACGCCGCGACCTTGCAACGGTTCGACGGTCACGATGCACCGCTCTGTGCCATTCAAGGATACTGGTTAGTGAGGGCGATGACTGATATCAAATTAAAAATTAAAAATGAAAAATTAAAAGTTAATACTCAGTCTTGGGACTCCATGATCCGTAGGGCGATGATTCCGACCATTGACAAGTTCGAGGCGGATAGTCCGTATGCCAATGGTAACTGGGGAGCAATTGTGAACCGTCTGCGCATGGCGTGTGGTATATTCCTTGAAGACAGCACCGTATATCAGGCCAGCATCGACTATTTTCTTCACGCTAACGACAACGGTTCGCTACCGAAGTACATCAGCGAAACGGGTCAATGTCAGGAAACAGGTCGTGATCAGGGACACGCGCAGTTAGGGCTTGGTGCTTTGTGCGAAACGTGCGAGATGGCATGGGAACAGGGCGATGACTTGTGGGGCGCACTCGACAATCGCATGATGTACGGTATAGAATATACGGCACGTTACAACTTGGGTTATGATGTTCCTTTTGAGACGTGGACGGATTGCACCGGTCTTTATAGCGACTGGACGGAACCCGGCTCCATGGGACGTGGACAAATCCGTTGCATTTACGACTTGCCTTACAACCATTTCGTGAAACGTAAAGGCTTGAAGATGCCATACACGAAGAAACTGCTTGACCTACAGGCTAAGGCAGAGAATCGAGGCGATATTCAGCAGAACCCCGAGGCAAACCAATTTACGGTGAAAGGTGTACAGGAGGGCACTCGCCTTCATCGGGTCTTCACCTATCCTGCCCCCGATGGCGCACCGCTGAAGCACGATTATGATGTGTTCGTACAGCCTCGTGGCAGCAAGGAGTGGACGAGGGTTGACACGTATATGGCGAAGGTGAATAGCCCCCTCCCGACCTCCCCCAAGGGGGAGGGGCTCAAGCATCAGGTGTCGGAGATAAGTTATTGTATGTTTGATTTCACGGGCGATGTGTTTGTAAAGGTTATCAGTAAGAACCGCAAGTTCAAGACGGCGAGGATTAGACCTGATTATCGTGGAACGATTGCCAATGTGCAGAACGATAGTAC
>JAILQO010000034.1 GCA_024698925.1 Bacteroidaceae bacterium | reverse complement strand
GCCCACAGAGGGAAACAGGCGTACTCCTTCAACTCATTGCCACGGACTATGTAGTCAGAATAAACCAGTTCGCTCCACTTGTCCGCTTTTTCTCCACGGATGAAAAAAGTTTTAGGGACGTTCCCTTTGTGACCTTTCTCTCGTTTCCATCTAATGACCTCCAAGTCTGAGGTATATATAAACTCGCTGCTATACTTTTTTACCCGCTTGCCAATCTCCAACTTACCAAGATCCAAATAAGTATTCTCGTCCTTGATGTCTTTGGCATTAAGGGCATAGAGCACGCGCACGGTGGCAGTGTCAATAATTTTTCGCTGATTGTACCCTCTTTTCTCACGGATGGGAGCCTCCCCGTTTACTTTGGGTTGCGCCATCGCCCCGCCACACACGGCGGCGAGGGCGATGATGAGGGTGATGATACGTTTGTTCATGACGGTTTACTCCTTCTCTAATGGCTCAAAGTGTATCTTTGGAGGGGTGGGCCTTCCTTCAAGGCTTGTCCATCCGATGGCGTTCTTGTAGTCTTCGTTATACATTATCTGTCGCTGCCAGACGCTCTTGCGCGTGGATTTTGGGTAGAGCTTGTCGGGGTACTGTGTAATGAGGAAAGTACCGCGCTCTATGGCCACGGCTTCCCAGACGTAAATCTTCTGCACGTCATAGACTTTGAGGATGCAGCCGGGCAGTCCGCCGAACTTCCAAGGCCCGCCCTTGATGGGTACGTCTGCAGCGAACCATGCCACAAAGTCGCGACCACGCCAGTGGCAAGTCGCTTTCTGGCAGCGGTGCTCCAGTATGGTCATCGTTTCATTGTGCAGTATCCATTGTTGGGGCGGACATGGTTCTGTAAACTGGCTCGTATTGCTTTCGTGGTACATAGGCATGTCAGTGTACTCTGTGACCTGACCATCCTTGAAAAAGAGGTCAGTGAACTGTATGTCGTTCCAATAAGCGTTCTGTTTGCCAGGCTTGCCTCCTCGCATAATGGCTTGCCCGTCTCTGGTCGGACGTGTGCTGCCGACAAACTGTTTCAAAAACAGGCTGCTGTACTTCGCACAGTCCCGTCCAATCTCCAGCCGTTGCTTGTCGATGTAAGTCCGTTACTGTCCGATGGAGACTTTTTATCAAAACTATGTGGGAAGGCGCACTCTTAAGAACTGGTATGTGGAGTTATTCTAATTCCATTGGATCGTAGTCATGCGGCGAGGATTGCAGGTCGCCGACGGTGCCATCGGGGTTGAAATCGCGGATGCCGGCAGTTTTCCTGTAGTTACGGTTAAAGGCTATTTGCAGTTTCCACGTATGGGTGCGACTGGACTTCATGAATTCCTCCTTCGGATACTGCCAGATGGGGAATTCGCCCTTCTCTATGGCCACGGCCTCGAAGACATAAAGACTATCGACATCGTAAATCTTCAAGATAAGGCCAGGCAAGCCTCCGAACTTCCACGGCCCGCGACGGATGGGGATGTCAGGCGCAAACCAGGCGATGTAGTCACGACCACGCCAGCGGCAGGTGGCTTTCTGGCATGGATGGCCGAGGATGGACTGCGTCTCGTCGGCTAGTTTCCACTCCTGCCCCGTCCACTTCTCCTCATACCGCTGGGGCCATTCCTGTCCGGCAGGCATGACGGCCCATTCGTTGAGGGTGTCGCCGTGGATGAAGATGTTGGAGTGTTGGTACTCGCTCCAGATATCAGGCTTACGGCCTCGCATCCACCAAGTGCCGTTTGGATAGCCTTTGGGATGTGGATTGGCCTTGGCCCATTTTATTCGTTCGTCATCGGCTTGCTCCACGAAGAGGCTGCAATACTTCGTCATCCGCTTGCCAATCTGCAACTGTCCGCAGTCGAGATACGTGCTGTCCTGGGTGATGTCCGTGGCACCCCAGGCATAGAGTATGCGTAAATCTGCCGTGTCGATGGCTTTACGTGCCAAGACCGTGTTGTGCTTATTCATAGGCAGCATGGCACCACTCTGTTTCTGTTGCGCCCCAGCATGGCCGTACAGGGCGGCGAGGGCGATGATGATTGAGATGATTTTCTTGCTCATACATTTATATATTAAAGGAATTTGAAGCGAATGGTGGCGAGGATGTTCCGTGGGCGTAACTGTGATGTATTGGTGTAGATGTCAAGGCCGGAATAGGTGACGCGGGTGTAGTGGCGCTGGTCGAATAGGTTGTTGAGTTGAAGTTCCAGGTCACAACGCCCCAGCTTGTACTTAGCTTTGATGTCGCCAAACCAAGCATGGCGGTTCTCTGCAGTAAGATTCGTGTAGTTATCCTCGACGGCTGCGGAGAGGGTCATCTGTTTGGTGACATAGACATTCATCGAGAGACGCTGGGTGGCGGTACGCACGGTACGTGAAAGGTCACTTCCGCCACTGTCGGTGTAGCTGCTGTTCCAAGAGTAGCCACTGCTCAGTACAAAGTTAAGCCATGGCAGGGGTGTTATAGTACCACCAGCTCCAATGCTGATGGTCCGTGTATTGAATGGATAGAGCTGATCGGATATCAGTTGTTCGCTGTGTGAATGGCCGTAGCCGCCGAAAGCTCGAATCGTGGTCTGTAGCCAGTCGAAGCCTTTGCTGAAATCGAAACTGAGGTTGTATGAGTCTGCGGTAGTAGCCTGATCCACGGCCTGTACAACGCTGGTGGCCCCTTGATAGGAGTAGCTGTAAATCTGATTGTCGCGGGTGTGGTTGTAACTGGCATTCAGACGGAAGAAGGTGGCGTTCAAGGCACTGCGATAGCCGATGCTGGCGCTGGTGCCGATACGGTCAGTTTCGGAGAGCTGTTCCACATACGACCTCTGGAACGAGCGGTAGTTGTTCATAATGTAGCCGCTGTAGATGCCGCCCGGGTCGCCAACGTTTCTGTAGTACGAGGCTCCGATGTTGCCGCTCCAATCGCGCCACTCATAGCTGGTGGAGAACGTAGGCGAGACAAGCAAGTGGACGTAGCTGTGCTTGTCATCGCGGACGCGGTCATCAAGGGTCTGCGTGTAAAGGTTCAGCGGACAGCCGAGGCTGATGCGCCAGCCGCCGCGCTCCCATTTATAATGCTGACCAAGGGTAAGCTCGTAGGTGTTATACCAAAGGTCGTTGCGTAGAGAGGGGGTGTCGCTGGGAAAACTGCCGACCTCACTGCCAGAAGCGGCAGGAGGCGTGAATCCATCCAAGTCGGTGGTAATACCATGCAAGCTGGCATTGGCTATAATCCCGTATGACAGGGTAAAGTAACCGAAATGGAAATTATAGTTTGTGTGGAAATTAGCGTTGATATGACGCGAGTTAATGTCTTGCTGATAGTATTGAGAATTGAAAACCGTCTGCTGAGCATTAAGTGAGTCTATTCCCACGGTGAGCGTATTTGGCCGTTGAGCATAGCCTGCCGAGAAATGCAGGTCGAGCGTATGCTTGCCGATATTCTTGATGAGATTCGTGGTGTTGCTTACAGCTAAAGATGGGCGGTCGAAGTGCTGATGCGTTCTTTCGCTGCCATAATTAA
Source organism: Bacteroidaceae bacterium (assembly GCA_024698925.1). Taxonomy (GTDB): domain Bacteria; phylum Bacteroidota; class Bacteroidia; order Bacteroidales; family Bacteroidaceae; genus Physcousia. Next base: position 1,453 of record JAILQO010000034.1, on the reverse strand, counting down.
TAGGCTGTGGGCCATCCAACTGTGATGCCAGTAATCCCTCCACCTTGTCGTTGTTCCAACTACCGTCGAACTTGATAACATTTGCCAGAAAGCCGTCCTTGGCATTCCACATATAGCGCAGATTGCCACTGAGGTCATTCAAGTGCGTCTGCGATGTCAGCGTCTCGGTAGTCAGCAGACGACTGTCATCGGTGATGAAACGGTCGCTTTCCGATGTACCCTCGCGGCGAATGTCATCGTGGTGATAGGCTACATTCATCGTTATCTCCGAGTCCTCACCCACTTTCTCCAAATGGTTCATTGTGGCGATGTGGCTGTGATTGTCGAAGGTGCGTTTTTGCGGCAGGCCTGAGCCGTTGGGCAGTACTGCATTCATTGGGCAGAAGGGGTATAACCCCACGCTGTTGATATTGGAATAATGTTCGGTCAGTTCGCGGCTCACGTCATCGCCCGTGTTATTACCCTTATATAAGGTCATGTTCTGCCGCTTTTTAGCGAAGTACATGCCTACGACCTCTGCTATCCAAAGCGGGTTTGATCCGATGACCGTCTGTCCGTCCGTAAGCGGTCGGCTACCGATGCGCCACGGGCCGGACTGTTGCCATCCACCACCCACCATCGTGTTTATTGCCACCGTCCCTTTTGCTGCGTTCTTCAGCTTCAGGTTGATGGCCACATCATCCGTCAGGCTCTTGTCCTGTAGTGCCTTGATGGGCTGATGGTGTTCCAAAACCTGCACTGTGGCTACGTCCGAGGCGTTTATGTTGTTCGTCGCTAGCCCGTAGCGTCCTTGTAGCAGATCCATGTCCTCCACGTAGAATTTCTTGATGGCCTTGCCGTTGAACTTGATGGCGCCGCTCTCCGAAACCTCAATGCCCGGCATCCGTTTCAGGACGTCACCAATGACGCGGTCGCCCTGCTGCTGGTAGGCACCAACGGTGTAGTTCAACGTATCGCCGTGTTGGCGTATCTTATCCGCTTTCACCGAAACCTCCTTCAGTTCTATCGCTTTCTGTCGCGCGCGGATGTCAACCCTCTGCGACTTGTTCGCCACCACCCGCGCCACATTGCCGATGGCCATGCCCGCCGCTGTCACTATCACGGAGTCTGTCGCGCTTTTGAATTGCAACTTATAATATCCCTTCGCGTCCGTGTCCGCAAAGCCGATAATGCTCCCCGTCCCTTTCGGCGATACCGTGACGTAAGCATCTACCGCCTGCCCGAGCGAGTCCGTCACAACGCCCTCGATAACAGTTTGAGCATGTGCCGAACTCAATCCTAATCCAGCCACTATTGCAGTCATGATGAATATGACCCTAAAGATTCTTCTATTCATGATGTTGTTTGCGTTTTCTCTTTACCTTGTTCAATGATACCTATTATTTCCCTAACTTCTTTATCAGAGAGATTTTCTTTAGGTGCAAAAGGACCATTGACGATACTCGAATATGAG
>JAILQO010000038.1 GCA_024698925.1 Bacteroidaceae bacterium | reverse complement strand
CTCAGAAAATCAAGCCAAATGAGTGGATAAACGGACATTGGTACGAGCCGAGTATGCCCTCTGATGAGCAAACTCCAACTGAACGGAGACAGAAGGAACGGCTTCCACTCAACAATATTGATTTTTAGAACTTCCCTTAAGGGTGACTTTTCTCTACCAGCAACAGGCCTTATCACTATAAGAGAAAAGGCCTGTTGCTGTGAGAGAAATGGCATGCTATTATTTGTGCAGCAGGCGCACGACCTCGCCAATGAGGAGCACGGGGGAGGTGATGAGGAGGATGAGGAGCCAGTCGCGGAGGGCAAGGGGCACGACATTGAACATGGCACCACCTAACTCGACAATCAGTATTTGACCGAAGAAGATGAGGGCGACGATGAACAGGAACTCTCGACAGCCGCGCAGGCGGAAGGCGCTATGACCGGTCAGGAAGGCACGGGCATTGAAGAGGTTCCAGAACTGCAGCATCACAAACGTGGTGAAGAAAAGGGACTGCTCATACGGCGTGAGGCCATCGCGCTCGAAGTACCACAGCAGGAGGGTCATCACCACGAAGAACAGGACTCCAAGCCACAGGATGAACTGCCACATGGGGGTGGAGATGATGAACTTGCGGCGGTCACGGGGACGCTCGCGCATCACGCGCTCCGTGGGGGGCAACGAGGCCAGGGCCATCGCGGCAAAGGTGTCCATGATGAGGTTGACCCACAGCATCTGCGTAACGGTCAACGGCGCAGCAGTGTCCATGAAAGCGCCGGCAAGAACGGTGAGGCAGGCACAGACGTTGACGGTCATCTGGAAGAGGATGAAGCGCTGGATATTGCGGTAGAGCGAACGGCCCCACATGACGGCGCGACCGATGCTGGCAAAGGAGTTATCGAGGATGGTGATATCGGAGGCCTCCTTGGCCACAGCGGTACCGTCGCCCATAGAAAGACCTACGTGGGCGGCCTTGAGGGCTGGGGCATCATTGGTGCCGTCGCCCGTCACAGCTACAACCTCGCCGCAGACTTGCAGCGCCTGCACCAGGCGCTGTTTGTCCATCGGACGGGCACGGGCGATAATCGTGATATCCTGGGCACAGGCGCGCAGTTCCTCGTCGGAGAGGGCAGCGACTTCGGGCCCTGTCATGAGGGAGCGCGGAGAGTGGACTTGCAGTCCTATCTGACGGGCTATCTCCTTGGCGGTAGCGGGGGTGTCGCCCGTGACAATCTTCACGTCGATGCCTGCGGTGAGGCACTCGCGGACGGCTGCCGGCACATCCTCGCGAACGGGATCGGCAATGGCCACGAGGGCATCCAAGACGGGAGTCTGTTGCCCCTCGGCATGTGCCAAGGCAAGGGTACGGAGGCCGCGCTGCTGCCAAGAGAGTAGCAAGGAGTTAAGGGATGCGTCGGGCTGCTCCTGTCCGCACATAGCCATCACAATCTCTGGCGCACCTTTAATATATAAGGTGTCATCCACGCGCGTAGCCATATACTTACGTTCTGTAGAGAAGGGTATCTCCTCGGTGACATGGGCAGCGGCGCGCAGGGCTTCATAGTTAGCGCCTTGAGCGCGCAACCAAAGTAGCAAAGCGCCCTCGGTGGGGTTGCCAAGTACCCTGTCGCCATCAAGCGAAGCGGTGCTGTTGACGGCGATATTGTTATTCAGAGCGGCGTCAGGGCCTTGCTGAACCATATCGGCCACGCGCATCTGGTTCTGCGTCAGCGTACCTGTCTTGTCCGTGCAGATGACGGTGGCGGCGCCCATCGTCTCGCAGGCATGCATGCGGCGCACGAGGTTGTTGGTCTTCAACATGCGGCGCATGGAATAGGCCAAAGAAAGCGTCACGGCCATCGGCAAGCCCTCTGGTACAGCCACGACAATCAGCGTTACAGCCAGCATCACGGACTGCAGCAGGTAGGCCAGGAACTCGAGGGTGAAGACAGTCGTGAAGGACGACGCGACAAAATACATGACGACGCGGCCCACAACGACGAGGGCTGCGATGGCGTAGCTGGCACGGGAAATGAGCAGGCCGAGGCGGTCCAGCTGCTCATTCAGGGGTGTGCGGACGGAGGAATCTATCTGGGTCTCGGTGAAAACGTGGCCGGCCTCGGTGTGGTCACCCACAGCCGTGACACGCATCACGCCATGGCCCTCCAACAACTTGGTGCCACGCAGGACGGCATCGGAGGGGAAGGTAGCATCAGGGTCCTGCTCCGATGGCAACGTGCTCTTGGCGCAGACGGGCTCGCCGGTGAGAGTGGATTCATCGACCTGCATCTGCGTCGCCTCCAGGAGCTGGCCATCGGCAGGAATCTCATCGCCGGTGGAGAGGAGTACGATGTCGCCGACAACGATTTCGGAGCGGGGGACCATCGTCTCATGCCCATCGCGGATGACGCGAACGGGCTCGCTGTCGTTCTGCTGGTTCAGGAGCAGAAACTCGCTGTCGGCCTTCCACTCGAACCAGAAGGAAAGCCCCGTGGCCAAGGCGATGGCCATGAGGATGCCGACGGGCTCGAAGAAGGCGGTGCGGTCTGCACCAAGACCAAAATACTCGTAGCAGGAGATGCCGATGGATAGGACGGCAGCCACCATGAGAATCACAATCAGCGGGTCGCCGAATTTCTCCAGCAGCTTGCGCCACCAAGGAGTGCGCTCACGCGTAGAAAGGACATTGGAACCGTATTGGGAGCGGCTGGCTTCAACCTCGGAAGCCGAAAGACCTGTATAGTGTTGAATCTGTAACGCCATAACGGCTGCAAAAGTAGTAAAACACGGGCATTTGGCAAAAGGAAAAAAGAAGTTTTGTGCCCGACATAGAAAAAAAAATGGTTTTTCTTGTTTCGCACGCCGCTTTTCCTTAACTTTGCGCATCAAAAACGACATAGCACTATGGCAGAGCAAAATACAAAAATATTTCTACCAAACGCTGAGAACGAAATCCGAGCGTGGTGGGCGGAACGGTTTGGCGAAGCGGTCCCGGACGATGTCCGTGAATGGCTGAGGACGCTGGTACGCAACGAAGTGGCTGGAATCCGCGCTACTGAGCACAAACTCGACGATGCGACCATCCAGAAGATCCACGAGGGACGGCGACTGTGCCAGACACGACTCTACCATATCGAGGAAGATATCTCAAGAGTGCAACTGCAACAGGCTAACTTGAAAAAGTTCCTGGCACTGCAAGCCGAGCACACGGAGCTCAGCAGCCAGATGTTCCGCATTGGCAAAGAGAAGGCCTCGCTGCTCACAGAGCAGAACGAGCTGGAGCGCTTTGAGGAATTCGAGCCCGTCAACGGACGCATGCAACGCATCACGGTCTATAACAAAGGTATCGCCGCTGCGCGCGAGCGACAACGCCAACTGGCCATGGATGTGGAAGATACACGCCGACTCGTGGAAGAGACACAGCAACAACTCACCGTGGAGGAGGCGAAGACGAACGATACGCTGCAAGCGATGAACGAAGCGGCCATGTCAATGGCTGAAACGGAAAGGCTGACGGCCATTGCGCAAGAGAACGAAGCGGTCTATGAAAAGAGAGCCGCTGAGTGCAAGGAACTCAAGCAGCGAAAAGTCCTCTTGCAGGATGAGTCTCAGGAACTGACCAACAAGGCGGAACTATTGCAGTCGGACATTACCGCCTTGCGCCTACAGCAGCAGACGCTGGAGGCACACAAGCAGATGATCCTGCGCAGCGATTCCGTTCAGCTCATGATCAACGAATTCTCGCTTGCATCGGAGAAGAGGGACAAGCGAGTGCTGCAACTGAATCAGGCCATCAGGCAACAGGAGGAGCGCGACGAGCAGCTGAGCCGCCTCTTCTCGGAGAACCAGGAGATCAAAGCGAAACTCGACGCCAAGAAGGAGGAGATAGAAGGACACCATAAGAGCAACGCGGGACAGGACAGCTTCACGCTGCAGCAACGCGTGCTGGAACTCAGAAGCCGCTTGCTGCTGCTCCGCACTTGTCTGGTGCTCTGGAAGAACCTCGCCGCCGGATTTGAGACCATCGAACAAGAGGAGGCGAGCGTCACTCAACTCCGGCTCCACGCAGACCACCTGAACCACAACATGGACATTTTGGAACGCGAACTGCGACAACTCACGAAGCAGAAGGAGCAGAAGCAATACCAGCTGACGATGTCCAAGAGCCAGAATGTCATCGAGTTGCGTGGCGACTTGGCCGAAGGGACGCCTTGTAGCGTATGTGGCGCAACGCACCATCCCTGGCACGGAGAAAGCATCACGGAGCAGAACGCGCTCATCAACGCTATGAAATCCGAGCATGATACGCTCATGCAGGAGTGGAACAACAAGGAACTGCAGATGCAAGAACTCAAAGCCGACTTGATCGTCACACAGACCAAGTTGGATGAGAAGAATAAAGTCCTCAGCAGATTGTATGAACGTCAGGCACAAGACACCAGCCAATGGCAACAGTTCCAGCATCTGGACCACTCGTTTGGCGACTGCTCGGCTGCCACCAACCGCGAGGCACGAACGACACTCATCAACCTGCTCATTGAAAAGGTCGGCGTAGAGGCAGAAAAGGCCGAGAAGGAACTGAGCGCATTCACGTTCCACCTCAATGCCATTTCCAGCATTGGCGTCATCGCACAGCAACTACAACAGCAGCTCACAGACCTGAACGCCCGTCTCAACGAGGCGAATACGGCCTGCCAGGTCACAGCCGGACACGTGGAGCGCCGCAAGCGCCGACTGCAGGCTGCCAACGACGACTGCAGCCAGCAGTTCGAGGCCCTCAACTACGCCATCACCATTCCCGAATGGTTCAACCAATGGAAGACGGCGCCAGAGAGCATCAAGCAGCGCATCCAACAGATGCGCGAGCAATGGGACTCCCTGCAAGCAGAGCTGGCACGCAAAGAGAAGAGTCTGGAGGTCATCAACAACCAGCTGGAGCTCTACAACAGGGCCATCAAGCAGACCATTACAGACATCACCCAATGCGAAAGCTCCATGAACACAGCTAAGGAGCAAGCCGAAAAGAGTCGCAACTCACTGGCCAGAATGGCATTTGAAGTGGATGGAAAGAGCTATTTCGCACAAGCGCAGTTGGCCTATGACGAACAGAAAAAACGAAGCCAAGAGGCGGCGAAACACTACGATGGATTACTGCAAAGGCTGCTGTCCATCCAAAGCGAACGCGACACCGTTGAGAGCGACATCCACGACATGGAACAGAAGGTGGCCGACGAGCAACGGGAACTGGATATTTGGACAAGGAACTATAACGCGACACATCCTCCCGTGCAAATGTCCGAACTGCAACGGGTACTTGCGGACGAGCGCGAGTGGACGGATATCCGCCAACGGGTACGCAAGGTGGAGGTGGAACGGCTCACCACGCAGAACAGAATCGACTACGTGAGAGCACAAATTATCGCGCTGCAGGCAGACGGCGTCAGGCCCGTAGCGGATGACGGCGACAGCGAGTTGGCGGCCCTGCAGGAACAGGTGAAAGAACTTGAACAACAACAACGCGATGTGCTCCACCAGATTGCACAATATGACTTCCAGATACACCTGCACCAACAGGCGGAGAGCAAGATGTAAGAAAATTCGTTTTAAAAAACGTAAAAATCGCGTCTCTTTCATCAGAATATCGTACATTTGCACCACAAAAAACAGATAACATAACACAAACCCCAAACACATTCTATGGCAAAGTACAATTTACAAGAGAAGAAAGAAAAGCCTGCCCTTTACAGGACGGCCATTAAACCAGAGATCATTGACGAGATCTACGAACAGATTCTCAAGAAAATGATTGTCGAGAAAAGGTATCGTGAAGCGAAATACACCGCACAGAAACTCGCTGAAGAAATCGGTACTAATTCGCGCTATATCAGTGCGGCGGTAAGCCTACGCTTCCAATGCAACTTCTCCGAGTTGATTGCGGGCTACCGCGTTAGAGAAGCGATTGCGCTGCTCACCGACAAACGAACCAGAGGATGGACAATGGCAGAAGTGGCTCAGGCTTGCGGATTCGCCAACAGACAATCCTTCTATGCTGCCTTCTACCGCATCCAAAAGAAGTCGCCCAGACAATACCAAGACGAGTTCTTCGCAAAACTGGGATTTCCCAGACATAAACAATGAACATCAGAAAAAATATCATCATGACAATATGTGTTTCGGCCCTTTCTACTACAGCGAGGGCCGACAATTTTGTTTATAACGACGAGCGTTTTGCAGATCTGCAGATGCTGCGCTATCAGGTGCATGGTTTTGACCAACTGACACTGAAACAGAAAACACTCGTCTATTATCTCTCGGAAGCAGCACTCTGCGGCCGCGACATCCTCTGGGACCAGAACGGGCGCTACAACCTGCGTATCCGTCAACTCTTGGAGTCCGTGTACACTGACTTCAAGGGTAACCGTAGCAGTAAGGACTTTCAGGCCTTCACGACCTACCTAAAACGCGTATGGTTCTCCAATGGTATTCACCACCATTATGGTTGCGAGAAATTCCAGCCCGCATTCAGCGAGCAATTCCTTCGCAAGGCACTGAAGGACGTGGATCCCAAGAAGCTGCCCTTTGATATCGAGGAACTGTTCCCCATCATCTTTGACCCCACGGTGATGCCCAAGCGCACCAACCAGGCGGACGGGGAGGATCTGGTACTGACAAGCGCCGCAAACTACTACGGCGCCGGAGTCACTCAGGCAGAAGCGGAGGATTTCTACAATCGCATGAAAGAAGCTGACACCGACCCCGCACATCCCATCATGTTCGGCATGAACAGCCGACTGGTCAAAGAGGATGGCGAGTTGCGCGAGAAGGTGTGGCGCAGCGGAGGACTCTACGGTGCCGCGATTGACCGTATCATCTACTGGCTACAGAAAGCCCAGACGGTAGCTGAAAACGACAAGCAGAAAGCTGTCATCGGCAAACTCATAGAATACTATCGCACGGGTGACCTCAAGACCTTCGATGCCTACACCATCCTGTGGGTAGAGGAAACAGAAGGGCAGGTGGATTTCACCAATGGATTCACAGAGAGCTACGGCGACCCACTGGGCATGAAGGCCAGTTGGGAGGGCTTGGCAAATATCAAGGATATGGAAGCGACGAGCCGCACCGAGAAGCTGTCGGCCAACGCCCAATGGTTTGAGGACCATTCGCCAGTCGATGCCCGGTTCAAGAAAGAGAACTGCAAGGGTATTACAGCCAAAGTCATCGTGGGCGCCATGTTAGGCGGCGATCTCTATCCCAGCACAGCCATCGGCATCAATCTCCCCAATAGCAACTGGGTAAGGGCTGAGCATGGCTCCAAGAGTGTCACCATCGGCAACTTCACAGATGCGTATAACAAAGCGGCACGTGGAAACGGCTTCCAGGAGGAATTCGTCATCGACGAGGCCACACGGGAGCTCATCAACCAATACGGTGACGCATGTGATGACTTGCACACCGACCTGCACGAATGTCTGGGACACGGTTCGGGCAAGCTACTACCTGGTGTGGACGCTGATTCACTGAAGGCCTACGGCAGCACCATCGAGGAAGCGCGCGCAGACCTGTTCGGCCTCTATTACGTAGCAGACCAGAAACTGACAGACCTGGGACTCACGCCCAACGGCGAGGCCTACAAGAGCCAGTATTACACATACATGATGAACGGTCTAATGACACAACTGGTGCGCATCGAACCAGGCAATAGCATAGAAGAAGCTCACATGCGTAACAGGGCCCTGATCGCCCACTGGGTGCTTGAGCATGCTGCGGCACAGGCGCAACCCGCCGTGGAACTGGTGAAGAGAGAGGGAAAGACTTACGTGAAAATCAACGACTACCCCACCCTACGCAACCTGTTCGGAGAATTGCTGGCAGAGATTCAGCGCATCAAGAGCGAAGGCGATTTCGAGGCGGCACGACAGTTGATTGAGCGCTATGCCGTCCGCGTAGATAAGGACTTACACAACGAAGTGCTGAAGCGCTACCGCGCCCTCAATCTGGCACCTTATAAAGGTTTTATCAATCCCGAGTATATCATTGAACGCGATGACAAGGGTACCATCACCGATATCCGCGTCACCTACGGCGAAGCCTACGACCATCAGATGCTCCGCTATTCACGTGATTACCGGACACTCCCGTATGTCAATGAGTAACATCGATACCATCAACGAGACAATCCGTGAGCTCAAGGCAGACCTCCGCTCGGCCATGAATGGCGTGGCAGCTCAGTCCATCCGCGAAAGCGGCATGGGATATAAGCTGACATTTGGCGTGGAGCTGCCACGACTGCGGACCATTGCGGCAAACTATACACCTAGCACGAGTCTGGCACAAGCGCTGTGGCAGGAGAATATCCGAGAGTGTAAGATTCTCGCAATCTTACTTTATCCCGCGGAAGAGTTCGATGCCAGCGTGGCTGATTTATGGCTCGAGAGTCTTCCAGTGCAGCAGGCTGAAATTGCACAGATACTATGCATGGAACGCGCATCTGGTATGCCATCAGCTGCTAATCAGGCTTTCATCTGGATGGCTGACGAGAGGCCGCTGTTCCAACTCTGTGGATTCAACACACTGACGCGGTTGTTCATGAAAGATGCCGTGCTCTCCCCAGACGCTGAGGAAGAATTCCTGGATCAGGCTGCCGCGGCTATCGGCTCGGACTTCATGCCACTTAGGAAGGCTGTTTTGCATGCCATCACACGCTTTGGCAGCACGTCACCAGAGGCCCAGAAGAAGATGGAGCAGATGAATTTTTTCAGCCATTTGTTTGGAAAAGACGCAAACTTAGCGTAACTTTGTCCCCGTATGAGCGAGAAGAATGGTTTACAGAAAGAGATAGAACGGAAATTCCGAAGATTCCTCTTGGCAAACGAGCTGCGACAGACTCCGGAGCGGTTCGCTATACTTAAAGCCATATACAGCATCGAAGGCTATTTCACGATAGATTTTCTGCAGGATATCATGCAGGAAAGAAGATTCCCCGTCTCATCATCTACACTGTATAAAACAACACGACTTCTCGTTCAGGCGAATCTGCTGATACAACATCCCTTCAATCTGGCAACGCCTGTCTTCGAGCGAATTGAATATAACAAGCCTAAGAGCTATCAAATCTGCAATAACTGCCATAAGATTACGCGCATCGTGGGCAAAGAAATGTCAGATGGTCTTAAGGCTTATCGCCCGCGGTTCTTCAGTGTCAATCACAGGGTTGCGTATGTGTATGGAACTTGCCCTATCTGCCAGAGAGAGATGAATAAAAAGATTAAGAAGCTTGAAAAACAAAACAACATAAAGATATGAAAAAAGGTCAAGTTGATGCCCTTCTGGGCATTGTCTTCGGCGACGAAGGAAAAGGAAAAGTGGTGGATGTGTTCACACCGCAATATGATGTCGTAGCACGATTTGCAGGTGGACCCAATGCGGGACACACCATCATCTTCGACGGTAAGAAATTCGTCCTGCGCTCCATCCCCTCGGGCATCTTTGACGAAGGGAAACTGAATATCATCGGCAACGGATGTGTCATCGCACCAGACTTGTTCATGGCTGAGGCGAAAGAACTGGAAGCTGCGGGCTACGACCTGAAAAGCAGACTGCATATCAGCACTCGTGCTCACCTCATCCTGCCAACTCACCGCGTTCTCGACCGTGCCTACGAAGCGGCCAAGGGTAAAAACAAGGTCGGCACAACAGGCAAAGGCATTGGCCCCACCTATAGCGAGAAAGCCAGTCGCACGGGACTCCGCGTTGGTGACATCCTGGATAACTTCCCCGAGAAATACGCCACATTAAAGGCTCGTCACGAACAGATTCTGCGTGACCTACATTACACGGAATACGATATCACGGACGAGGAGCGCCTTTGGCTTGAAGGCATTGAGTATATGCGTCAGTTCCCCCTCACAGATACGGAGATTGAAATCAATCGTCTGCTGGCAGGGGGCAAGAGCGTGCTAGCAGAAGGCGCACAGGGCACGATGCTGGATATCGACCACGGCACCTATCCCTTCGTCAGTTCCAGTTCCACCACCACAGGTGGTGTCTGCACGGGATTGGGTGTAGGTCCGAATAAGATTGGTGAAGTCTTTGGTATCTTCAAAGCATACAGCACACGTGTTGGCTCTGGTCCCTTCCCCGTAGAACTCTTTGACGAGACAGGTGATCGCCTGCGCGAGATTGGCCATGAGTACGGTGCCGTAACAGGTCGTAATCGCCGTTGCGGATGGGTCGATTTGGTTGCCTTGAAGTATGCCATCATGATTAACGGTGTCACACAACTGATCATGATGAAATCCGACGTTCTTGACGGTTTTGAGACAATTCGTGCTTGCGTAGCCTATGAGAAAGACGGGAAAACGACAACGGACATGCCTTACGACACTGAAGGATGGAAGGCTGTCTATCGCGACCTTTCCGGATGGAAAGAGGATCTCTCCAGCATGACTTCGGAGGATCAGTTCCCGAAAGCCTTCAAGGATTATATCCAATTCCTGGAGAACGAGTTACAAACTCCCATCACGATTCTGTCCGTAGGTCCAGACCGCGCTCAGACCATCATTCGCAACAAATAAATCCGAATACAGTCATCATAATAGCCGCCTCGCAATACATACGAGGCGGCTATTTCTATATGGTTACAAATTATTAACCCTTTGCAATATAGTCGGCTATCCAGACACCGACTTCGCGAGTACCATATTGGGCACCACCTGCCACTTGGATCTCAGGAGTTCTCACGTTGGCATCAAGACTGGCTCGGACCGCCTCACGTACACAACGGCCCTCTTCGGGAAGATTGAAATACTCAAAGAGCATCGCCACACACAGAATCTGAGCCAAGGGATTAGCGATATTCAGGCCCTTTGCCTGAGGCCATGAGCCATGAACTGGTTCAAACACAGGGGTATGCTCTCCCGTAGAAGCGGAAGGAAGCAGACCCATAGAGCCGGTAATACATGAGCCTTCATCAGTCAGGATGTCACCAAACGTGTTCTCCGTAACTATGACATCAAAGAACTTGGGTTCTTGAATCATACGCATGGAGGCATTATCCACATACATATAATCGGTAGTGACATCGGGATACTGAGGCTCCATTTCATTTGCGATTTGCCGCCATAGACGACTGGATGCGAGGATATTGGCCTTGTCAACAACCGTCAGATGATGGTGGCGACGTCGGGCATATTCGAAACCAACACGAAGAATGCGTTCAATCTCGGGACGAGAATAGTAATTGGTATCATAGGCTTTCTCATTATCCTGATATTTCTCACCAAAATACATTCCTCCGGTCAACTCTCGGATACAAACGAAATCTGCGCCTCGCACAAGTTCGTCTTTCAAAGGGGACTTGTGAACGAGACAATCAAAGGTCTCAATGGGCCGGATATTTGCAAACAGTCCCAAACGCTGACGCATCGCTAACAGCCCTTGCTCCGGTCGCACTTTTGCCGTTGGATCATTATCAAACTTGGGATCGCCAACAGCAGAGAACAGCACGGCATCAGCTTGCATACAAGTTTGGAAAGTGGCCTCGGGAAAAGGATCACCGACCTTCTCGATGGCATCAGCACCACATAGCGCATACTCGTAAGATACCTGATGACCATATCGTGCACAGACAGCATTCATGACGGCCACGCCTTGTTCACTGATTTCCGGCCCGATGCCATCGCCGGGCAACACTGCAATCTTAAATTTCATATTCGTGTTTATTATTTGTTATTGAATCTGATTTTTCTTCGAAATATGTTCTGCCATTTCAATGAGCAAGGCGGAGAGCTCGCGACGCGTAGCATCGTCGGCCTGTAGTAGTGCTGCGATAGAACGTAACAATTGGGCCGAGGAGTCTGCCAAAGGACTGCCGGCTAATGGCGGAGCGGCCACCACGTCTTCCGCTGCATCAGATGCAGAGAGAGGTTCCTCAAAGCTCAATTCCGTTTGTACAGCTTCCTGAGAATTCGTTTGCAAATCGGAATCCTCCATATATTCATGCAGGCTATCTAACAGGCCATCAAAACGGTCATCCGACAAGAATACGGCATCTTCACCACCATCTAATACACCCTCGAACAAGGCTGTCTTGAAACGTAATTTGGACAATAGGTCCTCTTCTATCGTGCCTGCTGAAATGAGATTGATGACCTCGATATTGTGTGTCTGGCCAATTCGATGAATACGTCCTACACGTTGCTCCAATAATGTAGGATTCCAGGGGAGGTCCAGATTGATAACAACCTGAGCCATCTGTAAGTTAAGTCCCGTTGCACCAGCATCGGTCGATAAGAATACAAGGACATCCGGATCTTGTTGAAACTGCTCAATACGCTCTTTACGCTCCGAAGAGGGTACACTGCCATGCAAATAGACAAATCCGACACCGCTTCGCTCTAATTCAAGAGCCACCAAGCGGGTCATTCGCTCCCATTGGCTGAATATCACTACCTTCGGGGGTAAAGCACTAAAGTGTTGGAGGGTCGATAGGTTGGAGTCAGGCTTCTGACGCTCGCCATTTACAGTGACGCCACATTCATTCAAGATATTCATCGTCTCCTCCACCTTCGTATCAAATCGACTATGCTCATCCAGCACGTAGAGACTATCACATGACATCCGCATCTGCTGCAGAGTCAGTAGCAGCTGCTTACGATCTATCTCTGAGAGGAAATGCTGACGATGCCATTTTGAAACGAGACGAGCGGCATGCAACTTCAAGTCATGATGTGCCTCAAGTTGTTCGTTTGTCATGGGGACAAAAAGATTCTTATCTATACGAGCAGGCAACTGCAAGGCAACATCTTCTTTTCTGCGGCGCAACATCACACTGGATAAACGCTGACGTATTTCTGAAAGATGACGATATCCGATTGTTCGGCCAGTTTCATCTAACTGCAGATAACGGTCACGGAACAGATAGTAAGGAGACAGAAGATATTGGTCTACTAATTCCACAACACTATATAGCTCCTCCAAACGATTCTCCAATGGAGTACCTGAAAGAATCAGGGAATAACGAGAATGAATACGTCGTACGGAACGTGAGATTTGTGTATTCCAGTTCTTCAGGCGTTGCACCTCATCCATGATAATCATGTCGGTCTCCAAGGTCTCTAATTCCTTGAGGTCCTGGTTGATACTATGATAGGATGCTATCTTATAAATGGCATCCGAAGCCAATTGTTCTCGGCGATGTTCGGGTGTTCCCTCTATCAGTTGCACGGAAGCATTAGTAAAACGCTCTATCTCACGTTTCCATTGATACTTCAAGGTTGTTGGGCACAACACGACCACCTGACCAATAAATTTCTCATGCAACAAAAGCTCAGCAGTAGCTATCGCTTGCACCGTCTTGCCGAGCCCCATCTCATCTGCTAAAATAGCACGCCCGGCCTGAGCACAGAAACGCACACCTTCACGCTGGTAAGGATAAAGCGGAACTCGTAGTAGGTGATCCAACGCATCATCGTCATAAAGCTCCTTGACAACCTTCGTGCGACGAATACGCTCACGTTGTTCCAACACATAATCTAAGGCATCCTTATAACAACGGAAGCCATCGTCCAAAGACTTCGCCGCCGACAAAAAATCACCAAACTTCTCGTATGAAGCAGGAAGCAACTCATCAAAATCATTGAAATAGGCTTTGGAAAGCTTACGAAACTCCGACTCGTGAATCGTACCAATACGAATCTTGACCCGACGATCATTCCCTCGATAACTTAAATACACACTTGTATAAGCAGGGAGGTCACGATGAATACGTTTATGATGATCTGCAATCCACTGACGTGCCGCCTCAATATGCTTACACGTTCCCAATTGCGAAGTCTTGAAATCCATACAGTCACAATAGTTCCATGGACTTTTGGGACCACGATAAACGACTTTGTATGAATTGCCAGAGGAAGGACTTGCGACACGATATTCTCCAGGATTATAACGCTCGCTGACACATTCCACCTCAAATTGTTCATGGCTTGCCTGCTGCATTCTCAGCATCACCTGCCAGTCTTCTAAAGACAAGTTATCAGGCTTAACCAAATGATTGATTCTCTGTTTAGGAAGATCGGCGTATTTCATTGCATCGTTCTATTTCTGCGCAAAGATACAAGAAATCCCCGAGATACAATATGAAACTCGAGGATTTTCTTGAAAAAAGTAGAAGCTACACTCCCCTGCATCACCATGGGAGAGCAGAAGTCAGCTTAAACAAAGAAAGCCCCGACTCACGAAATGTGAATCGGGGCTTCTTCGTAAAAGTGGCGGCTACCTACTCTCCCACGGGTGTGCAGTACCATCGGCGCAAGCGGGCTTAACTTCTCTGTTCGGGATGGGAAGAGGTGG
>JAILQO010000012.1 GCA_024698925.1 Bacteroidaceae bacterium | reverse complement strand
CACGAGATTGAAATGCTGAAAGAGATATACGACAACAAATACACGACAAATAATTAAGCATATGAAAAAGATATATGTATTGGCAGGTGTGGCGCTGATGATGACAGCCTGCGGAAACAACGAGAAAGAATACGATGCAACGGGCACGTTCGAGGCTACCGAGACGACCGTGTTTGCCGAACAGAGTGGGGCATTGCTGTCGTTTGATGTGAACGAGGGCGACAAGATGGAGGCAGCCCGAGAGGTGGGATTTATTGACACCACGCAGACGTGGCTGAAGATTCAGCAGATGGACGCTACCAAAGCGGTGTATCAGAGTCAGAAACCCGATATGGAACTCCAGATAGCTGCCACACGCCAACAGTTGGCTAAGGCCCAGCAGGACGAGCAGCGCTACCGCGAACTGGTTGCCGACGGGGCTGCCCCCTCGAAGATGCTCGACGACGCTACGAACCAGGTGAAGGTGCTGCAAAAACAGTTGGATGCGCAGATATCATCGCTCAACACTCAACTTTCAACACTCAACTCTCAACTTTCGACGGCTGAGGTTCAGAAAGCACAGTTACAGGACATGCTGCGCAAATGTCACATCATGACTCCCATCAAGGGTACGGTGCTTGAGAAATATGTGGAGCGTGGCGAGTTTGTAAGTGTGGGCAAGCCGTTGTTCAAGATAGCTGATACCGAGTCGATGCACCTGCGTGCCTACGTCACTTCAGCCCAGCTGCAGCACATCAAGATAGGTCAGCAGGTAAAGGTATTTGCTAACTATGGTGACGGGCAGCGCAAGGAGTATGCAGGTACGATCAGCTGGATATCGTCTCGTTCGGAGTTTACACCCAAGACCATCCTCACCGACGATGAGCCCCCATGCATCGCCGTCAGGCCCGAAGCCGAGGCGCTGACCTGTGTTGCCATTGGAAGTGATGTCCTCGACGTCGCCGCCCGACTGGTTGAAGGGATAGTAAAGGAGCAAGTGGTAGTTGACGTGCTCGCCGGAGATGTAGGCCTCGGGGTCGTCGAGAGGCTCGTTGCACAAGTTCTGGATGTACTTCTGCGTGAGGTTGCAATTCCAGATTCGGAACTCGTCGATGACGCCGTTCATCTCCGCTGCATCGGTGCCGATGAAGAAGGTGGCGGGACGCGCCAGCGTGGTGCCTGCGTTGCTGACCGAAGCCACCGTCTTGCCGTCGCGTGTGAACTTGACCGCTCCCTTGCTGTAGGACACGGCATAGTGGTGCCACTGTCCGGCAATGACGAAGTTGTTGCCGCTCTTGACGGTCTTGACACCGTTGTGGAAGTACATGCAACCGTTGGCGTCGGTGCGCAGGAGGAAGGTAGATGTGGATTCGCCGATGCCCAGGCAGTAGTTGCTGAGTTTGTTCGGGCACATCCACCAGTCGATGGTCAGGTTCTGCGTGGTTTCCCCTTCGAACAAAGGTTTCGTGAGCTGAACGCGCGCACCGCTCGGCGAGAAGGTCAGGCCGTTCTGGCTGTCGGCATTGGTGACGATGAGGGCACGCTCCTCGGTCTTCGAGTTCGAGCCCTTGGCGTTCGTTGCGTTCAGCGTAATGTCATAGACACCAGGTTCCTCGGCCGTGAAGGCGTACTCCTCGTAGTCCTTGATGATAGCGTTGCCGATGACGTTCTTCAACGTCCATTGAAGGCTCGTGGGACGGTGGCGCGACGTGCTGACGAGGTTAACGGTTTCGCCCTTCATGATGATGTTGTCGCTGAGTGTGAAATCGGCCACGGGAGCCACTTCGCTGACGACGATGGACATCGTCTGCTGAGCCTGTTCGCCAGAGGGAGATACGACGGTGAGCGTCACTTCGTACGTCCCCGCTCCCTGATACACGGCTCCTGCCGTGAGGGTGCTGGCCTCCTCGACATCGGCTCCCGGCATCGACCAATGGTAGGCGTAACCCGTGACAGGATGGGTCACCTGGAAGCTGATTCGGTCGCCACTGGGCACTTCGGTGCCCGTGGCCGTGAAGGAAGCATCGAGGGCAGGAGCAGCACCGACGACGAGGGTCAGTGTGTCGGCTGCCTCGCGCGCCACCCCGTCGTTGCCGTCAGCCTCGTAGTCGTAGCCGCGTACTATCACGTCGTAAGTGCCTGCCGAAGGGAAGGTGAGCGTCGGGCTTACCACCTGCATTTGTTCGATGCCCAGCGCGGGAACGCTCCACGACATCGTGCGGATGGCGTCGCCGCGCGTCGTGGTGAGGGCTACGGGCACATTGGCCAGAACGGGGGCTTCGGGTTCGTTAATCGTCAGTATGTTCTCAGCGTCCTTCGGGCGATAGAGCGTCGGTTTCCTCGAAGGTACTTCCTGAGCGTAGTTGGTGTTGGTGAACAAGGCATGGTGTCCGCCCACGCAGTCGCGCAGGTATGCCTTGCCGTCCACCTCGATGATGTCGCCCTTGTAGTAGGCCATAAGCCCGTCGGGCATGACATCGCCGTAGAATTCACGGTTTTGTGAGCCCTTGATTTCTTCGGATGTACGGGCGCGGTTCCAGATGCGAATCTCGTCGTAGGAAGCATCCTGATACTGGTTGCCGCCGTTGTGGAACTCGAGGTCGCCGAAGCCACCGATGCCACTAAACGAGCTGCTCGTGACGAATCCTACCTGCGAGCTGCCGAAGTAGAGGCGCATCGTATTACCTTTCACCACGATGGCCACATGCGTCCAAGCGCCCTTGGCCAGTGTCTTGCTGCTGGCATCAATGCGGTGGCCGCCTGTGTTCCATCCTACGGACATGGTGCCGTTCGAATTGCAGTGGCCATAGAACGAGCCCCATCCAGGGCCGAACATATTATTGTAGTTAATGAGGCTGTTGGGCTTGATATAGTATTCGATGGTACATTCGTTGTAAGTGCCCTTGAAGATGTCGGGAATCGTGAATCCTCCCTTGGTGAAGTTCACGACTTGGTTTTCGGCTTGCTTCTCTACGGCTGTGGCGATGTTGGCCAGTGCGCTCTCGTTGCCATTCTCGTAACAGGCGGCTACGGCATAGTTGCCTGGCTTCGAAATGGCGTAGCTCCGCGTGTCGGCGGCCACTTTCCCAAGCAAATCGCCGTCGTGATAAAGGGCATAGCCCTGCAACTGATGGCCCGAGACGACGGGAGCGTCCCAGCGAAGCGTATTGTCCACAATGGCAAGGTTAAGGGGAACGTTGTATGCCGCCCCATAAACCACTACGCTGATGATGGTCTTCGCGCCTGCGTTCTTCACCTCCACCTGCCCCGTTTCGCCCAGGTCGAAGGGCGTCTCGATGCCGTCGCGGTCGTACTCGTAATCCATGATGCTGGCTCCGTAGATGTGGCCTTCGCCCTCAGCTGTCTTGCGCGTATTGACGATGAAGAAGTATTTCAGCGGCTGGTTGCGGTCGTACCCGCTGCTAAGGTCGGTCAGGTCATAGCCGAACTCCATCGGTTCGTAGTGCATCTTGCCGTCGGCCCAACGTCCGAGCATCGGGGTATTAGGAGCCGGAACGCTGTCGCCATTGTGTCCGTCGCCTGCATACTTGAAGTGATCCATCGAGATGATGCGCTCGGGTTCCGTGGCATTAATATCTTCGCTGATACCTGCCTGCAGGAGCATCTCGCTCCTTCGCGAATAGTCCATCTTCAGCTTAATCGTGCGCAGGGGGCGATAGTCCTTGCGAGTGTGGTAGAGTTCGCCCGTCCACCAGCCAGTAAGCTTGCCGGCGCTGGTGAACGATGGGCCGGCGTGGGCATACGGACAATAGATGAAACCGCCGTTGCACCAGCCAGAGCCCCACGAATTGACGATAATCCAGGCGCCCTTCTCGTCCTTGTCTTCCTCGCCGAACACGCCGTTTCCGTCGAGGTCGAACTCGATGCGGTCGTCGTAGCCAACCATCGTCAGGGCGTGGTCAACCGATGTGCCCCACTTCTTGACGTAGTACTGACCTGTCACGCCCAAAGCGTCGTTCTGCTCCGTCTTGGGAATCTTCTGCCAGTCGCCTCCCGATGCTACGCCGAGGCCGATGAGCCCACCGGCCTTGAACGACGTGTCGCCACCGTGGTTGTACAGCCAAGCCTTGGCGGCGAGGCGGCCTTCTTCGGTGCCCAGGTTGTAGGGCACCTGCGTGGGCTTCGTCATGCGATTGGCAAAGCCCGAATACCATTTGTCGTAGCCCTGCATCCATCCAAAGACCGTGCTGTTCCAGTCGTAGTTGCCATAGATGCGGCTGTAGGTGCGCCCTCCGTAGGTGGCCGAAGTCGGCACGCCCACGTTCATCACGAACTCGTCCTTGCCCGAGTTGCCATAGGTCAGGAGCCATACGAAATGGCTCGGATAGTTGTTCTCGGGCGTGCTTGAGTCGATGTCGCGATACGAGTTGAGTTCGTGGGTGAACATATAGCAGATGCGCGACGCCGAGCCGCAGGACCCCCCGTCCTGATTGAAGACAGGCGGGAAATACTTCGTCTGGGCATTGTTCACATGGTCGGGCAGCCCCATGTCCTGAGCCATGGCGCGAGCCTTCTTGCGCGTATTGGCGCGGCCGTACTTAATGAGGCTTGGCTCAGGGGAATAGCCGTTGGGGTTGTAGTCGGGATACTTCTCGCGATTCCAATCCTGGGCAACCATGAGAGCGGGCAGCAAGGTACATACTGCAACAAACAAGAGGACAAACTTTTTCATAATATAGCTTTTTAAGGTTTTTTATAAGTAATAGTGATTGCAAATATAAGGAAAATTCCCGATTCTTTCGTATATTTGCGTCGTTTTTAACATATTTCTATGACAACTGACCCAAGAAACATCCGAATACAAGACTACGGATATGATTTGCCGGACGAGCGGATTGCCAAATTTCCGCTTGCGGAGCGCGACCAAAGCAAGCTATTGGTATATGAGGACGGACAAGTGAGCGAGCGACGCTTCTACGAGGTGCCGGAACTGTTGCCCGAAGGTGCATTGATGGTGATGAACAATACCCGCGTGATTCAGGCGAGGCTTTTCTTTTATAAGGAAACGGGCGCGCGCGTGGAGATTCTGGTGCTCGAACCTGCGGAACCCAAGGAGTATCAGGTGAACTTCGCCCGTCGTGGACAGACATCGTGGTACTGCATGGTGGGCGGACTCAAGAAGTGGAAGCAAGGGCCGCTGAAGGCCAAGGTGGAGATAAATGGAGAAAACATCGAGGTAAAGGCGGTGCTTGTGGGGATGCGACACGCAGCGTCCACAAACGAAGCGACGGCCACAGACATGGATGACGATGGCGTTTCGGACGCGTCGCGTCGTGTCCCTATTGTGGAATTCACATGGGACGAAAGATACACCTGGTCGGAAATTCTCGAAGCCATGGGCGAACTGCCCATCCCTCCCTACCTCAACCGAAAGACCGTGGAGAGCGACAAGCGGACGTACCAAACGGTGTATTCGAAGATTGAAGGCAGTGTGGCCGCCCCGACGGCAGGGCTGCACTTCACGGAGCGGGTGCTTCAGGCACTCGACCGCAAGGGCATCGAGCGCGAAGAGGTGACGCTGCATGTGGGAGCCGGTACGTTCCGCCCCGTGAAGTCGGAGGACATAGGGCACCACGATATGCACACGGAGCACTTCGCCGTCAAGCGTTCGACCCTCGAAGCCCTGCTGCGCCACGGCGGACACGCCATAGCCGTGGGCACGACCAGCGTAAGAACCCTGGAAAGCCTCTACTGGCTGGGGAGGAAGGCCCTCTCCCTCCCCCTTCCTTGTAAGGAGGGGAGCAGTTACGAACATACCGCTCAAGAGCCTAATGTTTTCCATGTATCACAATGGGAACCCTACGAGGCAGAACCATCTACTCTCCTCCCTACAAGGGAGGGGGCAGGGGGTGGATCTGTGGAGGCTCTTGAGGCTCTGCTCTCTTATATGGACGCCCATGGCCTCGACGTGCTGCACGCCTCGACGCAAATCATCATCGTGCCCGGCTATCGCTACCGCATCGTGGACAGAATGATAACGAACTTCCACCAACCCAACTCGACGCTCCTGCTGCTGGTTGCTGCCTTCATCGGCGACGACTGGAGGCGCGTCTATCAGTACGCCATGGAGCACGACTTCCGCTTCCTGAGCTACGGCGACTCGTCCATACTGACCAAGAGGAGCGGCGCCGAGGAGCAAGAGCAACCACAATAGTATGGCAGCGATGCTCACTATTGTATTGTGAACAATGTAAGACTATTAGAGTTCCATTATAAACATTATTAACATGAAGAAATTACTTATTGCAATGTTCGCCCTCGCACTATGGAGCACGATGGCGGACGCCAGGGAGAAAAAGACTTCGGACAAGCCGAAGCAAGAACAAAAGAAGAAGGAGGAGAAAGAAAAGTCCAAGGAGAAAGCCTTCAGTAACAAAAAGCTGTACACGCTGACGTGCAAGCGCGGCACCATGGTACTCAACGCTGACGGGACAGGACTGACCAGTACCCGACAGCGCAAGGACGCGCCAAAGGAAGACATGCGCTTCGCCATCATCAGCTACAAGGACGCTTACTACCTCTATAGCCCCAAGGCTAAGAAGTACCTGCACTCCAGCGGTCGCCTGGTGGAACAACTGGGGTCGCGCATTGCCTTCAGCGACAAGAGCGCAAACGGCAAGTACAAGTACATGATGGCCACCAGCGCCACACGGGGCAGACACAAGATATTTAATGTCAACGACGGTGGATTCCTTGTCATCGACAACTGGAATACGCCCGACGACGGCAACCGATGGAAGATAGAGGCTGCGGGCAAATTCGACCCGAAGGATGCGCTGGCCATGAAGATGGAATCGCTGCCCGACGACCCAGAGAAAGGGGAAGAAGGATGTCTGTTCGGCGTGCAGAAGAACGAAAACGACTGGTTCTTCTTCATCCCCGACTCGCTCATAGGTCGCGACTTCCTGACCACCACGCGCTACACCTCTACGCCCGCCGGAAGCGGCAAGTTCGGCGGAGAAATGCTGAACCAGCAGACGGTGTATTTCCAGCCGGGAGGTAACAACCAGCTGCTCCTGCGCGTAAGGCTCCTCGTCAATGTGAGCGACTCGACACAGGCCATCAACAAGGCCATCACGGTATCGAACGAGAATCCCATCATCGCAGCGTTCAAGATAGAAAGCCACAAGGACAAGGAATACAAGATAAAGGTAAACGATTTCCTGAACGAGGACAACCCGACCACGGGACTTACAAAGAGCACGAAGACAAGCTACCAGATATCCAACCTCATCGGCAGCCTCTCGTACATCGAGGGTATTAAGACGTTCCCCATGAACACGGAGGTTCGCATGGTGAAGACCTATAACTCAAGCTCTACGTCACTGGCCAGCGTGCGCAGTACGGGCAAGGCAACCTTCGGCTTGAACCTGTCGTTCGTGCTGCTGCCCGAGAAGCCCATGACACCACGCTACTACGACCCGCGCGTCGGATTCTTTACACATGGCTACAACAGCTATAGCGACCAACAGCAGCGCGTCAAGGCAAAACGGTTCATCAGTCGCTGGCGTCTGGAACCCAAGCCCGAGGACGTCGAGAAGATGCGCCGGGGCGAACTCGTGGAACCCGTGAAACCCATCGTCTATTACATCGACCCTGCCACGCCGAAGCAATGGCGAAAGTACCTCATCGCCGGTGTGAACGACTGGCAGAAGGCCTTCGAGAAAGCGGGCTTCAAGAATGCCATCTACGCCCTCGAATGGCCGGAAGGCGAGGACAGCCTCATGTCGATGGAGGACGCACGCTATAGCATGATTCGCTATCTCGCCTCGCCCATCCCCAATGCCTATGGGCCTCACGTCAGCGACCCCCGGACGGGCGAAATCATCGAGAGCCATATCTGCTGGTATCACAACGTGATGTCGCTTGTCCACGACTGGTACATGGTGCAAGCCAGCAGCATAGACGAAGCCGCACGCAAGATGCACTATGATGAGGAACTTATGGGACAACTGATTCGCTTCGTATCGAGCCACGAGGTCGGCCACACGCTGGGCTTGCGCCACAACTTCGGTTCGTCGAGCACCGTGCCTGTAGAGAAACTGCGCGACAAAGCGTGGGTGCGCGAACACGGACATACGCCCTCCATCATGGATTACGCACGATTCAACTACGTGGCTCAGCCAGAGGACGGCATGACACAGATGGAAATCTTCCCACGCATCAACGACTACGACTGCTGGGCCATCGAATGGGGCTATACGCCTATGCTGGATGCACAGAACGAAGACGAGGACTACAAAGCCCTGCAAACCCTGATCAAGAAAGAGAACGTAGCCAACAATCCGCGCCTATGGTGGGGCGACGGCGAGACCTACAACGATGACCCACGCCGACAGACAGAGGACCTGGGCGACGATGCCGTGAAGGCCAGCGAATACGGCATATTGAATCTGAAGCGTGAGCTACAGAACTTGCCCGCCTGGACCTACGAGGAGGACGACATCTACAACGAAAACCTGGAAACCATGTACGGCCAGATTCGCAACCAGTTCCTGCGCTACTGCGGTCACGTCATCAACAACATCGGTGGTCAGCTCGAGAACTTCAAGACCAACAGCGAAGAAGGCGATGTATATCGTCCACAGCCTCGCGAGAAACAACTCGATGCCTTAAAGTTTGCGGAGCGTAATATCCTGACCGAACCCACCTGGCTTCGTGACCTCCCATACGCCAAGCGACTGACCTACGACCCCAATACCCTGACCAACAGCATTGCGACGATGGGTGTAGCGCGCTTGATAGACCGACTCGGGTACCTTAACGACCTATACAAGGGTGACGAGTTCCTGGCCGACCTGAGCCGTATGATTATGAAGGACGTCAACCAGCGCGACCTCTCGCCCTACCGAAAGACCTTGCAAACTCAGTACGTCAACAACCTTATTGGACGAATAGACACTTACAATGAAAAGATTCGCCCCTTCGCCCTGCAAACCCTGAAGCAGCTGCAGCGTCAATTAGCCTCTGCTTCCACGGCTCACGCCCTTGCATTGAAGGACACTATCGACCGCGCCTTGGTAATCAAATAGCAATTCCCACACGCATATAGGAATCACAACGGATTCTCACTAACACGAAACCGTAAGAGCAAAAAAATCCCCTCAGCCGATTGGCCGAGGGGATTTTTTATAGGCAGAAGTCTATCACTTCTTGTTCTTCCTGCGTCCGACACCATAACCATAGCCATAGCCATAAGTATAGCCGTAACGGTAGCCATAACTATAACCGTAGCCGTACGACTTCTTATCAAGACGGGTATCGTTAATAAGGATTGTGAGGTTGTTGAACTTGTTCTCCTTATGCAGACGCTCCAACTCCGGCAGATAGCGACGGTCGATTGTACCTTCGCGAACAATATAGATGGTAAGGTCGGCTATGCGGTTCACGATACCTGCATCGGCGACAACCTGAGCAGGAACGTTGTCCACTATGATATAGTCATACATCTTCTTCAACTCCTCAATAAGCTGATCCAAACGATCGCTCATGAGCAACTCGGCTGGATTGGGAGGACGAACGCCTGCAGGCAACAGGTCAACCTTATACTTCTCATCGCCCTTTATTATCAGATTACTAAGGTTATCTTCCGACCCCGTCAAGTACGATGTCAATCCCTCTCTACGCTGAGCATTGTAGAGGGCTGTCTGCGTACGCTTACGGATATCGGTATCGAGCAGTATGACACTCTTGCCAGCCAAAGCCAATGTTTGGGCAAAGTTACGGCTGATGAACGTCTTACCTTCACTCGGTACAGTACTCGTGAACATGATGATACGTGCATCCTTCTTGACAAAGTTGAGGTTGAAGCGCAACAATCGGAAGGCTTCGCTCAACGTATCATTGCTCTTCTCACTCACAATTATCTGAGAACGGTCGAAGTTTTCGGCCACATGCGGTATCTCACCGATGACGGGGATGGTTGTGTACTTCTCGATATCACCACGGCCACGAACGCCCATGTTAAGCAGGCTGATGGCATAAATGATGACAAAAGGAAGGGCGCAGCCAAACAACAGGGCAGCCAACATGATGATTTTGCTGCGCGGAGAGATGGGAACCGAGCTACCGAAAGGATATTCGATGATGCGGATGTTAGCTTCGCTAATGGCTAACTGCAAGGCTGTCTCTTCACGCTTGTTCAACAGATAGGTGTAAAGTGTCTCTTTGATGACCTGCTGACGGGTGATGTCGATAACCTTCTTTTCTTTCTGAGGAACAGAAGCAATAGTACTCTTCAGTTCGTCCTCTTCACGTTGTGCCTGACGCACCTGAAGGTCAACTGAGGATGAGAAGCCCTTGAGTGACAAGAGAATGGCTTGACGCATATCGCGTAAGTTGGCATCCATTTCCTTGATGGTCATTGCGTTCTCACCAGAGTTCTCCACCAAACGGTTGCGCTGAAGCATCATCTCATTATACTTATTGATTTGGGCTTGTATGCCTGCATCTGTAACACCACTGAGCGAAGGAATCAGAGAATTACCCTCACTATGTGAGCGAATGTGGTCAACCAAATAGTTCACCGTAGCTCGCTGAGCCTGAAGTTGGATAGTACGCTGGCGCGCCTGCGTACTTTGATTCAGGTAGGCCTGAGCGTTCTGGGTGACATCCACAATGTTGCTTCCCTGCTTGAAGCTGGCCAATTGACCTTCTACGTCACTCAGTTCCTGCTTAATCAGTTCAAGACGACCATCGATAAAGTCGGCCGTGCTTTGTGCCATCTGGTTCTTATCGGCAATAATGCTTTGCTTATAGGCATCGAGCAGGGCATTCAAGATGTCGTCGGCACGTTGTATGTTCGTGTCCGTGCAGGTAATGCGCACAAGTGTGCTCTCCTTATCCATCTCACCCGTACTGATGCGCTTGCCGACAATATTTGCGGCACTTTCGATGTCAATATGGGTGACAACGATTTTCTTCCCTACGAAATCCTCAACATACTTGGGATTGGGAATGAAAGTCAGGATGCCGACAGGAGTCTTGACACGCTGACCAAAACGAACCACCTTATCAAAGTCGTAAGTTTCCTCCTCGTCTTGAATACGCGAGATGTGCACTTCATTATCATTCAGTACGCTCACATCAAGGGCTGCAATCTTGACGCTATCCTCATTTTCATCAAAGAACTGAACTTCAAAGGGCTTAACATCGTAAAGCGATACATCACGCAATACGCCATCGAGGGTGTAGAGTACATCAAGATGCAACTTCTTTGCCACCTCCTTCATCAGAAGATGACTGCGCAGGATATAGACCTCATTCTTCACCGAGCTTCCACTCAGCACTCCATTCAACGCCATAAGGGCATCGGTGCTCATAGCGGCACGACGATTGTAGCTATTACCCTCATCCTTTACCAGCATGACGGCCTGACGCTGATAAACATTTGACTTCGTGGCCAGATAAAGGCGGGAAAGAGCCAAGCAGATGAGAGCGGAGAGGACGAACCACTTCCAATTATAATAAAAGATGTCGAATATCTCGCGCAATGATATCATATCGTCGCCCTCTTGGTTCGTGCTCTGAGTTTGAACCGGGGCAGTGGAAATGGTCTGATTTACGTTTGTTGTTTCCATATACGTGTTAGTTAATTCATGTTGTGGATGGCAATAATCAAAGATACAACGGAGACAAGCATGCTGACCACTGTAGCACCGATGGATAGCAGCGTATAGCCAACGCTACCTCTTACGCGAACGGCCTTGTTGGGCTGCACATAGACGATGTCGTTCTGCTGGAGATAGTAAGCAGGACTGTCGAACACAGACTTGGGGTCGCGAATATCAACGGAATATGTGACGCGCTCCTCACCAATTTCGCGCACGACGAGAACATTGGCACGGTGGGCCGTATTGTTCATATCACCTGCCATGCCCAAAGCTTCGAACAGTGTCAAGCGCTCGCCCTGGAAGTTCTTCACTCCTGGATTCTTCACATCACCTAATACGGTGACCTTGAAACTCATCACGCGAACCTGCACCACTGCATCGAGGATATAATTACCCTCAATAAAGCGTTTTTGCAAGTCGGCTGCAAGTTGCTTACAAGTCTTTCCGCGGGTATTGATTGTTCCGAAGATGGGGAACTCGATATTACCCTTCTTGTCAACAATGAAATAGGCAACGCGAGATGTCGTATTAGCCGTTGAGGTTCCGGTCACACCACTGACCGAACCGCCACCTATCAGGGTGTTGTTGTTGAATCGCTGAATCAACTGGACGTCTTTACTGGCCACAGAAATTGCCAACTCGTCATCAGGCTGAATCTCGAGCTCAAATGCCTGAGTAATTTCTTGAGGCACAGCATACAGCGTGTCCGCTCCATGTAAATAGGTAATCTTCTTCTCGCTCATACATGATGTCGTCGAGAACAGGGCAATCATCATTGCCACAGAAAGAACATACTTAATCGTTCGTGTCATAATTTTTATAATGCATTATTTGTAGCGACAAAGTTACGAAAAAGTTTTTATATAATAGTCACTGATAAGCCTTAAACTTTAGAAAAAAAGGAAAAGACTTGTATAATTGAACATTTTTTACTTACTTTGTACACAAAATCAGCCATGAAGAATACAAAAACAGTACTTTGGGGCATGACAATAATCTGTCTGTTCGTCATAGGCATACAACTGTATGCCGAACGTGGCGTGGCATCGTTTTACCATGACAGATTCCACGGACGACGCATGGCAAACGGTGATTTATACCATAAGGACAGCTTTACCTGTGCCCACCGACGCTACCCTTTGGGCACATGGTTGCGAGTGACGAATCCCAAGAATGGCAAGGCTGTTGTCGTACAAGTAACCGACCGAGGCCCATACTCCAAGCGATTTACAATCGACCTTAGCAGGGCGGCGGCCAGACACTTGGAAATCATACCTTCTGGATACGCCCCTGTAGAAATCACGCAAGTATCTTCACGTGAAGGCGGCATCGTGCCCTTCCGTCTCGAAGAGGAAGAACCAGAAGTTGTGGACATTGAACTCGACTTCGTTCCTGCCCCAGAATATCCTTTCCCAGAATGGAAACCTGACAGCATCGACGACTAATCCATACGATATTGTTCTTTAGAGCCTCTCATGAATCCACGCATGAGAGGTATTTTTGTTCCTCGGAACGATATCTTCCACACCTTGGAGCAAGAGTTTTCACACTTCGGAATAATGAAACACGCCCCTCGGAGCAAAACCATCTACGCCTTGATACAAAATATCTTCCAACAAGTAACAATGTCATACGCTCCAAGGAGCAAAGTCATACGCTCCAAGGAACAAAGGAACACACTCCAAGGAACAAAGTCATACGCTCCAAGGAACAAGGGAACACACTCCGAGGAGCAAAGTCATACGCTCCAAGGAACAAGGGAACACTCTCCGAGGAGGAAAACCAAACGCCCCAAGGAGCAAGGCAAATAGCCCCAAGGAGTCAAGTCTTCGCAGCGAGAAAATGGGGATATTTCCTACTCAACAAAAAAAATGCGAGTGCGTACTTCAACAGCACACACTCGCACCAACTATTATTTTTGCAATTAGATTCGTTGGCCTTATTCGCCAGCCTCGGCGGGAGCCTCAGTAGCAGGAGCCTCTGCAACTTCTTCGGCAACAGGAGTCTCTGCAACAGGAGCTTCAGCAGCGGAGCTCTTTTTCGAGCGACGCGTACGCTTAGTTTTCTTCGGCGTCTTGGCCATGTTCTCGTCGAAGTCAACGAGTTCGATAAAACATGTAGCGGCAGCATCACCTTGACGGAAGCCCGTCTTGATGATACGTGTATAACCGCCGGGACGATCGGCTACCTTCTCAGAAATAATCTGGAAAAGCTCGGTCACTGCATACTTATTCTGCAGATAGCTGAAGACCAAACGGCGGTTGGCCGTAGTGTCCTGCTTCGAGCGGTTAATCAGTGGCTCAACGTACTTGCGAAGAGCTTTAGCCTTAGCAACAGTTGTGTTGATTCTCTTGTGCATAATCAAGGAAATAGCCATATTGGCAAGCATGGCACTCCTGTGAGATGCAGTACGGCTCAGGTGATTGAATTTCTTATTATGTCTCATTTTTTAATAATCTTTGTCAAGTTTGTACTTAGAGATGTCGGTCCCAAAAGAGAGATTAAGACGCTCAAACATGTCGTCGAGCTCCATCAACGACTTCTTACCGAAGTTGCGAAACTTCAGCAGGTCGGTCTTGTTGAACTGAACCAAGTCACCCAGTGTCTCTACATTGGCTGCCTTCAGACAGTTCAATGCACGAACGCTAAGATCCATGTCCACCAACTTCGTCTTCAAGAGCTGACGCATGTGCAGAACTTCTTCATCAAACTCTTCATTGCCATTTCCATCATTGTTATCCAGCGTAATCTTCTCATCAGAGAACAGTACAAAGTGTTGGATAAGAATCTTCGCAGCCTCCTTCAGAGCCTCCTTGGGATGGATACTACCGTCAGTAGTAATCTCAAGAACGAGCTTCTCGAAGTCGGTCTTTTGTTCTACACGATAATTCTCAACGCCATACTTCACGTTGCGTATAGGAGTATAGATGGAATCGATGGGAATAACATTTACATCAGTGCAATACTCACGATTTTCCTCAGCAGGGACATAACCACGGCCCTTGTTGATGGAAATCTCTATCTGCATAGATGCTTTGGGATCCAAATGGCAAATAACCAACTCGGGGTTTAACACTTCAAATCCAGTCAGATACTTATTAAAATCACCTGCCTTAAGTTCTGTTGTCTTCTCGACCGTGACGCTAATTTTCTCATTCTCGAATTCGTCTACAATTTGTTTGAATCGAACTTGCTTCAGATTCAGAATAATGTTGGTAACATCCTCCTTAACACCAGGAACGGTTGCAAACTCATGTTCCACACCGCTGATGGCAACGGTGTTGATTGCAAAACCATCCAAGGAAGACAGAAGAATTCGGCGTAAAGCATTACCTATGGTAGTACCAAAGCCACCTTCCAAAGGACGAAATTCGAACTTGCCGAACTTATCGTCCGCGGCCAACATTATAACTTTTTCAGGTTTTTGAAATGCTAATATCGCCATTATAATATCATTATTTAGAGTAAAACTCAACGATCAACTGCTCCTTAATGTTCTCGGGGACATCTGCACGATCAGGCTTGTGAAGATACTTGCCCGACATGCTGTTGGCATCCCATTCCAACCAAGGATACTTGCTATGGTTGAAACCTGCCAATGCGGCCTCAATGACCTCAAGTGACTTGCTGCGTTCGCGCACGCCCACTATCTGACCGGGCTGAACACTATAAGAAGCAATACCTACGACCTTACCGTCAACGGTGATGTGTCTGTGGTTGACCAACTGACGAGCAGCAGCACGCGTCGGGGCAATGCCAAGGCGATAAACGATATTATCAAGGCGACTCTCAAGGTTCTGAATCAGGATTTCACCTGTGATGCCACTGGTTCGAGCTGCCTTTTCGAACATGTTGCGGAACTGCTTTTCGAGCACACCATAAGTGTAACGTGCTTTCTGCTTCTCAGCCAACATGACTCCATACTCAGAAGTCTTTCTCCTACGATTGTTTCCATGCTGACCAGGAGGATAGTTGCGCTTAGCAAGAACTTTGTCAGCACCAAAGATTGGCTCACCGAAACGGCGGGCGATTCTTGATTTTGGTCCAGTATATCTAGCCATATTTATAAGATTTTATCAGCATCAGTCAGGGTAGCAGCCGCGGCCACAGAAAGGAAATGTAAGCCAAAGACCTGAATGAAGCTGGGTTGTATTGTGTCGGAATATTAAACTCTTCTTCTCTTTGGAGGACGGCATCCGTTATGAGGCAGCGGGGTAACGTCTACAATTTCCACGACCTCGATGCCAGCACCATGCACTGTGCGGATAGCTGATTCACGCCCATTACCCGGACCCTTAACATAGGCCTTAACTTTTCTCAAACCCAGGTCGAATGCAACCTTTGCACAATCCTGAGCGGCCATCTGGGCTGCATACGGAGTGTTTTTCTTGGAACCGCGGAAACCCATCTTACCAGCCGATGACCAGGAAATCACCTGGCCTTCGCTGTTGGCCAAAGACACAATAATGTTGTTAAAAGAGCTGTGTACATGAAGTTGACCCATTGCGTCAACCTTCACTACTCTCTTCTTAGCTGCGACTGTTTTCTTTGCCATATCTATCTATTATTTAGTAGCCTTTTTCTTGTTTGCAACGGTCTTCTTCTTACCCTTACGTGTACGGGCATTGTTCTTCGTGCTCTGACCACGTACAGGAAGACCATTACGATGACGAACACCACGATAGCAACCGATATCCATCAGACGCTTTATGTTCATTGCAACCTCTGAACGGAGGTCACCCTCAACTTTG
>JAILQO010000067.1 GCA_024698925.1 Bacteroidaceae bacterium | reverse complement strand
CGTCTGCATCATCACCAATGCCCCATGTTTATGTACGGCATCAGTTAGTCGTTTGTGGCCCTCTATAAATCGGTCATCATAGAATTTGGCTCCACCGCCAATCTCCGCATCATGCTCCACGATGGATGTCAGTCCTGTCACAATCATCGCTGCACCACCCTTGGCCAGTTCTTCATACGTCTTGACAATCTCATCCGTCACATTTCCCTCCGCATCAGCAAGGGCGAGCCATGTTGCCGAACGCCAGATGCGATTCTTCAGCGTCCGCTTCCCCAATGTCGTAGTATCAAATAGCGTTTTCATATTGTTCCTTTCTCTTTTACAATGAACCAGCCACGCTTGACATCACGGATGCTCACCTCGCCGCTGTCCACCATCGGCTGGATAAACTGTCGCACGTCATCTGTAGTGTTGAAATCGAAAGCCTCACGCAATTCGATGGGCGAAATAAGGGGATGTTGCTCCAGCAACTGACGGACGGACTGCAGTGACTGCTCGACAGGTTGCGGATGAATGCGACCATCAGTCAGTTCCCTGGTGGCATCTACAAAGGCATCGTAGCCGATAAGGTGTTTTATCAGCATCTGCTTACCATCGTACTCCAGCAGATAGGCAGGCAACGTATGGATGCCCAGAGCGTGCATATGGGTGAGGTCACCGTCAAGAGCCGTTTCCGCACTGCTGTCTTGATAATGCTGAAGGAAAAGCTTCTCGTCAATGCCCGTCAGACGAACCACCTTTAGGATTTCTTCGAGTTTCGTGGTGGGACGGGTCTCTACGATGGTGGCATAGCGAAGGTTATAGAGGAATCGGTCTGCCAGTTTAGGAGCTGTCAATTCTGCGGCCTTGTAAGCCAGATTGAGTGGCAGCGAAGATGTTTGTTCTGTAGAGAAAAGGCAGAAGCCGTCCATGTTGATCGGCATACCGCTGATTTGCTCCTCGTTCTCGTATATCTTGGCGAGGCGGGCATTGTAGCGGTGAAGTCCGAGTGCCGGACTCTGTGCCAACTCGTTACAATCGCACAACTCATAGACATTGCGAACGAGCAAGCCCATGGAATACCTAAACTCTATCTGCCCTGCAAAGTGGGTCTCCAACTTGCGGAAGATGGGTTCACACTCGTACGACAGCCCCATCATCGGGTCGGTAAATGTGGTCAGTGTTATCTTGTTCATATCCTATAAATATTTATTCCTATCAAAGTTGTGACCAGCCACTCCCCAATCGGGAATGTCGCTGTAGCGGATATAGATACAATCGGGTCTGATGCCCAGTACATCGTGGAAGATGCGGGTCACCTCAGCAGTAAACGCATCGTAGCCCAGATGAGCCTCGTTGCCCCAAATGGCTGCTTCGACATAGGCCATCGGCTGACTGTCATCACCGCGAAGCCAGAGGCGGCAATTATCCTCAAAACCCAGCATCAGATACTGTTCGCTCTTGCCCGGCACCAGGCAGATGGCTTTGCCGAGGCGGGTTTTCAACTGTTGTTCCTGTTCGCGGCTGATGCTGCGGTTAGTTCTTGAAATGATAAATGGCATCGTTATTACTCCTTTCTCCAATCTTTAATCAGTTGCAGAATCTTGTCGGCCAGTTCCTGCTGTTTTTGCTGATAGGTGTGGCCTGTTCGCTCGATGAAGAGCAGGCGGTTCTCGCTGGCTGTCGGCATGTGAGCGTTGATGTTGCATAGGAAGCCCGACGGGTCGCCATCGGTAAAGTTGTCGTAGGTGCCGATAAGCAGAGCACCCGTATGTGTTATCCTGGAAACTTGATGGAAGTCCCCGTCAGGCTGCGTATGCACATTGCTTAAGAGTCCGCTCCACGTCCAGTCGTAGGCTGTCCCCACGGTACACTCCACCCAGCCCATCAGCAGGAACGGCAGCATCTTGTCGGCATCTCCACGCTCATAGAGTTGACGGATGATGTCACGCTGTTGAGGTGTCACGCTGGCAGTCATGTAGTCGAGGTTGGCAGGACTCAGCAGAAGGAAATGCTCCACACGCTGGTCAAGATGGTGCGAGAGATAGTAGATGACCTTATTCGCCCCAAGCGAGTGACCCGCCAATATGACATGCTTGTAACCTTGCTTTTCGGCATAGTCCAGATAGGCAGCAACGTCCTCATCGGCCAGCGCAAACCGTTCGTTCCATGACCCGATAATCTCATCACGCCCAGTATGCGTGTTCGTGGTTCGGATAGCCCCGAAAGCATCATTCGTCTGGGCATAGATGAAGTCGATGCCAGCCGCCGTCAGCGTGTCACCGATATTATAATAGAACGGATTGCTGTAGAAGTTGCCGTGAATGCCCGTGATGCAGATCAGCACGGTATCGCTGCCTCGTGAGGCAGCAATG
>JAILQO010000015.1 GCA_024698925.1 Bacteroidaceae bacterium | reverse complement strand
TTGGATGGATGCGCCAGAGGATTTCCGCGTTGCCGGAACCCTGATTCCCGTCTTCTCACTCCGCTCGCGTCGCAGCTTCGGCGTGGGTGACTTCGGTGATCTTCGCATGATGGTAGACTGGATTGCAGCCACCGGACAACGACTGCTGCAGATCCTGCCCATCAACGACACCACCAGCAGCCACACTTGGGGCGATTCCTATCCTTATTCGTGCATCAGCGTCTTTGCCCTCCATCCGCAATACGTAGAACTCAACGCGCTGCCCAAGCTGAAGAAGAAGACCGACCGCGAGCGCTTCGAGGCTCTGCGTCTGGAACTCAATGGTCTCCAGCAGATAGACTACGAACGCGTCAATGCGGCCAAACTGGAATACCTCCAGTTGCTTTTTGAACAGGAAGGAAAGAAGATATTGGCAACAACCGAATTCAAGACATTCTTCGATGAGAACCAGAATTGGTTGGTGCCCTACGCCCAGTACTGCACCCTGCGCGACACCTACGGCACAGGTGACTTCAGTCAATGGCCCGAAGGCTGTCGGCAGTATAGCCCTACATCCGGTCAGGGCACAGAGGAAGGAGTGCCGTTCTGGTATTTCGTGCAGTTCATCCTTTCGCAGCAACTCAGCAACGTCCACGCCTATGCCCGTTCCAAGGGCGTCATCCTGAAAGGAGACATTCCTATTGGTGTGGCCCGCTACGGTTGTGATGTCTGGCAGGAGCCACGCTACTTCAACCTCAATGGTCAAGCCGGGGCACCGCCAGATGATTTCGCGGAGGACGGACAGAACTGGGGTTTCCCCACCTATAATTGGGAAGAGATGTTGCGCGATGGTTGCCAATGGTGGGAACGTCGTTTCCGCAACATGGCACGCTATTTCGATGCCTACCGTATTGACCACGTGCTGGGTTTCTTCCGCATTTGGGAAATACCCATGCCTGTCAAGAGTGGCCTGCTCGGACAGTTCTCCCCTGCCCTCGCACTTAACCGCGACGAGATATACGGCTATGGCATCAGCCACGAGACACTGAAGCGAACAGTGGCACCAATAATCAAAAAAGAGATGTCTGCGAAATCAGCCATATCTACTGACTGGCTCTTCCTCCGCGACCATAAGAACCCAGAAATGTTCCATCCCCGTATCTCGGGTCAGAAGACCGAGTGCTATGCAGCTCTTTCCGAGCAGGAAAAACATGCATTCGATGCTCTCTATGAGCAATACTTCTACCACCGGAACAACCAGTTCTGGTACGAAGAAGCCATGCAGAAACTGCCTAAGTTGGTACGTGCCACACGTATGCTCTGCTGTGCCGAGGACCTTGGCATGGTACCTGCCTGTGTGCAGTGGGTCATGGACGAACTGGATATCCTCAGCCTGGAACTGGAGTCGATGCCGAAGGAGCCTTGGGTACGTTTCGGACACGTAGAGCGCAACCCACGTCGTAGTGTTGCCACCATCAGCAGTCATGACACCCCCACCCTGCGCATGTGGTGGGACGAGAACTATGAACGCACGCAGGACTACTACACCTCTATCCTTGGCTTCGAGGGCACAGCACCACATCCCCTTCCTGGCGACCTTGCTCGGCATATCATCCGGCGCCACCTCGATTGTCCTTCTATGGTATGCGTCATCGCCCTGCAGGACTGGCTTGCCACCGATGAGCATTTGCGCCTGAAGGATGCCAATGCCGAGCGCATCAATATTCCAGCCAACCCACACCACTATTGGCGTTACCGCATGCACCTGAACATCGAGGACCTCAAGAACGACAAGCAGTTCACCGAGGGTATCCGCGAGATGGTTACGCAGGGCAACCGTTGCTAAGGACGGAGCACATAAACAATAAATAAATCCCGCAAACCGTATGGCTTGCGGGATTTATTGTATGGAGAGGTTTTTGAACCTGCTCTTCAGCTTGGGATTTACGCTTCAGTTTGGGATTTACTCCTCTGCCTGCGGCTCGGCTTCTGCGGGTGCCTCAGCCTCTGTCTTGGGAGCTGCTTCGGCCTTGGGGGCGCGCATCTCGGTCTCGATGGCCTTGATCTTGGATGAGAGCAGATCCAGCTCCTCGCGCAGTTTCTCCACCTTGCGGTTCATCTCAGCCACGAGGCTGTTTCCGCTCTTGGACTTGGCGTTGAGGAAGGTGAGATTGTTCTCGTAGGTCTGTATCTCAGCCTTGCGGGTCTCATAGACGCGGAGCAGACGCTCGCGCTCGCGGCTCAGCGTGCTCTCGCCCTTGGCTACAGCCTGCCGCACACTCTTCTGGAAGCCTTCCAGACGGCGGCGTGCCTGACTGGCGCCGAACTGCTTGTACAGCTCGTCGGCCACAGCGCGGTACTCCTTGTAGAGCTTGTCCTTGTCGCGGAAGGGCACGTGTCCGATTTCGTTCCATTGGGCCTGCAGTTCGCGTACCTTATCTAACGTAGCGTTGGCGGCATCGGCGGCAAGGGCCTTCAGCTGCTCAATGACATCCTTCTT
Organism: Bacteroidaceae bacterium; assembly: GCA_024698925.1. GTDB lineage: Bacteria > Bacteroidota > Bacteroidia > Bacteroidales > Bacteroidaceae > Physcousia. The sequence continues at coordinate 7,528 of JAILQO010000015.1, read as the reverse complement.
GGCCTGCAGGTTTGCGGTCTCCTCGGCGCGCTGGTCGGCCGTAGCCGCATTCTTGGCCTCGAAGAACTTGTCGCAAGCGGTCGTGAAGCGCTTCCACAGCTGCTCACTGTACTTGCGGGGTACTGTGCCGATGGTCTTCCATTGCTTCTGCAGCTCGATGAGGCGGTCGGTGGTCTTGCGCCACTCAGTGCTCTCCTGCAGCTTCTCGGCTTCCTCTACGAGCTTGCGCTTGGCATCCAGGTTCTCGTTCTGCTCGTCCTTGATGGTCTTGTAGAACTCAGCCTTGGCGGTGAAGAACTGGTCACAGGCCGCACGGAAGCGGTCAAAGATTACATTGTTATGCTTGTGGCTGGCGTAGCCGATGGTCTTCCATTCGGCTTGCAGCTCAATGACCTCCTTGGTCTTCTCCTCCCATTGGTTGAAGGAGGTGATTTCGTCAATCTTGATGTCCTCTACCTTCTCGCAGAGGGCCGTCTTCTTCTGCAGGTTCTCCTCCTCGCGTGCCTTGATGGCCTCGAAGTGTTCCTGATGACGTTTGTTGATGACGGTGCTGGCAGCCTTGAAGCGCTCCCACACCTGATCGCGCAGCTCCTTGGCCACGGGACCGATTTCCTTGTATTCGGCGTGAAGACCCTGCAGCTTGTTGAATGCCTGGATGACATCCTCTTCGTCGGCCAGTTTCTCGGCCAGCTCGATGAGGCGCTCCTTGGCGCTGAGGTTCTTCTTGAAGTCATATTCACGTGCCTCGCTGTTGAGCTTCAGGAGGTCGTAGAACTGCTCCACATAGAGCTGATAGTTCTTCCACGTCTCCGTAGCCTTCTCTGCGGGAACAGCACCGAGCTCGCGCCATTGTGCCTGCAGCTGCTTGAACTCGTCGAAGTGTGCATTCGCCTCTTCCGGCGAGGTGGCCAGCTCCTTGATGCGCTCAATGATAGCCTGCTTCTTCTCCAGGTTCTCGGCCTTCTGCTTCTCGGCTTCCTCGGCCATCTCAGCGCGACGCTGACGGATGTTGGCCATGATGGCCTTGAAGTTCTCCTCGGCACCGTCGATTTCTGCGCGCCAGTCCTCGGGTGCACCGCCCTCTTCGATGAAGGCGTTGCGTGCAGCCAGCTGTGCGGCGCGATGTAACTTGTAGAAGACTTGCTTCAAGAGGTCAAGCTCGTTCTTGTCGCCGCCCGTATTCTCCTCCTGAATTTCCTTCAGGCGATCTACGACCTGTTCCTTGGTCTCATAGATGGTGCGCTCTGAGGCAGCTTCCTCAGTGACGGTTTCTTCTGCGGCAGCTTCCTGGGCGACGGCTTCTTCAGTGGCAGTCTCCTCTGCGGCAGCTTCCTGTGATAGGTTCTCTACGTTCTGCGTCTCTTCAACGGGCGCAGACTCCTGCTGTGCTTCTGCGGCCTCCACTTCGGGGGTAGGCTGCAGCTTGTTGGTTTCACTCATTTGCTTACGATTTAGTAGCTATAATAGATATTTGAGCCCCAAAGGGCCTGCAAATAAACGTAAAAATCTTCGATTGACCAAGAAATATCGCTATTTTCTTGTGTTTAGGCCTCCCTAAAGGGCTTAAATCCACGATTTACGCTTGGCGTACCACCAGAAAAGGAGGGTCAGGACGACGGACATCAGTAGCGCGAGCACAAATCCCCAAGGCTGCGTTTCCATACCGTTCAGCAGGTTCATACCGAACAGGCTCGCCACCAACGTGGGTACCATCAGGAACATGGACACGAGCGTCAGCGTCTTCATCACCGTGGACATGTTATTATTGATAATATTCGCGTAGGTGTCCATCGTGGATTCCAGGATGTTGGAGTAGATACCGGTGGTCTCGCGTGCCTGGTTCATCTCGATGCTGACGTCCTCGATGAGGTCTGCGTCCAACTCGTCAACGGGCAGCTTGAACTTCAGCTTGGAGAGCAGCGTCTCGTTGCCTCGGATAGAGGTGGCAAAGTAGGTCAGCGAGTCCTGCAGGCGTGAGAGCGCGATGAGGTCGGCATTATCCACCTTGCGGTCCAGGTGCTGCTTGGCAGCCTCGATGCGGGCGTTGATCTGCTTCAGCCGTTTCAGGAACCATACCGCTGTGCTCAGGAACAGGCGGAACACCAGATCCACGGAGTCCGTGAAGCCTACGCCGCGCTTCTGCTGGTAGCTGACAAAGTCTATCATCAGGTTCGTCTCGAAGTTGCAGACCGTGATACAGACATCGCCCTTGAGGATGATACCCAAGGGAATAGTGGTGAACGGTGTGCGCGATTTTACCTCCTTCACGAAGGGGATGCGCAGGATGATCAGTATCCAACCGTCATCGTAGTCGTAGCGGGCACGTTCTTCCGTGTCGGCAATGTCATCGAGGAAGTAGTCGGGGATGCCCAGCTCTTTCTGCAAGAAAGCTGCATCGTCAGCAGTAGGGCATGTTACTTGCACCCAGCAGTTGGGTTGCCATTGGTCCAGCGTGTGGAGTCCATGATTTGTGTTCCAGTAGGTTCGCATAGCGCTTAAAAGGCATTTGCAGGTGGCGCGCAGGCCGCCTAAGGGTTTAGCGGGCACCTTGAGACCCGCAATTGTTGTGCGAACCTCAGTCCCTTACTCAGTGTTACGTTGATGATAATCGTCCATTTATGGATAAAGGATGGTTTGAACGGCTGCAAAGGTAGTCAAAATTTATGATTCGCGCGCCCTCCGAGTGCGCCTTTTTTGTGCTTCATCTTTATTTTTTAACTTTTCATGTCTCATTTTTATTCCATTCCCTGCTCATTTTCCGCTTTCGCTTTTAATTTTTCGCTTTTCATTTCTCCCTTTTCACTTTTCTTCGTATCTTTGCACGCATCATTTTAGCAACGAAACTACTAACAATCACAAATAATCTACAAACAAGTTTTTTCGTATGACACTACGTTTGACTCTCAGCGCGACTCTCCTGGCTGCAGCCTTGGGACTCTCCGCACAGCGCCCCATGAAGGCTCCGGCCGGCGGCAAGGCTATTAGTGACGAACTCATCGGTATCTTCTTCGAGGATATCAGCAGCGCGGCCGATGGTGGCCTCTATGCAGAGCTGGTGCAGAACGGCTCCTTCGAATTCAACCCCACGGAACACGATGGTTGGGGCCCCGGTACCGCCTGGCGCCTCCAGCGTCCCGGCCATTCCCTCGGCCGCATGGAACCCCGCATGGACAACACCCTTAATGCCAATAACCCCACCTACATGCGCATCTACATCGAGCGCGTAGGCCACTATTATGACTTCGACGGCTGGACGGGTGTCGGCCTGCAGAACGACGGCTTCGACGGCTTCTCGGTCAAGGCTGGTGCCAAGTATAACTTTTCCGCTTTCGTGCGCAATGTCGAGGGCGCAGCCAAGCCCCTTCGTGTGGTGCTCGCTGAGCCGCAGGGGTGGGGCAAGAGCCCGAAACTGCTGGCTGAGGCTACGCTGACCGTAGGCGCTGCCGCCTGGCAGAAGGTCGAGGCTGTACTCACGCCCGCTGCCGACTGCAAGAATGCCGTCCTTCAGGTGCTGGCTTTGGAGAAAGGCGCGATGGACATCGACGAGGTGTCCCTCATGCCCGAGGATACCTACAAGGGTCACGGCCTCCGCAAGGACCTCGCTCAAGCGCTCGCCGACCTGCAACCTAAGTTCATGCGCTTCCCCGGTGGCTGCGTTGTCCACGGCGGTGGCGACGGCTTCTGGAACACCTACCGCTGGAAGAACACCATCGGCCCCAAGGAGCAGCGCCGCAGCCTCAAGAACACATGGGGCTACCACCAGTCCATGGGCCTCGGCTACTTTGAGTACTTCCAGTTCTGCGAGGATCTCGGTATGGAGCCCCTACCCATCCTGCCCTGCGGCGTCAGCTGTCAAGGAACCAACGGCGGTTGGGGCATGAAGGGTCAGGCACAGGATGTCGTGCCCATGAGCGAGATGGACGAGTGGGTCAGCGAGGCGCTGGACCTCATCGAATGGGCCAACGGCGACCCCGCTACCTCCAAGTGGGCCAAGATGCGTGCTGATGCCGGCCACCCCGCGCCCTTCAACCTCAAGTACCTGGGCCTCGGCAACGAGGAGAAGATCACGCCTGAGTTCAACGAGCGCTTCACCTATATATATAATAAGGTGCGTGCCGCCCATCCCGAGATTGTCATCGTGGGCACCGCAGGTCCTGGCTCGCATGCCGGCAACCCCGACTTCGACAACGGCTGGAAGCTGGCCGAGGCGCTGAACGTTCCCATTCTGGATGAGCACTACTACGAGCCGCGCGACTACTTCCTCCGCAGCCGTCAGTATGACAGCTATCCCCGCGACCGCCAGACGAAGGTCTATCTCGGCGAGTATGCTGCCAAGGACAAGAAGCTCATCGACGCGCTGGCCGAGGGCCTGTACCTGCTCCATGTAGAGCGTAACGGCGACGTCGTGGCTATGACCAGCTACGCACCCCTCTTCGCCCGCAAGAACGCCACCAACTGGAACCCCGACCTCATCTACTTTGACAACGAGCGTCCTTTCCTCACCTGCAGCTACTACGTGCAGCAGATGTTCGGTCAGAGCTCCGGTCAGTACTACTATGGCAACTGCGTCCGCTTCGAGGGCGATGCCGCTGGCGTGCAGCAGCCGCAGGAAGGCGTGCACTACGGCCAGAGCGTGATCCTCAACGTGAAGACCCGCAAGCTCTATGTCAAGCTCTGCAACGCCTCAGCCGAGGCCAAGAAGGCCACCGTTAATCTCTCGCGCTTTGGCATCAAGAAGACAGCCGTGAAGACTGTCCTCAGCGGCAACCCCGACGATGAGAACAACTTCGACCAGCAGCCAATCGCTCCTGTCACGGAGACCATCAAGGCCCAGAAGAAGTTCACCGCCGACCTCCAGCCCTACTCCATGACAATGATTACCTACGACCTCTAAGCTGTTAGGAAAGTCATAAAGAAATCCGGACCCCGCGTTGCGCAGGGCCCGGCTTTTTTTATTTCTTCAATCATCAATCATCATTCCTTTAGCCAAAGGCTGGAACGATGAGGGGCAGGTCATCTGGGTCGGTCGGTTGATAGTAGATCTGCCAGCCCCCCTGCTGGAATGGTTCAATGGTGACTTCCGTCTGGCCGTCGGCAGAGAGGAAGATGGGATAATAGGTTTCCGGATCATCAGGCCATGCGATGGCTCCCATAGGTTCGTAGCCCTGTTTGATCACGTTCAGCCTTCCATGCGGCGAAATCCTTCGTCAGGCCGCAGTATGACGGTTGGTAGTTGAGCTTGTTGAAGTCAAAGTAGAAGGTGGCAACGGTGCCGGGCTCCATGGTGAACTTAGCCCTGATGATGATTTCAGACTCCCTGGTGGTCTTATCGGTAGCGCGCAACGTAAAGACTTTGTTCTCGCCGTGACTGAGGGTGAAGACCTTGCTCTCAACAGGCGATGACGATGAGGGGAGCACACCTCCAATGGGACGGTCGGCATCTTTCCGATCGGTGGAAAGTACCCATCGGTCTCCACCGCTGCGGGCAGGATCAAGATAGAAGCCATCTACGCCTGGCTCTTCGTCCCCCAAAGCCAAACTGACATATCTATAGTCACACGCGTCCGTGAAGCCGTCCATGCAGATATCGACAATACTGCCCATCGGCGCCATTTCAGCATTGACGGTAGCCGCCTCGCTCCCGATGGTGACCGTCGTGGTGAACATACCGATGGCCCGACTATAGCCCATTGAAGACGGATAGGTTTGTATCAGACGGACTGTGGCCAGCTGGTCGGCACCCATCAGCTGCCAGAACGGCTCTGGCCCATTGCTGGTCGTCTGCCAGGCTACGATGGTATAGGTTCCCTGCGGCAGGTCGCTCAGGCTGACGGTTACATTCTTCAGCGTGGTAGCTTCTGCACCCAGTCGGGCTACGAGCGCCCCCTGCGGGTTGTACACCAGTACGGAGTCCGTGACCCTCAAATCCCCTTCGGCCAGTCTCTCGGTGATGAGATCGGTGATGCCCAACTTGTCGAAGAGCGTCGCTGTGCTGATGCCGATGACGGCGCTACCGCTGGTCGTGATTGTCGGGGTCTCGTCGTCGCTGCTGTTGCACGACGTCATACACATTGGCAGGCACATCACCAGGGCGGCTGCCATCGCCCATTGACACAATCTTTTCGTTTTCATTGTACTATGATTTAATCAGTTGAATCATTCATTTGTACTTCTTCCGCGACAAAGGTACACCATTTCTTCCAATTACAATCTATTTTCTGAAAAAAACACATAAAATGCGGTGAAAAAATCCCACACCTTTCATAATCTGTTATGTCATCACCTATTCTCCAAACTTTTTCGAGTTTTTCTTTTGTGCGAACGGGATTAATCGCTATATTTGCGGCGTGAAACAATCAGTAAGACCGGATTTATGCCAAAGATATTGCTCTATATATCTGCCAAGATAATATGGAATTTTCTGTTCTACAATACAGATTTCAATGAGAATCGAGCTCACGTCCATGTGGGCAAGCGTGGAATGGAAAACCTTTGCAAGATCTGGCTTGAGCCTAATGTGGAGGTCGCAAAACAAGGCGATCTCACAGACGCACAACTGAAAGAGGTCTTTAAAATAACGACAGACTATCGAGAACAACTTATGCGTCAATGGACGCTGTTCAAGAGCGGTAAAACTATTAGAATCATTAAAGTAAAGAAATAAGGTTATGTTTACGACAGAAGGATATTGGAATGTGACACCGCGAATCAAATCGCTGTCCTTCCCCAAACGTGGCAAGTTCCAGGTGGACTTGCAAGACGGACGTTCTATCGTCATGCCCATCTCTGCGTTCCCAAGCATGAAGAAAGTGCCCCTTAAAGAGCGTCCCAATTGGTATCTCATGGGTGGTGGCGTGACTTGGGACTCTTGCCCCGAAGTCATCCATATCGAGCAGATTCTTGGTAATTACCAGAACTACGCCCATGAAATGGCATAATGCCGTGATGGGCCAACCATATTATTGTTCAACCAAAATCATTTTCAATGACATAGACATAAAGGGACGAGGGCAAGCCGCTGGACACCAAGCAGAAATGGGCGGGCGTGTACTGGTATCTGCGCTGGGCCTGCAACTTCCCCGTGAAAGGCTCGGATTTCTGCGAGCGGATAGCGACGCTACCGTTCACGAAGCCGCTGAACCCGGAATGCTGCTATGAGAACATCCGCAAATTCGTAACGCTGTCGTTTATGGCGCAGGATGCGCGGCAGTTGGACGCGGTGAAGGTCAGCCGCGGATATGAATCGACCCTCGCAGAGTGCAAGGTGGTCGTGCATGCGTTGGCGCAAGAATTGGAGAAAATGCAGAATTCTTAGCCTAGCCATTCCCAAAACGTTCCCAAAACGTTCCCAAATCATTCCCAAAACGTTCCAGAGCTTCTGGAGCGTTTTTTTGTGCCCTACCTTTGCATCGTCGAAAGTTGATCGACGGTGCTCTATGACATGCTGGGTAACAAGACCACGCGGTAGGCCGCGTGGGAATATAAAAACAACTACGGATGGTACGGATTTTACGGTTTTGGCTTGGAT